>CANFHX010000009.1 GCA_947446865.1 Flavobacteriaceae bacterium | reverse complement strand
ATTTGGAGATAGGTGCAAAATAGAACATTAAGCATTTTTAGAGTTTACACAAAATTCTGTCCAGTCTCCATAATTTTCTAATTCTAGATAAAAAATTATAAAATTTAGGCATAATTTTATATGTAGATGGCATCTACAACATTGACGGTGGCATAATTTTATAATTTTTGGTATAAAATTAAATGGAAATGCCATCTACAACATTGCCGATGGCATAATTTTCTAATTCTAGATAAAAAATTATAAAATTTCGGCATAATTTTATAATTTCACGGGGTATTTTATAATTTTGGTATAAAATTTTAGTTAGGTAATAAAGTATTCTTACTTCGGTCGTTCCACAAATTCTAGTAAATCCAAACTCACTTTAGAAGTAAAGACACCATAATTTACCACCACTTTATTCTTTTCTGTTTTTTCTAAAGTGCCAATTGCTTTGCCATCGTGCATGAATTTTACGAAGCATTTAATATAAAACCAGGCAGCGCCAGATACCAACCCGATTCCTTGCGAGTGGTAATTTGGCATCAAATTAATAATAAAACTAAAAGGGTTAACAATATAGTCAACCCTTTTTTTTTGGTACCTTTGAAGTAAGTTTTACTAAATGGTTAAAACAAATTAATTTATTAAATCAAACGGGCAACTCATGAAGATACTAATTACTGGTGCAACTGGATTGATAGGACAAGAATTAACCGATTTGCTTTTGCAAGACAATCATATAGTTCATTATTTAACGACTTCCCCAATTAAAAACAATGCAAGAAATAACTATTTTGGTTTTCATTGGGATATAAAAACAAGACAAATTGATGTAAATTGCTTGGAAGGCGTAGATGTAATTGTGCATCTTGCCGGAGCTTCTATTGCTAAAAAATGGACAAAGTCTTATAAGGTCGAACTTTTAGAAAGTCGCACCCAATCGGCGGATATATTATTTGAATTATTAAAAAATAAACCAAATCAAGTCCAACACTTTATTTCTGCTTCTGGTACTGCAATTTATCCCGATAGTTCTTCTGCAGTTTACGAGGAAACTTCTGTAGCAATGGATGCAACTTTCCTTGGGGATGTAGTTGTTAAATGGGAAAAAAGTGCAGACCAATTTAAGGAACTAAACTTAAAGGTCACTAAAGTAAGAACTGGAATTGTTTTTTCTAACAAAGGTGGAGCACTTTTAGAAATGGTTAGACCAATTAAAATGTTTGTAGGTTCGGGTTTTGGTTCGGGTAAACAACTACAATCTTGGATACATATTAAAGATGTTGCTAATTTGTATCACTTTATTATTAAAAACCAAACCGAAGGAATTATTAATGCAGTAGCTCCTAATCCTATATCGAATCAAGAATTAACTAAAGCAATTGCGGTTCAATTACATCGCCCTTTGTTTTTACCTAATATTCCGCGTTGGGTAATGAAACTAATTTTAGGAGAAATGCATATTCTATTGTTTAACAATAAAAATATAATTCCGAGAAGAGCCTTAGATTTAGGTTTTCAATTTCAATTTCCTACAGCAAAGAAGGCATTAAAAGACCTTTTTTAAGCAAAAAAAAAACGTTGGTTAATACCAACGTTTTTTATTTTGTTTCGATCCTTCTGATTTTCTAGAATTAGGAGTAGCCTCTTTTTTCTTATTTCTTAAATCGGGTTTTGCATCTGGATTTTCAGGCACATCCGTATAAGGATAGGGATGGTCTTTTTCTACCTTTACGTCAATTTTAATAAGTTTCTGAATGTCTTTCCAATAGGGTAGTTCGTCTTTTGCACAAAAGGAAATTGCCAATCCGCTATTTCCAGCACGACCAGTTCGTCCTATTCGGTGTACATAAGTTTCGGAGATATTAGGGATGTCAAAATTGATTACAAAGGGTAGGCTTTCAATATCAATTCCACGAGCCGCAATGTCGGTTGCTACAAGCACAGAAATTTCTTTGTTTTTAAAAGCTTCTAAAACACGTTGTCTTGCGTTTTGGGATTTATCGCCATGAATAGCTTCGGCAGTAACGTTATTCTTTTTTAATGCTTTAACTACATTATCGGCACCATGCTTGGTTCTTGAAAAAACCAAAACATTATTAATTTTATCGTTACGGATGATGTGGTACAAAAGTTTTCGCTTGTCTTCTTTTCCAACAAAGTATACTTTTTGATTCACCGTTTCAGCAGTGGAAGAAACAGGAGTAACCGAAACATATTTTGGTTTGGTTAAAAAAGTATCGGCAAGTTCGCGAATTGCCATTGGCATTGTAGCCGAGAACAATAGCGTTTGACGATTGTCTGGTGTAAGTTTTACAATTTTTTTTACATCGTTAATAAAGCCCATGTCTAGCATTTGATCGGCCTCATCGAGTACTAAAAAATGCAGGTGGTCTAAATCGATAAATCCTTGTTTGTGAAGATCAAGAAGTCTTCCTGGAGTAGCGATAAGGATGTCAATTCCTTTTTTTAATTGGTCTACTTGTGGTACTTGACTAACCCCTCCAAAAATCACCATAGAACGAATGTTGGTGTATTTACCATAGGTGTTAAAGCTTTCGTCAATTTGGATTGCCAATTCACGAGTAGGAGTAACCACTAAAGTTCTAATGTGTTTTTTCTTGGCAGAAGAACCTACTAAGCGGTGTAAATAATTGATAATAGGAATAGCAAAAGCAGCAGTTTTTCCGGTACCAGTTTGGGCACAGCCAACTAAATCGGTTCCTTCAAGGATGATAGGAATGGCTTGCTGTTGAATTGGTGTAGGAGTAGTGTAGCCTTCTTCGGCTAAAGCTTGTTGTATGTTTTTTAATAAGTTTAAATCGTTGAATGTCATAATTATATTCGTCTTGAACTGTTTCAAGGAGCTACAAAGATAGGTTATATTTATTTAAGCATTTTTTTTGAAAAATAAATTTCACAAAAGACCAATGCTAGCTAGCCCTGACAGAAGTGGAAATCCTGGCATTGCGATAGATGAAATAATGTAATTTATTGTTACTTTTCCTCGCAATGCCAGATTGTAACGTATGGCAGGAATGACGTTTACTAAAATGCCTACTGTTTCGCTCCTAAAATTAAGCAATAGTAGTTTCGGTTTTGGCTTTGATGAAATCGGTTACTAGGTAGCCAATTAATTTGCCTACTAAATGGTTGTTTTTGTCGTGGTCTAAACTTGGTGCGCCTTCGCAAATGTGGAGGTAGGCAGCATTGGAATGTTTACCAAAGAAGTAGATGAATTGGCGGAGTTCTTCTACCGAAAATCCGCTTAGAGTCATAGCGCTACATGGGATGTTAGGGATGGAGTCGAGGTCAATTTCTACTCCGTAGAAGTCGTTTTTTATGAAGTCAAGTGCCAATTGCATTTCCATGGAAAAGTCTTTGGTTTTTTTGATTTTCATACTGTCGTAAGTGTTGTATAAAACTCGTTCTTTTAGGGTTTTGAGTTTGTCTAAAACACTCTTGGAGGTATAACTGTGGTGCAGGCCGAAGATGAAATATTTTTTTAGGAAGCCTTCTTCGAAAGCATAGGAAAATCCGTTGCCACTGTGGCGTCCTTCAAGAATTCGGAAATCGGAATGGGCATCAAAGTTTATGGCATTAACCGGTTTTCCTTTGCCGAGAGCGGTTCCTTTTATATTGCCATAAGCGTTGTTATGTCCACCACCAATAACAATTGGGGTTTTTCCAGCTTTTACAATAGTGGCTATAATATGAGAAACTTCTTTGTCTATGATGGTTACCAATTCGCACATTTTTTTGCGGTCTTCGGTAATATTGAAATCTAGATTTTCAATGGCTTTCATTTCTAGAGAAGTGTCTAAGGCTCCTAGTACAATAATTTGGGATCCTTTGCAAAAGCGATTGTGCTGTATATTGGCAATGCTTTTAATGGCACTTTCCCAAGCAGAGTTTGCTCCTGGGCGACCATAATTGGCACGGATGCCAATGTCTTCGGGTATTCCGAAAAGTACAAATTGGGATTCGGATTCTTGCAGAAAAGTAGCAATATCTTGGTCTTTAGGGATGGTAATCATTTTTTCGCCAAATTTTACTTCGCCACTTCGGTGGTTGGTAATTTTGGATAAATCGGAAACAGTAAACCGAATAAGTTTTTCCATAACAAAAATCTTTGCGTTCAAAAATAATATAATTGTACAAACTTACGTTATACAATTAAATATTATTAAATTTGCGGAACTAAATATCTCTAAAATGGAAACTCAAAAAAGTAATTCGTCGTTAAAAATTGTAGTATTAGTGCTTTTACTGCTTTTAGTAGGTAGTGTTTTTTATATTTTCAAATTGAAAAGTGAAGCAACAACGCTTACTACGGAAGTTAGTTCTGTTAAAACAGAAAAAGAAAATGTATTAAAAAATTTACAAGATTTGAAGTCAACCTATGATGCGGCTATTGCTGAAAACACCACAATGTCGGATGAGTTAATTGCCGAAAGAGAAAAGGTAGTTGGATTGATGGCTAAATTAGAGAAATCTAAAGGGGATGCGACTTCAATGGCTAAATACAAACAACAATTTTTAGCACTTCAAACTAAAATGAATGATTTGATGCAGCAAGTTGAAGTTTTGAAAAAAGAAAACAAAGTATTGACAACTAATTTAGACAGTACTAAAGTAGTTTTATCGGACTCTAAAAACTATAATCAAGTATTGGTTGGTCAAAATGAAGAGCTTTCTAAAACTGTAGAGAAAGGGTCTAAACTTTCTGTATTAAATTTGAAAACTGCTACCTATAAACAAAGAAGTTCTGGTAAACAAATTGAAACGGATAAAGCGAGTAGGGTAGATGTACTTAAAATTAGTTTTACTATTGCCGAAAATAGCATTGCTAAATCGGGTGATAAAACTTATTATGTTCAGGTTATTGACAGCAAAGGCAATGTTCTTGGAGATAAGATAACAACTAATTTTGGTGAAAAATCGTTAACGTATAGTTTTACTTCTGTTGTTAAATATGAAAATAAAACGGTTAATGTTTCACAAGATTTACATGGTAAAGATTTTGCAAGCGGTAGTTATTTTGTGAATGTATTTGACAAAAACGAATTGGTTTCTAAATCCAGTTTTACGTTAAGATAGTATATTACATCTATTAATCATTTGGAAAAAACTTAGGAGATTTAAAGTTTATATTTATAAACTTTAAATCTCCTCTTTATTTAGATCTACTTCATAATTTAATTTTAAAAAATCCTAATTCGTAATTATTAATTCCTAATTGGCTTTATCTTTGCCAAATGAATAATAATCCACACTCTACCAATTTACTATTAAATTTAGGAATTGAAAGTCTAAACGAAATGCAAGAAATGGCACAAGATGCTATTTTGAATGATGCCAATATATTACTACTTTCCCCAACGGGCTCCGGAAAAACCTTGGCTTTTTTATTGCCAATTTTTGAAATGTTACAGCCCGAAATAAACACCGTTCAATGTTTAATTTTAGTTCCCTCCCGCGAATTGGGATTACAAATTGAACAAGTTTGGAAGAAAATGGGAACCGATTATAAAGTTAATGTTTGCTATGGCGGGCATTCTATTGATACCGAAATTAAAAATCTTTCCAATCCACCAGCAGTTTTAATAGGAACTCCCGGCCGAATTGCAGACCATATTGAAAGAGGTACTTTTAAAATGGACGCTATTCAGACTTTAGTTTTAGACGAATTTGATAAATCCTTACAATTGGGTTTTCATGAGCAAATGTCGTTTATCATTTCAAAATTAAGTAAACTGAACAAACGAATTTTGGTTTCGGCAACTTCCGATATTGAAATTCCAAAATATACCCGAGTTGTAAATCCAACCGTTTTAGATTTTATTCCTACTGAAGAAGTCAATTCTAATTTGACTTTGAAAATGGTAGTTTCCAAAGAAAAGGATAAAATAAATTCGCTTTTCAATTTGATTTGTTCGTTAAAATCGCAATCGGCAATTATTTTTTGCAACCATAGAGACGCTGCCGAACGCATTAGCGATACCCTAAACGAAAAAGGAATTTACTCTACTTATTATCATGGAGGTATGGATCAAGACGAACGCGAGCGTGCTTTGATTCAATTTAGAAACGGAAGCGTAAGTTATTTAGTTACTACCGATTTAGCCGCTCGTGGACTAGATATTCCGGAAATGAATCACGTAATTCATTACCATTTGCCATCCAAAGAAGATGAATTCACCCACAGAAACGGACGAACCGCAAGGATGTTGGCTTCTGGAACGGCCTATATAGTGGCTCATGAAAGTGAGAAAAAAATGGATTATATAGATTATACAACTACAATATTAAATGTAGATACCGCTACTACTTTACCCAAAGCTCCCGAATTTCAGACAATTTATGTGAGTGGAGGAAAGAAAAATAAATTGAATAAAATTGACATTGTAGGTTTCTTTTCTCAAAAAGGAAAACTAGAAAAAGGTGATTTGGGTTTGATTGAAGTAAAAGATTTCATTTCGTTTGCAGCCGTAAAATCTAAAAAAGTCAAAGAATTTTTAGGCCATATACGAGACGAAAAAATGAAAGGTAAAAAGTTTAAAATTGAAGTAGCGCGTAAGGTTGTAAAGAAAGAAGACTAGTTTTTATTTCTCATATCTAATTTTTTTTTGACAACTATTTTATTTCAAAAACATTTAACTCTATTGTTTTACCATAATTAGAGAGTTATTTTTTTATTCTGAATGACAATTTTTATTTTATTTTTATTTTTATTTTTTTAGAAAAAAACTACATTTGCTGACTAAACTTAAAATTTAATATAATTATGAAAAAATTATTACTTTTATTATTATTAACTATTGGATTTAATCAGACAGCGAAAAGTCAGATTGTTTTTCAAGAAAATTGGGACGGAATTGGTCCTGGAATTGCAGGTTGGACTTTGTATAATCAAGATGGATTAACTCCTAATGCAGGCGTTAGTTTTGTGAATGCAGCTTGGATTTCTACAAATGAAGATTTTGATAACAAAGTAGCTATGAGTACCTCTTGGTATACTGCTCCGGGCACTTCAGATGATTGGTTGGTTTCTCCTTCGATAACTTTACCATCAGGAAGCAATACTTTATATTATGATGCAAAAGCTTACGATCCAGCTTATTTGGATTCCTACAAAGTTTTAATATCTACAACAAACAATGCCGTATCTAGTTTTACACCTTTGTTCACTCAAGGAGATGGTGTAACTGGATCTTCTGGAGAAAATTCAACTTGGACTAGACGAAGTATTGATTTATCTGCTTATGCAGGACAAACAGTTTATATAGCATTCCAAAATTTTTCAACCGATATGTTTTTATTATCTTTAGATAATATATCAGTTGTTAATAATAATTCTTGTGTTGGTATTACTAGAGATTTATTTGATACTGGAAGTACATTAACTTCCGCTACCATTAATTGGACAGCAATTCCAGGGGTAACAAGCTATGATGTTTCTGTTGGAGTAGTTGGTCATACACCTGCTGTAACCTATACATCTGCAACTAATTCCTTTACGGTAACAGGATTAACAGCAAATTCTAGATACCAATATTTTGTAAGAAATAGTTGTGGAAGTCAATGGATTGGACCATTCTCTTTCTTTACAGCTAATAACTTGCCTTATGCATATGGTTTTGATAATGCTTTAGGATATGCTGTTGATGGTTGGAGTGGTTCTTGGTCCACAGGAACAACTGCTGCAAATGCACAAGCTGGAACTCAGTATTTGTTTTCAAATTCAAGCACAACTCTTGCAACAAATAGATCTATTTATTCTAGACCAATAAATTTACAGGCAGGTGAGCAAGTTACAGTTAGCTTTTATCACAAAGAGCAAAGTACTACTTATAACCGATCTTTAAAATTAGAAGTTTTCCCAGATGCAAATCCAACTGCTATAACTTCTTTGTTTTCTAATACAGCTTTAAAACTAACTACCTATACACAAGTAACAGGTAGTGTTTATACAGCACCTTCAGCGGGAACTTATTATTTCAAACTAACTGACTTTTCAGCAATAACTACTGCAGCACAGTCGATGCGAGTAGATTCATTTAATATGACTTCTGTTCTTGGTGTAGACCAATTTTTGTCTGAAAAATTTGCACTTTATCCAAATCCTTCTAAGGATGTTATAAATGTTATGAATAGCATAAACGCAAGTATAACTAATCTTGAAATTACAGATTTAAATGGAAGAATCGTTAAAAATGTAAAATTGGATGGTGTTTCTGAAACTCAAATTTCTGTTTCTGATTTATCAACTGGAATTTACATGATGAAAATAGTTTCTGATAAAGGAATTATTACTAAAAAAGTAATCAAAGAATAATTACTATTTTATAAATATAAAAAAAGACTAAGCAATGCTTAGTCTTTTTTGTTTTTACTACTTCCCATCATGAGGAAAATGGCGCCAACTAATCCTATAATAACTAATGCAAAAACGCCTATCATAATAAATGCTCCGTTGTTCCAGGAGTATAATGGAATTACTAATTTGTTCATGAGATTTGGTTTTTAAGTTTTACCAAAAGTAAAAAATCTAAATCGCACTATTTATGACATTTGTCATAAGTCAAATTAGTCAATATTATTTTATAATTTAGTATTTTCCGTTCAACAATTCTCCGCCAATACTCGACTTGGCTTCAATTCCTAATTTCTTCATCATTTCATAAGTCGTGCAAACTGCTGCCGAAGTTACAGGAATTCCACATTCTGCTTGAATCAAATCGATTGCTTCTAGCGAGGGCATTTGTACGCAGGCCGAGGCCACTAAAACATCTACATCGGTCAAGTCTAATTGTTTGTAAATTTCCAATAAGTTTAAAGGGTTTTGTGCTGCTACTTCTAAATTATCTGGAATTTCCAATGCAATACTTTGTTTTACTTTGATTCCTTGGTGTTCTATATAATCTACAACCATGTTGGTTAATGGTCGCATATAAGGAGTGATGATAGAGATTTGCTTTGCACCCAAAACTTTCAATCCGTTTATTAATGCCCCAGCCGATGTTACAATTGGAGTAGGAAAATCGTTCGCAACCGTTTCTTGGTGTAAATTCACTTCCGATACGCAATGATATCCGCGTCCCATACTCATAATGGCAACCAAACAAGCATATCCCATAACGTCTACATGAGCATCCGAAAGTTCTTGAGCACACTTTAAACTCATGGCATCCATGGCTTCCAATTCTTCTTTGGTTACTTTCTTCATTCGCATTCTACTGCTATGGAATGTAAAACGTTCTGGCAAAATGGTTTCTCTTGCTCTAAATATTGCTGGTATTTCGGTTTCCATCGTCACATTGGAGGAGGGAACTATTTGTCCTATTCTATATTTCATGTTTAAAAGTTTAAGGTTTAAAGTTTAAAGTTTCCTTAGTAATTCCCCTTCGGGGGCTAGGGGGCTTATATTTCCTTAACGGTATTCACGATTGTGCCAATTCCTTCCACAGTTGCTTCCACAACATCTCCATTGCTTAACCATTCTTGAGGAGTTCGTCCTGCTCCAACTCCAGATGGTGTTCCTGTGGCAATGATATCACCTGGTTCTAAAGTAAACACGATGCTCAAATCTTCAATTAAATCCTTTATATTGAAAAGTAAGAATTTGGTATTGGAATTTTGTTTTTCTATTCCGTTTACTTTTAAAGATAAATTCAAGTTGTGCGGATTTTCAATTTCGTCTTTGGTTACTAAAATGGGTCCCATTGGTGCAAAAGTATCTTGCCCTTTAGAAACAATCCATTGCCCTTCACGACGGCAATCTCTTGCAGAAATATCATTGATAACGGTATATCCAAATACATAATCCATTGCATCGGCATTAGCAACGTATTTTCCTTTTTTGCCAATAACTACTGCCAATTCTACTTCCCAGTCCAATTGTGAAGTTAGTTTGGTGTTTTTAATTATTTCCGTATTGGTTGCTGTAACCGTTGTTGGAGGTTTAGAAAAGATAATCGGTTTTTGTGGTAATTTACCAGTTGTATCCAAAGTACGAGCACTTTCTGCAACGTGTTCGGTATAGTTTAATCCTATTCCGATGATATTTTTTCTTGGTTTTTCAATAGGAGCGAGGATGGTAACTTCGTCCATTTTATACGAAATCTCTTCAAAGAAATTCTCTGGAGTTTCGTTCACCATTTCGGTGATTTCTTGAATGATTTCAAATCCAAGGTCAATTAAATCCAACATATCGTTTGGTAATGGAAAATTGGATATTTCTCCAAAATCTTCCATGTCAATTACTAGATTGTTGTGGAGGAATCCTAAACGAGGTTCGGTATCGGCTGTTTTGTAAGTAAGTAGTTTCATTTTTTATAAGGTTCTAAGTTGCAAAGGAACTAAGTTTATTTAAATAATTAGTAATTTATTTTCTCGCAAAGGCACTAAGGCGCAAAGTGAAAACTCTATTTTCTATATTCTATTTTCTTTATTCTAAATTTCAAATTGATTTCCATTATTTTCTTCATAAATTTTGTCTTGATACAATCCTAATTTTTCCATTACTGGTAAATCATTGAAGGTAAATAGACAAGCATCTTCGGAATCGGAGGCGTTATGGTGTTCGTGCCAAGCCCAAGATGGAACACAGAAAATATCTCGCTCTTTCCAATCAAATCGTTTTCCGTTAATGATGGAATAGCCTTTTCCTTTGGCACATTGGTATACGAAGGAACCGGTGTGTTTGTGTGCCTTACCTTTGAAACCTGCGGGTAACAATTGCATGGCGGCACCCATGGTTTGCATGACATGGCCACCCGTTAACGGATTGGAATATTGCATTAAAATTCCATCAAAAGGATTGATTTCATTGACTTTTGCAACTTCTAATAAGGTTGGATATACAGTTGACCAAGAATATTTGAATAAAGGCGAATAGGGTTTGTCCCAAGTTGTATCTGCCGGAATTAATCCTGCGCTACCAAACGTAATTGGTGAATGATTAACCGGAGAAATTAAGGGTTGTTTGCCATCATAAACGGCATAATCATTTGCTTCCAAAGCATTTACCAAGGGGATATCCAAACCATCTTGCCAAATGCAAGTTTGCCCATCGGCCTCAACACCATGTTCGTGCCAAGTGGAATTTGGTGTAATCACAAAATCGTTGACTTCCAACATGATTTTGTTGCCATCTACCACAGTATAGCCTTTGTTGCCTTCCATAATGAAACGTAAAGCAGATGCCCGATGGCGGTGTGCCGAAGTGCTTTCACCCGGGCGTGTAACCTGAATTCCGGTATATAGCCAACCCACGGCTGCGGACACATCCTTGCGTTTGTCGTTTACCAAATATACCACTCGACGACCTGCTTGTTCGGGTGTTACCAATTCGGAGGATTTTAAAACCAACGCTCTCAAATCATCGTATTTCCAAAGCATAGGAACAGAAGAACTTCGAGGTTCCCATGGTTCAATATCGTTTGCAACAGTCCATAAAGCACCAGCACCAAGGGTTTCGAGTTCTTTATAATAGGCTTCCAGTTCGGGTGTGTCTTGAACTCGTGCGCGACCAATTACATCGTCTGAATGTTTCGTTTCTTTCATTATTTAATATTTTCTTTTAACATTTTTTCAATTGAACCTTCTCCATAACCGGAATTGTCGATTTTAATAATTTTACCCATTTTGTCAATTAAAATAAAAGTTGGAAAACCATCTGAGCCATATTTAAGAACAGTTGGTCCACTTGTTCCTTTGCCATCCCAAAGAGAAAGCCAATCGATTTTATTTTGATTAATTCCTTTTCTCCAAATATCTTCCGGCTTATCGGCACAGAAACTCACTATTTGTAATTTGTCTTTATATTGTTCTGCCATTTTTTTTAATTCGCTAACCGAAGCTGCACAAGGTCCACAATAGGTTTCATAAAAATCTAATAGAATATATTTATCTTTAATTTCTGATAATTTATGTACTTTATTGTCTTGTCCTTTTGCTTCAAAGTCAAAATAAAAATCGCCTTCTTTTAGAATATTTCCAACTTCTAAAAATGTTTTAACTTTTTTACCATAAACACTTTCTTTATGTTCTTTATCCAATTTATTATATAAATCTTGAATTTCTGATTTTGGTAATTTATTAAAATAAAATGCAAGATTTACAAGAGCATAATAATGAGTATTAATATGTTCTTTAATATACTTTGATGTAATTACATCACTTAAATTATCTATTTCATTGACTCTTTTTTTTATGTTTTTTAGAATTTCTAAATTAGTATTTGTTGTATCACTTTGTTTTAACCTGAAATATTTACTTAAGGAATCTCTTTCAATTTTATATTTTTTAGTTTCTTTTTCTAACAGTTCTTTTCCTTTTTGAAATTTTGAACCATTAACCACTAAATTATATTTAAAATCTTTTTTATCTCCAGAAATTTCAATATTCTCACCAGCAATAAAAGGTATGAAAGTAAAATATTTATTTTCTGAAACAACAGTAATAAATATAGTTTTTGGAATTTTCCCTAAAGGATTTTTTAATTTAAACTTACCATCCACAATATAAGTACTATCCAAAGTTTTCATTATTTCAGGATCATAAAATTTTATTTTATCACCATTATTAAATCCAGTTAGTTTTCCTGAGAATGTTTTTTCTTTTTCAAGATTCTTTGGTTTTATTGAATTATGTTTTTGTTGAGCAGAAAGAAAATTTAGTGAAAAAATTGAAATAAATAAAATTGCTTTTTTCATAATTATAAAGTTTAGGATGTTTTTCCTGTATTTAAATATAAGTTTTTTTAAAATAAATTTATTATTTAAGTCTCAAATATTATTTCTATATTATTAAAAAATCTTAATACTATCTCTTATTAAATTCCTCGTGATTATCAATAAACGTAATCTTTCTTGTTGGAGTAATGTTTACGCGCAAATCAAATATATCAAATCTATTGTAATGTCCTAAAATGTCGTGCATTTGTTTGGGTTGGATACATTTTTCTAAATCGATGTCGGCATAAACCATTCCTTCTTCATCAATAAGTGGTTCCCCAATTACAGCTCCATTTGGACCAATAAATCCAGAGAATGCAGAATTTTTTCTAGTTAATAATTCGTCCACATTTGGAACGTCTTCTCTCAATGCGTCTTTAATTTCTTGTGAAATTGTGGAGCAAGAAACAATGGTAAATAATTTTCCTTCAAATGAATGCGCTGCAGCCCGAATTTTAATTGCTTCTGCCATATTGTAATCGGGTGGGGCTACCGGCAACGAAATGTAATTGGCAATATGAATTAATTCGCCTTGAGCAAGCAGGGTAAATCGGGCTAAGGTATTGGTGTTTTCACCACAAGCCAAGGTTCCAATTGGACCAATTTCTGTATTGTAAACTTTTAAAGAAGAACCATCACCAGAAGTCCATGTTAGTTTTTCTGCCCAAGTTGGAACTAATTTTCGGTGCTTACCGATTAGGTTTCCGTTGTTGTCAATGATTAAATTGGTGTTGTAAATTTCACCATACGAATCCCCTCGTTCGTTAATCCCAATTACAATATGAATGTTGTTTTCTTTTGCTGCTTGGAATAGAGGCTGCATCGATTCATCGGTTACAGCAACTGAACATTTATATAATTCTTCATACCATTTACTGCCTTGAACTGGTGTCATAATCCAATTCCAATACGGATATCCTGCAACGAATACTTCTGGAAAGGCTATTAATTGCGCACCATTAGTACTTGCTTCTTTGATGAAAGTAATTGCTTTCTCGATAGTTTTCTCCACGTTTAAAAAAACTGGAGAAGTTTGAACGGTAGCAGCTTTGAATTTTTTGAAGTCCATTTATATTGAATTAAGTTTGGAGTATTAAGTATTAAGACAAAATATATTTTGCTATTTTTTCTTTCATTTCTTCATTAAAAGGTTCGGCTTTAATGTCGTTTTTGTTCTCTTGAAAGGCTACGTTTACTAAAGTCACATCGCCTTCGAGACAGGTTTTTCCTTGTTCGTCTTCAAAAGAAAATCCGCACAGGATGGAAGCACTGCCTAGATTCTTAACCCATAATTTTTTGGTAAGAATTTCTCCTAAACGTGCAGCTTTTTTGAATTGCACTTTTAAATCTACCGTTGGAATTCCATTAGTTTCGTGCATTTTAGAAAATGATCGGTCTAGTGCTTCTTCAAACCAATCTTCTACTAGGCAATTTAGCATTTCTAGAAATCTTGGGTAGAATACTATTCCGGCATAATCTACATGCTGGAAACGGATTTTTTCTTGTTTTGTAAAAGGTTGGTTCATAATAGTTTATTAATATGTTTATCAAAATCGCTTAAATAATTTCTATCTTGAATAACTTTGTATTTTTCATATTCACTTTCTGCAAAACTTTTAGCAATTTCTGTTGTTATTTTACCTGAATTAGATAATATTTCTTTTTCATTAAATTTTAAAAAAGCATTTAATTTTTCAATCCAATCTTTCATAAAAAGAACAACATTATTTTTTGCATGAAGTTCTGCATAATCCAAATACATAGTTACAATTCTATTTAATTGATTTAATTCTTCAGAATTTAAATAATTTTTTGCAATATTTATGTCTTCTTTTCTAATTGCACCATCAGGAGCGTTTTTCCAGTTCGTTAAACCTAAATTCTCCTTTTCAGAGTTTATTCTACTATATATTATTTCGGCAGCCGTTTGATGAGTAATAGCCCAATGTAATTTATTTTGCACTGTTGCAAAAAACAATTTAGTTGATTCGTTATCAATTGAATAATCTGCACTACAACGAGAATATATATCTGTTATTTTTTGATAAAAACGTCTTTCACTGCTTCGAATATCTCTTATTCGAGCCAATTGTTCTTCAAAATAATCTTTACCAAAAGGTGTAGATGGATTTTTTAATCGATTATCATCCATTGTAAATCCTTTGATGATATATTCTTTTATTCTTTCGGTTGCCCAAATTCTAAATTGGGTTGCTTGTTTTGAATTTACTCTATATCCAACAGAAATTATTGCGTCTAAATTATAAAACTTTGTTTTATAAATTTTTCCGTCTTTTGCAGTATGTTCCAAAATGGAACTAACTGAATCTTCATTTAATTCATTATTATTAAAAATATTTAATAAATGCTTAGTTATAGCGGGCCTTTTAACACCAAATAAAATTCCTATTTTCTCCTGGGTTAGCCAAATGTTTTCTTCTTTAAGGAAAACTTCTACTTTTACAGAACCGTTAGGAGTAGTATAAAATAAAAATTCCTTTAATGAATTTGACTTATTTGTATCGTTCATTATAAAAGTTTTTAAAACAATATTTACAAAATTTCTCTAATTTTAAATTTAACACTTACCATTTTGGATAGGCTTAGCCCCGATTGCAACGGAAATCCTTTTCTTTTTTTTCTTTAAAAAAAGAAAAGATTGCAGTGTAAAGCGGGATTGGCTTCTAAAAATTTTCAATACTTGCCTTCTTCCAAAAATACAAAAATTCTTTTGGAACGGTATTTTCGTTTGCTAAACAACCCGATTCTAGTTCCGGAAAAGTTTGCGCATACGTTTCTACTTTATTTCTTTCAATTCGCGTACTTACTGCATCGCGAGTTACTTTGTCTGGGTGATCAATTCCTGCTGATGCCATCAAATCGACTGCGCTTTTCACGGTTTCATTGTGAAAACGTGTCACACGAATACTTTTTTCTTCGGGAACCAAGCCTTTCATCAGTTTCTCGTCTTGGGTGGCAACACCTGTAGGACAAGTGTTGGCGTGGCATTCGAGGGCTTGAATGCAGCCCAAAGCAAACATCATTCCGCGCGCAGAATTACATATATCGGCGCCAATGGATAGGTTTTTGATGATATCAAATCCAGAAATGACTTTGCCGCTGGCAATAATTTTGATTTGGTCTTTAATTCCGAAGCCATTTAAGGCATCGTAAACAAAAGCCAAGGCTTCTTGCAACGGCATCCCAACATGGTCGGAATATTCTGGGGGAGCAGCGCCAGTACCACCTTCGCCACCATCTACAGTAATGAAATCGAGATAGGTATTGGTTGCAATCATGGCTTTACAAATGGATAAAAATTCGGATTTATTTCCGATGCAAATTTTCATTCCAACGGGTTTTCCGCCAGAACCTTTTCGCAATAATTTCACGAAATCCATCAGTTCTAAAGGAGTTGTGAAAGCCGAGTGGGTGGGTGGCGATACAATATCGTGCCCTTTTGACACCAATCGAATTGCGGCAATTTCATCGGTTACTTTTTCTTTAGGTAAAATTCCGCCATGCCCAGGTTTGGCGCCTTGCGAAAATTTTATTTCAATCATTTTTACATTGTCTAAAGTGGCTCTTTTGGTGTATTCGTCAAAGTTGAATTTTCCATCCGAGGTGCGACAACTAAAATATCCTGTTCCAATATTCCACACTACATCTCCGCCATTTTGCAAATGATAAGGAGAAAGTCCGCCTTCACCTGTATTGTGGTAGAAATTTCCTGCTTTGGCACCTGCATTCAACGCTAAAATCGCGTTTTTGCTTAAAGCACCAAAACTCATGGCGCTGATATTAAAGATACTGGCTTCGTAAGGTTTTTCGCATTGGGAAGAACCAATTTTTACCCGAGGATTTTCTTCAATTTGAGAAAACGAAATGGCGCGAATGCTATGATTGATCCACTCATAGCCTAAATCGTATACATTCAATTGAGTGCCAAAAGGTTGCGAATCGATTGCTTTTTTGCTTCTGGCATACACCATACTTCGTTGTAAGCGGTTGAACGGCTTTCCTTCGGTATCGGTTTCTATAAAATATTGTCGCATTTCGGGACCGATGGATTCTAATAGGTAGCGCATTCGTCCTAAAAGTGGGAAATTTCTTCTAATGGTATGAATGGATTGGTACATATCATATAATCCCATCAAAATCAACGGAATGAAGATTAAAAGTAGGAAACTAAATTTCCAATTAACGTAAATTAATATCCCTGTTAAGGATAGAATTGTAATGCTTATTACTAAAAATGCTTTTCTCATTTTTTGAAGTCTTGATACTTAATACTATTAATCTTGATACTATTTCAACTTAAATCTTTGGATTTTTCCAGTTTCTGTTTTGGGTAATTCCTCCGTAAAATAAATCACTCTTGGATATTTATATGGAGCCGCTACTTCTTTGAACCAATGCTGAATACGATTCTTCATTGCATCTGTTGCTTTATGTTTTTCTTTTAAAACAATATGCGCACAAACTAACATTCCACGTTCTTCATCGGGCAAACCAACAACGGCACATTCTACAATATCTTCGTGAGTCAAAAGTACGCTTTCTACTTCAATTGCTGCAATATTATAACCAGAAGAAATTATCATGTCATCGCCACGAGCAACAAACCAAAGATAGCCTTCTTCATCTTGTCGGAAAATATCTCCGGTTATGTTCCAGCCGTTTTCAACGTATTCTAGTTGTTTGTCTTCTCGATTCAAATATTTGCAACCTGTAATGCCTTTAATGGCTAATCTTCCTGGTTTATTTGTTGGAAGTTCGTTTCCGTCTTGGTCTACAATTTTTGCTTCATAACCAGTTATCGCAAGTCCTGTTGCGCCAGGTTTCATGTTTTGTTCATTTGAAGAAATAAAAATATGCAGTATTTCGGTAGAACCAATTCCGTCAATGATTTTCAATCCTGTTGCGTCGTACCAATCTTGCCAAACCTTTAATGGCAAGGTTTCTCCGGCCGAGACACATTTGCGTAAACTAGAAATATCGTACTCTTTTACTTTGGTAGTGATAATTCGCCAAGCGGTTGGTGCTGTAAAACAAATCGTAATTTTATATTCTTGAATGGCTTGTAATAAATGATCAGGGCTTGGTTTTTCAATCAAAAAAGTAGAAGCGCCAAAATACATCGGAAACAAAACCAATCCGCCTAAACCAAAGGTAAACCCCAGTGGTGGGCTACCTGTGAAAATATCATTTTGGGTTGGTTGCAAGGAATATTGCGGAAAACATTCGCAAATATTCAATATGTCTTTATGGTAATGCGACGTCATCTTTGGTAAACCAGTAGTTCCAGAGGTAAATCCAATCAAAGCCAAACTATCGGCCTTACTGTGGTAATTGGTAAAGGTTTTTGGTTTGGATTGCATTAACTCCTCCAATTGGGAATTGCCAAACAAACAGATTTGTTTTAAAAACGGGGATTTCACCAAATGTATTTCTTCCTCCAGAGACGCATCGCATAGACAATGGGAAATTTCGGCACAATCAATAATCGTAGTCAATTCTTTAGAACGAAGTAGCGGCATAGTCGCAACTACAATTCCTCCCGCTTTTAAAATAGCGTACCAACATGCCACCATCATTGGGTTATTGGCAGAACGAATTAAGACGCGATTTCCCGATTGTAATCCCATTTCGTCAACAAGATAATGTGCTATTTGATTGGCTTTTTCGTATAAATCTTGGTAGGTCCAAGTTTCTTCAAAAGTTCGAATGCAAATGTTAGTACCGCGACCTTCTTTAATATGATTGTCCAATAACTTATCTACACAATTCAGCATTTCTGGATGCTGAAATTGGATTAAATCGGTAAAAATATAGTCGGGTTGTAAATCCTGACTAGGTAAGTTATTGTGGGCAAAATTGTCTTCAAAATGTTTCATAGATTATTCTTTTAATTTTTGAACATTTATATTTTTAGTAATTGATTTTATTTGAATAATTGCAATTTGATTTAGTTTTAACAATCTTTCCTTTTGAGAAATCTCCATTCTAATAAACTCAGCATTTAAACTTTCAATATTTGCTAAGACTAATAATTGCTCAATAGTTGCATAGTCTCGAATATTTCCTTCTAAATTAGGATTTTCATCTCGCCATTGTTTGGCTGTTTTTCCAAACAAAGCAACATTTAAAACATCGGCTTCAGAAGCATAAACATAATTAGATTGCTCTTTACTTATATTTTCAGGAATAATATGTTCTTTAATAGCATCTGTATGAATTCGATAATTTAGTTTTGATAACGTTCTATTTAAATTCCATTCTAATGATAATCTTGAGTTTTCATCTTCTTTTAATCGTTGGAATTCTGTAATTAAATATAATTTGAATTCTGGAGAAATCCATGATGCAAATTCAAAAGCAATATCCTTATGAGCAAAAGTACCTCCGTATCTACCTGTCTTGGAAATAATTCCAATAGCATTGGTTGTTTCTATCCATCTTTTGGGTGTTAAAGAAAAACTGTTTGATCCAGATGCATTTTTAATTCCATCGAATTCGATGGAATTAAAAATAGGATTTCGTAATTGTTCCCATAAACCAATAAATTCAATTGTACTTCTATTACGTAACCAGTTTTGAAGAATGTAATCGCTTCTTTCTGTATCTCGCTGACGAGCAATATCTGTTAATGAAATATAATCATCATTATTTTTAGAAACAATATTTATTTCAAATCCTTGAACTTCAATTTTTGATTTTTTATCTTTCATTTCAAATGTTTTTTAAACCTTATGAATTGCTACCTATGAATTGTAATTTATAACTTATTACTTTTTGGTTTTAACGCTTTTTTCATTCCCTCTGCTTGCTTTCTTTCTGTTGCTTTTAAAGGATATAAATGGGACATTCCTGCTTTATATTGATTTGGAATGTCATTAGCTTCCAATTGCTCGTAGGCTTGCGCGTTGCGAACAAAATTAGCATCTAATAATAATGGTCTTCCAAGTGCAACTAAATCGGCTCTTCCGTTAAGGATTATGGTATTAATTTGATCAATATCTTGAATGTATCCCGCTGTAATGGTTGGAATAGGAACGGTATTTCGAACGGTATCCGCAAAAGGCGTTTGCCACATTCTGCCCGTTTGTGGTTTTTGACCGGCAACGGTATTTCCTGTGGAAACGTTTATAATATCGGCACCAGCCTTTTTAAATTCGATTGCAATAGTATTTACGTCTTCTTCTGAAATTCCGTTTTCAGCCCAATCGGTTGCAGAAATCCGAACCGACATTGGTTTTTCTTTCGGAAATACCTTTCGCATTTCGTTAAAAACTCTTAATGGGAATTTCAATCTATTTTCGATGCTTCCGCCAAATTCGTCGGTTCTGACATTGGTAAGAGGAGACAGGAAGGAAGCCAATAAGAATCCGTGATGGGCTTGCAATTCAATCATGTCAAAACCTGCTTCGTTTGCATTTTTAGTAGCTTGAACAAATTGGGAAGTGATTAAATCCATATCGGATAAAGTCATTTCCTTCGGAGTGGCAAATTTATCATTAAAGGCAATTGCTGAAGCCGAAAGTAATTCCCAACTATTTTCTAGTGGTTCATTGCCTTCCCAAGGTTTTTTGGTAGCGCCTTTTCGTCCAGAATGTCCTAGTTGAATTCCGATTTTAGTTTGTGTGTTTGTATGAATAAAATCATTGATTCTTTTCCATGCAACTATTTGATTTTCATTATATATACCAGCACAACCTAAAGTGATACGTGCCATTTCGGATATTGCGGTTAATTCAGTTAAAATCAATCCTAATCCTCCAATAGCTCTTGAGGTATAATGTTGAAAATGCCAATCGTTCACGACGCCATCTTCTGCCGAATATTGTCCCATAGGAGCCATTACAATTCGGTTGTGCAATTCTAAATCTCGTAATTTGAATTTTGAAAATGAAGGAGATTGATTTTTGTCATTGACATTGATATTGACATTGAATTCTTGTAAAACTTTATCGGTAAAGGTTTTATCTCGTAATCTTAAATTTTCAAAAGTCACTTTTTTAGAGCGTGTCATGCATCCGAAAGCAAATTGGTAAAAAGGATGTTGGTTGTTTCGGTCCATATTTTCAAACCAATCTAACGATACCAAGGCAGCATACTGAATCATTTCTACCGTATTTCTTCGGGTTTTGTCGTATTGTTGGAATGCGGCTTGCACATCATTTGGATTTGCAATTACGGCATCCGATAAACCAATAGCGCAATCCATGGCTAATTTCGTTCCCGAACCAATAGAGTAGTGGGCTGTGGCTTTGGCATCGCCTAGTAAAACGATATTATCATGATACCAATTCTCATTAGTAACATGAGGAAACTGACGCCAATGGGATTTATTGGAAATTAAAGGATGTCCATCAAGTTCTTCCTTAAAGATTTCGGCAATTTTAGTCATGGTATCGGTTTCGTTTGTGACTTCAAAACCATGTTTTTGCCAAGTTTCATCGCTACATTCAAATATCCAAGTGCTCATTCCTTCTTGGTATTGATAGGAATGGGCAACTATTGTTCCGTGTGGCGTGGTTCGGAAGAAATAAGTAAAAGCATCCAATGGTTTGGTAGATCCCAACCATACAAAGCGGTTTTTCTTTAAGACAATTTTAGTTCCGAATTCTTTTTGGAATTTGGTTCTAACACCACTCGCAATACCATCGGAAGCCAAAACAATATCGGCATCTTTGTATTGGGATAGGTCGTCTACATTTTGTTCGAAATGCAAATTAACGCCTTCTTCTAAACAACGTTGTTGCAATAATTGCAGTAACGTTTTTCGGGAACAGCCACAAAAACCGTTTCCGGCAATGCTTACTTGTTCGCCATCTCTAGCAATGATAATATCATCCCAATAGGCAAATTTGCTACGAATTAACTCATACGATTGCATGTCGCGTTTCAAAAATTCGCCTAAAGTTTCATCTGAAAAAACTACTCCAAAACCAAAACTATCGTCAGGTTTGTTGCGTTCGTAAATGTCTATTTGGCAATCGGGCATTGCTTTTTTGGTTAGTATTGAAAAGTAAAGTCCGCCAGGACCACCACCTATTATTGCTATTTTCATATTTTAATGGAACGCGGATACAACCGATGCTTCGCAACGCTGACAACCGCTGATTTAATAATTTAACTTCTTTTTATTGAAAAAACTTCTCCAATTTTACTGTAGTTGGAACCTGCTAATCGTGCAATTGGTTTATAGGTTTCCATGTTGATTTTATAATCTTCAAGCAAAACGCTTTCGTCAAAATGCATTCGAACCACACGACCTATAACAACACATGCTCCGCCTTGTTTATGGTTTTCAAGGAAATAATGATGCACCATTTCACATTCAAATTGTACAAGGCTTTCTTTTACTCGCATTGGCTTTACTACAGAGGATGGAATAGGAGTAACCCCAACCATTTGAAATTCATCTACTTCGGCAGTAACTGCTTGTGCAGTACTGTTCATTTGTTCGGCCAAGGCTTCTGTAACCATATTGACTACAAATTCCTTTGTAGTCAATACATTATTTAAGGTGTCTTTATTGGAATTATTGTCTCTTCGAGTAGAAAACATAACATGTGGTGGATCGTCGCCAACCATATTGAAATAGGAAAAAGGTGCAAGATTATTAATACCAGCCTCGTCAATAGTAGCAATCCAAGCAATTGGTCTTGGAATAATTGAGCCAGTTAATAATTTGTAAATTGCCTTAGACGGTAAGGTATCAGGATTGAATTCCATGTTTTAATTGTGTTTGTACAAATTAAAGGTATTTTTTGGAATTTTTTTTATCGATTGCTAAATTAATACCAATAAAAAAACAGATAATTTATTTTTATTGAAAATATATTGCGAATAGAACTATAACTAGTTTAAAGTTTGTTGGTTATTTTTTCAATAATACTGATTTTTTTAAACGAATCCCTTTAGTATATTGGAAGTTGCAGTGGTAATTAATTATTTTTGGAATATAATTCTCAAATTTTTAAATTTCCATATAAAATAGGATTTACATAATAAATACTCCTTATTTTTAGTGACTGTGTAATTTTAAGTAAAAAAAAATGCATAAAATGTTTTTATCTATTTGCTAAATTAGTATATTTATGCAAAATTTATATATATGGAGATTTTAGCATGCCCTAAATGTCAAAATGATACTATTGTAAAAAGCGGTATAATCAAAGATAGACAGCGCTATTTGTGCAAAAAATGCAATTATTACTTTACCGTAAATAAGCTAGGAAAAAAGATTGATAGTTACTATGTAACTAAAGCATTGCAACTATACCTTGAAGGCTTGAGTTTTAGAGAGATTGAGCGAATTATTGGTGTATCCCACGTTACAGTTAGCAACTGGGTTAGGGAGTTTAAAGTGACTAAACCAAGTCATACCGATTATCATCCTACTTATAAGATATATAATCACTTAGAATTGGTTGAATTTCTAAAAAACAAAGATCAATTAAAAGGTGCTGGGATGATTATAACAGAGCTTGGAGACAAGTTTATGTTAATAAAATGGGAACGTTTTAAAGATTAGCTATAGCGATTTACAATATTATATATCATAATTTTTTTCATTAACAAAATTTTAGAATTTAGTCCTGCAAAAAAGTATTACTAACCAAAAAATCAACAATTATGAAAAAAATTATTATGTTATCTTTTGTGGCTTTTTCTTTTATAGGAACTGCACAAACGACTACACCAGCAACTGCTACTCCGGCTGCTAAAGAATGGGATGTAAGTATGTATGGTTTTATTAGAACCGATTATATTTATGATTCTAGAAAATCGGCTACTGTGAGAGAAGATCAATTGAATTTGTATCCTTCGGACGTTGTTATAGATAGTAACGGAAATGATGTTAACGCTGTAGGACAATCTAATTTTCTTGCAATTACTTCTAGATTAGGTGCTAAAGTTAAAGGACCAGATGTATGGGGTGCTAAAATGAATGGTACATTAGAAGGAGACTTTTATGGTAACACCGAAGCAACAATTGGAACTTTTCGTTTAAGACATGCTTATGTAAATATGGATTGGTCTAAAACACAATTAACAATGGGGCAAACTTGGTACCCAACTTTTATACCAGAGGTTTTTCCTGGTGTTGCTAATTTCAACACTGGTATTATGTTCAATCCTTTTGGATGGACAACTCAAGTAAAAGTAAAACAAAATTTCACTAAAGAATTTTCTGGAGCACTTACTGCTTATAAAGAAAGAGAATTTGTAACAGCTGGACCTGGAACACAAAACTCTGCTTCAATCAATTCAGCAACTCCTTCTCTAAACCTTGTGTTTCAATACAAAAACAAAAACTGGATTGCTGGTTTAGGAGCGGAATACAAGTCATTACAACCACTTACTGATAATGGTTTAACTCCAAAATTAGTATCAACTGAAAAAGTAAATAGTTCTTCTTTATTTGGATATGCTAAATTTTCAAATGATAAATTTTTAGTGAAAGTTTATGGAATTTCAGGAGGAAATTTAAATAGTTTAGTTATGTTAGGTGGATATACTGGAACCACAACCAACGGTATACAATCTTATGATCCAACTAAAACTACTGCATTTTGGATTGATATTGCAAGCAATGGAAAAAAAGTTGCTCCTGGATTATTTATTGGTTCTACCAAAAACAACGGAGCAAGTACTGCTGCAACCGCCTTATCTAGTATTTACATGAGAGGTATTAGTGGAGGTAGAGTTGTGGATAATGTATGGAGAGCATCTGCAAGAGTAGATTTCAAACAAAACAAATTTAGAGTAACTCCAGAGGTTGAATACACATCTGCTACATGGGGAGATGCTGACCTTTACGGAAAAGCTGGAGATAACCAAACAAAAGTAGGAAACTTTAGAGCAATGGTTTCTTGTGCTTATTCTTTCTAATTAATTAACCAACTAAATAAATTAAATAAATATGAGTGAAAAATCAACAAAAGGGATTTGGAAAGTAATTTCGGCTTCCTCTTTAGGTACGATGATAGAATGGTACGATTTCTACATCTTCGGAAGTTTAGCAGTAGTATTATCTACTAAATTCTTTCCATCAGACAATCCAACAGCAGCATTCTTATCAACACTTGCAACATTTGCAGCAGGTTTCGTAGTACGTCCGTTTGGAGCATTATTCTTCGGAAGATTAGGAGATTTAATTGGAAGAAAATACACTTTCATGGTTACTTTGGTTTTAATGGGAGGCGCAACTTTTATGATTGGTTGTATTCCGAGTTATGAAACCATTGGGTTTATGGCACCATTATTAGTATTGTTACTTCGTTTACTTCAAGGTTTGGCCCTAGGAGGTGAGTATGGAGGAGCCGCAACTTATGTGGCAGAACATGCTCCTAGAGGACAAAGAGGTTATTGGACTTCTTGGATTCAAACTACTGCAACAGTAGGTTTATTCATTTCGTTAATGGTAATCTTAATTACTAAAGGATTATTGTCTAAAGAAGAGTTTGATGCATGGGGATGGAGAGTTCCGTTCTGGGTATCTATCATCATGGTTTTTGTGTCTTATTTGATTCGTAAAAATATGGATGAATCTCCAGTTTTTGCCAAAGCTAAAGCAGAAGGAAAAACTAGTGTGAACCCATTAAAAGAAAGTTTTGGTCACAAATTGAATTTGAAATTTGTCTTACTTGCTTTATTTGGAGCTACAATGGGACAAGGGGTTGTTTGGTATACAGGACAATTTTATGCGATGAGTTTCATGAAAACAGTACAAAATATAGATTCCTCTCAAGTAGATACTTTATTAGGAATTGCATTATTATTTGGTACTCCATTCTTCGTATTATTCGGATGGTTGAGTGATAAAATTGGTAGAAAAACAATCATGATGACTGGTATGTTATTGGCTATATTTTTATACCGTCCAATTTACCGTCAAATGTACCATTTAACCGATTCGAAAGAAATGGCTAAAAACAACATCACCATTGTAAAAGATAGTTGTAAAGCAATAGGTTCTTATGTAGCAACTGTTAAAACAGAAAAAGACAAGAAAGATCCAACGGTTAAAAACACAAAAATATTTATTGATTTCAAAACAGATTCGTTGTATTCTAACGGAGCTAAATTCCATTATACTAAAACAGATACTTTGTATTTAGCTAAAGAATTAGCTTACGATGCAAAAGAATCAGGTAAAAATGAAACTTGGATTAAATACGACTCTAAAGATAAAGCTGGAGTAGTAGTTCACAATGTAGTGAAAGTTAAAAACGATATTAAAGAAGGTGAAACTGCTGTAAAAGTAGATACTCTTGCTGCTTTGGTATTGAAAACGTTTACTAGTGATGAGGCTAAAGATAAATCCCACATTGATGGAATTAGCGTTAAGCCAAACGTAGCTGTGGTTAAAAATATTACAGATGATGTAAGATGGTCTTTAATTTTCTTAATCTTTATTCAAGTTATTTTTGTAACAATGGTTTATGGCCCTATAGCTGCTTTCTTAGTTGAAATGTTCCCAGTTAAAATTAGATATACTTCAATGTCGTTACCATATCACGTAGGAAATGGTATTTTTGGTGGATTGTTACCTGCAATTTCAACTTATTTAGTTACAACTGCAAAAGGTACAGGCCCAAAACCATTAAATCCTGAGTTTTACTTAGAAGGTTTATGGTATCCAATTATTATAGCGGCTATTTGTTTCGTTATTGGAATGATCTACATCGACAGAAAAATTAATACACTTCACGACTAAAACATAGAAATTATGATGAACGCAATAAAAAAATATATCGGAATAATTTGGATAGCACTAGCTGCTGTTGTTGCATACTATTGCATTGGAATATTCGGAGGGAAATTAACATCCGGAAAACAAGAGGATTTAGTTTTCGGAATCATTATCTTCTTCGTTTTACTACCATTAGTAGTTACCGGTTTAACCATTTTTGGATGGTATGCCATGACTAACGAGTACGAAGATTAAGTAGTACCATTTATTTATCCAAAAGCTCTTATTTATTTAAGGGCTTTTGGTTTATAGGTAAGTTTATGTTTGTCAAAATATTCTTTTCTATTAGAATAAAATGTTTATTTTTAACAAAAATTACAAAAAACTATTTTCTTGCTATTAAAAAACCATAGCGACTTAGTGCCTTCGCGGCAAAGACCATGAAAAAAAGACACCAACAAAAAATGATAATTATATCGGTAGTATTACTAATGGGGTTTAACCTTCCGTTGGTATTACTTTTCGATTCTGCTAAATGCTTACTGGGATTTCCAATTATCTATATTTACTTTTTTTCTATTTGCTTACTATCAATATTAATTTCCATCTTAATTGTAAACCGATATAATGAATAGTATAGTACTATTAGTGATTCTTTCCTGCTATTTAGCGGTTCTTTTTTTTATTGCGCATTGGGCAGAGAAAAAAGGAAATAGCAAATGGACGAACAATCCTTATGTGTATACCTTATCGTTAGCGGTTTATTGCACCGCTTGGACCTATTATGGAAGTATTGGTGTTGCTGCCGATAGCGGATTAAGTTATTTACCTATTTATTTAGGGCCAATAATTATTGCACCTTCTTGGATATTAATTTTGAAGAAAATCATCCGAATATCTAGAGTCAATAAAATTTCTAGTATTGCCGATTTTATTTCCCTTCGTTACGGAAACAGCCGTTTTCTAGGTGCAATAGTAACGGTTATTTGCCTTACGGGTATATTGCCCTATATCGCTTTGCAACTTAAAGCCATTGCAGAAACCTTTCATATCGTTACTCAAACCAAAGCAAGTTCTTATATATTTTATGACACTACTACTTATGTTGCCATTGCGTTAGCACTTTTCGCGTCCTATTATGGTACCCGTTATGTAGATGCTTCCGAAAAACGAAAAGGTATTGTTACCGCTGTTGCGATGGAAAGCGTGTTAAAATTGGTGTTCTTTGTTATCATCGGAGTGTATGTTACTTATTTTGTTTTTGACGGCTTTGAGGACATTTACCATAAGGCCTCTTTATTAGAACATTTTAAAGAAAAAAACACCATTGGCGGATTGCCACAAGCCATTAATTGGTTTTTATTATGTGTCTTATCTATGTTTGCTATCTTTTTATTGCCGAGACAATTTCAAGTTTCAGTGATTGAAAACAATAGAGAAAACCATATCAATACAGCAGTTTGGTTGTTTCCGTTGTATTTGCTTATCTTCAATATTTTTGTTTACCCAATAGCATGGGGAGGGAATATATTATTTGATGGGCAACATGTGAATTCCGATACTTATTCGCTATTAATTCCGCAATTTTTCAATAATAAATTTCTTACCGTAATGGTTTTTCTTGGCGGATTTTCGGCAGCAATTTCAATGATTGTTGTTTCCTCTATCGGACTTTCTACTATGGTTACCAATAACGTTTTGATTCCGTATAATTTAATCGGAAAACTTAAAGGTAGTGATGAAACTATTAGCAGTAGAAAAATCTTAAATACCAGAAAAATAAGCATCTTTTCATTAATAATTCTTTCCTATTTAATCTACCGTTTCTTTGGTTTAGATTATAGTTTGGTTTCTATCGGGATGGTTGCTTTTGTTATTATTGCCCAACTTGCACCTGCGTTTTTCGGAGCTTTATTCTGGAGAAGAGGTTCTCGCTTGGGGGCTGTTTATAGTATTATTGTTGGATTTATCATTTGTATTTACACTTTATTAGCACCTTATGTTATTGGGTTGACTAATAGTTCCAGTACTTTTATTTCCGAAGGATTCATGGGGTATCATTTGCTAAAGCCTTTTCAATTATTTGGATTGGATTATTTGCAACCGGTTCCGCATGCTTTGTTTTGGAGTTTATTATTCAATTTCGTTACCTATTTTGCTGTTTCCGTTAGTTTTAAAGGAAATTACCGCGAAAGAAATTATGCCGAAATGTTTGTGGACATTAGCAAATACATCACCAACCACGAGAATGCCTTTATTTGGAAAGGAACTGCTTATAGAAACGACATCGAAAAGGTATTGGTACGATTTCTTGGCGAAGAACGAACCAAACGTGCCATGAATATTTTTAATGTAAAATATAATGTAGATATCAATCAAGAATTGGCAGATGCCCGTTTAATAAAATTTTCAGAAAATTTACTTACAGGGCACATCGGAACTGCTTCGGCTAGAATATTAATTTCTAGCGTAGTAAAAGAAGAAAAAATTAGTTTGCCCGAAGTTTTAAAAATCCTTGAAGAATCGAAAGAAAATATTATTATCAATAAAAAACTGACCGAGACATCTAATGAATTAAAGGAGATAACAGCAAAATTGCAAAATGCAAATATTTCTTTAATGGATAAGGACAAGCAAAAGGACGAATTCTTAGATACTATTACCCACGAACTTCGAACTCCAATTACGGCAATTCGTGCTGCAAGTGAAATTTTGCATGATGATGACGAAATCCCCGAAGAATTAAAAAAGCAATTTTTGCAAAATATTATTTCCGAATCGGATCGATTGAATCGATTGATTGATAAAATTTTGGATTTAGAAAAATTTGAAACAGGAAAACAAACCATTAATCCAGAACTACACAATCTAATTAGTACCATTGAAAATTCTATTGAACCTTTACAGCATCTCATTAAAAATAAAAAAATTGAAGTTCGTATAGAAAGTAACGACACCATATATGCCTATTACGACGAAGATCGAATTGTTCAAGTAATTACAAACTTACTTTCTAATTCTATCAAATTTTGCCCCGAAAAAGAAGGATTAATTGTAATTCAAGTGACTACTAATGAAGATTTTATCCTAACCACAGTTCATGATAATGGTAAAGGAATTGCTGAAAATGATTTTGAAGCTATTTTTGAAAAATTCTATCAATCTACCAATCAAAATATTAAAAAACCTATTGGAAGCGGATTGGGATTAGCCATTTGTAAACAAATTATCGAACATCACAAAGGTAAAATATGGGCACAAGCTAATATAAAAGGTGCTAGTATTTTATTTACCTTGCCAACGAATAAGACTATTGAAAATTAATACGCTATGAAGAAGATTTTAATTGTAGATGACGAGCCCAACATTGTAATGGCTTTAGAATATACTTTCAAAAAAAACAATTACGAGGTATTTATTGCTCGTGATGGACAAGAAGCATTGGATATTGTTAAGTTGAATTTTCCTGATTTAATAATTCTGGACGTGATGATGCCAATGGTAGACGGTTATGCTACTTTAGAACAAATTCGAAATGACGCAAATTTAAAACACACTAAAGTTATTTTTCTATCTGCCAAGAACAAAGAAAGTGATATAGAAAAAGGAATGGCACTTGGTGCGGATGCTTATTTGACTAAACCTTTTTCAATTAAAAAAGTGGTAGAGCAAGTGGTGGAGTTGCTTTCATAACTATTTTATATTTTTATTATTTAAAAGAACGAACAGTATAATTCGTTCTTTTTTGCATTCTACGAAATCGATTTCGTATATACCTATTTAACAAGAATATTTCAAAGTGTATTGTTTATTTTTTTACTTTTACTTTATTAAGTAACGAACCGCAAACCAAACAATACTAATGAATTACGAAGAATTTTACAGTAAAAGTATACAATCTCCTGAAGAATTTTGGAAAGAGCAAGCAGATCAAATAGAATGGTATAATAAACCCTCTATTATATTATCTGAAGATGATAATAACTACCCACTTTGGTATAAGGATGGCGAATTGAATATTTGCTATTTAGCCTTAGACAAACACGTTCAAGATGGATATGGTGATCAAACAGCAATGATTTACGATTCGCCAGTTACTCAAACCGTTAAGAAATATACTTATAATGAAGTAAAAACCGAAGTGGCTAAATTAGCAGGAGGTATGCTTTCATTAGGATTAAAAAAAGGCGATACTGCTGTAATTTATATGCCAATGATTCCGCAAGCAGCATTTGCAATGTTGGCTTGTGCACGAATAGGAGTGACCCATTCGGTGGTTTTTGGTGGATTCGCACCACACGAATTAGCAATCCGAATTGACGATTGCAAACCTAGATTAATCATTACTGCATCTTCAGGAATTGAAATTGATCGATTAATTGCCTACAAACCATTAGTAGATGAAGCTATAGAATTAGCATCCCATAAACCTAAAAAAGTAATTGTTTTCAATAGAAAATTAGGAGCTAGAATTCCGTTTAAAAAATACGATGTAGATTATGATGCTTTAGTTTATGGCTCAGAAGAAACGCCTTGTGTTCCTGTAAATGCAACGCATCCTTTATATGTATTATACACTTCTGGAACAACTGGAAAACCAAAAGGAATCGTAAGAGATACAGGTGGTTATGCAACCGCACTTAAATTTTCAATGCAATACATATATGGAGTAAAACAAGACGAAGTTTTTTGGGCAGCCTCCGATGTGGGTTGGGTAGTAGGACATAGTTTTATTGTTTACGGTCCGCTTATCAATAGAAACACTACTATTATATTTGAAGGAAAACCAATAAGAACTCCAGATGCAAGTACCTTTTGGAGAGTAATTGCCGAACATAAAGTAAGTACCATGTTTACTGCTCCTACAGCAATTCGCGCCATAAAAAAAGAAGATCCAAACGGAGAATTTATTAAGCAATACGATTTATCTTGTTTAAGAAATCAATTTTTAGCAGGGGAACGTTGCGATGTGGCTACTTTGGAATGGTATAACCAACATATTCCAATTCCAGCAATTGACCATTGGTGGCAAACCGAATCGGGATGGCCAATGATTTCCGACATGATGGGAGTGGAGTATTTACCAGTAAAACCAGGCTCTGCAGGAAAAGCAGTTTCTGGATATGATATTCGAATATTTGGAGAAGACGGAAACGAATTAGGTCCAAATGAAGAAGGTTACGTTGTTATTAAATTACCACTGCCTCCGGGAACAATGCTAGATTTATGGAACGATAACAATAGATTTCAAGAAGGCTATTTAAATAAATTTCCAGGATATTATTTCTCTGGTGATGGAGGATTTAAAGATGATGACAATTATATTTTCATCACCGGTAGAGTAGATGATGTAATAAATGTAGCAGGTCATAGGCTTTCTACTGCCGAGATGGAAGAAATAGTTTCTTCACACCATTCGGTTGCTGAATGCGCTGTAGTTGGAATTAATGATGCATTAAAAGGACAGGTTCCTTTAGGTTTAGTAGTTATTAAACATGGTGAGGATATTGAACATTTTCAACTGCAACATGAGGTGGTACATTTAGTAAGAGATAAAATTGGAGCAGTAGCATCATTAAGAGATGTAGTTATTGTAGAACGTTTACCAAAAACACGTTCGGGTAAAATTTTAAGAAAATTATTACGAAGCATAGCTGATGGAGATAATTTCCAAATACCATCCACTATAGATGATGAAGCTATTATAGATGAAATTAGAGGAGAATTTGAAAAAGCTAAAATTGGTTCTTTTAGATAAGAAAAAAGAAAATAGACAATAGAATTTTGTAATCGATTCATTAGTTAGACGGTCTATTTTCTTTATTCTATATTCTTTAATCTAATTACCTATACCTATTTAGCAAGAAAATTCTTTACCAAAATAATAGAATACTTATATTTACACAAATTTAATACTAATTACTAGTTACTATTAACTAATTACCAAAAAAAACAATGAGTTATTATAAAATAGAAAGTTTAGAGCATTACTTTAAAATGTATAAAAAATCGGTTCGCGAGCCAAGAAAATTCTGGGATCGTATTGCGGATGAAAACTTTACTTGGTACCAAAAATGGGAAAAAGTATTGGATTTTGACATGCAAGAATCTAAATTCAAATGGTTTGTGGATGCCAAAGTTAATATTACTAAAAACTGTATCGACAGACATCTTGCTAAAAGAGGCGAGAAAACCGCCATCATTTTTGAACCTAACGATCCAACTGAGGATGCACAACATATTTCTTACAACGAATTATACGCCAGAGTATCGAGAATGGCTAACGTACTTCGTGAACAAGGAGTAAAAAAAGGCGATAGAGTTTGTATTTACTTACCAATGATTCCAGAATTGGCAGTTTCGGTTTTGGCTTGTGCTAGAATTGGAGCAATACATTCGGTGGTATTTGCTGGATTTTCATCCTCAGCAGTATCTACAAGGATAAATGATTCCGATTGTAAAATGGTTATCACTTCTGATGGAAGTTACCGTGGAAACAAATCAATCGATTTAAAAGGAATTGTAGATGAAGCATTAGAAAAATCTCCTTGTGTTGAAAAAGTATTAGTTGTTAAAAGAACAAATACTGCTGTAAATATGAAAGAAGGTCGTGACCAATGGTTACAACCTTTAATGGATGCCGCGCTTTCCAATAGTGTTGCTGAAATTATGGATGCAGAAGATCCTTTATTCATTTTGTATACTTCTGGTTCTACTGGAAAACCAAAAGGAATGGTGCATACCACTGCAGGATATATGGTATATACAGCATATACTTTTAAAAATATATTCAATTACGAAGAAAACGATGTGTACTGGTGTACTGCCGATATCGGTTGGATTACCGGACATTCTTATATTTTATACGGACCATTATTAAATGGTGCAACAACCGTAATTTTTGAAGGTGTACCTTCTTATCCAGATTATAGCCGTTTTTGGGAAGTAATTGAAAAACACCAAGTGAATCAATTTTATACCGCTCCAACTGCAATTCGTGCTTTGGCTAAAGAAAATTTAAGTTACGTTCAAAAATTCCCTTTAAGTTCCCTAAAAGTTATAGGTTCTGTAGGAGAACCAATTAATGAGGAAGCATGGCACTGGTATAATGACCACGTTGGTGGAAAACGTTGCCCATTAGTAGATACTTGGTGGCAAACAGAAACTGGAGGAATTATGATTTCGCCAATTCCTTTTGTAACTCCAACTAAACCAACTTATGCTTCTTTACCTTTACCAGGTATTCAACCCGTTTTAATGGACGAATTGCGTAACGAAATTGAAGGTAATCAAGTTACTGGTAGCTTGTGTATAAAATTCCCTTGGCCTGCTATGGCAAGAACCATTTGGGGCGATCACCAACGTTATAAAGAAACCTATTTCTCTGCTTTTCCAGGTAAATATTTTACTGGAGACGGTGCTTTACGCGATGAAGTAGGGTATTATAGAATCACCGGTAGGGTAGATGATGTAATTATTGTTTCTGGACATAATTTAGGAACTGCGCCAATTGAGGATGCTATTAATGAGCACCCAGCGGTTGCAGAAAGTGCTATTGTAGGATTTCCACACGATATTAAAGGTAACGCACTTTACGGATTTGTAATTTTGAAAGAAGTTGGAGAAAGCAGAAATCAAGAGAACTTGGCTAAAGAGATTAACCAATTAATTTCAGATCAAATAGGACCGATTGCCAAATTAGATAAAATTCAATTCGTTTCTGGTTTACCAAAAACCCGTTCTGGAAAAATTATGCGTAGAATATTACGTAAAATAGCGGAAGGAGATTTTTCAAACTTTGGTGATACTTCTACTTTGCTAAATCCAGAAATTGTGGACGAAATTAAAGAAGGAAAATTATAGTTTTTTTTATAGATTTAGTTTATTAAGTTAAATGCTGCTTCAGAAATGGAGCAGTTTTTTTATTATAACAACTCAACACGATTTTTCTACAATTCAACAATTTTTGGCTAATTCCTTTTATTAGAACTATTTAATTTTACAACTTAAATATTCTCTTTTATGAAAAAATACCTTTTATTACTATTCATTTCAGCATCAACATTTGCTCAAAACAACAAACAAAACATCCGTGGAATTGTGATTGACAAATTGTCTCAAACACCGATTATTGGTGCAATGATTCAAATAAATAATTCTTCAAAACAAACAATAACGGATGAAAAAGGAAATTATATTTTAACCGATATTGCTCCAGATCGTTATGAAATTAAAGTTTCCTATATAGGATATAAAGAAGTGGTGATTCCAAATGTGATAGTAACTTCGGGCAAAGAAGTAATTTTGGATATTACCATGGAAGATGAATTCAAAAAACTAGATGAAGTTGTTATAAAAGCCTCCAACAAAGCAGGAACTATTAATAAATTGGCCACGGTAAGCGCCCGAACTTTCTCTATGGAAGAAGTTAATCGTTATGCAGGAGGTAGGAGTGATGTGGCACGATTGGCAGCCAATTTTGCTGGAGTAAGCACTCCAGACGACTCCAGAAACGATATTGTTATCAGAGGAAATTCACCAGTGGGAGTGTTATGGCGCATTGACGGAATGAATGTAACCAATCCTAATCACTTTGCTGCTGTTGGAACAACAGGTGGCGCGGTAAGCGCATTGAATACCAATTTATTAAAGAATTCTGATTTCTTTACTTCTGCTTTTCCTGCCGAATATGGAAATGCAACTTCAGGTGTTTTTGATTTAGGATTCAGAAATGGAAATTCCAAAAAAAGAGAAACCACTTTACAATTTGGAGTAATTACAGGTCTTGAAGCAACTACCGAAGGTCCAATTAACAAAGAAAAAGGTTCTTCCTATTTGGTTGGCTACCGTTATGGATTGGCCAGTATTGCACAAGCAGTTGGTGTTAATATCGGAACCACAGCAACTCCTTCTTACCAAGATTTGTCGTTCAAATTAAATAGTGGCACTTCCAAATTCGGCAAATTTTCAATGTTCGGAATTTTGGCTTCAAGTACAATAAATATTGGTGGTGGCAATTCCAACAGTTTATACGGAAACGGAAATCAAGTGGATTTTGCTAGTAAAATTGGAATTGTAGGTTTAAATCATTTCAAGCAAATTAATCCTAAATCGTTTATTAGTTCTACCATTGGTTTGAATTATTCTAAAACAGACCAAACTTCGTATGATTTTGATCGAATAGCAAATATTAATTTCACTAAGGAAATTAGCAATGTTGCTAAAACAGGATATAATTTTAGTTCGACTTATAACTTAAAAGTAAATTCAAAGTTTTTTATAAAAGCAGGAATTCAAGATGAATTAATGGGCTTGGATTTATTTTATAAAACAAAACAAAATAGTATAGATTCTTGGAAACAAGTTTGGGATTATAACAGTTATACCAATTTGGTGCAAGCGTTTGTTCATGGTAAATACAACATTAGCGAGAAATTAATTTTAAATGCGGGTATTCATTCACAAAAGTTTTTCTTGAATAATTCGTTTTCGGTAGAACCACGTTTGGGCTTGAAATATGCTGTAAATAGTAAGAGCAGTTTCAGTTTAGGATATGGTTTACATTCGCAAATGCAACCTATAAATGTTTACTTTTTGCAGACTCAAAATGCGGATGGATCCTATTCGTACAACAATAAAAATTTAGATTTCACTAAAAGTCAGCACTTTGTTTTAGGTTATGATTTACAGCCCTTTAAAGATTGGCGCTTGAAAACCGAAGTCTATTACCAAGCCATTTCGAATGTACCTGTGAATACTTTTTCGAGTAGTTATTCCATGCTCAATACGGGTTCAAGTTTCAAAACCGATTTAGAAGATAACCTTACCAATGCAGGAACTGGAAAAAATTATGGTGCCGAAATAACAATCGAAAAATTCTTTAGTAAAGGCTATTACGGATTATTTACTTCCTCTTTATACAGTTCAAAATACAAAGGTAGCGATGGTGTGGAGAGAAATACTGCATTCAATGGCAAATATGTTTTCAATATTTTGGGTGGAAAAGAATGGAAAGTAGGTGATGAGAAAAGAAACAAAATAAGTACCGATATCAAATTCACTAATGCGGGAGGACGCGCTTTTACTCCTATAGATATCGCAGCATCGCAAACTACGGGTCATGAAGTATTTTCAACGGATGCTTATTCGTCAAATTATGCCAATTATTTCCGATTGGATTTAAAAGGAAGTTATACCATTAACAGCAAAAACAAAAAACTATCCCAATCGTTTTCATTAGATTTACAGAATGTTACCAATCATAAAAATATGTTTTCACAATCCTACGATAACCAAAAAATGAATTTGAATACTACCTATCAACTGGGTTTCTTTCCAAATTTTATCTATAAATTGCAGTTTTAAATAGGTATGAGAACTATCAAATACAGAGTTTTTAATATGTTTGGAATAGGATTAGCCATTGCTTTCCTATTCAAATTATTTGTTTTTCGAAGTGCAACATTTTTTGATGATGAAATCTTATTTGTTAGCATCATAACGGTTCTTCTTTGGGAAGGAAATCTGCAAATTGATATTTTCTTAGATAAAAAAATCTCTTGGATTACTTTACCTTACCAGAGAATTCTGGTACAAATACTACTTAATTTATTATTCACAATAATAGTTTTAATAGATTCCATTTTAATTATTAATTACTTAAAATTTGGTACTTTAGAAGTATTTAATCCCAAATTAAGAGAAGTATTTATTCCAACTATCGCTATAACTTTTCTTGTTGTAATGATAGATATAGCGAATCATTTTTTTAAATCCTGGAAAGCAAGTTTAATTGAAGTCGAAAAACACAAAACTGAAAGTGCCAATGCCCAATTGCAAAATCTAAAAAACCAATTGAATCCACATTTTCTATTCAATAATTTAAGTGTTTTAACTTCGTTGGTGTATAAAAACCAAGATAAAGCAGCCGAATTCATCAATGAATTAGCCAAAGTCTATCGGTATGTTTTAGATACTAAAAATGCTGAATTAGTAACTTTACAAGAAGAATTAGATTTTTTAAATCATTACCTTTATTTGTTAAAAATACGATTTGACGACAGCATTCTATTTGAAATAAAAATTGAAGAAGGCAATAAATCCGATTATATTTTGCCAATGTGCTTACAAATGTTGGTAGAAAATACCATTCAACATAATGAGGCGTCACAAGCCAATCCGTTGAAAGTATTGATTTATTCGCAAAACAATTCGTTAGTTATTGAAAATTCCATAAAGCCGAGAAGCAACGATGTAACAAGTTCAAAAACAGGTTTGAAAAATATCGAAATGCGGTATTCTTTTTATACCGATGAAAAAGTAATTGTGTCTAACAACAGAGAAATTTTTAAAGTAATTTTGCCTTTAATTCCGAAGAAATGAAAGTTGTAATTATAGAAGATGAAAAATTATCGGCAGAACACCTCACTGTTCTTTTGCAAAAAATGGATTCATCAATTGATGTAATTAAGTATTTTGATACGATTCAAACTTCTGTAATAGCCTTTAAAGAAGGTCTGAATTGCGATTTGATTTTTATGGATATTCATTTGGCAGATGGTAATAGTTTTGAAATTTTTAATCAAATTCAATTAGAAATTCCTGTTATTTTCACCACTGCTTTTGACAATTATGCTATTCAAGCATTTAAGCAAAACAGCATCGATTATTTACTGAAGCCCATTGCTTTACAAGATTTACAATTTGCTATTGATAAGTTTAAAAAGCACCAACAGTTAGGAAATAAAGATCTTATTTCTAGTATTGCAACGGCATATCAGCAAATGAATAAAGAATACAAAACACGTTTTTTAGTCAAATTAGGGCAAACTATTGATACCATTCCAACGCAAGAAATTCATCATTTTGAAACCAAAGAAAGTCTTTCTTTTTTAGTTACCAATAAAGGAAATCATTATTCTATTGATTATACTTTGGACCAATTGGAAACGATATTAAATCCTAAAAACTTCTTCCGCATCAACAGAAAAATAATCTTAAACATACATTCTATAGAAAAAGTAAGTACTTATTTTAATAGTCGATTATCTATTACATGTAAGTTTTTAGATACGGATACTAGAATTGTAAGTCGAGAACGAGTAAATGATTTTAAAAAATGGCTGGATAATTAATATACTATATAACAACACATTATTAGTTACAGTTCAATCCTTTTTTTCTACAACTCAACCTATTATCATTTTTTACCCTTTGGTGCTGAAAGTATATTTGCATTATTAATTCAAATAAAACTTTTAGTACATGAAATCAAAACTATTTTTGTTACTCTTAATTGTAAGTTGTACCACTTTCGCTCAAACAAATCCTGCTATTTTATCTTGGTTGCAAAACACTAATAACACTACTGGAAGATATTATCTAACGGGCAATCCTACCCCGATAAATACAACAACCAATGCCAATGTTCAGTTAGTTCAATATTCTTCTAATTTTGTTTATGTAAATGCCACTGGAGTTCCTGCTTTTGTAACCGGTCCTTTTGCAACAGGTCCTGTTACAACTGCATTAAATAATAATTACATCATTAAATTACCTTTAAATCCTACAGTAGCTACAACCAATACGTTAGTTAGTATGGGTGCAGTAGCAGCTTTTATTAATGGCACAGTTGCTTACACTGCAGGGGATGGTGGATCCTATAACAATCTAAATCAATGGCATTCTAACGCTGTTTACTTTGAAAATATTGGTTTTGATTGTGCGCATGGTCATCCTGGCCCGATGACTTCCGATTATCATCACCATCAAAATCCTTCGGCCTTTAATATAGAAACAGTACCTTCCTCCTCAATATGTAATATCTATTTAGCTGATGGACTTTATGTTCCGAATGCTGCCACACACGGACCACTTATTGGTTTTGCAGCGGATGGATATCCTATATACGGTGCTTATGGGTATACCAATCCATTGGATGCTACAAGTCCAATAAAGAGAATCACTCCTAGTTATCAATTAAGAAATATTACGTCTAGAACTACATTACCTAATGGAACTGCTGCAGTAGGTCCAACTTTAACCCAAATGGTTCAAATTATGGGACCAGGGCAACCTCAAATTCAAGCGGTTTTGGGTGCTTATTTAGAAGATTTTGAATATGTTGCTGGGTTAGGTGATTTAGATGAAAGTAACGGAAGATTTTGTAAAACTCCTGAATATCCAAACGGAATTTATTGTTATTTTGCGACTATTGATGCAAATAACAAACCTGTATACCCGTATCTTTTAGGTAAATATTATCATGGGGTTGTACAAGCTTCTACCCACGCAACTATAAGTGAACCCGTAACTACGTATACACCTGCTTTATCGTTGGCTACTACTAATTTAGAACAAATTGGATTGTCTTTATTTCCTAATCCTTCTAGCGATATAGTAGTTGTTCAATCTTACGCGCCAGTTGTTAGTGATTTAAAAATAGAGTTATTTGATGTTAATGGGAAATTAATTTTAGCAGATACTTTAAAACAAGGTAGCACAATGTGTTATTTGAATATAGAAACTGTGTATGCAGGGATGTATTTTGTAAAAATATCCGATTATAAAAATTCGATTACTAAAAAGGTAATGGTTTCACATTAATAATGATTTTTTCTAATTAATTTTGAATGTCTTTAAATATTAGTTGAAGACAAAAGAGATAGATCAAAACTCAAAACTATAAATGATTGGATTATGAAAAAAAGTTTTATAACGCTGTTAATTTTGATGGCTTTTTCGGGCTTTGCACAGACAAATCCTGAAATTGCTACTAGCGGAATAAACATTAAAATGCTTTTTCCAGAAGGAAGATCCAAATCCTTAATTTTGAGTTTTGACGATGGCAGAACCGAAGATCGACAATTAGTAAAACTAATGAACAAGTACCATCTTATTGGAACTTTTCATTTGAATTCAAATAAATTGGGTTCCAAAGACTACTTAAATAAAGAAGAGATAAATTCACTTTTTAAAGGGCATGAAGTTTCGGTACATTCTGCAAATCATCCTAACTTACCAGATCAATCTAGAATAGACGTTATTTCGGAAATTGTTGAAGACAGAAAAGAACTAGAGCGATTAGTAGGATATCCTGTAAGAGGAATGGCTTATCCATTTGGCAATACCGATGATGAAGTAATTAAAGCCATGGACGGATTGGGAATTGAATATGCCAGAACAGTAGGGGATACCTATACTTTTGAAATACCTAAAGACTTTTTACGATGGCATCCAACGATGCACCAATTTGCAAAGGCTTATTGGGAACCAAACCAACCCGAAAAAGATGCTAAAGAAATGGCACGTTTTAATAAAGTCATCGCCGATTTTATAGATACCAAAGATTTTGCAGTACTAGATATTTGGGGACACAGTTGGGAAATGGGAACCAACGAAAATAAATGGAACGAAACCGAGAAATTTTTTAAATTACTTTCTGATAATCCTACAATTTATTATACCTCCCAAATAGCATTAGTAGATTACATCAACGCCTTTCGGAATTTGAAATTTTCAGTAAATAAAAAACTTGTTTTAAATGCAAGTTCTATAGATGTTTACCTTAAAAAAGAAAATAAAACTTATAAAATATCTGCAGGAACTACAATTACTTTGGATTAAATTTAAAACAAAAAATCTCCATTACTAGTGGAGATTTTTAGCTTAAATAAGAATTCCTAATTACCTAATATTTTGTTTTTTTGTTGTTCAAATTCAGTTGCAGTGATAACTCCCGAATCTGCAAGGTCTTTAAGTTTTTTCAATTCATCCGCAAGACTAGAAGAGCTCCCACCGGTATTCGTTCCGTTTTTCATAGAAGATTTCCCTTTTTCGATACCTTCTTTAATTTGTTTAACTTCTGCTTTTGTAAAACCAGATGCAGTCATTTGAGTTCCACCAGCATAAATAGAAATAGATGAAAACCCTACAAGAGGTGTGTCAATTTCTACCGAAGCAATATGATTAAAATCAAATTGTTTGGTTTCTCCTTTAAACAATCCTGGGATTTTTATAGTAATTCCTGTTGACTCTAAGAAAATTTCGGTTGGAAAAATTTTGTTTCCAGAAGAAAGGCGTGACGCTGTAAATTTCATTATTTTGTATTTTAAAATTGTAATTTCGGGTAGTTGCAAAAGTACAAAAAAACACTTATAAAAGGTAGTTTATTGGAATTCAAAAAAGGATATTACAAAAACTACTTTTTTATATAGGTCAAAATTCCTTTAACTACCAATCCTTCCATGACTTTATATCCTTCTAAATTGGGATGCACCCCATCCGCGCTATATTTTTTTGGCAATCCTTTAGCATCATCTACCATTGCAGTATAATAATCTACATAAGTAATTTTATTTTTTTTAGCATAGTTAGAAATTAATTGGTTTAGAGCAATCACTTTATCGGCGGGTTCCATTTTCGGATTCCAATAAAAATGATTGGAAGGTAAAACAGTACAAAGTACTACTTTAATTTTATTGTTTTTGGCCAATTCTACCATCGAGATGATATTTCCCATGATTTCATCAATAGTAATTGGGCCTGTATTCTCGGCAATGTCATTAATTCCAGCCAATATAACTACCACCGAAGGCTTTAGTTCAATAACATCTTGACGAAAACGAAGTAACATCTGAGGCGTAGTTTGTCCACTAATTCCTCTATCAATAAAAGAGTTAGAAGTAAAAAACGCTTCGTCATTAACCTTCCAAAATTCAGTAATAGAATCGCCCATAAAAACTACACTATTTGTCGTATTAGTTAGTTGGCTATTTTCTGTAGCATACTTATTTAAATTGGGCCAATCTTTATTCATAGTAGTATCTTGACTGTAATTACATATGGGGAATGTAACGAGAATTAGTATGGTGAAAAAGTTTTGCATTTCAATAATTAAGGCTATTAAATAGATGTTAATGAATAGATAACTATTGCAAATGCAATCTTGATTTTAATTTCAAAAATAATAAAGCAATAGTATAAGCATCATCTGTAGTTGAAATTCGTTCGTTTTTTGGAACTTTATAAATAGTGCTTAATTGGTCGATAGTAAAATTGGCATTATTAATATCATTCAGTTTTTTATGCATCATTTCGATATCCAGAGCTTCATTTTTTAACCTTCCACAAGCTAATTTTTCTAAAACTCCATTTATCATCTCAACATCAAAATGGATCCGGTGTCCTACAAGAGTAGCATTTCCAATAAAATCGATAAATTTTTCAAAAGCATGATATTCTGATAGTTTTGGCTGTTCCGATTCCAAAAGAAAATCATTAGACAAACCATTATCATGTAAGAATTTATATTGTGGAATGGTTACTTCAAACACATCACCTAATCGGATGCTATCATCAATAATTGCAATAGCACCAAAGGATAAAATGACATCTTTTTTAGGATTTAACCCACTGGTTTCAGTACACAATACAACATACCTATTCGATTTTTTTTCGAATTTAGTTAGATAGTTTATCCAAAATTCTGGTGAATTCTTATTTTTATTTTTTAACCAATCAATCATAAATTAAGAAAATTGGGTTAGTTGGAATTTATCTTTAATCAATTCTTCAAGTTCCTTCATTGGAGCTAAAGCATTTTTTAATTTTTCTTTATCTACTTTAGTTAACTCATCCAAATTGATAAATTGACCGGAATCATCATTTTTTAAACCTTCTAAAGTTCTAAATTTAGAAAGTATTAAAAAGGCATCAGCACAATTTAAATAAATCTCAGAAAATTTTGGATCAATCAATGCTAATTGTTTGTATCTCAAAAAAGTACTATTAACCCCTTTGATATTATTACTCAAAACTAACATACGAGCGCCATCTATTAATGGCATTAGAGCTCGGGTTTTAATATCAAATTTTCCTTTGTTTTCTCCTTCTTCTTCCACATTAAATTTCTTAAAAAAGTTTAATGGAGTAGGTTTTTTTAAAGTATCATTTCCTAAATAATCAAAGAAAAGCACTTTGTTTTTTATGTTATTAAAAATGGTTTCGGTAATAGCATCTTCAATTTTTTGTTCTCCAAATGCCATTTCGTAATCAAAGAAAACACTACTAATTTCATTGGTGTTTTCACCCGGAGTATTCATCCAATTTTCGTATTGTTTCATCCAGTCTGACAATGATTTACACCATAACATATTGCTTGCCATATGACCGTGAGGGCAATTCATAAATCCTACTTTTTCTAGAGTGGCTGTTGCTTTTTTTGCTAGTTTTAAAAAGTAATCTTTAACGTCTCGGTATTTTTCGGGAGAAACATCTTCAAAAATCAAAATACTATCTTGATCAGTAAACAAAAGCTGTTCTTTTCTACCTTGACTTCCAATACTTAACCAAGCAAAACGAGCAGGAGGGGAGCCTAAATCAAGAATTGCTTGTTCTACAGCTCGCTTAACAATTGCAAGAGTAATTTCTCCAACAATACTATTAATATGGGTAAGCGGTATATTTTTATTTAATGAAGATTGAATAATATCGGTTAATTTATTTCTAACTAATTTTAATTCTTTAGCCGTTTGCGATCGTTTAATCTCCTTAAGTAAAATACCCGGATTGTTAGCTTGGGCCACAACAAGGTCGTGCTCGGATATAATTCCTTTTACTTCTGATTTGTCGGTACCATCTTTTGTTACACAAAGGTGAGTGACACCGTGTTTTAACATTACCAACTGCGCTTCGGCTACCGAAATATTTTCAGTTACTGTAATAACTGGGGAAGCCATTATTTTATCTATTGTATTAGTCAGCGGGTAGCGACCAGTTGCTACTTTAGAGCGAAAATCTTTATCGGTAACAATACCAATAGGATAACTTTGATCTGTGATTAAAGCGCTATCAAACATATTATCGGTAACCAATTGTGCTGCTTCTTTAATAAGAGTATCAAAACTTATTTTTAAAGGTGTTTTGTTATAGTTTAAAGACTGAAAATACTGCATATCCGACTGATTATCCGTATAATTTACATTATCTGAAATCAATCCGTGGTTTTTATTATCTAAACTATTTTTGGTATTAACAGCAAAACTTTCTAATAAGAAATCCAAAACTTTAGAATTTTGAGCTACAAAAGGTTTAAAAGAAGCAATGGGAATGGCGTAAATGATACTTTCTTCACGAGCTTTGGCCGTCATTTGATAATTATTTTTAGCAAAAAACGGACGCAAACCAAAGATATCACCAGAATAACATTTATTCAACAGGGTTTCTTCGGCATCAGAAATTACTGTTAAATGAATAACACCCGAAGCTACAACATAAAAAGAGTCGTGCAAAGTGTCATTGATTTGAAACAAAGATTTATGTTTTTCTAAATTAAGCACACGGATAGTAGAAACAATCTGAATTAATTCATCGTGAGACAAATAATCAAATGGTTCGTATTCTTTTAAAAAATTAGCTATACGTTGTGAAATAGCATTTTCCATAATCTTGTTTTTGATAAATAAATTTCGAAAATAAATATAGTACAAAATTATTAAAGAAAGTTATGCAATTACTTTTTCTTAAAAAAGTTTACTAACATTAATTAAACAGAAAGGTAAAGTATATTTATTTACTAAAATTTCATGATAATTAGTTATTATATAATCATAAAACCTTGAAATGTAAAGATATAGTCAAGGGAATTGATTTTTTCTATTTTACATAATATAAATTATAGTGCAAGATTTATACTATTTGTTAATCTAACTCATTCATAACTTTTAATCGATAAATCCTCCCAATTGCAATGGTTAGCTTTAATGTATAATCTTCAATAAACCAACTTCTATAATTCTTAGAAACATTTCCTAAACATACACAATATTGTCTAATTCGGAATTCGATGTCGTCGTTAAGTTCTTTTGATAGTTTTCTAGCAGTCAATAAATCTTCGGTATTTTCAACACACATATTAGCATGTTGTTCTAAAGATTTCTCAATAATTGTTTTAGCTTTTAAATTATTTTTTATTGTAAATTTAAATTCTTCCATAACGTCCATAGAAATATCTGTAGATTTACTAAATTTAACTAATAATTCAGGTGGCATAACATATTTGAAATTACTTTCAATATCTGCATCCTCACGAAGACTTTCTAGATAATATTCTGGCGATTTAAAAATATGTTGCCAATCTATGGGATTATTCCACAATCCAAATCGTAAAGCATTGTTTCCTAAATCAATAACTGTAAAATTATCTTTGTGTGGTAATTTTCTAGAGCCCCGACCAATCATTTGAAAATACAGCGTTAATGACTTTGTGGCGCGGTTTAATATGATACTTTCGACTGTTGGTTCATCAAACCCTGTGGTTAATATACCAACCGAAGTTAGTATTGCATCAGGTGTTTTTTTAAACCAATGCAAAATATCTTTTCGATCTTCGGCAGTTGTTGTATTGTCTAAATGTCGAATATTGTATCCTGCATGTTTAAAACTTTCGTAAACATGTAACGAAGTATTGATGCCATTATTAAAAATCAAGGTCTTTTTACCTAAAGATTTTTCAGTATACGAATGCAATAATTTCTCTTGCATTACCATATTACTATACAAATCATCCGAAGATTTCACCGTATAATCGCCATTAATACCAACTTTTAAGGAAGTCAACCCCACATCATAACTATAAGTTGTTGCTTTGGCAAGAAATCCTTTATCTATAAGGTTTTGTATTGTATCTCCTACAATTAATTCATTGTAGTTTTCATACATCGGTAATTTAATATTGGAACTTAAAGGAGTTGCGGTTACTCCAAGAATAAAAGCATTATTAAAGGTACTTAATAACTTCCTAAAAGAGTTAAAATGAGCTTCGTCAATTATCACTAAACCAACGTCTTGTATTTCTAATTTTTCGTCGTTTAATCTATTTTTTAAAGTTTCAATCATAGCAACAAAACAAGAATATTCCTCTTGATCTGGCAATTCTTTTATAGCGCTATTTATGATTTTGTTTTTTACGTCAAATGCCTTAAGCATTTTGGAAGTTTGTTTACAGAGTTCAATTCTGTGCGTCAAAACCACAACTTTTTTATTGTGTTCTTTTAAGTAACGTCGGGTGATTTCAGAAAATATTACCGTTTTACCGCCACCTGTTGGTAATTGGTATAATAAATGGTAATTGTGCGGTGCGTTATCTAGTCGTTCAAAAATTTTATCTATATCCCCTTTTTGGTAACCATAGAGTTCTTTTTTGTCTTCAATTTCGGCAAGAAAATCTTTTTTAGGCATGGTGATTTTTACAATTTTGCAAAACTACACCTAAAAAAAGGTTTGACCTCACTATTTTTCAATTATCTAAAAAAATAATTAATAATCAAATCGCTCCACTGTGGTGTTGAATTCATACTTATTAAACCAATTTTGGGAATTAGTTTCTTCTTGAATAGCCACTACCCTACTTTTAAAATCGTCTAAAATCCCTTTTTCAATCATAAAACTTATAGATTGTTGAAAGGAAGACAGCATGCTTTTATAAAAAGCCTCTTGTTTTATTTCTCTTTCTGCAGAAAGTGTTTGCGCTATTTCTAATGTGTAAAGCATAATATCTGCAATAATATAGGCATCTACTCCAAGGGAAATAAAATGTTTTATGAATTTTTGCGCAATAGATCTGCGCATTTTTGGCTTTTTACCTCGAATAGGATAATATTCATTAGAAATTTTTAATTTAGCTTCTTTAACCAAATTGGTTTCTTTTGGATTAAAAACAAAATCATAATAAACCTTTACCTCTTTGAATTTATCATATAATTCTATGATTTGATCTTCCAATTGGGTTTTATTTAATTCGGATAGGTATTTTTTTAAATCTCGTTTGCTCATAACTAAATGCTAAATTATTGCAAAAGTAAACTACTTTTAGTTTTATTATTAAGGTAATTACTTAATTTTGCAATCCAAAACTTATACGATGGTCAAAATTTTTAAAATCACAGCAATTTCAGAAGGATTTTCTTATTTAATATTATTAGCCAACATGCTATTTATTAAGCCTACGAATTCTGTTCTTTATAAAACCTTACTTTTTCCTATTGGAATGACTCATGGGATACTTTTTATTGGCTACCTTTACTTAGCTTTTATTATAAAATCCCAACAAAAATGGACATTAAAAGATTTAGCTGCAGTTCTTTTAGGTTCTTTAATTCCGTTTGGAGCTTTCTTTATTGAGAAAAAATACATTAAAAATGCATAATCTTTTAGAAAAAATATTTGGTTGGTTATATCCCTTACTTCGTAAGATTTCTTTAGGAAATCTAACTGCTTCTTATATTAGTTTAATTCTCAATATATTAATATTGTGTGTTTTAGCGTATATTATTTATATTGTTTTCCGATTGGTATTAATTTCACTAATGTCTATAGTAGCTAAAAAAACCAAAACTAATTTTGATGACTTATTGGTTTCTAACCAAACGGCTAAATATATTGCGCATTTAATTCCGTTTTTATTTATCTACAAATCGGTACCTATAATTTTAGATAAATACGATTACTGGGAATCCATTTTCGGAAAAATGGTAGAAGTTTATATCGTCTTATTGTCATTATGGATTGTTCGAAGTATCCTAAAAGCAACAAGTGATTTTTTAAAGGAACAACCCCGCTTTAGTGACAAACCAATTGATAGTTACATACAGGTAATTATGATTGTGCTTTGGATTTTTAGTATTGGTATCATTATTTCTGAAATTTTTGATATCAATAAAAACACTTTATTAGGGATTTTAGGAGCAATCTCGGCAATTATCATCTTGGTTTTTAGAGATACTATTCTTGGATTTGTAGCTAGTGTGCAAGTATCGTTAAACGATATGGTGCGAATTGGCGATTGGATTACATTTGATAAATTTGGTGCCGATGGCGATGTTATCGAGATTAATTTAGCCACGGTAAAAGTTAGAAATTTTGACAACACTACAACTACAATTCCTACTTATAGTTTAATTTCAGATTCGTTCAGAAACTGGCGCGGAATGTTAAAGTCAGATGGAAGAAGGATTAAAAGACATATTTTAATTCAATCTAAGAGTATTCGTTTTCTAAATGAAGAAGAATTGTTTAAAATGAAAAAAATCCAAATAATTTCGGATTATATTGATAGCAGACAATTGGAAATCAACAAGTACAATAAAACTTATAATGTAGATAAATCCCTTCCAATTAACGGGAGAAACATTACTAATTTTGGTTTATTTCGAAAATACATCACTAATTATTTAGAAAAATATCCTGGAATTAACAAAAACATGATTTTGTTATGTCGCCAATTGCAACCAACGGCACAAGGAATTCCTCTAGAAATTTATGCCTTTTCTAAAGACCAACGGTTTGAACAATACGAACATATTATGGCAGATATTTTTGACCATATTATTGCATCCGTTGCCTATTTCGATTTAGAAATTTACGAACTCTCAACCGATAAAAGTTTATAAGATTATTTCTTTAATCTATCTTCTATAAACTCTATTTTGGTTTTGCCATGGGCTTGAGGTTTACCCTCCATACTTACACTTACCATGGTAATTTCGTCAATTGTAATTATAGTTTCTTTAGTCATCATGTTTCGTACTTCACAAATTAAAGTTAGTGAAGTCGTTCCGAATTTTTTTACATCAATTCCTATCTCAACAATATCGCCTTGTTTTGCGGAGCTTCTGAAATTAATTTCCGACATGTGTTTGGTAACAATCCTAGGGCTTTCCAATTGAATTATGGCATAAAGTGCTATCTCTTCATCTATCCAAGCAAGTAATCTACCTCCAAACAAAGTACTGTTTGGGTTTAAATCTTCAGGTTTAACCCATTTTCTAGTGTGAAATCTCATTTTAATTTATGTTTTAACAATGCAAAATTAATGATTTCATCGTGGTCAAAAGCTAATTTTGGCAAATCTTTTATCAAAAACCATTTTGCTTCTATAGCATCATCACTTGCAGTTGCAATTGTTTCTGCAGAAACAAAACCAGTAAAGGCTATAGATACCACATGACTTCTAGGGTCTCGAAAGGGTTTTCCAAAGGCTTTAAGTTGCTCTAATTTCTTTATTTTAATTTGAGTTTCTTCTTGTAGTTCTCTTTTAGCAGCAACTTCTAAATCTTCGTTTTCATCTACAAATCCTCCAGGTAATGCCCAAAAATCTTTAAAAGGTTCCTTTTTTCTTTTTATTAATAATATTAAACTAGCTGTGTCTATTTCTTTAAAAATTAACAGGTCAACGGTAACGAAAATAGTAGAAATTCTCATAAAATGTATTTATATGTTACTAAATTAATAAATTTACTATTTTTTTCATTAAAAAAGAGTTTTTTTTTATTATAAAGATTTATATTTGTGTCGTATACCCAAATCTAACACCTACTTAATTATGAAAAAAATTATTTTTTTAGCATTTTTAGCATTCACTTCTGCTTCTTTTCAAGCACAAGAAAAAGTCAAAATGGATGCAAAATCTTCTGATTTTAATAAATTAACTGTTGAAATTACTACTGGTCAAGCAAAAGGAATTTCACCATTTAATCAAGGATATTATATTTTACATAAGTTTGGTACTGTAGTTACAAATTCTTATAATTTAGGAGGGAGATACATGCTTAACCCTGTATTTGGAGTTAAATTAGATTTTGGTTATTATAAATTAAATAATAATCCTGCAACTGATAGTAAAGCATTTAATATGGATGGATTTACGGTTGGACTGCAAGGTGTTATTAATACTTCCAATTTATTTGATATTTCAAATGATATGGGTAAGTTTAACATGTTAATTCATGGAGGTTTTCAAGTTGCTAAACTGAATTCAAACATACCATATCTTCCTAAAAAGGATAATAATTTAGGAGTTATGCTTGGATTTTCACCACAATTCAGGTTATGTGACAAAGTTTCTTTAATTGCCGATGTTACTATACTTAAAAACTTCAAACAATGGTATGCTTGGGATGGAAATCTTGCAGATCGTACAAATAATCAAACTGGTCTGATGGTATACACTTCATTAGGATTAACGTATTCAATAGGAAAAAATAAAATACATGGGGATTGGGCTAAAAATAATTCTACTTCTGATCAAATTGAAGATTTGCAGAAAAGAATACAAAATTTAGAAACTCAAAACAAAAAATAACGATTAAGAATATTATAATTTATACCTCTGTATTTAACAGGGGTATTTTTTTATAAGTACATTTCAAAAAGCATTAAAATATATTATATTTAGTCAACTTTCCAGATTTTTTTAATTATGAATAAACGTGATGATTTAATAATCCAACTAAGAAAAGAAGAATTTTTAGGCGAAATAACTAATGGTATTTCAACCGAAGAATTATTTCAAAATACCACCCTCCGCCCTATTTTAAAGTTTCAAAATAATTTATTAATTGAACTATTTCTTTCGTATGCCACAAAGAATAAAAATGTATTTTTCACTTTGTCTCATGAAAAAAAATGCATCTATATTGATAGAGTAACTATTGCAGATACCGCCTTTAGAAATAAATTAATAGGAGTTATTGTTGGCTTATTTTCAGTTGAGGAATATCTTGAATATACAAAAAACTCTTCCAATTTGAATAAGCGAATTATAAATATGCTTATTGAAAGATGGAAGAGTCAGTTGCAATTATTGGAAAAACTTCCTGATAATTAGCGTAATACATTAATTAATCTTTATCCTCATCCTCATTTGGAGATTTAATAGCAGGATTAATAGCACTAGTTGGTCTAATTTCAGTGTGGCGAATTTCTCCTCCAGTTGTACCTGTTTGTTGTGCAAAGAAGACTCCAACTATAGCAACTGCAATTGCTATAATAGAAATTAAAGTTGCTTTAGAATAGTTTTTAATGTTTACATAAATTCCAACAAGAGAAATAACTCCAAGAAAATATAAAACTAAAGCTAATTTTTCAGCTATTTCTTCATGTTCATGGATGATGTTTTTCCCAATATTTGGAAAATCTTTTACCATATCTTCGGCACCATCTCCAGTTCCCATACTTACCGCTGCAAAAATTGCGGCTACTATAAATATACCATAAGCAGTATTTGCTACAGTACTATTTTTAAGTAAAAAACCAATAATCAAAATTCCTAAGCCCAAAATAATTCCAATAATAGGAAAGTGGTTTACCACCATGTGTAAGTGTGCATCGTTCATAATTTCTGAAATTTAAGTTACTAAAACTAATTAATATTGGTTAGGTTAAATTTACAACAATTATTAAGCTTATTAGTAACTAATTACCTTAATGTTCAGTTAATTTAATTACAGATAGAAATACTTATTTAAACTGCCATAATTAATAAATTGAGAGTAAACTCTCTATTTTAATTAACTGGTTTTAATTAATTTTCAACGGATGTATTTCCGCTACTTTCTGGGCTAAAAAATTAAGAAAAATAAAAAAATACTACAAAAATATACGCTAAAATTATCACATTCATAAATCGCATTAACAAGAATTAATTTTATAAAATGTTGAATCAATTTTGAATAAGCAATTAATAAATTTGCCATCAAACCCCATATCATGAAAGTAGGAATTGACAGCATTGCAATTGACATACCAAAAATACATTTACCTATTAGTACCCTAGCGCTTAATAGAAATATCGAACCAGATAAATTAATAAAAGGCCTTGGATTACACAAAATGAGTTTCCCAGATGTGCACAACGATGTGGTAACATTTGCATCGAATGCTGTTTACCAACTCCTACAACAAGAACAAATTGCTCCACATGAAATTGCCCGAATTTATGTAGGAACCGAAAGTGGCGTAGATTCCTCTAAACCAATTGCATCCTATATTACCGCTTTATTAGAACAACAACTAGGCGAAGGAGCCTTTCGTTATTGCGACACTCTAGACATGACCTTTGCTTGTATAGGCGCCGTAGATGCCCTACAAACCACCTTAGACTTTATACGACTTAACCCAACTAAAAAAGCTATAGTTGTTGCTACCGACAATGCTAAATACGATTTAAACTCTACCGGCGAATATACCCAAGGTGCTGGTGCAATTGCCATGCTAATCACTGCCAATCCAAGAGTTTTCGCTTTTTCTAAAGAAGTTGGAGTTTCTGCACAAGGAGTATTCGATTTTTTCAAACCACGTCGTTACCTTTCTAAAAATGAAATTCTAAATACCACCGATAATCCCGAATGGTTCGGTATCCTAGAAAACGAAATTGCTGTTTATAAAGAACAACCCATTTTTGATGGACAATATTCCAACCAATGTTATATCAATAGAACTAATGAGGCCTATTTTCATTACAAAGAAATTACCTACCAAACCGGTCCTTTATACCAAAACTGGGAAAATATTTTAATGCACCTTCCCTACTGTTTTCAAGCACGTAGAACTTTTGTCGAAATTTATGCTAAAGAAAACCAATTAACTGAAGAAATTAAAGTCATTGCAAAAAGTGAAGATTATTTAGATTTTGTAACCAAAACTATTTTCCCGTCTGAAATTGCATCAGGGCAAATAGGCAATATGTATACAGGTTCTATCTTCTTAGGATTACTTTCTACCCTAGCCTATCATTTGCAAAATGATTCCAATTTAACTTATAAAAAAATGGGCTTTATTGCCTATGGTAGTGGATCTAAAGCAAAGGTATTTGAAGCAGAAGTACAAGAACATTGGCAAACAATTATTGTCAAAACTAATCTATTTGAGCGATTGAACAACAGCACCGAAATAGATTTTGGCACCTATATTTCCTTGCATAAAAAAGAAAGAAAGCAATCGGTTGTAGCTCCTAAAAACGAGTTTGTTTTAGATTATATTGAAAAAGAAAATCCGGTATTATTAGGCGCTAGATATTATAAGTTTGTTTAATTCTTACCCAACAAAAACTCCATAGGAATAGCAAAACGGTTACTCCAAGATTTTTCGCTGTGGTCAACGCCTTCAAACTTTTTTGTCATCCAATTGGTAGAGTCATAACCTTTAGATTTCATAATAGCATCTGCTTTTGGTTGGAGTGTTTGGTACATAGCATCTAGAGTTGCCGTGCCATAATCAAAATAAATTTTATGCCCTTTCGGATTTGGAAAATGCTTTTTCAAATAAGCAAAAAATGCATCCGGAATTGGATTGTGTTCCAATGCAAAAATTCCAGGCCAATGGGTAGACAAACAGGCTGCACCACCAAATATTTTAGGATATTCGCAAAAAGCATACAAAGAAATTAAACCTCCCATGCTGCTTCCCGCAACAAACGTATGTGCTTTATCGGTATAAACAGAATATTTTTTATCTATCATCGGTTTAACTTCTTGCACTATAAATTTCAAATAATTATCCGAATTGATCTTACCATTATTAAACACACTCTGCCCATTACTTCTATTGGCATTATAAATGGAATCCTGCTGATTTTTGGTTAAACTTTCAAATGGTTTTTGAGGAAAATAATCAATATGTCGAGTAACTCCTCCGTTCCAAATTCCAACCACAATAACGTCTTGAATTTTATTTTCTTGTAACAATTTCCCCATGATAGCATCCACTTCCCAAGCTTGTTTATTCCAGGTAGTTTCTGCATCGTAAAGCATCTGACCGTCGTGCATGTACAAAACAGCATATTTCTTTGAATCTGAATAATTTTCGGGTAACCAAACATCTATATTTCGAGCAGTAACATATTTAGAGGAAAGGTTTGCTATACGTTCTAAAGTACCAATTGAAACCTTAGGCAAAGTTTGTGCAAAAAGAGTATTGGCTATAAATAGTAGGAATATATTTTTGGATAACATGAATTTATTTTTATTTATTGGTGTTTTCAGTTTTTAGAAATCTCTAAACAAATTTAACAAAAAAGAATGCGTTCTTAAAACTAGCAGACAATAAATGTTTATTTTATTTTTGTAATATTAAATTAATTGATATTATTGCAGTAATAAATATCTTGCCTCCCAAATTTATTTTAAACTTAATCGTGCAATACAAATTAGCTGTATTTGCATTTCTTTTTTTGTGGTTTAAATTTATACCATAAAAAAATTGAACGCTACATTTTTAAACATAGTCTATAAGCATTTACAATTATCAAACTACAATATTGATAAGAAAATACTTGAACTACATTTACTCACTCATCCTGAATATCCTAGTGTAAAATCAATAGCGGATACTTACGATTATTTTGGAATAGAGAACATTGTTGCCAGTGTTCCTTTTGAAGTAATTAGCAAATTACCTGAAAACTTCATTAGTTTAATCAATGGAAAATTATATCTTGTTAAAAAAGACAATAATGCTGCTTATCTAATAGATGGCAAGTTACAAAAAACAAAAATTCCATTTGAAAAATTAAAAGAATCTTGGAATGGTGTCATAATAGCTATTGAAACAAAAGAACAAAAGGAAAATTCTAATAAAATCAAAAAAGAATATTTATTCTTTAGTATTTTATTATTGACTTGCATTATTCCTTCAATTGTAAACTTTAATATAAGTTCAATTATATTTAATGTTTTTACATTTATTGGGTTTCTGATTAGTTATTTCATAGTCAAAGAAACTTTTGGCATGAATAACAGGACAATTAATAAATTTTGTAATTCTGTTTCTAAAAATCAAGGTTGCGGCAATGTAATTAATGATACAAAATCAAAATTATTTAATGTAATTTCTTTAAGCGATGCTTGTATTGTTTATTTTTCATCATTGCTATTATTTTCTGTTTTTGTTGAATTCAATGTGAGTTTACTTTTCCTCATTTCAATTTTTAGCCTTCCTGTTATTTTATACTCAGTATATTACCAAGCATTAGTAATAAAAGATTGGTGTGCATTGTGCATTGGAATTTCATTAATTTTAATTACTCAATTTTTAATTTTATCATATAATTTCAATCATTTTGGTTTTGATTTGTCTATAATTTCAAAAGCCCTTATTATAGTTATTGTTACTAGCATTTTGTGGTATATAATTAAAAATCTTCAAATCGAAAATTTAAGTTTAGAATCTACAAACATTGATTTTATAAAATTCAAAAGAAATAAAAATTTATTTAACGAATTACTATCAAAAAAACAATTAATAACTAATGATATACTATTAGATGATGATAGAATATATTTTGGCTCAAATAATCCAAAGCTAGTTATTATTGCCGTTACAAATCCACTATGTGGGTTTTGTGCTGAATCGTTTCAAACTTATTATGAAATAGTAAACAAATATGAAGATATACAAATAAACTTTGTCTTTTCATTATTTACAAACGACCCAAATAATCCTGCATATAAAATTTTAAATTCTTTTTTAGATTTATATAAAAGAAAATCAAAAAAAGAGGCAATTGAAGCAATAAAAGAATGGTTTGATTCACGAGATTTTAATAATTGGATTAAAAAGCACAATCAAACAGAAGCACAAAATACGGAATTTATTTTAAAAAGATATCTGAATTGGACTATTGAAAATAACATTCATCAAACGCCCACAACAATTATAAATAATTACTACTACCCGAATGAATATGATATCAATGATATTTTTTACTTTTTAGATGACATGCTATTAGAAAACAAAAATTAAAAATCTATTTTAAATATAGAAAAAAGATATTCTTGCAAGAGTAGTCAGAAACTCAACTGACTTAAAAAAGATTGAGATTAACAAATTTTATACATTTATATTATGTTACAAAACATTTTAAATTTTGAAGGTGTTTCTCTTTTAAGTAAAGAGGAGCAAAAAAACGTGAATGGTGGTCTTACTAATTTAGGCTACTGTAATGCAGTTGGCTACGACAAATACGGTAATAAACATGTAATGTTTGAGTTAAGCTATTCGCAGGCTGTTGCTTTAGCAGGTTCTGATGGTCATGTATGTTGTACTGTTCAGGGGTGTGCTAATTCTCCATGGGTTACATTAGGCGGAACTGAATAATTTTTTTAACAAAAGTGGTTGGTGTTTTACCAACCACTTAAAATAACATAATTTATAATGAAAAGAATATTTATTTTAATTCTTAGTTTTTTGTTTTTCTCTTGTGTTGAAAAAAAAGAGAAAATAAATGGTGATTACATTACAATTATATTTAAAAATCCTCAAGTAAGTGATACAACTTTTTTTGGAAAAAAAGCATATACTATTGATGATAACAAAGTATATTACAAATTTAAAAATGATTTTGTAAATAATACAATAAAGGTTGGTAGTAAAGACACAACAATAATAATTAAATCTAGTAATCCAATATATGTATATCACAAATATTTTATAAAGGATTATTGTATGAATTCATATTGTTTTTATCCTAATGACACAATAACTTTTGAATACAAAAACGGTGTTCCATTCGCTATAAGCAATAGAAAAGGAGGATACAGTTATAACTTTAATTCTTCATTTAACATAAAATATCCATTAGATTTTGATGATTATTCTTTTTTCATGAAGTATAAAAGATTTAAGACAAAAAAAGAATTAAAAAATGATTCTATAATAAAAGTAAAAAGAGATTTAAAACAAATTGTTTTTTTCGATTCTCTAAAAAATAATAAATTAATAGATAGAGTAAATTATGATTTAAATTTACAAGACTTTAAAAATAAAGATGTATTTAAAAGCATAACAGCAATGGAAATTTTAAAAAAGACTTATAACTTAGGAGATAATGCAAACGCTAACTTGATAAATATAGCTTTTGAAAAAATATTTAAACCAAGAATAATTACTCTTTCCGATGGGAAAATGCCAAATTTTAAAGAACAATTTGAAAATATTTTTAATTTAAATAAAATCTCACCTACAAACAAAGAATATTTAATGTTTTACTATCTTGAAACTTTAGGAAAAAGAGGTTATAAAGAAGATTTCTTAAAATGCTTTGAAAAATATAAAAAAGAAACTCAAAAAAAATCTGTAATTAATTACTTTAAAAATAAATATCCTTTGTTTTTTGAATATGAAAGTAGTGATAACATGGATATTTTATTATTTAATAAAAAGAAAGAAAAAAACACTCTGACTCAAATTATTCAAAGTCACAAAGGAAAAGTTATTTATATAGATTTTTGGGCAAGTTGGTGCGGTCCTTGTAGAGCCTTAATGCCAAGTTCTAGAAATCTTCATGATGAATATAAAGATGAAAAAGTTGAATTTATCTATATTTCTATTGACGATGATGAAAAAAATTGGAAATCTGCAACTCAGAAAGAACAATTAACAAATTCAGAAAATAATTTTCTGTCAATAAATTATCCTAAAGCAAATCTATATCAAAAATTGATAATGAAAACAATTCCACGTTTTATTATTTATGATAAGAAAGGTAATTTAGTTAATAGCAATGCGCCTAATCCAGATTCTAAAGAAATCAAAGATGAGTTGGATAAATATTTGAATCAATAAATGCCAAATTTTCTATTTTACAAACAAGCCGATTTCAAAGACTGTGGACCAACATGCCTAAAAATCATAGCAATGCATTATGGAAAAACGACCAAAATAAAAAAAATAAGGTTATTATAAATTATTTTTTTTGTGAAAAATAAAAAAAAATAAATGACATTATAACGTGTTATCATAATAGATTAAAAATATTCTTGCAAGAGTAGTCAGAAACTCAACTGACTTAAAAAATGATTGAGGAAAAACAATTTTTTATACTTTATATTATGTTAAAAAACATTTTAAATTTAGAAGGTGTTGCTCAATTAAGCAAAGAGGAACAAAAAAATGTGAATGGCGGAAAATTAGATGCCTCAGGAAGTGGATGCGCTGCAAGACAATGGCGTAAATATGCTCCACCATTAACAGGTGAGTATGCTGTTGTAATGCACGATTTAACTCCAGATCAAGCTGTTGCGTGGGCAAATGGTGGTTCTGGTGGTGGTAATGTTGCATGTAGTGCGGCAGGATATGCAAACTCTCCATGGGCAGCATAATTCATTAATCCATAAATCCTAATGCTTTAATTAGCATTAGGATTTTAATAAAAAACAAAAAACATGAAAAAAATCTTCATTTTATTTTTATCTATTCTTATTTTTTCTTGCAATAAAAAAAAGGAGACTTATGACAAGAATAGTTTTATAACAATAATATTTAAAAATCCTCAAATAAATGACACTACTTTTTTTGGAAAAAGTAATTACTCAATTGATGATAATAAGATATATTATAGATTTGAAAATGATTTTATAAATAATAAAATAAATATTAGTAATACAAGCAAGACAATTAAAATTAAAACTACAAAACCTATATATCTATATCATAAATATTTTATCAAAGACTTCTGTGTTAACTCTTATTACATTTACCCAAATGATACAATTGTTTTTGAATATAAAAATAATGTTCCATTTGTTAAAAGCTCAAAGAATAACAATTATAATTATAATAGTGCTTTTAATTTAAAATATCCGTTAGATTTTAATGATTTTATTTTTTATGAAAAACATAAAAGATTTAAAAATTCTAAAGAACTTGAAAATGATTCAAATGAGAGAAACAAAAGAGATTTGAAACAAATCATTTTTTTTGATTCTCTACATAATAAAGAATTATTAGACGAAAAGAACTATGAATTAAATATCTCATATTTAAAAAATAAAGAGAACATATCAACATCTGAGCCATTGAATATTTTAAATCAATCATATGATTTAGGTAATGATACATACACCTATATGATAAATAATGCTTTTGAAGAAATATTTAGACCCAAATTTATAAGTGTTTCCGATGGAAGAATGACAGATTTTAAAGACCAATTTCAAAAAGCTGTAAAATTAATAGAGATTGATAAAATTAACAGAGAATACTTAATGTTTTATAATCTTGAAAACATTGCGATTAGAGGAACTAAAGAAGATTTTTTAGAATGTTATAATACTTATAAAAAAGAATCAAAAAATAGCTATGCAATTAATTATTTTAAAATTAAATTCCCTAAATTCTTTAAGAGTACAATAGTCAATAACAATGATGATATACTTCTTAATGGCGAAAATAATAAAAAAACACTAACACAAATTATTGAAAGTTATAAAGGAAAAGTTATTTATTTAGATTTTTGGGCAAGTTGGTGTGCGCCTTGTAGAGCTTTAATGCCAAGCTCAAAAATACTTCATGAGGAATATAAAAATAAAGACGTTGAGTTTATATATATATCTATTGATAGCGATATAAAAAGGTGGGAGGTTGCAAGTAAGAAAGAAAATTTAAAAAATTTAAAAAACAATTTTTTATCGATAAATTATCCTAAAGCCAATCTATATCAAGAATTAATAATGAAAACAATTCCACGTTTTATAATTTATGATAAGAAAGGTAATTTAGTTAATAGCAATGCGCCTAATCCAAATTCTAAAGAAATCAAAGATGAGTTGGATAAATATTTGAATCAATAAATGCCAAATTTTCCATTTTACAAACATGCCGATTTCAAAGACTGCGGACCAACATGCCTAAAAATCATAGCAAAGCATTATGGAAAAACGACCAAAATAAAAAAAATAAGGTTATTATAAATTATTTTTTTTGTGAAAAATAAAAAAAAAATAAATGTCATTATAACGTGTTATCATAATAGATTAAAAATATTCTTGCAAGAGTAGTCAGAAACTCAACTGACTTAAAACAATTTGAGATTATTAAATTTTTATACTTTATATTATGTTAAAAAACATTTTAACTTTAGAAGGCGTTTCTCAATTAAGCAAAGAGGAACAAAAAAACGTTAATGGTGGTCTAAAATGCGTAACGTTATCTTACGAAGAAGACATAACTGCAAGTGGTTATGTTGGGAATGGTTATGCAACTGGAACTTGTACCTTTAAGTGTAGACCGTCCTTTTTAGGAATTGGTTTTGGTTCTTGGGGCGAAGTTCAATCAGGACCTTGTAATGGTTAAATTTATTTTTATACTACGAAGTTTTCACTTCGTAGTATATTAAAAAAAATATGAGAATTATTCTAATAGCTTTATTTTACACAACAATAATGTGTGGTCAAAACAAAATTTTTGTTTTGACCAAATCTGATGTACCTATATCTGACGTTAATATTTATTATGATTCGATTTATGTTCAAAAGACCGACCTTAATGGTGTGTTTAATGTTAACAAAGATTTGAATCACAAAAAAATTAAATTAACACATATTGGTTTTAAAGACTACACGGCTAATTTTGTTGATATTTATAAAATTCAAAAAATTGTTTTAACAGAAAAAATCGAAGAATTAGAAACGGTAGAAATAATTCAAACAAAAAAGATAGAAAGTATAAAACTTTTTCCAACTCCGGGTGTTTTAGAAAGATTTAAAACATTTAATAATTTTAATCCAAGTTTTGGCACTCAATTATGTGTACACGTTAAAAATACATTAAATGAAAACTACTACATTTATAAAATTATAATTAGTGTTAGAAAAACCTATAATTGTCCAAAGGAAACTGAAAACTTACCTTTCATTGTAAATTTAATGAGCATAGATACAATTAGCAAACTACCTCTAAAAAAAATATTGGAAAGCGATATAATAGCAAGAAAAGAAATAGGAGAAGATTACGTTGAAATCAATTTATCAAAAAAAGAAATATTTCCACCAGAGGGTATATTTGTATTAGTTGAAATTCCAAATTCAAACTTTTATGACAATTACACCATTAAAAACAAATACTACACGCCATCTTTCGAATTAATTTTACATAAAACTTCAAAAAATATTAATTCTTATTATCGTACTTATAATTACGAATTATCTGAATATTCAGAGTGGTATGAAAACAGTAAACAATCTATTCCAAACTTTCGTTTTGGAATAGAAATAAAAAAAATAAATTATGAAAAATAAAATCTGCATTTTAATATTACTATTAATAAGTTTAAACGCTTTTTGTCAAAAAAAAATATTGCTTCTTAATAAGAAAAATGAGCCAATACAGTTTGCTAATGTAAAATATGGTCTAAAAACTGGTGTTTACTCAAATGAAACAGGTTATTTTCAAATTACAGCAAATGAGAATGATACCATAAAAATTTCTTCTGTTGGCTACAAACAATATATTATTTTAAATAAATATATTAAGGATACTGTAATTTTAGAAGATGATATAATTGAACTTAAAGAGATCATAATTAGTAATAAAATAAATAAAATAAAGAAAGTATCCAAAATAAAAACAAAAAACAGCAGTGAATTTTATGATGGATTCAGAACTTCAAATGGAAACGAAATTGCAACACTTATTGAAAATAACTTCCCAAATAATACTGTGAAATTAAAAAAAATTATAGTTCCTATCTTGACAAAAACAATGAACTATAGATTATTAAATAAGTCACAGGTTTTAAAAAAATTTCCATTTCAAACTTATTTTAGAATAAATTTTTATGAAAACAAGAATAATTGTCCTGGAGAAAAGATAAATGAGGATAATATAATTGTGAAAATTGATGAAAATTCTGCAAGCGATTTTCAAATTGATTTAAAGAGTAATAATATCTATATTCCTGAAAATGGTTTTTTTGTATCGATTGAGAATTTAGGAGAAAAAAACAATTCAAATGATTTATTTTTAACAGATTCTAATTACAAAAATAAAGCAGATACTTTTCTAATGCCTCAATTTATACTGACAAATAAATTAGAGAAAAAAATAACTTTTTTTAAAAATAATTTTAATGAAAAAAATCAATGGAAAAACATTTCTGATAATGATATCAAACTTTCAGTAAATAGCAAAAAAGAAAGTAATGTAAATTTAGGTATTGGGTATGAATTAGAAATATATGAGTAATTTTTATAATTATATTCAAATGGATGTTGTATATGAAAAATAAAATAATAATATATGTTGTGTGTTGTTTTCTATCCATAAGTTTTTATGGGCAAGAAAAAAAATCATTTGACGAAATCATTAAAGAAAATAAAGGAAAAGTAATCTTCGTTGATTTTTGGGCTAGTTGGTGAAACCCTTGTAGAAAAGAAATGAAATATTCTCTTGAGCTTCAAGAAAAATATAAAGATGTTGTTTTTATATATTTATCCATTGATTTAGATGAAAACAAATGGATGAAAGCAGTTAAAAAAGAACATCTAGAGGGATACAACTATAATTTTATGACAATTAATTTGAAAAAAACAAGCGACTTCAAAATATCATCTCAATTTGATATTTCTGTAAAAAGCATTCCTCGATATATGATTTTTAATAAAGAAGGTATTCTAATAAACAATGATGCTCCAAGACCTAGTGAAGGAGAAAAATTGAAAAAGGAATTAGAAAAATATTTAATCGAATAAATGCCAAATTTTCCATTCTACAAACAAGCCGATTTCAAAGATTGTGGTGCAACTTGCTTAAAAATTATAGCAAAGCATTATGGAAAAACGACCAAAATAAAAAAAATAAGGTTATTATAAATTATTTTTTTTGTGAAAAATAAAAAAAAAATAAATGACATTATAACGTGTTATCATAATAGATTAAAAATATTCTTGCAAGAGTAGTCAGAAACTCAACTGACTTAAAATGATTGAGGGAAATAAATTTTTATACTTTATATTATGTTAAAAAACATTTTAAATTTAGAAGGTGTCGCTCTTTTAAGTAAAGAGGAATAAAAAAATGTTAATGGTGGAATGAGACTGGTAAATGCATCATGTACAGGCAATACAATGACTGTTGGTGAAAGCACTACAGTATATGAATGTCACTATGATGGTCAAAGAACATTTTTAGGTTTCAATTGGGGTTCACCTGTTGAACTAGATCCTTCAAATGCTTATGGTCCATGCCCTGCAGGAATGATGTGTTAATTTATTTGAGATTGCCAAATTGGCAATCTCAAATTCACAAAATATAAACTATGAAAATTATACTATTTTTTTTATTGTCTGCATATTCAACATATGGACAAGTTACAAATTTACAAGAAAAAAAATTCATTGTTAAAGACTCTTTAACAAATGAAATTCTACCCTTTTCAAATATAGATTTTGGAAACGGATATGTTTTGTTTGCTGATAATGAAGGAAAAGTAAAACTAAAAATCAACTGTTCTGACATTATTAAAATTACACATATAGGATATGAAAATAAAATAATCAAATTACAAAACATTAAAGATGAAGTTTATTTAAAACCAAACTACATCAATCTTGATGAAATCAAAATTACTAGTATTAAAAGAAAAAAAATACTTACTAACATAAAACCTTTAATACATAATGACATTTACAAAATGGTTTGGTCTGCTATTGCACAACAATATGCTTTCTTAATTTCATATGACAATCCAAACTCTTTTTTAAAAACAATCACAATTCCTATAATTGAAAAAGATTTTAATCAAATTACAAGAGAAGGAGCTTTTAAAAAACAAGACTTAAAACTATGCTTAGAATTGAACTTTATTCAAATGATGGTGGAATTCCTAAACAAAAATTAAATGATTTTGAGCAAATTGCCATTATAGATTCTAAAAAAATAAAGAAGAAATTTGAATTGTTATTAAAAGAACAAATAGAAATTCCTAAGGGAGGCTTTTTTATAGTTTATACAATTTTAGGCAGAGTAGATGAAAACGAAAATTATATTTCTGAAATTCCTTATGATGAAAATTATGTAAACGGAACTAAAAAAAAGTTTTTAAAACTTATTTTACCTGACTATCCTTTAGTTGAAGATCCACAAGGAGTTTTAACATTCTTTAGGTATCCATTTTCAGAAAATAATAACTGGGAAAGAATAAAAAAGCCAATGATTTATTCTAAAAATAAAGACTATCCGTTTTTTAATATTGGTTTTGGATATTCCATCATTCAATACAATTAATTAAGTTTTATATGAAAGTTATATGTTTCTATTTATTTATTTTTTTTCTGTCATTGAAGGTAAACGGGCAAAATAAAATATTCTATGTAAAAGATAAGGGTTCTAAAAAAATAGTATCTAATGTAAACATAGATTTATTAAATGGTAACTTTACTAGTTCTGATAATACAGGAAAAATAATAATTAAAAATAGTATAAAAAAAATTCTTTTATCTCATGTTGGATTTGAAAATCTATTATTAGAAACAAAAGACATAAAAGATACTGTATTTATGTTAAATAAAACAATTAATTTAAATGAAGTTTTAATAAGCTCCAAAAAGCAAAAGAAGAAATTAATCTTGCCTAAAAGAGGTATTGGTAACATTTCAACCAAAAATATAGGCACGAATACTCCTCTGTATGTTAATGAGATGAGGGCTGTATTTATACCCAATGAAAATAAAACACAAGAAAAATGGATTTCAAAAATAATTATAAAACCAACTAATTATAATATTATGTATCCTGACAGTGTTTCAAAACTAGTAGTACAAAAAGAAGCAAAATACGCACCTTTTAAAGTTAATCTATATACCTCTGATACAATTATTGGAATACCAAAAAATCCAATTTTTGAAAAAGAATTCGAAGTTAAATTGGAAAAAGGTTCAGAATATGTTTATATTAATTTAGAAAGTGAAAAAATCATTTTTCCAGATGACGGCATTTTCATTGTCATAAGTTCATTTTCTAAAGATTATTATAAGAGTAATGGATATAATAATGCACCATCATTTTATTCCATTATAACAGGAAAAAAAAGTAAATTTAAACAATATATAAAGTTTCTTTGGAGAGAAGAAGATAGTTTCTGGGAAAAAGATAATTGGTTTTGGGATAATTATTCTATATTCTATTTTGGACTTGAAATATTAACAGATAAATAATTAAATGCCAAATTTTCCATTCTACAAACAAGCCGAATCCAAAGACTGTGGTGCAACTTGCTTAAAAATTATAGCAAAGCATTAAATTAAAAAATAATTCGTAAATTTAGTTATTCCCCAACTATCCTAGGTTTCTGAATTTAACCATTAATTTTCTAAAAAAGTAATTTTAAAAATTAAAAACAGAATTTATGGACACACCAACCTTAAACCGCATTGCAAAATTGCATCCATCGGTTAGAAATGAAGCAACTAAAATCATTCAAGAATGCGATGCAGCCTTAACTGGAAGGGCAAAAGTAAGAGTAACCCAAGGCTTACGAACCTTTGCCGAGCAAGATGATTTATACCAACAAGGCAGAACCAAGCCTGGTAAAAAAGTAACTAATGCCAAAGCAGGACAATCTATCCACAACTACGGTTTTGCAGTAGATATTTGTCTAATTATAGATGGCAAAACCGCATCCTGGGATACCACTAAAGACTGGGATAATGACCAAATAGCCGATTGGTACGAATGCGTGAAAATCTTTGCTAAGTATGGCTGGGAATGGGGAGGAAATTGGAAAACTTTAAAAGACTTACCTCATTTTGACAAACGTGGTTTTAATAATTGGAGAGTATTATCTAAATTAAAATTAGACACGAGTGGTTATGTTATAATCTAATAAAAAGGAGTCTGTAACACTTACCGTGAAACAGACTCCTAATTTGATAATTATAATAAAAATACGAGTTATCGAATCAACTTTTTGTATTTCAATCGTTTTGGAGCTAAATCACCACCAAGACGTTTTCTTTTATTTTCTTCATATTCAGAGAAACCACCTTCAAAACAATATACTTCAGAGTCTCCTTCAAATGCTAGAATGTGGGTGCAAATTCTATCTAAAAACCATCTATCGTGCGAAATTACTACAGCACATCCTGCAAAGTTTTCAAGACCTTCTTCTAAAGCACGAAGCGTGTTAATATCTAAATCATTGGTAGGCTCATCTAATAAAAGTACGTTTCCTTCTTCTTTCAAAGTCATTGCCAAGTGAAGTCGGTTTCGTTCTCCTCCAGATAATGCAGATACTTTTTTGTTTTGTTCGCTTCCTCCAAAATTAAAACGAGATAAATAGGCTCTAGAATTTACTTGACGGCCACCCATCAAAATTAATTCTTGCCCATCACAAAAATTCTCCCAAATGGATTTATTAGGATCTATATTAGAGTGCGCTTGATCTACATAAGCAATTTTCACAGTATCACCAATGGTAAATTCGCCACCATCTGGCTCTTGTTCTTTCATTATCATTCTGAAAATGGTAGATTTACCAGCACCATTTGGTCCTATAATACCAACAATTCCCGCTTGCGGAAGCGTAAAATTCAAATTATCATAAAGTAATTTATCTCCAAATGCTTTCGAAACTCCTTTGGCTTCAATAACATTGGTACCCAATCGAGGTCCATTCGGAATGTAGATTTCTAATTTTTCATCTAGTTCTTTTTGGTCTTCGTTTAATAACTTATCGTAATTCTGCAAACGCGCTTTTTGTTTGGTTTGACGTCCTTTAGCGCCTTGACGTACCCAATCCAACTCCCGTTCTAAAGTTTTTCTTCTTTTGGAAGCAACTTTTTCTTCTTGTTCCATTCGTTTGGATTTTTGATCCAACCAAGAAGAATAATTTCCTTTCCATGGGATACCTTCTCCCCTATCCAATTCTAGAATCCAACCCGCTACATTATCTAAGAAATATCTATCGTGGGTAACGGCTATAACGGTTCCTGCATATTGGGATAAATGTTGCTCTAACCAAAGTACACTTTCGGCATCCAAGTGGTTAGTAGGCTCATCTAAAAGCAATACATCGGGCTGTTGCAATAACAAACGACATAAGGCTACTCTACGTTTTTCCCCACCAGACAATACACTAATAGGCATATCACCATCTGGAGTTCTAAGGGCATCCATTGCAATTTCTAATTTGGTATCTAATTCCCATGCACCCGAAGCGTCAATTTTGTCTTGTAAATCCGCTTGACGGTCCATCAGTTTTTGCATTTTATCTGCATCTTCATAAACTTCTGGCAAGCCAAACATATCGTTAATCTTATTGAACTCGTCTAGAATAGCAACCGTTTCGGCTACTCCTTCACGAACAACTTCAATTACAGTTTTGGTTTCGTCCAATATTGGTTCTTGTTCTAAATAACCAACAGTATATCCTGGTTGGAATACCACATCGCCTTGGTAGTTTTTATCTACCCCAGCAATAATTTTTAATAAAGAGGATTTTCCAGATCCATTCAATCCAAGGATACCAATTTTAGCCCCATAAAAGAAACTTAAATAGATGTTTTTCAATACTTGTTTATCACTTCCTGGGTAGGATTTACTCAATTTTTGCATTGAGAAAATCACTTTTTTATCGTCTGCCATTTTAAATTTTTTAATTATAAAGATTAGTAACTATTAAACTAAAATCGTAATAATGTTTCGATTTCATATTAAATAGTTTGCAAATATAACTTAATTGAAGGGATATCAAAAATTCCTACAAATTTCATAAAATAAAACTTCAATTAATGAATTAAGTGTTAATAAAAATGAGAAGATACCCTAACGAATAAAATTTATAGACTGTATTTTTTAAGGTCAATTAATTGCGTTAAATGTATGTTTAATAATTAAAAAAAAGTAACATTAAAATTACATTTTTATTAAAAATGTAAATTAACAAACACAAATAATTAACAAAAATTAATTTTTTTTGTAAGATAATTATTAATAATTCAATTATTTAAATGTTATTTGCATAACCAAATTTACCATTTTGCTTATGAGAAAAATCTTTCACTTAATTTTTTATTTTTCATTCCTATTCGGATACAGTCAAAAAGACAATGTAGCATCCGGGGGTGAAGCCTTAGGTTCTGGCGGAACTGTAAGTTATTCTATTGGTCAAGTGACCTACGAAACTAACTCAGGTTCTGACGGAAATCTAAACCAAGGCGTTCAACAACCTTTTGAAATTTTTGTAATCTTATCGAATCCAGAATTTATTTCTGACTTAACAAAAATTACTTTGTTGCCAAATCCTGCAGTAAATACAGTTGTATTATCCGTTAGCGATTTGAATAATTTTGAAGGAGCTATTTATAATTTAACCGATATTACGGGTAAAATTATAGAAAAAGGCAATATCAATTCTAAAGACACTTCCTTAGATGTAAGTACTTTACCAGGGGCCTGTTATTTTTTGAATGTATTTCAAAATAATAAGGCAATTAAATCATTCAAACTTTTAAAGAAAGCATTTTAATTAAATAATCATGATGAAAAAAATTACTTTATTATGTGGAATACTATTTTGTTTAAACATGTATTCACAAGCACCTCAAAAAATGAGTTACCAATCGGTAATTAGAGATGCGAGTAACACCTTAGTTAGTAATACTTCCGTAGGAATTCGGATTAGTATTCTGCAAGGTTCTGTTTCAGGCGTAAGTCAATACACTGAAATTCAAACAGTAAATACCAATATTAATGGACTTGCAACTTTATCTATAGGAAATGGTTCAGCAGTAGTAGGCACAATGTCTAGCATTAACTGGTCTAACGGTCCATTTTTTATTAAAACGGAAACCGATCCTACTGGTGGAACAAATTATAGCATTACTGGAACTAGCGAATTAATGAGCGTTCCTTATGCTTTATATGCCGCAAATAGTCCTCAAGGAATACAAGGTATTCCTGGTACTAATGGAACTAACGGAGATATTGGGCCTCAAGGTATACAAGGCGACATGGGACCTCAGGGTGAGCAAGGTGTTCAAGGAGACATGGGACCTGAAGGAATGATGGGCATGCAAGGCGACATGGGACCTCAAGGTGAACAAGGAATTGCAGGAACCAATGGTATCGATGGTGCTAATGGACCTATGGGACCTGAAGGAATGATGGGCATGCAAGGCGACATGGGACCTCAAGGTGAACAAGGAATTGCAGGAACCAACGGTGTCGATGGAGCTAATGGACCTGAAGGAATGATGGGTATGCAAGGTGAGCAAGGACCACAAGGTGATATTGGAATGATGGGTGCGCCTGGAATAGACGGAAGCAATGCTTCTGTTTCTATAGGTTCAATTAGTTCTATTTCTAATACCAATGGTGCAATGATAAACAATGGTGAATTAAGCCTAACTCCCGCAGATGAATTCAATGGAGGTGTTGTTACAAATCAATCTCAAAATTTTACAGGAGATAAAACATTTAAATCCAATGTAAGTGTAGATGGAAATGTTACTGCTAATGCTTCAATTAGTTCTACCATTGTGAATAACTTAACTATTGATGCTTCTAATGCTAACAATTATAAAGGACAAGTTATTATTTGTAATCCGAACAATCCAATTGCTATAACTATTGAGAACGGATCTTCATTGCCTATAGGATATAATTTTATGGTACTACAGCAAAGTGAGGATGCAAACAAAATATCTATTACTGCAGGTAATAATTCTATAATTAAAAATCGATACGATTATACAGCCACTTCGGGTAAATATGCCGTAATTACCATTATACACATAGGTAACGGAGTTTTTGTAACTGCTGGTGATATGCAATAATTTAAAAAAAATAATTTAAAAATATATAAAATGAAAAAAATAACCTTAATAACTCTTTTTCTTATAGCTTTTAGTTTTCAAAGTTATTCTAATAATTTAGTAGTTGGACAACCAATAATTAACGGAAGTACCCTAACCTTTACGGTTAAATGGGATAACAGTTGGTATGTAACCTCTGGCCCATCTAATTGGGATGCCGTATGGATATTTGTAAAAAGACAAACCTGTATGGGTTCTGGAACTAGTCCATGGATTCATGCTAATTTAGCAGCATCAGGCCAATCGGTTACCGGTTCGGAACTTCAAGTAAATACCGTTGCTGATAATGCTGGTGTTTTTATTAGAAGAGCAGCACCTGGTTTAGGAAACATCACAACTGCAACTGTTACCATAACATTAGATAGCGCCATTAATAGCGATAATATTGGTGTTTTTGGGATGGAAATGGTAAATATCCCTGAAGGACAATTCTATATTGGAGATGGAGGTCCAAATTTTCATGCATTTACAGATGGAACAACCACAAATCCTAAATTAATAGATGCTTCCGCACAAAGTGCTGGCTTAGGTAACGTTTCTAATTATCAATTTCAAAACTTAGGATCTAACGTTAATCTTCCTAGTACTTTTCCATTAGGATACCACAGTTTTTATTGTATGAAATATGAAATAACTGCTGGTCAATATGTTTCTTTTTTAAATACTTTAAGTTTTGCACAACAAATAAGAATGCAAAGAGATAATCAACCAAACACAACTCCACCAGATTCTCCTATGGGTACTAGCTTTCATTGTTGGCCTTGTGGAAATAACTCTGCTAATGTTGTAATTGCAACTCCTGGCGAAAACACTACTCAAATTTCTCCTGCTGTTTATGCAAATGATTTAAATTCAAATGGAATTTATAATGAAAATGAAGATGGAGCCGCTTTAGGAATTGCATTAAATATGAAAAACTTTTTTGCGTTTCTTGATTGGGCCGCCATTAGACCTATGACCGAATTTGAATATGAAAAAGTTTGTAGAGGTCCATTACTTCCTAATGTTAACGAATTTTCTTGGGGTTCTACCGATTTCTATAATAATTACAATGTAAACAATTATGGTTCTCCTTCTGCTACTAATACAAATTCAGGATTAGGAATGGGTAATTTAGGAACAAATAGAATTTATAGAGCCGGAATAAATGCTAAAGCTACTTCTAACAGAAGTACTGCCGGAGCATCATATTATGGTGTATTAGACATGACTGGAAATTTATGGGAATCTTGTATAGGCGGTTGGAGTAGTGATTATTCTGATTTTACTACTGCAAATGGAGATGGAAATTTATTTGAAAATGGAGACTCCACTAATAATGGTTCGGCTAATGTTCCAGGTTGGGCTAGTAATAAAATTATCCTTAAAGGTGGTGGAGCAAATTGGGTTGGAACAGAATGGGCTTCTATTTCAGCGCGAAATTGGGTAAACTTTGATAGTTACAGTTTTTTTCAAGGTGGACGTGGTGTTCGATCTAATTAAATAAAATATGATGAATAAATTTATTCTAACACTTTTTATTCTATTTGCAGGAACTATTGTTACTAATTCTCAAATTGTTTTACCAAGCATGAGAGCAGTTTTTAGTCATAAGATACCATCTACTATGTATTCTGGAGGGAATGGCTATGGATCAACGGATCAAATTATTTCACAAATAACATGTACTCCCCAAACTATTCAATCTATATATTATGGTGGAATTGAATCTAACAATACTACGCAAATAGTGATGCAAAGTATCTGTTCACATCCTTCTATTGAAAATATTTATTATGGAGGCATGGGTTATGGCGAACAAGAAAAAACAATAATCCAAACGGTATGTGCCTCTACTCCTATTGTTTCCATTTATTATGGTGGCACTGGATATGGAGAGCAACAAAAAACAACAATACAATCAGTTTGTATACCTTCCCCAATTATTTCCATTTATAGTGGAGGGAATGGTTTTAGTAATTTCCAAAATGTAATTATTCAAAGTATTTGTAATTAATTATTTAATTGCTTATATAAAAAAAACACCTCATATATTGAGGTGTTTTTCGTTTATAATATAGTGCAAACTAAAAAAGGAAAATAGTTCTATTTCAATTTTACATCCTTCCTTTTAACGCATTAAAAACCCAAGCATTCGCAAGAAAACCTGCTCCAACAGCACAAAACCCCCAACCTGCCACATCGGCATATTTATAAACGCCAAGGCCAATCAAGATTAATCCCATGATTACCATGATTAATGTAGCCCAACCTAATACGGTATTTTTATTCATTCCCATAACACTATTTTTAAATTTGAGGTGGGCAAATATCGTGAATTTATGTTTGTTGCGAAAACTATCCTTAGAAAAAAAGGATTTTGTTAATTTAAGTAAGTTCTAATTTTATCAACTAAAAATACTCACCAACATTTCTTTCAACAAATCATGACTTGGCAAGGCATTAGCGCCTACTCCTTTACTTTTAACATCAATATCCCGCAAAGAAGCAATTATACTACTCACTTTTTTCATAGGATAATTGCGAAGTGCTACGTCATAATCTTTCAAGAAAAACGGACTAACGCCTAATATTGGCGCAACTGTTTTAGGATTTTTATCTTTCAGTCCATGGTATTTTAGAATTTTAACAAAAAAACTAAATACCAAACTCACCGTAACCACCATCGGATTATCTTTAGGGTTTTCGGCAAAATATTGAACGATTTGATAGGCTTTCAATTGGTTTTTAGATCCTATTGCATTTTGAAGTTCAAAGACATTAAAATCCTTGCTAAACCCAATATTATACTCAATATCTTTAGGAGAAATAGTATGTCCTTTCGGAAGGATTATTTTTAGTTTATCCAATTCATTGCTTATCCGGCTTAAATCATTTCCTAAAAACTCCACCAACATAGCATTGGCCTTTGGCTCTATAGAATAACCGCGTCCTTGTAGCAACTTATTAATCCAAGCACCTACCTGATTGTCGTATAGTTTTTTGCTCTCCAACAAAACGCCGTGTTTGGCAATTAGTTTTACAAGTTTTTTACGTTTATCTAAAGTTTTGTATTTGTAAGCAAAAACCAAAACTGTGGTTGGCTGCGGATTTTCGGCATAACTTTCTAGTTTGTCAATAGTACGGGATAATTCTTGTGCTTCACGAACCACAACCACTTGACGTTCCGCCATCATAGGATACCTCTTGGCATTAGAAATAATATCTTCAATAGTAGAATCCCGACCATAAATAATGGTTTGATTAAAACCTTTCTCCTCTTCGCTCAAAATAGTATTCTCGATATACTCCGTCAATTTATCAATATAATAAGGCTCCTCACCCATTAAAAAATAAATTGGTTTTATATTCCCAGCCTTCAGGTCGTTAATGATTTTTAAAACTTCGTCCATTATATCTATTCTCTATTTTCTAAATTCTCTTTCTGCATTCTAAATTCTGCATTCTCTTTTATCTATTCTCTAAAAGTCTTACTTTTGCTTCATGCAAAAACTACAATTTCCAACGTATACGTTTCGCTTCAAAAATAGTGAAAATAAAATTGCTATCTTCGATGAAATTCGGAAAAAATTTATTCTTCTTACTCCCGAAGAATGGGTACGTCAGCATGTGGTTCAGTTTTTATTACAAGAAAAGAACTATCCAAAATCCTACATCAATGTTGAAAAACTTATAAAGATAAATAGTTTAACTAAACGTTACGATATAGTTGTATACCAACCAAATGGAGAGTTATTTTTATTAATAGAATGCAAAGCACCCGAAGTAAAAATTACCCAAGAAACCTTCAACCAGATTGCCCGATACAATCTTGTATTAAATGCAAAATACTTAATGGTAAGCAACGGACTAAATCATTACTTTTGCCAAATGGATTTTGAAAACGAGAAATATGTTTTTCTTGAAGAGTTACCTAGTTTTGAAAATAGAATTTAAAAGGCAGAAAAGAGAAGGCAGAAAGAGAAGGCAGAAATTAGAGAATAGAATATAGAGAATAGAATATAGAGAATAGAATATAGAGAATAGAATATAGAGAATAGAATATAGAGAATAGAATATAGAGAATAAAGAATGGACAAAAAAATTGCAGTAGTAATATTAAATTGGAATGGTGTAAAATTGCTAGAGCAGTTTCTGCCTTCAGTAGTTGCCTATTCCAATGAAGCAACGGTTTATGTTGTAGATAATGCTTCTACCGATAATTCGATTGCAGTTATAAAAGAGCAATTTCCATCGGTTAAAATAATTCAGAATGCTGCTAATTATGGCTTTGCAGATGGTTATAATATTGCACTACAAACAATCGAAGAACCCTATTATGCTTTAGTAAATTCGGATATAGAAGTTACTGAAAATTGGCTTGCTCCTATCCTATCTATATTGAATAATGAGCCTAATATTGGAATCATCCAACCTAAAATTCTAGATTATAAAAACAAAGAATACTTTGAATATGCTGGCGCTGCAGGTGGTTTTATTGACAAATACGGCTATCCATTTTGCCGAGGGCGCATCTTTCAAACCTTAGAAAAAGATTCCCACCAATACGACGACGAGAAAGAAATTTTTTGGGCAAGTGGTGCTTGTTTCTTTATTCGAAAAGAAGTTTACAGAAAACTAAATGGTTTTGATGCCGATTTTTTTGCACACCAAGAAGAAATAGATTTGTGTTGGCGTGCTTTTAACCTTGGATATTCTGCAAAATATACAGGAAAATCAGTAGTATATCACGTTGGTGGCGCTACACTAAACCAAGCAAATCCTAAGAAAACCTTTTTAAATTTCAGAAATTCGTTACTCATGTTAGTTAAGAATTTACCAAAAAGAAAACTGTTTCCTACACTTTTTATGCGATTAGTTTTAGATGGAATAGCGGGAATTCAATTTATTTTTCAAGGAAAATTCTCCCATTGTTTCGCCATACTTAAAGCCCATTTTTATTTTTACCACTTGATTGCCATCAACTTAAAGAAAAGAGGTACCTCTCAAAAAGACGATTATTATCAAACCAAAAGTATCGTTTATGATTATTTCATAAAACGACAAACTCTTTTTAAAAAGAAACTTAACAATACTTTATAGTATTAATACGTTATAATTTGTAGGAAATTGTAATTTTGCAATTATAAAATAAACACATTATGAGAAAAGTAATTTTTATGTTTACCCTGGCAGCACTAAGTTTGACTTCTTGTGGTACAAAAAAGAAAATCGCCGAATTAGAAAAACAAAATAAAGAGTGCCAAGATTTATTGAACTCTACTACCGTAAAATTAAATTTGTGTTTAACTGAAAAAGAGTCGTTAAACCAACAAAACGATTATTTAAAGAAAAATAATTCCGATTTAATTAGCAATGTAGGCAACATGACTACCCTTACCAAACAAGGTGCGCAAAATATTGAAAAAGCATTAGAAACAATCAAGGAAAAAGATTTAAAAATTACCAGAATGCAAGATGCTTTAACCAAAAAAGATAGCGTTACGCTTGCTTTGGTTACTAGTTTAAAAAGTTCTGTAGGAATATCCGATCCTGATATTAATGTGAATGTAGAAAAAGGAGTAGTCTTTATTTCTATTGCCGATAAACTACTTTTCAAAAGCGGAAGTTATGTTGTAAGTGACAGAGCCAAAGAAGTTTTGGCTAAAGTGGCCAAAGTAATTAACGACAAACCAACGTTTGAATGTATGGTAGAAGGTCATACCGACAATGTGCCATTTACAGGAAATGCAATATTAATTGATAACTGGGATTTAAGCGTGAAACGTTCTACTGCAATAGTTAGAGTTTTAACCAAAGATTTAGGAGTTAAACCCTCCCAATTAATTGCTGCCGGACGTGGCGAATTTATTCCTTTAGTAGAAAACAATACTGCCGAAAACCGTGCTGCAAACCGAAGAACTAGAATTGTTATTCTTCCTAAGATTGACGAATTCTACGACATGATTGAAAAAGAAATGAAAAAATAATAAGTTTAATAAGGTACGAGGTAAGAAATACGAAGTACGAGATAGTAAAATCATAAGAAACCTTGAGAAATCAAGGTTTTTTTTATTCTATCTTACACACCAAGTTGTCATTGCGAGGCACGAAGCAATCCCCAAAAATAAGAAAAAACCACCAAAATCACTTTTAATAGCTTCGTTAAATAGAACCTAAGTGCTGCTTCGCGCAACCTTTGTGGCCCTTTGTGTTTAAAATCCGAACTAATCCGAGTTGCAAAGCATCCGTATCATCCGCGTTCCATTAAAAATGTGCCTGTATTTGTAAATCTAAAATAATGGGGTAGGAAGTTTTATTCCTTAAAATATTTATTAGAATTAATTTACTACATTTTTTTATGCTTTCACAGAAACAAATAAACATAATTATCAACACTTTAAAGCCTTTTAATCCGAATAAAATCGGGATCTTTGGCTCCTATTCTCGTGATGAAAATACAGAAGAAAGCGACATTGATATTTTATATTCTTTTGATTCAAAATACAGTTTGTTTGATTTGGCAGGCCTCCAAATGGAATTACAAGAAAAACTTCATAAAGAAGTAGATTTAGTTGAATTTTAAGCAATACATCCTAGATTAAAAGCACAAATTCTAAATGATGCAAAAATAGTATATGAAGCCTAGTGAGGAATGAGAAATTTCATGTCTCATGAATATTTTGGAGTAAGACTAGAAACCATTTAGGAAACTGCAGTAGAAAATATCCCAATTTTAAAACTTCAAATTACGGAAATCATTGCAACTATAGAAACTAAATAATACCTGCCTATTTTGTCCTTCTGACGAAGGAAAAATCCCAACCCAACCACAATAAAAAAACCACCAAAATCACTTTTAATAGCTTCATTAAGTAAAACCTTTGTGCTGCTTGCAAATCCGAGGGGTTAGGTTTGCAAGCCCAACAAAACCCTAGCTGTTATGCACAAGGCTTTATTTGGCTATTTAATTTTCTAGCCCTAAAATATTCGATAATTTCAGCTTTTGTCATTTCTGCTAACTTAATACTCATTTTTTCTCTTTGCTGACGCATATATTTTACTGCATCAAATTTTTTTTCAGTTTTCATCGTTTTCATATTTTACAAAATCTCGTGGTGAACGAATTTCTAATTGTTTGTATCCATTTTTAATATTAATTGCATTATATCCAATTATTCTTTGAACATTTACAATATGTTTAAAATTCCAACTTATTAAATAATCGGCTTTATTTATAGTTGCCAATGCAATATGCAAGCAGTCAGCATAACTTGTTTTTCCAACTACTTTTTCTGAAATATATTCTAATGCTAAATCTACTACTTCATCATTAATATCTAAAAATTCAGAATGTTCTGATTTTATATTTTTAATTAAATCTTTTACATTTTTTGGTGCATTTTCAAGTTCATCTTGAGTAACAGTGGAAAATAACATTATAAATTCGCCATTATTAATCCTTTCAAATAAAGGAATTGTATACTCAGCAAACTCTACATCAAAGTTTCCGCCAAAAACAGAGGTATCAATATATAATTTTTGTTTCATAAAACAAATTTACAAAAAGAATACTTAACTGTTTGTTTTTAGTGTTATAAATGCAATTAGCATCCACCATAGATTAACTCCAATTGCCTAAGAAATTATTTCATAAACTTAATCTGTCTTTTCTTTTAGTATTTTCTAAATAATTGGTTATCAGAAATTAGAATTTCAATAGAAAACAACCCCTAAGTTGTCCTTCCGACGTAGGAAGAATCCCAACCCAACCACAATAAAAAAACCACTAAAACCTCTTTTAATAGCTTCATTAAGTAAAACCTTTGTGCTACTTCGCGCAACCTTTGTGGCTCTTTGTGTTACAGCACTAAGCTGTCTTACACACCAAGTTGTCATTGCGAGGCACGAAGCAATCCCCAACCATAAAAAAAATCCAAAAATTACTTGTTGCTGCCATTTACAAACTTGTAGCTACCCTAATTATCTAATTTTATGCTAACGTAGTATATAATTTTACCGAAAAATTACTTGTAGACACCTTCTACAATGTTGCCGATGGCATAATTTTATAATTTTAGATAAAAAATTAAATGTAGATGGCATCTACAACATTGCCGACGGCATAATTTTATAATTTTAGATAAAAAATTAAATGTAGACGGCATAATTTTATAATTTTAGATAAAAAATTAAATGTAGATGGCATCTACAACATTGCCGATGGCATAATTTTATAATTTTAGATAAAAAATTATAATTTTTCGGCAAAAAATTATTTGCAGGAAATACAAATAGAAATAAAGATAATTTTCTATACAAAAGGTTTGATATAATTTAATTACTTTTGTTGTCGTAATAATTATTTTTTTATTGTGAACTAATACTACTCTAACCTGTTTTATAAATCACTTTAAACAATATTTTAGTAGTAATTATTAGATATCAATGATTTACACAAATACAATACACCATGTTTCATAAAGAAGGCGCAAAGATTATTCTTATTTCTACATTTGTTTTTACTATTTTATTATTGGCAACTCCATATATATCCAGCAATCCTTGGGTATTAAAACCAATACAACTGTTTTTATTGGTAATGCTACTAATTGTTTTACAGTTTTTCAGAAATCCAATTCGAAATTTAGTCCCTAATGATCAATTCGTTTATGCTCCTGTAGATGGTAAAGTTGTTGTTATTGAAGAAGTATTCGAACCAGAATATTTCAAAGACAAACGAATTCAAGTATCTATTTTCATGTCCCCTATTAATGTACATGTTACTCGTTACGCCATAAGCGGAAAAGTAAAATACAGCAAATACCACCCTGGGAAATACCTTGTAGCTTGGCATCCAAAGGCAAGTACTGAAAACGAAAGAACTACTGTTGTTATTGAAAACCCTGTTTTTGGTGAAATTTTATACCGTCAAATTGCTGGTGCTTTAGCTAAAAGAATTGTCAATTATGCTAAAGAAGGAATGCAAGTTCGTCAAGGCGACGATGCCGGATTTATTAAATTTGGCTCAAGAGTAGATTTATATTTTCCATTGGGAACCACTATAAATGTAACTTTAAATCAAAAAGCAGTAGGAAACAGAACTATTATTGCAACCAAATAAATGGCAGTAAACGATCTAGAGAAACGTTTTGAAGAAGCTGTAGAATTAGCAAATTCTATGACGCAAGAATCCTTACCACAAGATGTTCAGTTACGACTGTACGCCTTGTATAAGCAATCTACTCATGGCACTATTGACAATAGAATTTCCCCTGTTTATGATTTAAGAAATGCTTTCAAAATGAATGCTTGGATGCAAATAAGCCATTTATCCGAAGAAGAATGTAAAGAATTATACATTGAAGCAATCCATTCCTTAGTTAAAAAGAAATAGAACAATGAAAAAAATAGCAGTCCTTTTATTTAGTATCCTTTTTATTGTTGCTATTAGTTCTTGCAAAAGAAAAAAATATACCGAAGTGGTAGAAGTTCCGCTTCCTTCCGTTGCAGAAAAATTAACTCTTGGAGCGCCTGAAGATGCAAAAGCAGAACCTGGAGCATTTGAAATCACCAAACTATCCTTTGGTTATGATGCTCTTGCACCAAATATAGATGCACAAACAATGGAGATACATTATTCCAAACAATATGTAACGTTTACCAACAATCTAAACAAAGCTCTTGTAGGAACAGAATCGGAGAATATTCCAATAGAAGATATCTTTAAAAAATTAGATGTATCCAATACTGATTTAAAAAATAATCTTGGAGGCTATTACAATCACACCTTATATTTTGATATTTTAACTCCAAAAGGAAGTGGCAAACCAACCGATACTTTGGCAAGTACAATAGATAAAGATTTTGGATCGTTTGAAGAGTTTAAATCCCAATTTAAAGAAGCTGCTAACAAGCAATTTGGTTCCGGATGGACTTGGTTGGTAGTAGACAAAACTGGAAAACTTCAAATAACTACTACCCAAAACCAAGATAATCCATTAATGCCGAGAGCAGAAATTGCTGGAACTCCTATTTTAGCTTTAGATTTATGGGAGCATGCGTATTATTTAAACTATCAAAATAACAGAAAAAAATATATCGAAAACTTCTTCAATTTAATCAACTGGAAAAAAGTTGGTGAAAAATATGAAGAAGCTATAAATAATTAAAAATAGTTATTTAAATAACCCAAAAAGTTCAAAACTATTTGGGTATTTTTTTATCAATTCAATACTTTTACACTTTAATAAAAACCCTCTTATTTAATCCAAAAAAATGTATTCAAATACCTTTAAAAGGAATTCCTTTTTACAATTATTAGTAGTATTCGTATGCTTTAATGCCATCGGACAAGAAAAAAATCTAAAAAATATTCAAAAACTTACTTTTGGTGGTGATAATGCCGAAGCCTATTTTAGTCCCGATGGTACTAAACTTACCTTACAAGTAAACAACCCAAAAATGGGAATGTCTTGTGACCAAATTTATCTATTGGATTTACAAAAAACACCCTATTCTACCGATAAATTAAAAGCAATTTCATCTGGAAAAGGAAGAACTACTTGTTCTTATTTTATGCCCGATGGAAAACATATAATTTATGCTTCCACTTTTGCGTCTAATGATGCTTGTCCTGCACCTCCAAAACCGCATGATGGTAAATATCTTTGGGCAGTTTATCCAGAATTTGAAATTTACATGGCCGATTTGGATGGCAAAATTGTAAAACAACTTACTAACTCTCCAGGTTATGATGCCGAAGCAGTAGTTTCTCCCGATGGTAAAAAAATTGCATTCACCTCTATTCGTTCTGGTGATTTAGAACTTTGGACGATGGATATTGATGGAACTAATTTGAAACAAATTACTTTCGGATTGGGTTACGATGGCGGTAGTTTCTTTTCACACGACAGTAAGAAATTAGTTTTCCGTTCCTCTCGTCCAAAAACCGAAGCAGACATTGCCGATTATAAAGCGTTACTAAAAGACAACGTCGTTGCTCCTACCGAAATGGAAATCTATACTTGTAATGTAGACGGTTCGGATATTAAACAAATCACCCATTTAGGAAAAGCCAATTGGGCACCCTTTTTTCATCCTTCCGATAAGAAAATTATTTTTTCATCCAACCATCATTCTACACATGGATATGATTTTCAATTGTACATGATTGATTTGGATGGCAAAAATTTGAAACAAATTACTTGGGAAAGTGAATTCAATGCGTTCCCTATGTTTTCTCCCGACGGAAAAAAATTAGTTTGGTCGAGTAATCGCCAACAAAATGCAGCAAGAGAAACCAATGTTTATATTGCCGATTGGGTAGATACCGACGAAGCAGAAAATGCCAAAACTGAATTATTAAAAAAACATATTTCCTATTTAGCTTCCGACGATTTAAAAGGAAGATTAACTGGATCTTTTGGCGAACAAAAAGCATCCGAATATTTATCTTCACAATTCAAATCTTTAGGATTAAAAACATATGAAGGAAAAGATTATATTCAAAAATTTGATTACAAAGTACGATTAAATCCACACGATTCTATAAACGATAGCAGCGTTGCTAATACCGGAAGAAATGTTATTGGTTACTTAGACAATAAAGCATCTAAAACCATTGTTATAGGAGCACATTACGACCATTTAGGATTGAACGAGCACAACAATTCTACTAAGGTAAATTCGAAAGGCGAAATTCATAATGGTGCCGATGATAATGCATCGGGAGTTTCGGGAGTATTAGAATTAGGACGTATGTTTAGCAAAAATAAAACAACCGAAAAAGTAAATTATATTTTCGCTCTTTTCTCTGGCGAAGAAGATGGATTGATTGGTTCTAAACACATGGCAGAAACTCTTAAAGCAAATTATCCAAATGTTGTGGCTATGATTAATATGGACATGATAGGTCGTTTGAATCCTAAAAAAGATCTTATTGTAGGCGGTATAGGTACTGCACCCGAATTTAAAGCACTAGTAGAAAAAAACAAACCTGCTGGATACAACATCACTCTAGAAGAAAGCGGCGTAGGTCCTACAGATCATACCTCTTTTTATTTAAAAGATATTTCGGTATTGAATTTCTTTACTGGCACACATAGTGACTACCACAAACCAAGTGACGATGAAGACAAAATAAATTATACTGGGGTTACCAATATTGTAGATTATGTTTTTAGAATTTGTAATGATATTGCCGATTTAGACAAAGTTACTTTTACTAAAACCAAAAATAATGCAGGTAAAACTAGACCAAAATACAAAGTAACTATGGGTATCATGCCCGATTACACAGAACATGGAGATGGTTTACATGTAGATGGCGTTACTGAAAACAGACCAGCACAACTAGCAGGAATAAAAGAAGGGGACATCATTACCAAAATTGGAACTACCGAAATTAAAGAAGTATACAGCTATATGGATGCATTAGCTAAAATAAACCCTGGCGATGAATTGGAAGTATTCTTCATTAGAGATGGAGAAACCAAAACAGTGAAAGTGAAATTTGAATAAAACTAAAAAAACCAACTCGTAAAGAGTTGGTTTTATTTTATATTTAATAATTTAAAATTGTATACAAATAATTAATTATTTTATAAATTCTATTTTTTGAACTTCTTCTGTATTAACGCTATCAAAGAAACCTTGTTCGTTCATCCAATCGTCACTAAATACTTTGCTCATATAACGTGATCCGTGATCTGGAAAAATAACTACAACATTACTATCTGCAGTAAATTCGCCTTCTTCAGCAAATTGTTTTACCGCTTGTAATGCCGCTCCAGAAGTATATCCTACGAACAATCCTTCTTTTCTTACAATTTCTCTTGCAGTATGCGCACTTTCTTCGTCGGTTACTTTTATGAACTTATCAATAGATTCAAAGTCGGTAGCGGTCGGAATTAAATTCTTACCAATACCTTCTATTCGATAAGGATAGATTTCGTCGTTATCAAACTCTTTGGTTTCATGGTATTTTTTCAAAACCGAACCAAATGCATCAACTCCTAAAATCTTAATATTTGGATTTTTCTCTTTAAGGAATTTTGCAATTCCTGAGATAGTTCCACCAGTTCCACTGCAAGCAACAAGGTGGGTGATTTTACCGGCCGTTTGTTCCCAAATTTCAGGCCCAGTTGTCAAATAATGCGCATCAATGTTTAATTGATTAAAATATTGATTGATATAAACTGATCCTTTGGTCTCTTCGTGTAAACGTTTTGCTACATTATAATACGAACGTTCATCATCGGCAGAAACATGTGCAGGACACACATAAACTTTAGCACCTAAACTGCGAAGCATGTCTATTTTATCTTTAGAGGACTTAGAAGTTACTGCAAGAATACAGCTGTAACCTTTAATAATACTTACCATTGCCAAACTAAAACCAGTATTTCCGGAAGTAGTTTCAATGATAGTATCACCAGGAGATAAAATTCCTTTTTTTTCTGCTTGTTCAATAATATATAAAGCGATTCTGTCTTTTGAGGAATGACCTGGATTAAATGCTTCCACTTTAGCATAAAAATTACCAACAAGATTTTCGGTAATTCTATTAAGTTTAATAAGAGGTGTATTTCCTATTAACTCCAAGACATTATTGTAGGCTTTTATTTCTTCTTTCATAAATAAAAAATTTTGTTTGGGCGTATATTAAAATATTAGTAGCCCCGTAACTTCGCAAATTTAATAAATTATTTTTTAATTTTTTCTAAATCCAGTAAAAAACTGAATTCTTTTGCCAATTCTTTTAGTGCTTCAAATCTACCAGAAGCGCCTCCGTGTCCCGCATCCATATTTGTATCCAGAACTAAAATATTATTATCGGTTTTGGTGGCACGTAATTTGGCAACCCATTTCGCTGGTTCCCAATATTGTACTTGTGAATCGTGCAATCCTGTAGAAATATACATATTTGGGTATTCTTGAGCTTTCACATTATCATAAGGCGAATAAGACAACATGTATTTGTAGTATTTTTTCTGATTTGGATTCCCCCATTCGTCGTATTCTCCTGTGGTTAATGGGATAGTTTCGTCTAGCATGGTTGTTACAACGTCTACAAATGCTACTTGTGCAATGATTCCGTGGTACAATTCGGGTGCCATATTTACAATCGCTCCCATAAGTAAGCCACCTGCAGAACCTCCTTCGGCATATAAATGTTGTGCAGATGTATATTTTTCTGCAATCAAAAATTTGGAACAATCAATAAAATCAGTAAACGTATTTTTCTTTTTTAATAATTTTCCGTTTTCATACCAATGTCTGCCTAAATCTTCTCCACCACGAATGTGGGTTATTGCAAAAATAAATCCGCGATCTAACAAGGACAATCTAGTTGAAGAAAACGAAGCATCTATTGAATATCCATAAGACCCATATGCATATTGCAATAATGGATTTTCTCCATTTTTCACTAAATCCTTTTTGTAAATTATGGATATTGGAACTTTTACGCCATCGTGGGCAGTTGCCCAAACACGCTCCTCTTTGTAGTTATTTTTATCAAATTTTCCTCCTAGAACTTGTTGTTCTTTTTGGATAAATTTTTCTTTGGTTTTCATATTAAAATCAATCACCGACGATGGCGTGGCTAACGATTGGTAGGAATAACGCAAAATATCGGTATCAAAATCAACATTAGAACTCGTGCTAGCAGTATAGGTTTCGCTATCAAATGGCAAATAATAGGCTTGTTCCCCACTCCACGGAATTATTTTAATAGTGTTCAATCCGTTGGCACGCTCTTCAACCACAAGAAAATCTTTGAAAATTTCAATATCTTCTATTAAAACATCTTCCCGATGCGGAATAACCTCTATCCAATTTTCTTTGGTAGTGGCAGTTTCCAAGGTTTTCATAAGTTTGAAATTCTCGGCATCATCTTTATTTGTAAGAATATAAAAACTATCGTTATAATGGTTGATGGTGTATTCTAAGCCGCGAACACGTTTCTGAAACATCTTAAATTTTCCATCGGGAGTGTTGGCATCTAGAATTTGATACTCGGTTGTAAGTGTACTTCCCGACTCAATTGCGAGGTATTTTTTAGATTTAGACTTGGCAATTTCTACATTAAAAGTTTCGTCTTTTTCAAAATAAATCAAGACATCCTCTTCTTGCTTAGTGCCTAATTTATGTTTGAAAATTTTATCCGAACGCAAGGTGACAGAATCTTGACTGGAATAAAAGATTGTATGATTATCATTGGCCCAAACTGCAGAACCCGTAACGTTTTCAATGGTGTCCGATAATATTTCGTTGGTAAGTAAGTATTTTATTTGAATGGTATAAATTCTGCGCCCAACGCAATCAAAACTGAATAGCGCCATGGTATTATCTGGACTGATAGACAAACCACCTAATTGAAAGAAGGGTTTTCCTTTAGCAAATTCATTTCCGTCAAAAAGTATTTCTTCTGGTGCAGAAAGCGTTTCTTTTTTACGAGAGTAAATAGGGTAATTTTGACCAATTTCAAATCGAGTGATGTAGTAATATCCGTTATAAAAATACGGCACCGATTGGTCGTCTTCTTTAATTCGGGCTTTCATTTCTTCAAACAATTCCTTTTGAAAGTCTTTGGTGTCGGCAGTTACCGCATTATAATATTCATTCTCTTTGTTGAGATAATCAATAACTTCGGGGTTTTCTCTATCGTTTAACCAATAGTAATTATCCACACGAGGATGCCCATGAATTTCTAAAGAATGCGGAATTATTTTTGCTACAGGAGGATGAAGTTCTGGGTTCATAGTTGAATTTATAATAGTGCCAAATTTAAGGAAAACCATTCGATATTAAAGATAAGTCAAACTTTGTTTTTGATATTGCTTGTTATCAAAAGAATTAAAAACTATTTCTCAATTTCCTTTAACGAATCCATTTTTTTATGCGCTAAGAAACCTTTAATATCTTCAAAATGTTCTTTAACACGTTTATTACCAAATTCAAATACTTTAGTTGCTAATCCGTCAAGGAAATCTCTATCGTGCGAAACCAAAATTAAGGTTCCGTCAAAGTCACGTAAAGCATCTTTAATAATATCTTTAGTTTTCATATCCAAGTGATTAGAAGGTTCATCAAGAATCAATAGATTAACTGGTTCCAACAATAATTTTATCATTGCTAAACGCGTTTTTTCACCTCCCGAAAGTACTTTTACTTTCTTAGTAACATCGTCACCATGAAACATAAAAGCACCTAATATGTCTTTTATTTTGGTACGGACATCCCCTACCGCAACATCATCAATGGTAGAAAATATAGTTCCGTTTTCATCTAATAAAGAAGCTTGATTTTGGGCAAAATAACCAATTTGAGCATTATGTCCAATTTCAACCGAACCACTATTGATTGCTATTTCTTTCATTATGGCTTTAATCATGGTAGATTTTCCTTCTCCATTTTTCCCTACAAAAGCCACTTTATCGCCACGTTCAATTACAATATTGGCATCTTTAAAAATAAGATGATCGCCATAGGACTTTTCTAAATCCTTAACAATTACAGGGTAATTTCCTGAACGAATTGCTGGAGGAAACTTTAATTTTAATGCCGAGGTATCTACTTCATCTACCTGAACAATAACTAATTTTTCTAGCATTTTAACCCTCGATTGTACCGCATCGGTTTTAGAAAAAGTTCCTTTAAATCGATCAATAAAGGTTTGATTATCAGAAATCATTCTTTGTTGCTCGTCGTAGGCTTTTTGTTGGTGAATTCTTCGGTCTTTGCGCAATTCTAAATAGTGCGAATATTTGGCTTTGTAGTCGTAAATTCTTCCCATAGTAACTTCAATCGTTCTATTGGTAATGTTGTCTACAAACGCTCTATCGTGCGAAATTACTACTACCGCTTTGGCAGAATTGATTAAGAAATCTTCTAGCCATTGGATACTTTCAATATCCATGTGGTTGGTTGGCTCATCCAGTAAAATCAAATCGGGTTTTTGCAAAAGGATTTTGGCCAATTCAATACGCATTCTCCAACCACCTGAAAACTCTGAGGTTTGACGATTGAAATCTTCTCTTTCAAATCCAAGTCCGACTAATATTTTCTCAACTTCTGCTTCGTAATTAATTTCATCTATAGCATAAAACTTCTCGCTTAAATCAGAAACACGCTCAATAAGTTTCATGTACGCATCACTTTCATAATCGGTACGAATAGTTAGTTGCTCGTTGATTTCGTCAATTTCGGCTTTCATTTTGAAGATTTCTCCAAATGCTTTCGATGCTTCTTCCATAACGGTTGCGCCATCGGTAGTCAATAAATGTTGTGGTAAATAAGCCACTACGGCATCTTTTGGAGTAGAAACGTTTCCTGTAGAAGGTTTAGATTCTCCCGCAATTATTTTTAAAAGTGTAGATTTTCCGGCACCATTTTTACCCATTAAGGCAATTTTATCGTTTTCATTGATAGCAAAAGTAACATCGCTAAATAAAGTGGTTCCGCCAAAATGAACGGAGATATCGTTAACTGTAATCATTTTAAATTGTTAGATTTTTAGATAATTAGATTATCCGATTTTTTTAAGGTGCAAAGATAGATTTTTTGGAGAATTATTTACTACCAAATTTTATTCTATATTTGGTTAGCCTCAATTATTTTGTATTTAAAAAACTACCTATTTATTAAAATAAATTTTGACGCAACCATTTCAATAAAAAAGCATCTACTAATAAAATCCATTATGAAAAAAATTACTCTTTTTTATTTATTGTTTATTGGAATTCAAATGCAATCTCAAATTCTTGATTCTACTTTTGGAACAAATGGCGGAATTGTTACGAATCAAATTTCTTCAAATCCAATTGGAGATACTGCTACTGGAGGTGCATTACAATTAGATGGTAAAATTGTTTTAGTCACGTCAAATAAAGTAATTAGAATTAATGTTGATGGAACGTTAGATAGTACCTTCCACAATTATGAAAATTTACTTATTGCCAACGATAAATTAGAAAGTATAATTATTCAATCTGATGGAAAAATAATTACAGCTGGAAGAAATTCTGTATATAGAATAAATACTGATGGAACATTAGATACTAATTTTGGTATAAATGGTGTTATGCAAATTCAAATTAATGGTTTTAATATGTACATCAAATCAATTGGATTGAAAAGTGATGGAAAAATTATATTAGGCGGATATGTTTCAAATGGAATAAATAATGATTTTGCAATTAGTTGTTTAAATATAGATGGTAGTTTAGATACTCTTTTTGACACTGACGGTAAAGCAACTTTAGACATTAATAATCAAAATAATGAAGGAAGAGAATTAGCAATTCAATCTGATGATAAAATTATTATCACTGGGCAATGGAACGATGGAACAAATTACAATTTTGCAACTGCACGATTCAATACAAATGGAAGTTTAGATTTAACTTTTGGAACAAGTGGTATTGTGACCGCATCTTTGGGTTCAGCAAGTAGAGCTTACACAGTAGGAGTTCAAAATGATGGTAATATTGTTATTTCGGGTGTTTATGCAGGCAATAAGTTGGCAATAGTTCGCTATACTGCTAATGGGGAATTTGATACTACATTTAATACTTCAGGCAAACTATTAACTGCAAATAACTTTTCTTTATCTTCAAGTTTATCAGGGGTACAAAGTGGAAAACCTCATTTAATATGTCTATCAAATGGAAAAATATTAATTTCAGGAAAAAGTGGGTCAAGTTTTTCTTTATATCAAATAAATAATGACGGTAGTTTTGATACAACTTTTGGCACAAGTGGAATATCTACATATAATATTAATGGTACTGATTTCTCCTCTTTTTTAATATTAAAACCCAATGGGGAAATAATTACGGGAGGAACATCCGATATTTCTACTTTTCCAAGAGTCGAAGTAATTCAATTTTCAAGTAATGGAATTTTTGATACTGAACATTATTATAATATAGTTTTAAGCGTTGACTCAATTTTTGATATAATAGAACAATCTACAGGAAAAACAATTGCTTGTGGTGGTGACAGTTTATACAGCAAAAACAAATTGATACGATATAATACTGATGGTAGTATTGATAATACATTTGGAACAAATGGAGTTATAGATATTAGCTCGCAATTTTCAATGATTGCAAAACAACCTGATGACAAATTATTAGTAAATGATCTTAGTAATTTTGTTCAATCAATTATAAGATATACTTCTGATGGAATTTTGGACACCTCATTTGGAATAAATGGAATTGTAGATTTTTCAACTAATACACCTGTAATTGTTAATTTTATTGACGCAATTACCGTCTCGCAAAATGGTAAAATAAATGTTGCTTTTGATTACGGCACAGATGGCTCAAGTTGTGGGCCTACTCATTTTGGGGTTTTAAGATTAAATACCGATGGAACTTTAGACACATCTTTTGGAATAAATGGATATTCTGATATACCCTTTGATTTTTATTCAACAATTGAGTCTGAATTTCCACAATCAATTTACGAAGATACGGATGGTAAATTAATTATTACAGGAATAATTGAACCCAATACTAATACAATGGGGCAGGTTGGTACCACAAGAATAAATAATGATGGAACAATAGACCAATCATTTGGAACAAACGGGAAAGTAGTAACTCAAATTGGAATATTTAATATAGGAACCGCTATATTGAAAACACCTAATAATAAATATTTAATAAACAGTTATAATTTAAATTCTTCACCTATTGTTACTACTTTAATACAGTACAACTATGATGGAAGCATTGATACTTCATTTGGATCTAATGGAATTCTTACAGATCAACTACACTTTTTTAATAGCGTGATTCTACAACCTGATGGTAAAATTTTAAGAGCTGGCAACATTAATAATCAATTTGCATTATATCGAAATAATGCTGGAGGAAATATGGATACTACTTTTGGCACAAACGGATTGTTATCAACACCAATTTTTTATTCTTCAAATATCAATAAGTTATTGTTTTTGCAAAATGGAAAATTATTAGCTGGTGGCTATTCTTTTAATGGAACAAATCAGCTTTTTGCACAAGCGAGATATACTTTTGATAATTTGGGAACAGACAGTTTTGCACCTAAAAATACCCTTACAATTTATCCTAATCCTACTAGTAATCAATTTACTGTTGATTTTGGAAGCGAATTGAAATCAATAAACTACCAAATAAAAATAACCAACCTTCTTGGTCAAGAAGTGTATAATTCATTTACAAAAACAATTACAACAGTAATCCCTGTTACATGGGTTGGAAAAGGAATATACTTTGTAACTATATTGAATGAAAAAAATGATCTAATAAAAACAGAGAAACTAATTATTGAATAAAAAAAATCGCAAAATTGAACGGAGATATTGTTAAATAATCATTTAGATTTTTAGACTACCCGATTTTTTTAAAGTTTCAAATATATCTTAATAATGGAATTAGGCAATTTGGAATAATGAAAAAAAGCGGGTTTTTTCAACTGATTTTTTAAAATGCCTACTAATTTTTTAAGGTTTACATAAAACGAAATATTTTAGGATTGAAATAGTAAAATTAAGAAGATTATTCTATTAATTTCGCACTTCAAATAGTAGAGATATGCCCTTAATTGACTACCGTTTTTTAGATAAAATTGTACCGAAAACAAAGATTAAAAAATCGTACCGAAAACTAAAAAGTTCTTATTTAACCAGAGTACGATTTGCAACAGCATTATTTTATTTCGGAATGGGATTTTGTTTTGCTACATGGGCAAGTCGGATTCCAGATTTAAAATTGAGTTTGAAATTAAGTGAAGCCAATTTAGGAACAATATTATTTGCTTTGCCAATTGGACAATTGCTTGCAATGCCCCTATCTGGTAAAGTTGTAGCCAAATATGGAAGCCGGAAAATTGCAATTATAGGATTATTTGTTTACGTCTTATTTCTTTCTTTTCTAGGATTAGCAACCCAAAGTTGGCACTTAGGATTGGGTTTATTTCTCTTCGGTTTTTTTGGAAATTTCTGTAATATAGCCGTCAATTCGCAAGGAGTTTTTACCCAACAATTGTTTGATAAACCCATCATGGGATCGTTTCATGGATCTTGGAGTTTAGCCGGATTTTCGGGTGCCTTATTGGCTTTGCTAATGTTATTTTTAAAACTAACTCCTTTTCAACACTTTTTAGTAGTAGTGGTTTTAATAAGTTTACTAATCCTATTCAACTATAAATTCCTAGTAAAATTCAAACCTCAAAAAATAGAAGTAAAAGAAAAAACTTCTTTTTTTAAAATTCAAGACACCTCCTTAATTTGGTTCGGAATCCTAAGTTTTTGTTGTATGGCTAGCGAAGGAATTATGTTTGATTGGAGTGGTGTTTATTTTAAAGAAATCGTGAAAGCGCCCGGAGCCTTGGTGATTTTGGGCTATACTTCTTTTATGATAACTATGGCAATAGGGCGATTTTTGAGTGATATTTTGGTTCGAAAATTTGGCGCAAGAAACGTATTAATCACTAGTGGAATTATGATATCAACAGGATTGTATAGCGCTGTTTTATTCCCTTATTTGATAAGTTGCACCATTGCATTCATGCTGGTTGGTTTTGGAGTTTCCAATGTGATTCCGATAGTCTTTAATGCTGCAGGAAATAGCAAAAAAGTACCTACGAGTATTGCGTTAACAATAGTTTCCAGTATTAGTTTTATGGGGTTTTTAATCGGACCACCCATAATAGGATACATTGCCCAAATGACTAGTTTGAGATATTCTTTTGCTTTTATAGGGATTTTCGGAATCTTAATTTCCTTACTAACCTATAAATTGAAATTGTTTAGGTAGATTTTTTTGTATCCATATATAGATAACACCAAATTATTTCATTGCCATTTAAGTTTTGAAGAAACCTATTATTATGCAAGTTAAATACATTGGAGTTACTTTTTAAGTTTTATTGGATTTTGACGAGTATCAAAAATTTGTAATATTCGAATTTCAGATTCTGATTGAATTTTATAAATGAATTTGTAATTACGCACAACCATTCTCCTGTAGGGCTCCCCTAAAAATTCATCTACTTGATATTGTTCTGTAAAATGGATGTTTTTGCTTTGATTTACAATATCCTGTACTACATTTTTTGCTGCTTGTGGCGATTTTAATTTAAGGTATTCAAAGATTAATTTCAAATCCGCTTTTGCTTCATTGTCCCACAAAATTTTTATAGGCCCAGACATTTTACCAATTTTCAATTTCTATTTCTAAATCTTCTATTGTAGTAAATTTTCCTGAGGAAATTCTAGAGTCGGCTTCCTTAACCATTTTAATATATTCCAACCTATCCACAGGATAGCCACTTATGGTGTGAGCAACCACTTCTTTATCTAAAACTGATTTTAGTGCAATCAATTTTTTAAGTTTACTTTCATCCTGAATATGAAGTAACCAGTCCACAAGTTCCTTTTTGGCAGCAGTTATGTCCATAATATAAAATTTGAATTACAAATATACAAAAATTACATACTCATTCTAAACTCCTCAATTACAGGGTTTGCTTTTGAGAAATCGGTTTCTTGTATAAATAATTCAACTGCTTTTACAGAAGAAATACTTGGTAAAACGTTCGCTTGATTGTTGTTTCTAACCACAACCATAATGTCCGATTCTTCTAGTCTTTCTTTTAAAGTTACTGCTAGAATTTCTTCTCCTGAAAATATTTTTATTAAGCCCATTTTATTTTTGTAGTTTATTGTTTATTGTTTGTAGTTTGTTGTTTATTGTTTGTAGTTTGTTGTTTGACACTACACTGAACACTGAAAAACTGAGCACTGAGCACTGAGCACTGAATACTGAACACTACTCCTCATCCATTTCAAAGAAGATAGGTTCAATCATTATATTGTTTGCTAATGTTTCTACTCTATCGGTAATTTCAGAACAAAAGAAAATGCGTTGGGTTTTATCGATACTTGCCGATAATCTCAAAATAACTGCATCTACACGGTTTCTAAAAAGTACTTCGGAATCATCAACTACAAACATTTTAATAGTGTTGATATTAAATCCTGCAGAAGAAAACAAAGCATTTATTCTATTTGGTGTTCCGATAAGCACATCCAATCCTAAAGAAATTATATTTTTGTCGTAGTCAATATCGCCTTTATCGTGAACGCCTAAAATACTTAAATCGGTGTAGGTTCCTAGTTTTAAGAAAAGTTCTTCCATTTCGAGTACTTTTTCTTTATTTTCAACAATAATTAAAGCGCGGGTGCTTTCGCCAATTGTTTTTTGCAAACGTTGGATAACGTTCAAAACAATAGTCGTTGTTTTTCCTGTTCCAATTGGAGATTGAATTACAGCATCGGCACCACTTTTTATGGCAGAGAAGGTTTCTTGTTGCATTTCGTTAGCCTCAATTAAATCAAATTCAATTAGTGCTTGTTGCAGATCGGGGTTTATTTTTTTTAATTGCATTTTTTTGGTTCTAGGTTCTAGGTTTTGGGTTCTAGGTTTTGGAAACCTTTCAACTTACAACCCACAACTTGTATTATTTACTCGCAAACAACTTTACATCTAGTTCGGAAATTTCGCTTCCACCTAGAATTATCAAGCGTTCAACTACGTTTCTTAATTCGCGGATGTTACCCGTCCAGTCGTATTCTTGAAGTAATTTAATGGCTTCTTTAGAGAATATTTTGGTGGCATTTCCTTGTTCTTCTGCTATTTTTACGGCAAAATGTTCAAGCAGCAAAGGTATGTCATCCCGACGGTCATTCAATGCAGGAACTTTAATTAATATTACTGCCAATCGGTGGTATAAATCTTCACGAAAACGTCCTTCTTCAATTTCTTTTTTAAGGTCTTTATTGGTTGCCGCTACAACCCGAACGTTAACTTTAATGTCTTTATCGGCACCAACGCGTTGTATCAAACTTTCTTGTAAAGCACGCAAAACTTTGGCTTGAGCCGCCAAACTCATATCGCCAATTTCATCCAGAAAAATGGTTCCGCCATCGGCTGCTTCAAATTTCCCTGCGCGGTCTTTTACTGCCGATGTAAAGGCACCTTTTACGTGACCAAACAATTCACTTTCAATTAATTCGGAAGGAATTGCAGCGCAATTCACCTCAATTAAAGGAAAGGCAGCACGTTCACTTTTTTCATGTAATTGGTGGGCAACGAGTTCTTTTCCGGTTCCGTTTGGACCCGTGATTAATACACGAGCATCGGTTTGGGCAACTTTTTCAATCATCTGCTTGATATGATTGATAGGTTCTGAGTTGCCTATCATTTCATAGTTTTTGCTGACTTTTTTCTTTAGGATTTTATTTTCAACTACGAGTTGTTTTTTGTCTAATGCGTTGCGAACGGTATTTAATAATCTATTTAAATCGGGTGGTTTTGAAATATAATCAAAGGCTCCCAAACGCATGGTTTGGATTGCGGTTTCCATGTCGCCATGCCCAGAAATCATCACCATCGGAATTTCGGGTTTGATTTTTTTAACTGCTTCTAGCAGTTCTACACCGTCCATTTTTGGCATTTTGATGTCGCACAAAACCAAATCGTAATCGGTGTTTTTTATTTTTTCAAGACCTTGAATTCCATCTTCGGCTGTTTCTACTTGGTAGGTATCGCTTTCTTCGGAAAGTATTTTAGTCAGTACTCTTCGAATGGATGCTTCGTCTTCTATGATTAGTATTTTGGACATTTATTTTTTATTTAGCCACTAAGGCACTAAGGCGCTAAGTTTTTTTGAGTTTACAATTCTTATTTTACAAAAATACAAAGGGTTTTTTAAATTAGCCTCTATTTAAGGAGTCTTTTAATGAGATATAACACCAATTATGCTGCGTTGTTTTCAATTGGTTTGATATTTTCAAAAATAGGTTTATTGGTAATACTTTCTTCTTCCAAATCATAATCATCTTGAAGTCCAAGCCAAAACTTTGCGCTTGTTCCTAAATATTTAGAAAGTCGTAAAGCTGTATCTGCAGTAATTCTGCGATTACCTTTAATAATTTGACTCACTCTTGTTTGCGGAATAAATGTTTCTTTAGACAAGCGATAAGCCGTTATCCCTAATGGTTCTAGAAATTCTTCTTTTAAAATTTCTCCAGGATGTATGTTTTTTAAATTTTCCATAACTTTTAATTTTAATATCTTGGCGGACACGAAGACGAAAAACTTCGCGAAGCATTTTAAATACTAACGTGAAAGATAAGTTATTATTTCCAAAACAAGACAGTCATTCCTAAAAAAACCACATTGTTTAGATGTGGATTTAGTTTTAATCTCTTTGTGGGTCAGTGCACTCGAATAGATGCGAAATTTCTAAAAACCTCCGCAAAATATTGAAAGAACGTGGTTGGCCACGTTCTTAACGTGGTAAACCACGTATTGAATGTAATTATCCACGTTGTGCCACGTGGTCAGCCACGTCTTGAATGTGGTTGGCCAGGTCTAGAACGTGGATTACCACGTTACACAACGGGGTAAACCATGTCTTGAACGGGGTGAACCACGTTTTTTGCCAAAATTATAGTCTAAAAACACTGTTTTTTATATATCCCCCAACTATAAAAGCGGTCGGGATACTTCACTTAAAGAGATGGAAACGAAAAGCGGGGGTCTGCAGACCATCGCAGAGCATCAAGTCACTATATAACTCTTCGGGGAGTGGGGTTTATGTTTAATTTCTTTGTGGGCACGGATTGAAAATCATAAGTGTTCGAAACCTTATTCAGAGTTTAAAATTTCATTTACTTTATTGGGATTCCCTCCACATTTTTCGACTATATCTTTGATAATTAAAACTTCTAATTCTTGCGCAAACTTCAATTTGGGTATTTTATATCCTTTTAAATT
>CANFHX010000008.1 GCA_947446865.1 Flavobacteriaceae bacterium | reverse complement strand
GATGATAAGATGCACGCACGTTCTATCGGACCGTACTCACTTATCACACAACAACCACTTGGAGGTAAAGCGCAATTTGGAGGTCAACGTTTTGGAGAGATGGAGGTTTGGGCACTAGAAGCTTATGGAGCATCTAGTACACTTCGTGAAATCTTAACAGTTAAATCAGATGACGTTATAGGTAGAGCCAAAACTTACGAGGCAATCGTAAAAGGTGAAACTATGCCAGAACCAGGATTACCGGAATCATTCAATGTATTGATGCATGAATTGAAAGGACTTGGTCTAGATATCCGTTTAGAAGAATAGTATTCAGTGGTCAGTATTTAGTGTTCAGTTTGTTAACTGAACACTGAATTCTGAACACTTTTTAAATTAGTTTTCAAGATTTATACCCGTAACCCGTTCCGATTTTTTATATAGACTTATATAATTAGCACTTCAAAAAATGTTTGAAGTTTAGAGAAGTAATTCGAGGTAATGGTTTAAGGATAGGAATATCCAAAACTAAAATCAATTTTTTAATTGCAAATAAATCAATAGTAAAAACTATGATGAATAATAGAAACAACGACAAGAATGCACCTAAAAGATTTGAAAAAATCTCTATAGGATTAGCTTCGCCAGAATCAATTTTAGCTGAATCTAGAGGTGAAGTTTTAAAACCAGAAACAATTAATTATAGAACGCACAAACCAGAACGTGACGGTCTTTTCTGCGAACGAATTTTCGGTCCAGTTAAAGATTTTGAATGTGCTTGTGGTAAATACAAAAGAATCCGATACAAAGGAATCGTTTGTGACCGTTGTGGGGTAGAAGTAACCGAGAAAAAAGTACGTAGAGACAGAGTAGGACACATCAACCTTGTTGTGCCAATTGCTCATATCTGGTATTTCCGTTCCCTTCCAAACAAAATAGGATACATCCTTGGATTGCCATCTAAGAAATTAGATATGATCATTTATTACGAAAGATACGTAGTAATCCAAGCAGGTATTGCAAAAAATGCTGAAGGAGAATCGGTTCAACGTTTAGACTTCTTAACAGAAGAAGAATATTTGAATATATTAGATACGCTTCCTGCTGATAATCAATATTTAGATGATTTTGATCCTAATAAATTTGTTGCCAAAATGGGAGCAGAATGTATTATGGACTTATTGGCTAGAACCGATTTAGATGCACTTTCTTATTCGTTAAGACACAGTGCTAATAATGAAACTTCTAAACAAAGAAAAACAGAAGCATTAAAAAGACTTCAAGTAGTAGAATCTTTTAGAGATTCTAATATCAATAGAGAAAATCGTCCAGAATGGATGATTATGAAAGTTGTACCAGTTATCCCACCAGAATTGCGTCCGTTAGTGCCACTAGATGGTGGTCGTTTCGCAACTTCCGATTTAAATGACTTGTACCGTAGAGTTATCATCCGTAACAACCGTTTGAAGAGATTAATGGAGATTAAAGCTCCAGAAGTTATCTTAAGAAACGAAAAACGTATGTTACAAGAATCAGTAGATTCATTATTTGATAACACTCGTAAAGCTTCGGCTGTTAAAACAGAATCTAACAGACCATTGAAATCTTTATCCGATTCCCTTAAAGGAAAACAAGGTCGTTTCCGTCAAAATTTACTTGGAAAACGTGTGGATTATTCAGCTCGTTCGGTAATTGTTGTTGGACCAGAAATGAAATTGTTCGAATGTGGTATCCCTAAAGATATGGCTGCGGAACTATACAAACCATTCGTTATTCGTAAATTAATCGAAAGAGGAATTGTTAAAACAGTAAAATCTGCAAAGAAAATAATAGACAAAAAAGAGCCAGTAGTTTGGGATATCCTTGAAAATGTAATTAAAGGTCACCCAATATTACTGAATCGTGCTCCTACTTTGCACAGATTGGGTATTCAAGCTTTCCAACCAAAATTAATTGAAGGAAAAGCAATCCAATTACACCCATTAGTATGTACTGCATTTAATGCGGATTTTGATGGGGATCAAATGGCAGTTCACTTGCCGTTAGGACCAGAGGCTATTTTGGAAGCACAATTGTTAATGTTGGCTTCTCATAATATCTTGAATCCTGCAAATGGTGCGCCAATTACAGTACCTTCTCAAGACATGGTACTTGGTCTTTATTATATGACCAAAGAACGTTTGTCTACTCCAGAGCATAAAATTTTAGGTCAAGATTTGACTTTCTATTCTGCAGAGGAAGTAAATATTGCTTTGAATGAAGGAAGACTAGAGTTGAATGCACGTGTTAGAATTAGAGCAAAAGATTTTAACGAATCTGGAGAACAAGTATTCAAAATTATCCAAACAACTGCTGGTAGAGTTTTATTTAATGAAGTAGTACCAGAAGCAGCAGGATATATTAATGAAGTATTGACTAAAAAATCGTTACGTGATATTATTGGAAAAATCTTGTCGGTAACTAACGTTCCTACAACTGCAGCTTTCCTTGATGAAATGAAAGATATGGGATATAAATTTGCCTTCAAAGGTGGTTTATCTTTCTCATTAGGAGATATTAGAATTCCAGAGCAAAAAACTAAATTAATTGCAGATGCACGTCTACAAGTAGATGCTATCTCTGTAAATTATAACATGGGTCTTATTACCAATAACGAACGTTACAACCAAGTTATTGATATCTGGACTTCTGCCAATGCGCAATTAACAGAATTAGCAATGAAAAACATTAGAGAAGACCAACAAGGTTTCAACTCGGTGTATATGATGCTTGATTCTGGGGCAAGGGGTTCCAAAGAACAAATTCGTCAGTTAACTGGTATGCGTGGTTTGATGGCTAAGCCTAAAAAATCTACTGCTGGTGGTGGTGAAATTATTGAAAATCCAATTCTTTCCAACTTTAAGGAAGGTCTTTCTATCTTAGAATACTTCATTTCTACTCACGGTGCTCGTAAAGGTCTTGCGGATACGGCTTTGAAAACTGCTGATGCTGGATACCTTACTCGTAGACTACACGACGTTTCTCAAGACGTTATTGTAAACTCTGTAGATTGTGGTACTTTAAGAGGAATTGAAGTTTCGGCTTTAAAGAAAAATGAAGAGATTGTAGAAACTTTAGGAGAAAGAATTTTAGGTCGTGTAGCATTGCAAGATGTTATTAATCCTCTAGATTCTAAAGTAATCATTGCAGCTGGTGAGCAAATTACTGAAGCTATCGTTAAAGCAATAGAAGAATCTCCTATTGAAAAAGTAGAAGTTCGTTCTCCACTAGTTTGTGAAGCTAAAAAAGGTATTTGTGCTAAATGTTACGGAAGAAACTTAGCAACTGGAAAAATGACTCAAAAAGGAGAAGCTGTTGGTGTTATCGCTGCACAGTCTATTGGAGAGCCAGGAACACAGTTAACACTTAGAACATTCCACGTTGGTGGTGTTGCGGGTGGAGTTTCTGAAGAATCAGGTGTAGTAGCTAGATTTGGTGGTAAGTTAGAAATTGACGATTTAAAAACGGTTATTGGTGAAGATGCTGATGGTAACAAAGTAAACATCGTTGTTTCTCGTTCTACTGAATTAAAATTAATTGATGTTAAAACAGGAATTCTATTAAGCACACATTACATTCCTTATGGTTCTGTAATTAGCGTAAAAGATGGTGATGTTGTTGAAAAAGGCTCTGCTATCTGTAAATGGGATCCATATAATGGAGTTATCGTTTCTGAATTCACCGGAAAAATTGCTTACGAAGATTTAGAACAAGGACAATCGTTCATGGTCGAAATTGATGAGCAAACTGGTTTCCAAGAAAAAGTAATCTCGGAAGGAAGAAATAAAAAATTAATCCCAACCTTATTGGTTTATGGTAAAGACGGAGAATTAATCCGTTCTTACAATTTACCAGTTGGAGCCCACCTTATGGTAGAAGATGGTGAGAAAATTAAAGCAGGTAAAATCCTTGTTAAAATTCCTCGTCGTTCTTCTAAAGCTGGAGATATTACTGGAGGTTTACCTAGAATTACTGAGCTTTTAGAAGCACGTAATCCTTCTAACCCTGCTGTAGTTTCTGAGATTGATGGAGTAGTTTCTTTTGGAAAAATCAAAAGAGGTAACCGTGAGGTTATCATCGAATCTAAATTTGGTGAAATTAAAAAATACCTAGTAAAATTATCTAGTCAAATCTTAGTTCAAGAAAATGACTTTGTAAAAGCTGGAGTACCTTTATCTGATGGAGCAATTACTCCAGAAGATATTTTAAGAATTCAAGGCCCATCTGCTGTACAACAGTATTTAGTTAATGAAATTCAAGAGGTATACCGTTTACAAGGGGTAAAAATTAATGACAAACACTTTGAGGTTGTTATTCGTCAAATGATGCGTAAAGTAAGAGTGGAAGATCCAGGAGATACTTTATTCTTAGAAGAGCAATTGATTCATACTAGTGACTTTATTCGTGAAAACGATAAATTATACGGAATGAAAGTGGTAGAAGATGCTGGAGATTCCGACAGTCTTAAACCAGGTCAAATTGTTTCTCCAAGAGAATTAAGAGACGAGAATTCGTTGTTGAAACGTAACGATAAAAATTTAGTTGTGGCTCGTGAGGTTATTACGGCTACTGCAACTCCAGTACTACAAGGTATTACTAGAGCATCGCTTCAAACTAAATCGTTTATTTCGGCAGCATCGTTCCAAGAGACTACCAAAGTATTGAACGAAGCAGCAGTTGCTGGTAAAGTAGATACTCTAGAAGGTCTTAAAGAAAATGTAATTGTAGGACACAGAATTCCTGCAGGAACAGGTATGAGAGATTATGATGATATTATTGTAGGTTCTAAAGAAGATTACAACGATATTATGGCCAGTAAAGAAGAATATATTTATTAATTATGAGCGATAACGATCAACCACAAGCAGGACAAATCAATATTGAATTGGATGAAAAAGTTGCAGAAGGAATTTATTCCAACTTGGCAATTATCAACCATTCACCATCCGAATTTGTTTTAGACTTTGTCGCAATTATGCCAGGAGTACCTAAATCGAAAGTAAAGTCGAGAATCATCCTAACGCCACAACATGCTAAGCGTTTGTTGAAAGCACTAGGAGAAAACATCCACCGATTCGAGCAAGCCCATGGCGATATAAAAGATTCCGAACAACCGGTAATACCCTTAAACTTTGGTCCAACTGGACAAGCATAAGATTTAAGATCTTACACAAGGTTTAGATAAATAAGTAAAATGAGCTCGATGATATATCGGGCTCATTTTTTTTGTTATATAGTATCTATCGTAAATTAAACGACCTTTTTTTAATTATGCGCAATAATATCGTTGAATATTGTGTTTTTGATAAAAAGAACACATCAAAAATTGCTATTTCATAAATTATTTAAAACAAAGAACATATTTCACTAAAAATTTTTTAATAGTACCTCGATTTCGTAAATTTGCTCTGCAAACAAATAAACCTATTATATTATGGCTTTTGATATTCAAATGATAGAGAAAGTATATGCGTCTATGGCTGCCCGTGTGGATAAAGCAAGGGAATTAGTTGGTCGTCCGCTTACTTTAACTGAGAAAATTTTATACAACCACCTTTGGGATGGTACTCCAAGCACCGTTTTTAAACGTGGAACTGATTATGTAGATTTTGCACCAGATAGAGTTGCTTGCCAAGATGCAACTGCTCAAATGGCATTATTACAATTTATGCATGCTGGTAAAAAAACAGTTGCTGTTCCTACAACCGTGCACTGTGATCACCTTATTCAAGCTAAAGTTGGTGCTAAAACCGATTTAGCTGTTGCAACTTCCCAATCCAAAGAAGTTTTTGATTTCCTTTCTTCTGTTTCTAATAAATACGGAATTGGTTTCTGGAAACCAGGAGCTGGAATTATTCACCAAGTAGTTTTAGAAAATTATGCTTTCCCAGGTGGAATGATGATTGGAACCGATTCACATACTGTAAACGCAGGTGGATTAGGAATGCTTGCTATTGGTGTTGGTGGTGCTGATGCCGTTGACGTTATGTCGGGTATGGCTTGGGAATTAAAATTTCCAAAATTAATCGGAGTAAAATTAACAGGAAAATTAAATGGTTGGACTGCTCCTAAAGACGTTATTCTTAGAGTTGCCGATATTCTTACTGTAAAAGGTGGAACAGGTGCAATTGTAGAATACTTTGGTGAAGGTGCAATCAATATGTCTTGTACTGGTAAAGGAACTATCTGTAATATGGGTGCCGAAATTGGTGCAACTACTTCTACTTTTGGTTACGATGATTCTATGAGAAGATATTTAGCTTCTACAGGTCGTCAAGATGTGGTGGATGCTGCCGATAAAGTAGCGTCTTACTTAACAGGAGATGATGAAGTTTATGCTAATCCAGAAACTTATTTTGATCAAGTTATTGAAATTAATTTATCCGAATTAGAGCCATATATCAACGGACCTTTTACACCAGATAGAGGAACTCCAGTTTCTAAAATGAAAGAAGAAGCAGCTAAAAATGGTTGGCCTCTTAAAGTTGAATGGGGATTAATTGGTTCTTGTACAAACTCTTCTTACGAAGATATGGCTCGTGCAGCTTCTATTGTAGAGCAAGCAGTAGCCCACGGAATTACCCCAAAAGCAGAATTCGGAATCAATCCTGGTTCAGAACAAGTACGTTACACTATTGAAAGAGACGGAATTATTGCTACTTTCGAGAAAATGGGAACTAAAGTATTTACAAATGCTTGCGGACCTTGTATTGGACAATGGGATAGAGAAGGTGCAGACAAAGGAGAAAAAAATACAATCGTGCATTCGTTTAACAGAAACTTTTCTAAACGTGCCGATGGAAATCCAAATACACATGCTTTTGTAACATCACCAGAAATGGTTGCTGCCTTAGCAATTTCAGGAGATTTATCGTTTAATCCGTTAACCGATACTTTATTGAATGATAAAGGAGAAGCAGTAAAATTCAATCCGCCAACAGGAGACGAATTGCCATCTAAAGGTTTCGCTGTAGAAGACGCAGGTTTTCAAGCACCAGCTGCTGATGGTTCAGGTGTTCAAATTTTGGTAAGTGAAACTTCAGATAGATTACAATTATTGGCACCTTTTGATGCTTGGGATGGTAAAAATTATACCGGAGTAAAATTGTTAATCAAAGCTTTTGGAAAATGTACTACAGACCATATTTCTATGGCTGGACCATGGTTGCGTTTCCGCGGACATTTAGATAATATTTCCAATAATATGTTGATTGGTGCTGTAAATGCTTTTAACCAAGAGGCTAACAAAGTGAAAAACCAATTAACAGGTGAATACGGTGCAGTGCCTGCTGTTGCAAGAGCATATAAGGCTGCCGGTGTTGCTACTATGGTTGTAGGAGATCAAAACTACGGTGAAGGATCTTCTCGTGAGCATGCTGCTATGGAACCTCGTTTCCTTGGGGTGAAAGCAGTTTTAGTAAAATCTTTTGCTCGTATTCACGAAACAAATTTGAAAAAACAAGGTATGTTAGCATTAACTTTTGCTAACGAAGCAGATTATGATAAAATTCAAGAAAACGATACCTTCGATTTTGTTGACTTAACAAGCTTTGCTTCCGGAAAACCTTTAACTATTGAAATTACGCATGAAGATGGTTCCAAAGAATCAATCTTAGCTAACCATACTTACAACGATAGTCAAATTGGTTGGTTTAAAGCTGGATCTGCATTGAACCTAATTGCTGCTGCAGGCATTGCCTAATAGTTAGTAATATATTTTTGCAAATAGGAACTTCCAAGGAAACTTGGGAGTTTTTTTTACCAAATTAAATAATATACTTAATGTAGCTTAATACCTTAATGGTTTTAAAAAGGTATTAAAAAAAACTAGTAAGTAAAAATATTTTCGCATTAAATACTCCCAAGAAACTTAGGAATTTTTTTGGCTATTTTTTTTAAAATGGAACTAATTATTAAACTTAATGAATCTTAATACCTTAATGGTTTTAAAAAGATATTTAAAAAAAAACTAGTAAGTAAAAATATTTTCGCATTAAATACTCCCAAGAAACTTAGGAATTTTTTCGGCTATTTTTTTTAAAATGGAACTAATTATTAAACTTAATGAATCTTAATACCTTAATGGTTTTAAAAAGATATTTAAAAAAAAAACTAGTAAGTAAAAATATTTTCGCATTAAATACTCCCAAGAAACTTAGGAATTTTTTCGGCTTTTTTTTTTAAATGGAACTAATTATTAAACTTAATGAATCTTAATACCTTAATGGTTTTAAAAAGATATTAAAAAAAAAACTAGTAAGTAAAAATATTTTCGCATTAAATACTCCCAAGAAACTTAGGAATTTTTTCGGCTATTTTTTTTAAAATTAAACTAATTATTAAACTTAATACCTTAATGGTTTAAAAATAAAAAAATGGTTTAAAAATTAAAAACCCTTCCAAAGTAAGAACTCCGAAAGGGCTGAATTAACAATTAAATTTAATCTACTAGTAATAAGTGAATCTTCTAACTTTAGCAATATATTTTGCCAATCGAATTACTTGGTGGCTATAGCCGTATTCGTTATCATACCAAACATAAAGTACAATGTTATGTCCGTCATTGGAAACAATAGTTGCATTGCTATCAAATATAGATGGTGCCGAAGTGCCAACAATATCCGAAGAAACCAACTCGTTATTTAAGGAATATTTTATTTGCTCCACCAATTCGCCTTCCAACGCATAGTGCTTCATGATATTATTAACTTCTTCAATAGAAGTCGTTTTTCCAACTTCTAAATTCAATACTACCAAAGAACCATTTGGAACCGGTACTCGAATAGCATTGGAAGTTAATTTCCCTGCTAAATTTGGCAATGCTTTTGCAACGGCGCTTCCTGCACCTGTTTCAGTAATTACCATGTTTAAAGCGGCTGCTCTACCTCGACGGTATTTTTTGTGCATATTATCTACCAAATTTTGGTCATTGGTATAAGCGTGAATAGTTTCAAGATGTCCTTTTACTACACCAAGCGTATCTTCAACGGCTTTCAAAATAGGAGTTATAGCATTAGTAGTACAAGATGCCGCAGAGAAAATAGAAACTTCATCTGGGTTAAATTCGTTATGATTTACACCATAAACTATATTCGGAACACCTTTTCCAGGTGCAGTCAATAAAACTTTATCCACTCCTTTAGAAACTAAATGACGTTGCAATGCTTCTTCGGTAGTAAAGGCTCCCGTATTGTCAATCACTAATGCATTGTCAATTCCGAATTGGGTATAATCTATTTCTTCTGGAGAATTTGCAGTAATAACATGCACGGTAGTTCCGTTGATGATTAATGCATTGTTCTCGATATCTGCCGAAACCGAACCTTGAAAATCCCCATGAACCGAATCGTATCGCAATAAAGATGCTCTTTTTTCTAAAGATTGTGCATCATTTCTATCGCGAGTAACAATAGCACGTAGTCGTAGTTGTTGTCCTTTTCCAATTTTGCTCATCATTTCACGAGCCAAAAGTCGACCAATTCTACCAAAACCATAAAGCACTACATCCTTCGGAGTTATTTCTTCGGAGTTTTTTGCTCCTTTTAATTTGTCAATTACAAAAGCACGAGCATCATTGTATTTGTTGTCTTCCAAATGGTATTCGTAAGTTAATTTACCAATGTCAATTCTAGATGGTGGCAAATCTAAATTTAAAATAGCACGCGCAATTTCTACAGTATCAAAAACATTAATTGGTTTTTGAACAAATTCCCCTGCATATTCATGCAAGTTCATGATGTCACTAACCGTAGTGTCAATTAATTGGTTTCTAAAGAAAATTAATTCAATGGATTTGTCGTACCATAAATCACTAGTAATTTTAATAAATTCAACTCCGGCTTTACGTCGGTCTGCTTGAAGCGATAATTCTTTTTCGTACAAAGTGTTTTTGTTCATGTGTAGTAAAATAGTTATGTTGTGTGTTTATTCTAAAATTTGGTGCAAAAGTACACAACTATAACGTTTTCGTAAAATTATTTAGCATTTATTTTGTATAAAAAAACCACCAACGATAAAGTTGGTGGTTAGTAACCTAAATTAAAAATTATATTAAATGATGATTCGAATTATTTGCCCCATTTTGTTAATCATTTGAATGCTCACTCCTTGATTTTCTCCTTTGTCATTGGCTAGTTTGGAAACGGTTTCTACATCAGATGCTTTGGCGCCATCAATGGTTAGGATAATACTTCCGTTAAGTTCATTTTCATAAGGTTTCAATCGGTCGTTAGTTACCTCTTTAATTTTTACACCATAATCTATTTTGAATCTTTTCTTATCCGATGCATCAATGTTTTCCAATTCCAAACCTTTAAATTCCGTATTTATAATATCATTTTTTACTAAAGAAACTGGGATAACTTGATTTCTTCCATCCCGAATAACCGTAACATTTATTTTATCGTTTGGTCTTTTGGTACTGATATACCCCGTCAATTCTGGGTAAGTAGTTATTGGCTGGTTATCCAATTTAATAATTACATCTCCTTTTTGTAAACCAGATTTTTCAGCACCCGAATTTTTCAACACCTTAGAAATATAATACCCTTGGGTTTCTTTAATTCCTAATTCTTTAGAAGTTTGCCCGTTGATTTCATTTCCAACAATTCCCAAAGCACCTCGTTGCACATTTCCGAATTCCATGATGTCTTCAATAATTTTCCGAGTTATATTGGATGGAATTGCAAAAGAATATCCGGCATAACTTCCTGTTGGAGAAGAAATCATAGTGTTAATTCCTATTAATTCTCCACGAGTGTTTACTAATGCACCACCCGAATTTCCTGGGTTTACTGCGGCATCCGTTTGAAGAAACGATTGAATTCCGTTGGTGTCTAGATTTCTGGCTTTCGCCGAAACGATGCCCGCGGTAACCGTAGAAGTTAAATTATACGGATTTCCAACTGCCAAAACCCATTCGCCAACCTTCACCTGATCGGAATCGGCAAAAGTTGAATAAGGTAATTTTTCCTCGGTATCAATTTTTAACAAAGCAATATCCATTTTGGCATCGGTACCAATCAATTTGGCTTTGTACACTTTTTTATTATTTAAAGTTACTTCCAACTCGGTTGCATCCTTAATTACGTGGTTGTTGGTAACAATATATCCATCTTCGGAAATAATCACTCCAGAACCAGTTCCAATTTGTTCTTGTTGTTGGGCTCCTCCATTTGAACCATAAAAAAATTGCATAATCGGATTGTAAACGGTTCGAACCGAAACATTTTTCACGTGTACCACGGTATGAACTGCATTTTCGGCAGCCATGGTAAAATCAATGTTTTCAGGGCCCATGCCAACTGTTCTATTATAATTTTCGGATGCTTGTGTGATAATTGATTTCTTTCCAAAATCTTTTTCTACAAATAATTTATAGCCGCCAAGTGTAGTGGCGCCACTTAATAATGCTACTAAAAACAAACTTGAGTATCGTTTCATATATTTGGGATTTTATTATTTGAAAGTAAAATTATACTTTTTTTATTTTCAAAAAAATGCTTTAACGCTCGTTTAACAATCTTTAACGTATCATTAATAATTGTAACTTTGCGATGCACAAACCAATAATACCAATTATATATAAAATAATCCAATCTTTACTCCCTCTTCTGTCTTTGCGAAGCATGAAGCAATCTAGAGGGTTGGGGTGAGGATAAATTCAAAAAAACTATTTTATATTATAATTGGTATAGATACTTTTTTATTTAATAATCGAAGAATGAAATTTCACAAATACCAAGGAACCGGAAACGACTTTGTAATGATTGATAATAGGGAGCAATTTTTCCCGAAAGAATCGGTGCAATTAATTGAGAAACTTTGCGATCGTCGTTTCGGAATAGGTGGCGATGGATTGATTTTATTAGAAAAGGATACGGATACCGATTTCCGAATGGTATATTATAATTCCGATGGAAACCAAAGTTCCATGTGTGGCAATGGCGGAAGATGCCTAGTTGCTTTCGCGAAAAGCCTCGGGATTATTAAAGATGCTACTACTTTCATTGCAACAGATGGTTTGCACCATGCAACTATTCTAGAAAACGGAATTGTTTCTCTTCAAATGAAAGACGTAAAAGAGGTGAAAATAGAGGAGGAGTATGTGTTTTTAAATACAGGTTCTCCCCATCATGTAACTTTAGTGAATGATATTGAAAATTTAGAGGTTAAAACTAATGGAGCCTCCATTCGTTATTCCGATTTATATGGAAAAGCGGGTAGTAATGTGAATTTTGTAAGCCAATTAAGTGAAAATAATTTCCGTTTACGAACTTACGAACGTGGTGTTGAAGACGAAACCCTTTCCTGCGGTACTGGTGCCACAGCCACAGCCATCGCTATGTATGCCATCGGAAAAACAAATTCTAAAGAAATTGCTATTGATGTGGAAGGCGGAAAACTCAAAGTTTCCTTTGATAAAACCGATAATGGATTTGAAAATGTTTTTTTAGAAGGACCTGCAACTTTTGTTTTTGAGGGAGAAATTGAAATCTAAACTTTTATGACGTTAACTGGAACCAACTTATACCTCCGCGCACTAGAACCCGAAGATTTGGATTTTATTTATCAAATAGAAAACGACGAATCGGTTTGGGAAGTTAGTAATACCCAAACTCCGTATAGTAAATTTTTAATTCGGCAGTATTTAGAAAATGCCCACCAAGATATATATGAAGCCAAACAATTGCGGTTGGCAATTTGTATTAAAAATTCTCAAACCCCAATTGGTTTAATCGATTTATTCGACTTTGATCCTAAAAATAACCGCGCTGGAATAGGAATTGTAATTCAAAAAGAAACCGATAGGAGTAAAGGCTTTGGTAAAGAAGCATTAGGGATTTTAATTGCTTATTCCTTTAAGCAATTGCAATTGCACCAACTTTTCGCAAATATTGCAGTAGATAATGTTTCTAGTTTAAACCTTTTTGCTACTTTTGGATTTGAAAAAATAGGCATCAAAAAAGATTGGATTTATACAAATAATTCCTACCATGATGAAGTTCTTTTTCAGTTGATTAACCCAAAAAATCACAAACTAACCTAAAACTGTTTTTATTTTGAACAAAAAGTTAAAAACCATACTAATTGCCGCAGCAGGACTTTTTTTAGTTTTTGCTATCATTGTTTATTCCAAATATTTCACCAATAATACCAAAGACGTTTCGAAAGAATTTTACGTTGAAATTCCAACGGGTTCCAATTACGATAAAGTGTTGGAGATTATTTCTCCGTATGTAATAAATAGCAATGATTTTAAATTTATTGCAGGACTTTGTTCGTATGATGAGAGCGTAAAACCAGGTCGATTTTTATTCAAAAAAGGACTAAGTAGTTTTGGTTTGGTTTCCACTTTAAGAAGAAACGTGCCCGTTAATTTGGCCTTTAACAACCAAGAACGTTTAGAAAATTTATGCGTTCGAATTAGTTCTCAAATAGAACCCGACACTACTAAATTACTTTCTGTTTTTAGAGATTCCCTATTTTTAAAACAAAACGGCTTTACTAAAGACAACGTTATTGCGATGTTTATTCCAAATTCGTATGAATTTTATTGGAATGTTTCTGCTGAAAAATTTAGAGATAAAATGCTAAAAGAGTACAAAAAATTTTGGACTCTGGAGCGAATAATGAAAGCCAAAAAACTAGGCCTTTCTCCAGTAGAAGTAATGACTTTGGCTTCCATAGTACACAAAGAAACCGTTAAAAAAGACGAACGACCAAAAGTAGCACGAGTTTATTTAAACAGGTTAGAGCAAGGAATGCCTTTGCAAGCCGATCCAACCATTATATATGCAGTGAAATTAAGAGACAATGATTTTGATCAAATTATCAAACGAGTTTTGTATGCCGACTTAACCATCAATTCTCCATACAATACTTATGTAAATATAGGTTTACCTCCAGGACCAATTGCAATGCCAGATATTACTGCAATTGATGCTGTTTTAAATCCAGACAATAACGATTATATTTATTTCTGTGCAAGTGTAGAACGTTTTGGGTACCATGAGTTTGCCTCTACCTATCCGCAGCATCAAATAAATGCTAAAAAATATGCCGATTGGTTAAACGGAACTGGTACTAAAAGATAAACTTTCAATTAAAATTTTATAGTTAAATAAAATTCGCTAATTTTGAGTTACTAAATCATAAACGCTATGAGTACTATAGAAATTAAAAAAGAACTTCATCAAATTATTGATAGTAGCGATGCAAATTTTGTAAAAGATTTCTACGAAATTATTAAAGATTTTATGAACAAATCCGATAATAGTGTTCTAATTAAAGAATCAGAAGATGATATTAAAGCGGGTAGAATTCATAGTTTGTCTGATATAAAAAAAGCAATTGAAAATTGGAAAGAATTGTAAAGCCAGTATTTTTAACTTCAAGAGCAGTAAAAGATTTAGAAAAGGCTTTTGAATTTAATTCCAAATTATATGGTTTTTCAATTGCAAAAAACAGCATTCAATCTATATTAAATTGTGTTGAAATTCTTGAAAACCCAACACATGATTTCTCCAAAATAGGTTCTGTTGATGAAGAATTTCTGCATTTAAAGCATAAGTATAGAAAACTTATTCATGGTCATTACAAAATTACATACAGAGAAGGAACTACAAAAGTATATATAAATAGAATTTTTGATACCCGTCAAAATCCAAATAAGAATAAATAAGATTTAAAGTTAATGAATAAAACTATATATTTTATTTTTCTAATTCTGTTACAATCCCCTTTCGGATTAGCACAAACCAACCTCCAGTCGTTCCTTAAACCCTCCGATACTTTACAGCCTAAAAGGATAACTGGAGTCATTGTTGCTCAAACCGCTATGGCTTCGGGTGCATTAATAGGCTTAAACCAACTTTGGTATGCCGATTATGCACAATCCAACCTACATTCGGTGAACGATAATAACGAATGGCTACAAATGGATAAAGCAGGGCATTTATTTTCTTCCTACCACTTGGGTGCTTTTGGTTCCAATGCTTTGCAATGGAGTGGCTGTTCTAAAAAAAGCCAACTAATTTATGGATCCACTATCGGGTTAGCATTTATGAGTGCCGTTGAGGTTTTTGACGGGTATTCTGCCGAATGGGGTTTCTCTTGGGGAGATATGGCTGCCAATACTACTGGAACGGCTCTTTACGTTTCGCAAGAACTAATCTGGAACGAACAACGAATAGTTCCCAAATTTTCCTTTCACACCACCCAATATGCAAGTCTTCGGCCAAATGTTTTAGGGAGTTCTTTATCCGAACAAATTCTAAAAGATTATAACGGGCAAACCTATTGGCTTTCTGCCAATGTAAATTCGTTTTTTAAATCGTCTAAAGTACCAAAATGGATTAATATTGCTGTTGGTTATGGAGCCGACGGAATGATCACCGGAAGAACCGAAAATAACCCTCTTTTTTTCTCTTTTGAGACCAAAAGATCGCGACAATTTTACCTAAGTTTCGATGCCGATTTGACTAAAATTCATACAAAATCACACTTTTTAAAAACTTTTTTCTCAGTTTTTAATTCCATTAAAATTCCTGCTCCAACGTTAGAATTCAGCGGTTCACAAGGAATTAAATTCCATTATTTATACTTCTAAAAAACATAACTACTTGATTTTCAATTTTATTTAAAATAAAGTTATATATTTGATCCGTTAATATCAAGATGGTGACAGCGCTTGGAAATCACAATTTATGATAAATAGATGGTCGTTTTACATAGGAATCGTTATGATAATAGGTTTTATAAGCTCTGCTTTTAAACCCATAGAATCTTTAAATCATAAGCGGCTTTATGTAAGCGAAAAGGAGGAATTGTTATACCAATTTCCCTCCGAAAAACCTTCTGATTATATCGGTCAAACTCTACCTTTTATCGGAAAACATTTCATTGGTTTCAAAGAAGCAATCGGAATCAGAGAATCACAAGGGCAATACCATTTGGTAAATTCCTTAGGCTATATGGGTAAATACCAATTTGGAACTTCCGCTTTGCGCTTTTTTGGAATAAAAAATAATACACTTTTTTTGAACAGTCCAGAATTGCAAGAAAAAGCTTTCGTTGCTTTAATAAAATTCAATAAATTTAAGTTGCAAGACGTTATTGAAGAATTTAGAGGACAAACTATTGATGGCGTTCGAGTAACCGAATCTGGAATTCTTGCAGCAGCCCATCTTGGAGGCGCAGGATCTATTCGGAAATACTTAGAGTCCGATGGCAAGAAAAAATGCAAGGATGGCTATGGTACTTCTATAAAAAGTTATCTAAAGCAATTTGGAGGCTACGAAACCCACAACATTAAAGCCGATAGTTCTGTAAAAGTTCACTAATTTTTTTATTGGTAGCGAAAGGCTCGGGTATTTTAGTATACTGGTTTCCCGCTTTCCGTTACAATCTGTCATTGCGAGGAACAAAGCATCCAATACTACTTATAATTTATCGCAATGCCAGGATTTTCACTGCAATCGGGGCTAAAGGAGGTACTTTATTTTGTGAAATTCAGAATAAATAATAAAATTAGTAAATCAAATTTACATTTTATGTACTATAAAAATAGTAGGTCTATTGTGTAAATCAATAGTTACTTTTTTCCAATCGGCAACTCGAAAAGTTTTGATGTATTCTGTTGGAAGTGTGATGTCTGCAGCAATACACAAGTGGGTGCTTGGCTGTAAGGTTTGCAATAAATCTTCTAATAATTTATTGTTCCTATAGGGAGTTTCTATAAAAATTTGCGATTGGTTTTTATCGTGCGAAAACTTCTCATAATTCTTTAAAGCCGCTTTTTTATCCGATTTATCAATAGGTAAATACCCATTAAAAGCAAAACTTTGTCCGTTCATTCCAGAGCCCATCATCGCTAATAAAATAGACGAAGGCCCTACTAACGGAACTACTTGAATCCCTTTCTCGTGCGCTAATTTTACAATGGCAGCACCAGGATCGGCAACACCAGGGCAACCGGCTTCACTCATAAGTCCAACGTTTATTCCTTGAAAACAAGGCTTAAGCATTTCGTTGTGTTCGGCAATTTCGGTATATTTATTTAAAGTACTTAAAATTAAAGAAGATTGTACCTTTTCTGGCAAAACGCTTTTAATGCACTTGCGTGCAGTTTTTTCGTTTTCCACAATATAATGGTCAATAAATTGAATGGCTCTTTTCACCGTTTGTGGTAAAACATCTTCCGGATTACAGTCGCCAAGAGTAGTTGGAATAAGATAAAGTTTTCCTATTAAGTTCTTAGTATTCATTAAGAATGTTTCTCGATTAATTTTTTTGCTAATAAATCTGTGGCTTGGTCTAGCATTTCATATACCATATCAAAGCCATTTTGCAAGCCATAATAAGGATCTGGAACGTCTACATTGTCGCCAGGAAAAAGTTCCTCAAGTATCAATTTTACTTTTTCTTTATGGGCTTCTGTTTTTGCTAAAGAAGTTACATCGTCATAGTTGGAGCCATCCATGACATAGATATAATCAAATTCATCAAAAAAAGTAGCGTTAAAATGTTTGCCTTTTTGATTTGAAATATTCAAGCCGTGTTTTTTTGCAGTAGCAATAGATCGCGAATCGGGGTTTTTGCCAACATGCCAAGATCCAGTTCCAGCAGAATCTACTAGAAATTTATCTTTTGGTAATTTAGAGGCTAAGATTCCCTCTGCCAATGGTGATCGGCAGATATTTCCTAAGCATACCATTACTATTTTAACTGGCATAATGATTTATTCTATATCCTAAAAAAGGGAAAAGTTGAAGTAAAATTGCGTTTATAAAGATAATTTTTTATGAATATCCTCTACAAATTTTTTGAATTGTTTATCAGTAGAAACCAAGTTGTCTACGGTTTTACAAGCATGTAATACAGTCGCGTGGTCTCTGTCTCCAATTTGTGATCCAATATTTGCCAACGATGCTTTGGTGAATTTTTTTGCAAAAAACATAGCTAACTGCCTTGCTTGAACCACATGACGTTTTCTAGTTTTAGATTGCAAAGTATCCAAATCCAATTGAAAATAATCGGAAACTACTTTTTGAATGTAGTCTATTGATATTTCGCGTTTTACATTTTTAACAAATTTCTCTACAACGCTTTTAGCAAGTTCTAGAGTAACTTCTTTTTTATTGAAAGACGATTGCGCTATTAATGAGATAATAGCACCTTCTAGTTCTCTAACGTTAGATTTAATATTTTGAGCAACATATTCTACAATTTCGTTTGGCATTTCTACGCCGTCCCGATATAATATGTTATTCAAAATAGAGACCCTAGTTTCGTAATCGGGTTGGTGTAATTCGGCAGATAATCCCCATTTGAAACGAGATAATAAACGTTGTTCAATGTCCTGCATGTCTACAGGGGCTTTATCGGAAGTAAGAATTACTTGTTTTCCATTTTGGTGCAAATAGTTGAAGATATGGAAAAACACATCTTGCGTACCAGTTTTACCAGAAAGAAATTGCACGTCGTCTATTATTAGCACATCTATCAATTGATAGAAATGAATAAAGTCATTACGATTGTTTTTCTTAACCGAATCAATATATTGTTGTGTGAATACTTCGGCAGAAATATACAACACGGTTTTTTCAGGATATTTATCTTTAATTTCTACACCAATAGCATGAGCTAAGTGGGTTTTGCCTAAACCAACACCACCAAAAATAAGGAGTGGGTTAAACGAAGTTCCTCCTGGTTTGTTGGCCACAGCCATACCGGCAGAACGAGCCAAACGGTTAGAGTCTCCTTCAAGGAAATTATCAAAACTATAATTAGGATTTAATTGCGATTCAATTTTTAAATTTCTAATTCCAGGAATCACAAACGGATTTTTAAGTTCTGGATTTAGGTTTTTAAATGGAGCATCTACTTCTTGGGATTTTATAGGACTACGATGTGCACTTGGCAATTGTTCCGTAAAAGGTTGTTTATTGCCATAAGTGTTCTCCATTTTAATTTTATAGAGTAACTTTGCGTTTTTGCCAAGCTCTTTAGTTAGAGCAACCTTAAGTAATTTAACATAGTGTTCTTCTAACCATTCGTAAAAGAATTTACTAGGAACTTGAATATATAAAGCGTTATCTGATAATTCAACCGATTTAATCGGTTCAAACCATGTTTTGAAAGCTTGTTCTTGGATGTTGTCTTTGATGAAAAGTAAACAGTTCTCCCAAACTGATTGCGCAGTTTTGTTCATATTCGTTTCGAAATTACTAATTTAATTAATGGTTTATTTTGGTAGAAAAAAAAGCTTTTTACCGCTATTTTTTTGGGATAACAAATATGTGGATAAAAATCATTTAAAAAAAATAAATGTCTATGTTTTTTTTAAAAAAAAAGTCGTATAGAGTTTTTTAAAAATAGACTAAAAGCAAATAGGAATAGATGAATGAACACAAAGTAGAAGTTAGAGTGAGATATGGTGAAACCGATCAAATGGGAGTAGTTTATCATGGAAGTTATGTGCCTTATTTTGAAATAGGAAGGGTGGAATGGCTAAGAAACAAAGGGGTTTCCTACAAATTTATGGAAGAAAGTGGGGTGGCATTGCCTATAGTCTCTATGCATCTTAATTATAAGAAACCTGCTAGATATGATGACCTGCTTACGGTTCATACCAAATTACGGAAATATAGTGGAGTTAAGATAGAATTTGATTGTGAAATCTTTAATGAAAACCAAGAGTTATTAACAAATGCTCATTTTATTCTTGTTTTTATTGATTTAAAAACCGGTAAGCCAATGCAGCCTCCGAAATACATTTTAGATATAATTAATGATTAAATTTATTCTATTAATTTAATCTTTATTTCAAAGATAGAATTAAAAATGTCGAATACTATTTCGGCATTTTTTTTACGTGTCGAAATTACTATTTCACATCCCAATTCCATTTTTTGGGAGATAATTTCTAAGTTTTTTTCTTTAATAACTCGCATTACCTTGTTCATGTTTTTGTAATCAAAGGAAATGCTGTAATCAATGTTTATTGTTTTTTCAATTATCTCGGAAGCTTCAAGTGCCATTTGAGCCGAAGTCCTATAGGCGGATATCAATCCACCAACTCCTAGTTTTATTCCTCCAAAATAACGAACAACTACTACAAGAATATTAGTGACGCCAAACGACTGTATTTGGCCATAAATGGGAGCTCCAGCGGTATTACTCGGTTCTCCGTCATCATTGGCTCTAAACTGGATTTTATCGGTTCCAATTTGAAAAGCATAACAGTAATGAACAGCTCCGTAGTGCTGCTTCCGCAAAATTTCTAAATGACTTTTTATTTCTTCTTCTAAGGTAACAGGATATGCATAGCCAAAAAACTTACTGTTTTTTTCTTTGAATAAAGTTTCTTCCGATGGGGATGCGATGGTTTTGTAGGTATCTGTCAATTTTTTGAAGTGCGAAGGGTAATTTAATCTAGTTGTAAATTGATTTTAGATGCGTCTACATTTTGTTTGAAAATCCCTGAAATAGAATTGTAATCAATTACATCTACCTTCCAAGGCAAGTCAGAATCAATAAAATCAGCTTTTATGGAAGCCAATGTTTTTAAAGAAATAGTTTTATTGCTTTTGTTTTGTAGAGCAATATCTAAATCGGAATAAGGTTTGTGATTAGAGGAAACTCTACTTCCAAAAATCCATATTAAAGTTTCTTTAGTGATACTTTTCTTTAAAATAGACTTAGTCGTTTGTAGTTGATTATTACTGATATGAATAGTGTTTTCAGACATCTTTTAATTCGTTTTTTTTAATTGCTTAATTAAATATTGAATTTCATTAAGAAAACCTGGTAATTCATTATAAATTTCGTTTGCTTTGTCTTCATCGTATGCATGGCTTGTAGTTCCTCTATACATTCGATATAATTTCCATGTTTCCCAATCGGTTAATAATAAGCCTTTTTCATTGGCGTCTCTAATTAATTCTTGAAAACTCATTAAATCAATAATTGAAGGATTTGGTGCAGTTTCTTCTAAAAATCTTTTTATAGTTTTCCAAGATAATTCATATGTATATTCAAATCTCTGAATGCAAGAATCTCTTACATATTCACTATCGGTTCTTTCATATTCTTTTATTGCTTTTTCTAAAGAATTTGTTGCTTTTTCTAATGAAGTTATATCTAATTTCATAAAAGTATTTTTAAAGTAATAAATGTTTTTGATTAAATAAATCTACCACATCTTCTTCTCCTACTTGTAAATTCCATACTTGCATTCCCAGTTTTTCAGCTGCATCAGTGTTTACTTTCTTGTCATCAACAAATAAAGTTTTTCTAGGATTTAAATCATGCTTGTTTAATATATAGGAGTAAATTGCTGAATCTGGTTTACGCAACCCCATTTCATAGGAGTAGTAAACTTTTTCAAAACACTGATAAAAGTCGCTAAAAAAGGAAATGCCAACTTTATGTTCAAAACGATTGATGTGAATTTCATCGGTATTGGTAAGCAAGAATAATTTGTATTTATAAGAAAGTAATTGTAAAAATTCTAATCTATAAAGAGGGAAATCACCAATTATAGTATTCCAGGCTTCTTTAATTTCTTTTAAACTTGCATTTGGCAAATATTTTTGAAAGGACTCTAAGAAATCTTGAGCGGATATTTTACCTTTTTCAAATAAATCGTTTTTTGCTATTAGATCTTCATTTGGTGAGGGTAATCCAAGTTTTTTGAAAGCTTCTACTTGAGCTTCTTTTTCTAAATTTATAAAAATGTCTCCAAAATCAAAAATGATGGTTGTAATCATAATTAAAAAAAGTTAAAAGTTCATCTTCTAATAGTTGTTCCTTTTTGGGGTTTACTAGATTAATTACGGGAGCTTTAATTCCCTTTTTCAAGGATATAGTTCCTTTAAAAACTCTAGCTTCATCCCAAATATTTGCATCAATAAAGGTTTGCAATGTATGTCTACCTCCTTCAATAATAACGGATTGAATTTCATTCTTAAATAAGAAATCCGCAATTTCAGAAGCAATAGCATTCTTGAAATTGATAGTATCTTTTGAAATTAAAAGAGTATTTGCTTGAGTATCAAAGATAGGGCTTTCTTTTGGAATTCTTTTCTTTTGATCTAAAACAATTCTAATTGGGTTGTTTCCAGTCCAATCTCTAACGGTTAGTGAAGGGTTGTCTTCAATAACTGTATTGGTTCCAACCAAAATTGCCTGCTCTTCACTTCTCCATTTATGCACCAATTGGCGTGAAAATTCGTTAGTGATCCAAACGGGTTCTTTCTTTGCTTTGGTAAGAGGAGCAATAAAACCGTCTTGGCTTTCCGCCCATTTTAATATTATATAAGGACGCTTTTTTGTGTGAAATGTAAAAAAACGCTTGTTCAATTCATTGCATTCGTCTTCTAGAATTCCAATAGTTACCTTTTTTCCGGCTTCCAAAAGTTTTTTTATGCCATTGCCAGCCACTTTTGCAAAAGGATCCATCGTGCCAATAACCACATTCGGAATATTATTTGCAATTATCAAATCACAACACGGAGGGGTTTTTCCAAAATGACTACAAGGTTCTAAACTCACATAAATTGTTGCTTTAGATAGAAGCGATTTGTCTTTAACCGAATGAATAGCATTTACTTCGGCATGAGGTTCTCCTGCTTTTTGGTGCCAACCTTCGCCAATAATTTCGTTGTTATATACAATTACGCTTCCCACCAGCGGATTGGGATAGGTAGTTCCTAAACCATTTTTGGCCAATTCAATGCAGCGTTTTATATATTTTTCATGTATCTTCACACCACAAAAATAAGATTTTTTGAGTTTAGAAAGTTTAGAAGTTTCGTTTTTATGATACTAAGAGAAATCCAAAAAGAAGATAACGAGCAAATTGCACAGGTTATTCGGGAAGTTTTTATTGCCGATGATTATCCAAAAACTGGAACTGCCTTTGCAGATACCCAATTGGATTTTATGTACGAAGCCTACCAAAACCCCAAAGCAATTTATTTTGTTGTAGAAGAAAACGGAAAAATAATAGGTGGAGCAGGAGTGAACCAATTGGATAACTCTACCGAAAACATTTGTGAATTGCAAAAAATGTATTTCTTGCAAGAGGCACGTGGCCGAGGAATTGGTATGGAAATGATTCAAAAATGTTTAGCAAAAGCAACCGAATTTGGCTATGAAAAGTGCTATTTAGAAACTCTTCCAGTGATGCTAAACGCTCAAAAGTTATATAAAAAAGTGGGATTTGAATATTTAACCGAACCGCTAGGCGGAACAGGACATACTAGTTGCCCGGTGTGGATGATTAAAGAATTATAAGTTATGAAAAAATATATTTTGTTGATTTTTGTTATGTATAACTATTGCTTTGTTTCAGCTCAAGAATGTAATTATATTGAGAAATATTATCCATTGATTTATAAAGCACAAATTTATTATTTTGAAGGAAAAAATGAACTCGCATATTCAACTTTAAAAGAATCTGAAAAAGTGTGTCCCTTGTTAAATCAATCCTCTATATATGAAATTGATATTTTAGCTCAATTAGCAATTGCTTTAGATAAAAAAGAAGAAGCTTTAAATAGTATAGAAGTACTGATGAAGAAGTATGGTTATACATTTAATTATTTTGATGAGAATTCCATTTATGATTCTTTAAAGGATAATCCTAAATGGAAAAATTTAAAACAAAATAGCGAAAAAATATATCAAGAATATTTGAAAACTATTAATTTTGAATTGAAGAATGAACTGTCAATTATGACTTCAGAAGACCAACGTGTTCGGCAACAGCCTATTGATTTTGAAGAGATGTTAAGAGTTGATACTAAAAATGAAAGGCGATTGAAAGAAATTATTTCAAAATATGGCTATCCAAATGAAAAATTGATAGGAGCTGTTAATTTTGGATTAAATGGTGCTGATATAAGCACTTTGGTTTTTCATTTAAAAGATGTGGAATATTGGAAACCAATTTTTTTAAACTTAATTCAAAAAGGGGAAGCACCTTTTAATGTATATGCAAATCTAGTAGATAGCAATCAAAGAAAAATAGGGATGTTTATTTATGGGATTTATAGTGATACAAAATCGGATAAAATTATTGATATTGAAAACTTGGATAGTAGAAGAGTTTCTGTAGGATTAAGAACTGTTGAAATGCAAAAACGGATGTTGGAATTAAGAAAAATAAAATACGGCTTTTAAAAATAATCCAATGCTACTAAAAACCTACAAAACCACATTTCTCCAAGAACTTTCTTCCTTATATGATGCTAAAGAAATTGAAAGTTTCTTTTACCTTATATTAGAATGTTTTCACAATAAGAAACGAATTGATTTGGCTTTGAATCCTAATATGGAAATGGATCCCATGCAATTATTTCGTTGGGAAAGTGTATTGGCCGAATTGAAAAAAGAGAAACCGATTCAATATATATTAGGAGAAACCGAATTCTATGGTTTGCCATTTTTAGTTGATGAAAACACTTTAATTCCAAGGCCAGAAACAGAGGAATTGGTAGAATGGATTATAAAAAGTACGAAGTACGAAATACAAAGTACGAAGTTGCGAATTCTGGATATCGGAACGGGTAGTGGTTGTATAGCCATTTCGTTGGCTAAAAATATTCCAAACGCAGAAGTTTCTGCTATTGATATTTCTGAAAAAGCATTGGCTACAGCAAAAAAAAATGCAGAAATTAATAAGGTTGAGGTGGATTTTATAAATGTAGACATTTTAAAAATCAACGATTTGGTTGAACTCCAAACTTATAACTTCCAACTTCCAACCCAATTCGACATAATAGTTTCTAATCCTCCTTACGTTAGGAATCTAGAAAAAGCAGAAATCAAACCCAATGTTTTGGAATACGAACCCCATTTGGCTTTATTTGTTGAAGATACGGATGCCTTACTTTTTTATAGAAAAATAGCCCAACTTGCCCAAAAAAACCTTTCTGAAAACGGAATGTTGTTTTTTGAAATCAACCAATATCTTGGTAAAGAAACCGTTGAATTACTTGAGGATTTAGGTTTTAAAAATATTGAATTGAAAAAGGATATTTATGGAAACAATAGGATGATAAGATGTGAGAAGGCAGGAGCAGAAGGCAGAATTTAGAAAGCAGAAATTAAAAGGCAGATGCAGAATGCAGAAGCTAGAATTTAGAGAAATTAAACCCACAATACAATCACATTCTGTCGCCCCTCTCCTTTGGAGAGGGGCCGGGGGTGAGGAGAAAACAAGCAGATTAAAGGTAAAATTTACAGTTTTTAAGAAAATTTATCGGGATTGTTTATCATGTAATTTAATAATCGTCCTATTTCTAGACTTTTATTTGTAAGATCTAAAAAGTCATTATTGGAAATATAATTGCATGCTAATGAATATTCTAGCCAGGTTTGTGTTTCTGCATTTTCAGAATCACTATCTGTTAATTTAGAAATGAAATGTTTTGGATATTTTATTTTTCTACTTGCTTCTGCAATATTTGCGGAAACACTTCTTGAGGAACGTCTTATTTGGTCTGTTAAGGAATATTTTTCTTCAGATGGAAATTTCTTAGATAATTCATAAATAGCCATCGATAATTCAAATGATTTTTTATAGGCTAATAAATCTTGAAATCTCATAATGTATGTTTTAATTTCTAAAATCTAACTTTAATTTACTTATTTTTCCTCACCCCCAGCCCCTCTCCAAAGGAGAGGGTTGACAGAACGTGATTATATTATGGGTTATCTCTCTAAATTCTAATTTTTGCCTTCTTATTTCTAAAATCTGCCTTCTGTCTTCTGCCTTCTGCCTTCTAAAATCTGCCTTCTAAAATCTGCCTTCTGTCTTCTGCCTTCTACTCGTATCGCAGCGCCTCAATTGGATCTAACTTAGATGCTTTAATAGCAGGATACAAACCAGAAACAAGTGCGACTAGAAAACTTGTAATCACAGCAGCAAGGATAGCGCCCCACGGAATTACAAAGCCAAATTCCATTAGGGATGCCATAAGATATCCAACTAATATTCCGAAGATAATTCCTACAAAGCCTCCAATTTGTCCTATAATTAAAGTCTCCATAAAAAACTGCCAAGCAATAGTTTTACGTTTAGCTCCCAACGATTTTCGAACACCAATTTCTCGCGTTCTTTCGGTTACCGAAACAATCATAATGTTCATTAATGCTATAGACGAACCTAATATCGTAATAATTCCGATGATCCAAGCTGAAGCACTCAATACTCCCGTCATTTCAGCAATTCGGTTCACCAAATCATCACTTCTAGAAATGCCAAAATTGCTTTCTTCCACAGGATTTAGTTTTCTTATTTTTCGCATGGTAACTGTTGCATTATCTACTGCCGCTTCAAACATTTCTTTTTTATCCACCATAGTGCTAATGGTGTAATTAATGCTTGGTGCCGAAAATAAGGATCGTGCCACTTGAATTGGTATCAAAACCCTTAAATCTTGATTGTTTCCAAAAGTGGATCCTTTTTCTTTTAATACCCCAATAACTTTAAATTTTGCACCACGAATGGAAATCGTTTTATCGATAGGATTAACATCTTTAAGGAGTCCTTTGGTTATAAAATCACTACCTACTACACAAGTGAAAGTGTTGTTAGAAATATCAAATCCATTAAAATTTCTTCCTTGCACCACTTCAAAACCATTGTTGGCAGTAAAATATTCATCTACACCCAAAACAGCAATTTCGGGATCGGTTTTTTCGTTTTCAAATTTTACTTCGGCAGTTCCAGTGGCAGTAAAAGAAAGGGAAGTTCTGGTAAAAGGATAATCGTATTTATCTTTGTAAGCTTTGGCTTCTGGATAAGAAATAATAGGATTCACTTTCTCAATTTCGCCACCACCTTGATTTCTAGTTTTGAATTCGTATTGGTTGATGCTAAAAGTATTCGAACCCATAGATGCAAACTTTGAATTTAGGGTATAATCAATTGCCGAAACTACGGTTAGAATTCCCACTAAAGCGGTAATTCCTATAGCAATAATCACAATTGTTAGAATCGTACGAAGCAGTTGGGCTCTAATAGAACCTAATGCAATCTTTATATTTTCTTTAAAAACTCCTTTCATAATCTCAATTTGACACGAAATTACGGTTTTTGTTACAAGTTTGTGCCATAAGAATTATAAAATAGTTGAAAAAGTTGGATATTTGCAAAATGAATTTTAAATATTAAATATCAAAATTTTAAATATTTAAAATCTAATATCTAAAATCTAATATCTAAAATGGCATCCAAACCAAGTATTCCAAAGGGCACACGCGATTTTTCACCAATTGAGGTTTCTAAACGGAACTATATTATTTCGATAATGCGCAATCATTTTGAAAATTACGGTTACCAACCCATAGAAACGCCAAGTTTTGAAAACTCCGATACTCTTATGGGAAAATATGGAGAAGAAGGCGATCGCTTGATTTTTAAAATATTGAATTCGGGAGATTATTTAGATAAAGTTTCTTCAGAAGAACTACAAACAATAAACTACAAACAATTAACAGGTAAAATCTCCGAAAAAGCACTTCGTTATGATTTAACAGTGCCGTTTGCAAGATACGTAGTACAACACCAAAACGAAATTGAATTTCCGTTCAAGCGGTACCAAATTCAACCCGTTTGGCGTGCTGACCGTCCGCAAAAAGGTAGGTTTAGAGAATTTTTTCAATGCGATGCCGATGTGGTAGGTTCTACGTCTTTATGGCAAGAAGTGGAGTTGGTGCAATTGTACGATGCTGTTTTTGCAGAATTAGGATTGAACGGCGTTACTATTAAAATTAACAACCGTAAAATATTATCTGGAATTGCTGAGGTTATTGGAGCATCGGATAAATTAATTGATTTTACAGTTGCTCTAGATAAATTGGACAAAATAGGGGAGGATGGTGTAAAAAAAGAAATGCTCGAAAAAGGAATTTCCGAAGAAGCATTGCTTAAAGTGCAACCGTTATTTAACTTTACTGGAACGATACAAGAAAAAATCGAGAAACTTTCTACCTTACTTTCGGCATCCGAAGAAGGGAAAAAAGGAATTGAAGAACTGCGATTCATTTGTGAAAAAGTAACCAAACTTGGATTGCAAAAAGCAATTTTAGATCTAGATGTTACTCTAGCACGTGGATTGAATTATTATACCGGAGCCATTTTTGAAGTTTCTGCACCCAAAGAAGTAGCCATGGGCTCTATTGGCGGTGGCGGAAGATACGATGATCTTACAGGAATTTTCGGATTAAAAAACATGAGTGGCGTAGGGATTTCGTTTGGTTTAGATCGTATTTATTTGGTTTTGGAAGAATTAAATTTATTTCCACCAACAGTTACTACAGCTACAAAAGTTATGTTTTTAAATTTTGGTGATGTACAAGCATTTGAGGCTATGCAGGCTATTCAAAAATTGCGAAATCAAAATATTAAAGCAGAATTTTATCCAGATGCTGCTAAAATGGATAAACAATTTAAGCATGCCGAAAAAAGAGGAATTCCGTTTGTAGTTAAAGAAATTTCAGAGGATTTATTTACTATAAAAGATATAGTTTCTGGTGCGCAAACTCAAGTTAATTTTACGGAATTATTGCAAAAGTTATCGTAATAAACCGAACTACTTATCGATGATTACTTTATAGATTTTAGTGGCGTTTTCATTTGAAATTTTAACAAAATAAGTTCCGCTATAAACCGTTTGAACATCAATAACGCTTAGTGTACTTCCTTTAACAATAACACTATTTGCTATTACCTTACCCAATTCGTCAATAAGTTCAATCTTGTAATCGGAATAGGCCATTTGCGATTGTATGGCTATAAAATCTTGTGCAGGATTAGGTGCAATAGTAATAGAAAAATCATTTTTTCCAAAAGTTATTGCATCCAAATAGGGTGTTGTTGATTCTGTTACGGCAGTTACTTTTACAACATTTTTCACGCCATAATACGTTGGTCCTACACAATATGGGTAAGTCGAATTATAATTACTATCTACAGTTGAAAAATAACAATAAATACCACTTGGATATTCGGGTGTGATACAAAATCTGCCATTGTGTTCGTCTAGATAACTTGGGTCAGACGGATGCGCGATATATTCATAATCTTCACGATACCATCCCAACGGGAAAGTACTACTAATAGGTGGTCCATCTACAACATCAGTACCGTCGGCATAAGTGGTTCTAGTTGTAATATTTCGCAACTGATAACTCGATTTCATTCTAGAAATGCCTCCAGTTCCGTTGGTACTAGTATATCCAAAAGCACCATAAATTGGAAATCCATCATAGGCAAAACCAATTAGCGGCGAATGAATTGTAGGATTAATAGTATATAAACCATCCGATGGGTAAAGATTGCAAATAGTGGAAAGTTGCAGTAAATCTAAATTAAATGCACTTGGGTTTTGATGGTGGTGGTAATTTCCTTGAGCTGCTGGGTGCGCTTTAGCACAATCAAAACCAATTATTTCGGCTTTAACCGCATCGCGTCTCCAAACTCCATTAGCAGTGGGAGTATCTGAATTGGAAGCCGGAGTATAAGAAAAACCATCGCCATAACTAAAAAGTCCTACACCATTAATAAATACCCCAATATTTCCTGCTCCTGTAGCAGTTAATGCACCGGTATTTGGTAAGGGATTTAATGGAATTTTATAAATGGACGGTATTGCAGTAATAACAGTATTTGGGTTGGCAGTAAATGGACCAGTAATAAAAGAAGGAACTCCTTGAGTGGTTACATAAGACCAATTGGCGGAATATTGCACATTTTGAATATTGGCTAAAGCCACATCATTAATTATAGTAGAATTTCCAGAAAGATAATGACGTCCTGTTGTGTTATTAGTATTTTGAATCCATGCGGTGATTGCAGGATTAGTTTGTGAATGTATCTTTAAACCAAAGAATAACAAACTGATAGAAAATAATATTTTATACATTTTGTGTGTTTTTAAGAAAAAAGCAAAAATACATAAAAATATTAAATCTTAATTTTATTCTTCTCCTCAATCCACTTACTCATGTATTTGGTACTTGAAAGTGAATGGTGTTGCAATATAGAGCCTATAAAATTACTATTTCGATGTGGTTTTAAGTTTTCTAAAAGCGAATTAATTTCAATAAAAAATTCTTTTTCAAAATAAGCTTTCTTGTATCTTTTTTTAAGAATTTCTAACCCATTTTCCTGACTTTGCTTCCAAAGTTTTTTGTCTTCATAAATTGTAACAGCCGCAGCAACAAAATCATTTGGAGTATCTTTAATGAACCCATTCCAATCTAAATCGCCATTCATAGACTCGGCACCTATAGAAGAAGTCACGCTTGGTGTTCCGCATTGCATCGCTTCAATTAATTTTCCTTTTATTCCAGCACCAAAGCGAATTGGAGCCAAAACGACTTTAGCTTTTTTTACAACATCAAAAGCATTGGCTGCCCTTCCCATTATATAAAAATTCTGTTTAGGCTTATGTAATTCGAGAACTTTCTGCGAGGGATAAGCGCCATAAATGAATAGTTTTGCATCTGGCAATTTCAAATGCAATAGAGGCCAAATAACTTCGGCCAAATATTTTACACAATCCCAATTGGGTTCGTGAAGAAAATTCCCAATAAAAACAAAATCATTCCGTTCCTTATAAGTTGGAATTGCATCTAGTTTTTCTGCAAAAATGGGTAGGTAGTACAATAAATCTTTTGAAATTTTGAAATGATTTTGAAGTAATTCCATTTCAAATTCGGAAACCATCAGCGACATATCACATCGAAGAATACCAGCAATTTCTCTTTTGGCAACATCCGAAAATAAATCGTCTAAAATAAATTTACGATTTTCTTTCACCGCCAATTGTCGCGCTTGGCGCAAACAATGTAAATCTTCGGTGTCTAGGATTTTTAAAGCATTTGGACAGCTTTCGGATACACGCCATCCAAATTGTTCTTCTACCATAAATCGGTCAAATAAAACAATATTTGGATTTAATTCTTTTACAAAATCATCAAAAGTGACTGAATTTAATTCGATAGTTTTTGCTTTAACGCCAATAATAGAAACGTCTTCAGAGAATTCTAAATTCTGAGCAGTACTTGCAAAAGTTACATGATAGTCTTCTGCCTGAAACAATTTAATTAATTGCATCATTCTATTGCCAGCTGCCGAAGATTTAGGCTCGGGCCAAACAAAACCAATAATCAATAAACTTTTAGATTTTAGCATAATATCCAATTCATTTACAAAGAAAAGACATAATTTTGCATTTATCTAAAATACTATACAAATGTTAGGTTTAAAATTAGTTACCGACCCAAGATGGGTTACGATTGTCGAATCGAATATTGAAGAAATCCTTACCGATCATGCTTGGTGCGAACAAAAAGCAGCAACCAATATCATCACTATTATAACTTATAATTCGGAACACGAAGATTTAGTAACTGATTTGTTGGAAATAGCCAAAGAAGAAATTGAACATTTTCAAATGGTACACAATATCATCAAAGAACGTGGATTGAAATTGGGAAGAGAACGCAAAGATCATTATGTAAATGAGCTTTTTAAATTCATGAAAAAAGACGGGAGCCGTAACGATGCTTTTGTAGATCGATTATTGTTTTCAGCAATGATTGAAGCTAGAAGTTGTGAACGTTTTAAAGTACTGTCTCAAAATATTGAAGATAAAGACTTGGCAGAATTTTACAGAGTTTTGATGATTAGCGAAGCAGGTCACTATACAACTTTCTTGAAGTTTGCTAGAAAATATACTGAAAAAGTTGACGTTGATAAACGTTGGAAAGAATGGTTGGATTTTGAAGGTGAATTAATCACTAATTACGGAAAGTCGGAAACAGTTCATGGATAAGAGATAAAAAAAATACGCTTTGTATTACTGAAGGTTGTAATTACAAAGCGTATTTAATTGTGTTTAATTAATTTGTTACTAAGATTCTGTTTCTTTAGATTTCTTCTTTTTAGAAAATATTCTAACAAAGCTTCCAAGTAATCCTCGTTGGTACCATTTTTTAGTTGCTTCATCTAAGCCGTAACCATAACCATAACCGTAGTTATATCCGTATCCATAACCATAGCTGTAACTATAATTATAACCATAAATATTCTTAAAGTTAATTCCGTTTAATACAAAAGCAACATTGTTAATTTTTTTATCTTCGCTTAATTTCACGGCATATTCTACTAATCTTTTCTCGGTTATTTCAGACCTTACAACAAAGAGTGTGGTATCGGCATTGTTAGAAATAATTAATGAATCAGAAACTAGCAGTGAAGGAGCTGTGTCAAAAATTATGATATCATATTCTTTTTTTAATTCTTCAATTAAATCTTTAAATCTTTGAGAGGATAGTAATAGAGTAGGGTTAGGTGGTATATCTCCGGCTAATAATATATCAAATTCACAATCATTTTCTTTTTGTCGATACAATAATTCTCTCCATTCTGATGCGCTTTTATGCAAATAATTAGAAAGTCCTTTTATATCATTTCTATTTTTTTGTAAATGTTTGTGTAACTGTGGATTTCTAAAATCGGTACCTACTAATATTGTTTTTTTCTCTAAATTAGCATAAGCAGAAGATAAATTGTATGCTACAAACGTTTTTCCTTCTCCTTTTTTTGCTGAGGTAACAAAGATTAGTTTTCCTTCTTTTGTATCAAAAGGAGTGATAAAATTAGTATTGTTAACTAATGTTCGGAAAGCTTCAGTTTTTTGGGTTAATCCATCTTTAGTTTCTGTTACATTTGGAATTTCAGATAATAAAGGGATTCCTTTTGATAATTTTTCTACGTCTCCAGCTTTATGAATTTTATCGTCTAAAGTGAAGAGGATAAAGATTATTCCGTATGGAATAAATAAACCAAGTAAAAATGCCGTAAGATAGGTTGTTTGTCTTTTTGGGGAAATAGGATTAGATTCCGTTATTGAATAATCAATTATTTTGGTATTAGAATTGGTAATCGCATTATTTACAGAGGCTTCTTCTCTTTTTTGTAATAATAATAAATACAAGCTTTCTTTAAGATTTTGTTGGCGTTCTATACTTCGTAATATTTTCTCTTTTTCGGGAATTTTAGAGAAGTCATTATGTGCGTTTTTTTCAGCTTCTTCACTCTTATTGATAGTAGATTGTATTTGTTGTATATATCCTTGAGTTGAGTTGTTTATGTTCTTTTTTATATTATTCAAAGTATTACTTACAATTTGTATTGTAGGATTGTTATTTCCAGCTGTGACATGCATTTTTTGGAATTGCAATACATTGGTATTGTAATTATCTACAAAGGTATTGATTGTAGTATTTTGAATACCAATGTTTTGTGGTAACAAACTATATTCGGATTGTTTTTCTAAATCTTCTTTTAGCATCTTAGCTAATGACATTTGCAATTGTAAATCATAAGAAACTTGATCTTTTGCAAATTTATTAGTTAAACTATTTATCGCATCATTTTGAAGAAAACTTAAATCATTGCTTGTTTTATATACTTTTTTTGATTCTTCAATAGAATCTAACTCTTTTTTTATTTTCACAAAGCGATCATCAACAAATGCAATTGTTTTTCTATACACTTCTTGTTTGTCTTTAATACCATCTTCTTCATAAGCTTTAATTAAGGCATTCAAAATTAATTCCGAATGCTTTCCATCTGGTCCAGTAATGGATAAATTTAATATATCACTTCCTTTTTCAGTCTGTCCAACTGTTATAGAATTACTCAAATGTAAAGTAGCTGCTTTAATTGGAATTAGGGAGACAATATAACTTTTACCAACGCTATTCATAATGTTATGATTCGTTGCAGGCTGAATAGTTATTGGGAATTTTTTTACTGAATTATACATCCAGAATCCATTTTTATTATATTTTTCGCCAGATTTTTCATCTACTATTGAGTACCCTGTTTTAGTAATAGTAATAGTATATTTTAAATTTTCATGGATACTATCATTAGATTTCTTATAGCTTACTATAAAAGGTGGAGTATAATTATTGCTTTCTTTAATGTTACCCTTATATATATAACTAATATTTAAATTATAATCTTTTACTAATTTTTCAGAAAGTCGATAGGATTTAAAAATTGCTTTTTCATTTTCTAAATTAATGGTAGATTTAGTAAATATTTTAGATAAATCAACCGATACATTTTGACTGTTTTCTTCAGTAATTTTAACTGAAGCAGTGGTTTTATAAATGTTATTTGAGTAGCGTAAATACATCATAGATAAAAACATAGCTATTATTACACTAGCTACAAACCAAGGCCAATATTGCATATATTTCCCTATAATTTCATAAATAGGAGTAGCCTTTTTTTCTTCAGAGAATTCGGAAAAGTCTTTTTTATTTTTTAACATTTTGTATTACTTTTTTAATAAAATTATAAAACTTACAAGCAAAGAAGTAATTCCTAAAATAGCACTTAAATCTCCAAGATTATATCCTCCTGATTGGATTTTTTTGCTATTAGGATTAACAATAATTACATCATTTTGTTTTATAGAATATTTTGGATCATTCATCCAATTGGCAGTAGTTAAATCAATATGTGATATTTCTCGAACCCCATCGATTTCTCGAATTAGTAATATATCAGTTCTTTTACCATTTATAGTTAAATCTCCAGCATAGCCCAGGGCTTGTGGCAGAGAGATAAATTGTTCTGTAAAAGCATAAGTACCTGGATTACTTACTTCTCCTAAAATGGTAACCTTACCATTTAAAATTCTAATATTTACACTAGGCTTTACTAAATGTCCTCCTTGCTCCAATATATTTTTTAATTCATTTCTTAATTGTATTATAGTTTTATTCTTTACTGAAATAGTTCCTAAAACAGGCATTTCTATTTCCCCCTTGTTGTTTACTAAATAGCCATTCATTTTCAAGGTTTCAAGATTAGTTGTTCCAATAAAATTTTGAGAATTATATGGTATAGTTGTTTCTGGAACTAAGGCACTAATTGTAATATTTAAAATGTCGTTGATTTGAATTTTACTTTCCAATTGGTTTATGCCAACGGAAGTGAATTTGTCTGAATCTTGAAAATATAAAATTTTCTTTTTAGAAACACAGGAAGTCAATAGAAGTAGTGTTAAGCTCAGATAAAAAATAGATTTAGTCATATACTATTATAATAGAATTTAGGATTACAAATCTAATAATTTAAGAATTAAGATTTGTTTTTTTAGTTAAAAACTTAAAAAAGGCGGTTTATATGTAAAGTTTTTAATATTTGATTAGTAATCACTTAATTTTAGATTATCTAATCATTACATTAGTTTAAGTAAATTGTCGATTTATATTTGAAATAAAAGTAATTTATAATTTTATTCTTACAAAAAAGTAAGTTAAATATATTCTATTAAACAATATTGGAAGTTAGTTATAAAAAAATTTAAAACATTATACCACATTCTAATTTGTTATAATTAGATTTCTGTAACTTTATTTTGGTTTTTTAGATATTGTTTTAATGTTAGGATTTTTTTATAAAAAACTATTTTATATGCGGGTAATCCAAATTTTTTGTAAATTCTATAGTCTTCTAATAATACTTTAAAAAAATTATTATAATCGGTGCTTAATCCTCCCATTCTCATTTTTACAAAATAGAAGTTTAAATAAGTTAACTCAAGTTTATGTAGGTGTAAATAGCGCAATAATAGCTCGGTGTCAGAAGCAATTTTAAATTCTTCATCATAGTAACCATATTTTTCCATAACACTCTTTTTTAGATAAACAGAAGTATGTAAAGGTAACCATCCGGAGGTTATTTTTTTATCACTACATTCTCCACAAATGCGATTCCTAATAATGTTTTTATGTTGATTATTGCTTACGTATATCCCATTGCCATAAAATCCGTTTGTATTTGGATTGTTTTGAAATGCTGCCGCTATTTGTGACACTACAGTTGTGTCATAAAATTCATCATCGGAATGCATGATACCTATTAAATCTCCAGTTGCTAATCGCATACCTTTGTTTAACGCTTCATATAAGCCTTTGTCATTTTCTGAAATAAGGATGCTTATTTTATCTGAATAAGTGTTTATTATTTCTTTGGTTCCATCTGTAGAATTTCCATCAATGACAATATATTGAATATTTTTATAGTCTTGCGATAGAACACTTTCTATAGCTTTGGCAATTGTTGCTTTACGATTAAAGCTTATTGTAATTATCGAAAATTGCATAAATGTTAAATTGTGCTGAAAGGTATAAAAAATTGAATAGAAATAGCTGAAATTTATTTGTTTTTAGTAATGTTAACAATTATTTGTTTTTACGTGTTGCTATTTACCACTAATGAGAATTATAGTAGTCAATTATTTATGTTTATAATTATTTTTTTAATTTTAAGAAAGCGACTTTAGTTTGAATTTGAAAAAAGTAATGTGCTTTAAATCGGGCTAAATAAAAACCTTCTTTACCGTCTAAAAAACCTAATTTTAAAAAATAGGCACCTAGAAAATAAACCATGGGGAGTAAACCCGTATTAAGAAGTCCGTATTTAATTTTTTGATTAAAAGACAAATTCCCGTTATTCGTTTTTTTTAGTTGCATGTATCGCTGTGCTTCCCAACTGGAATAGGCATTATGCTTGTCAATATAATGTTCTAAAGTTTTAAAATCTTTATGAATTACTTTTGCATGAATAAGACCAATTTTACCCTCTATTATAGGATGTTCGTGAACTTCCATATCTAAGTGACTCCAGAAGTTTTCCTCTATTTTTTCATATGCGCCCTTGGTTTTCTTAAATAGTGCAGTTTTTTTAAACCCATATCCATACCGCAGTTTTTTGTCCATAAAATAGTTTTCAAACTGTATTGTAAAACCATTATAGTTTGATTCTTGTATTTTAATTTCTACTTCATTAACGAAGTCTTGTGTTACAAACTCATCTGCATCTAAAAACAATACCCATTCGTTAAGAATATTGGCGTTTTGCAGTGTCCAATTTCTTTTTTTAGGAAATTTTCCATTCCAAACAAATTGCAATACTTCTGCTCCCAAAGTAGCAGCTATGCTTAAAGTAGCATCGGTACTTCCAGAATCTACAACTATAATTTGATTGAATCGATTAAGTTTTTCCAGACAGGAGGTTAAATTAAGCGCTTCATTCTTAACCGAAATAATTACAGTAATTGGGATATTATTCAATATTTCTAGTTTTTATAAATTTTGCTGGATTGCCTCCAACAATTACATTTTCCTCTACTTTTTTAACGACAACTGCTCTAGCAGCAACCACTGCATTATTTCCAATAGTAACACTAGGACCGATAAAAGCATCTGCAGCAATCCATACGCCGCTACCAATAAGAATAGGTTTTAATACTAAAGGAAAATTTTTTAAATTATAGTCATGCGAAGAAGCACATAAATAGGTCTTTTGAGAAATTACTGTATTGGTGCCAATGATTATTTTTCCTTGGTTGTAACAATCTACTTTGGGACCTAAACTAGAATAAGCACCTATTTCTAAATTCCAAGGTGCCCAAATTTTTACCGAAGCATAAACATGTGAAGACCATTTTATTTTGGCACCAAAACATTTTAATACCAATACCCGCCATTTTTTAAATAATCTAGAGGCAAAAGGACGAAACAAAATTGGAAATGTTAAATTCCATAGTAATCTTCCTATTTTATTTTTTAAACTAAAAGAATGGTTATAAGTTGATAAATCCAAGGTTATTTTTTTTAATATTAATAGTTACTATTAGTAGACTTATTTATCAAAGTCAAAACAGTGCAACTTATTAGAATGTTTATATACTATTTTTTTTATTTTATTGCTTCTATTAATCTAATAGCTGCATTTTTTACCCCAAAATGTTTTTTATAAACCAAAAAGGCATCTTGTCCCATTTTTAACTTGGCTTCATTGCTCAAGTCCATCCATTTTTTTAGATTTTCAATAGTTCCAACTAAGTTGTCTTCACTAATAAGTCCACCTCCACCTTGCTCAATTTCTCTATAAATATTGACTTTAGTAGTTATTAGTACGGGCTTATAGCATGCCAAAGCATCTGCAACTGCAATGCCAAAATTTTCTTGATGACTAGGTAATATAAAAGCTTCACAACCATAAATCGCAGCCCATTTAATATCTCCTAATAAATGTCCTAATAAAAATACTTTTGCATTTACTTTAGGATTTTTATCTAAATAGTCTAACAGTTTTTTACCATATCTGGTTTCAATTCCGGGACCTGCTATAACTAAATTTGGAACTTTATTTGCAAACTCTGAATTATTTAAAACTTCAGAATAGGCGTTTAATAATAAATCTAATCCTTTTTTGGGATGAATACGGCTTAAAAATAGTAAATACGGTTCTTTCGATTCTAAAGAGTATTTAATATGGAAGTCACTCTTCATTAATTCTGACAAGGGAGGAGGGGCTTGTATACCATATCCAATATTGATTTCTTTTTTGGGGCAATAACCACTAAAGGTGGTTCTAGCTAACAACATTTCCTCTTCACAAGTAAATAATATGCCATCTGCGGTATTGATTACTTTTTTTTCAATTAAGTGCCAATAGAAATAATTTCGCAATGCCTTCCAACGACGGCTTTTGTCTTTTTGAAACCAAGGGTCTAACATGCCATGTGGCATGACAAATAATTTCGGTATTTTTTTATTAGGTTCTATTTTTTTTAACCAAATTATTGCTTTTAAAGCAGCATAACTTTGGTAGGACCATAACCCATTTAATATTATGATATCAAAGTTAGGAGCCTCTTTTTTTAAAAATGGGATTAGCGCTGCATTGTAATGCCAAGAGGTTCTGGGTTTACCTAATGCATGGAATTGAAAACTATCTTGAAAACCCCAAAGTTCTATTTCTTTTAGTTCCTCAAATGTAACAATATGTCTTTCTATGCCTAAATGCACTAAATCATTTTGGTAGTTACGTATGCCTTGAATAGGCCCTCCGTTTTTAGGATTAACCCCAGAAATAATATGTAAAATTTTCAAAAGTTATAATTTATGGATACTTAAAAAAAATATAGAATGCTTCTTTGTATTATTTTAATCTTAATAAATAAATCCGGTGGAGCGGTCAAAATATTTTGCAGTTTTTGGAATTTCACTAATAAATTTTGCTGGAATTCCACCATACAAACAATATTCTTGATTCAATTTTTTATTAAGCATTGCTTTAGCCCCTAAAACACTATAAGAAGGTAAATTAGCTCCCCCTAATACAACAACATTAGTGCTTATAAAACAATAATTTCCAATTGTGATAGGACTGCTGTCTTGTCTATTTTCAAAAATATTGATACTATGCGTTAATAATTGCGAATTATAACCTGCAATCGTTACAAAATCACCAATTGTAATAGAACTAGTACAATCAATATGATGATTCTTTGTAATTGCAGATTGTTCTCCGATTATTAATTTAGATTCCCTTTCATTTTGATGTGAAAAATGTTTAGAATCGGTTTTAGTAGGAAAACCGGTAATCCAATTTCCACGAGATATGCTCGAGAATTTTCCAATAGAAATTAAATCGAGATGTATTGCAACATTTAAATCGCCTATTTTGGCATTTGAAAACATTATTAATTTTTGGGGATATATCCAAGAAAATCCAATCTTAGCAGAGGGATGAATTTCGTATTTGAAAAATCGAATAAGCATGAATCGTTTTAAACGCCAGGGCAATAAAAAAGTAATTACTTTTACTAATAGCATGTCTAATTATTTTTGAATTAATTCGATATATTGTTTTATGGTATTTTCAAAATTAAATCGTTTTGCATTTTCATATCCTAAACGAATAACATCTGCTCTAAATGCTACATTATTTAATTTTCGAAATTGATTTGCAAAGGAAATAGGATCGTCTGGGTCGGCATAGAGAGCAGCATTGCCACCAACTTCGGTCATCATTGGTGCTTTATTACTTGTAATTACAGGTGCTCCGCATGCCTGAGCTTCAATAATAGGCCAACCAAAACCTTCAGAATAAGAAGGGAAAATCATAGCCTGGCATATAGAGTAAAGCGCAACAATATCGTCGTTATCCGGACGATAGATTTGTATTATTTTATCAGTAACTTTTAAGTTTTCTATTAATTCAAGTACTTCTACGCTTAATTTATCTCCCGCAAATACAACGATTCCGTCCCAATCATTTTGCAATTCGTAAAGAGTTTTTACTAATAACTTTCTGTTTTTTCGTTCTAGACTAGAGCCAACATGCAAAATAATTTTTTTGCCTTTTAATTGCTTAAATTTAGTTGTTAATTGATGTATGTTTTGTTCATTTGAAGGAGAAAATTTTTTTGAAAATGTATTGTGTATTACCTTCCAGTTTTTTATTATATTAGGTTTTACATCAATTTCTATAAGTTGATTTAGTGTAAAATCAGATACAGCAGCTAATTTTTTTGCACCAGAAAGGGCATTTAATATTATTTTCTGCAAAACTATTCCTGATTTTGTTGTAGAACAATAGGTATTAGTAAATCCAAGTCCAGATTGTATTGCCAATACGTCATGGCAACTAATTAGTGTTTTATTTTTTGGTAAAAAATGAAGATAAAATGCATTTGAGTGATCGCAAATATGATAATGAACAGAGTGTCGTAATAAAAAATTCTTCCCTCTTAATACTAAAAGTTTCATTGGAAATAATACAAATTTATCAATATAACCTAACCATTTATTAGCATTTAGTTTAGTATAATTTAGTTTCGAAAAAAAAATATTAGGACGCATCACGAAAACATTTTCTCCTGATTTTTTATAGCCTTCTTCTATCAATTCTGCAAAAATCCGCATACTAAATTGATTGTCAGGTTTGTAATTTCCAATTAAAATAATATTCATTTAATATGTAGAATTAATTTTCTTCTATAAAACTTTCTTCATTTGTTTTTAATGAAGATATTAGTAAACCTCCTGTAAGTACATAAAAACCAAGATTAGAAGGTTGTGACCATAAACCTTGTAATAATAATATGAAGCCATAACTTACCAATATCCAAGGTAATTCCTCTCCATTAATTAACTTAGTAAAAGATTTAAATAGCATACTAAAAGACATTTGAATACGTATTAACACGATGAGAAGTCCTAATACCATTCCGCTTTCACCAATAATTCTTCCCCATTCCCCTTCGGCTATTAAAAATGATAGTTTTCCTGTCAGTAATTGAGATCCAACATTGGTACCCATACCTATGCCTTGTCCCCAAACTATATTTTTGTCATCTATATTATTAAACGAACTTATTAAACCTCCTAAAAAACGATCCAAAAACACCCCTTTCAATCCACCCTCAACTTCATTAGCTTTTGTAAATCGTTCTGTAAATGCCCCTACTTGGTCATTTAATCCGTCAAAATTTAGAAACAGAATCGTTATTATGCTTATGCCAATTACTATTTGGCTAAAGTTTTTCAAAAAACCTGGTTGGCTAGATTTTGCCCATATAAAAAATAATGTGGTAATACTTACTTGAAAAAATAGTGTACGACTTATAGAAGTTGGAATTGCTACAAGCAGAGCTAAACTACTTGCAATTAATAAATATTTATTTATCAATTGTGGTTTTAACCAAAAATAAAACACATAACAAGCCACCAAACAAAAAAAAGTAACATTACCTGTTGTAAAAGAAAATGTTCCTGGCGGTCTCATAAAACCATTTGCACCGGAAAATCCAGCACCTTCAATATTATCTCCAACACCTTTGTTAACCCAAGCAGATTGCGGACTATAAAATTGCATTGTTATTAATATTGCCATTGGAATTGCTAACCACAAAACTACCTTTCCCATATCAATAACATCTTGCTTATTGAATATGTGGCCAATTAAAAATAGCATTGGAAATTGAATCATTAAAATCCGCGCTCCATATAACGCTACAAATAAATTACCATGTCCAAAAAATAGTGATGTAAAAATACTAATTAAACCTATTAAAAAAACTAATGGAACTAGACGGTTACTAGGATAATAATTATTTCTTAATGCTATAATTAGTAAATATACAGCTAAAACATCCCTTATTAATAATAAAGGACTAGCAAGACTTGGAAAGACCCAACGTCTTAATGCTCCTTCAAAAATCAAAAGGAAAAAATAAAGCCATATTCCTTTTTTAAGATTTGATAATATTGAATTATTCATTTATGATTTGTGTAATGGTATTATTTTAGTAAGTTAATTCGTTGTATATTGTTTCAGCGTAATTTTCCCAAGTGTATTTTGCAGCATGAATTTTTGCTTTTTCACCCATTTCAGATATGCAGGATTGGTTTTCAAAAAACCAATTTATTTTTTCAGCAATTGCTTTCGGAGAACGTATTGGTATTAAAAAACCTGTTTCTCCCTCAATTACTAAATCTTCACCACCTGTATTTGCTGTAATAATTATTGGTAGACCTTGACTCATTGCTTCTTGCATAACCAAAGCCCTTCCCTCTACTATAGATGGCAAACAAAAAACATCACAACTTTGCATTAATGTTAATACTTCAGAATGTGCTCTTCCAAATTCATGTTTAAAATTGGGAAATTCACTTTTATAAAAATCTAGAGGAGCCAACAAAGAGCCTAAGACAATTAATTCAATATTTGGATTGTTTACTATTTTCATTGCTTCAAATAAATCACCTAAACCTTTTCGTTGTCCCATGGAACCAACAAACAAGATTCGTAATGGTTTTGAAATTTCCATTGAATTGGACTCTTTTGTACAACTAGGTTCAATAAATTTAGGAGATCCAAAAGGAGATTGAATTGTTTTTTTATTTTTAGCCCATTCTGGCAATGAATTTAACACAAAAGAACCTGGACCTACTACTATATCTGCTAATTCTAATTCTTTACGTTTACGTTCTAATTTTTTAGGGGAATCTTTAATTCCGCCACCAAGTGTTTCTGCCCAATTTGGTAATCGTATAGCTTCTTCAAGCATTAATTTTCTTCCTATTTCCCAATAGGCAATAGGTAAATCATAAATACATATTAAACCTAGTTTCTTGGCTGCTTTAAAAGTTTCTAAAGCTCCATCTTCATAAGCATAAACAGCAGTTACGCCATTTTTTTTTGCATTCAATAATTTTCTAGCTACCTGTTTATCAAAACGAATATAAATTTGATCTATGCTAAATTTCCCGCTTTCATGTTTAACCAAACTTTTTATTTTAAGCTTATTAGCTAAGGATCTTCCAAGTTCATACCATGGATAGGATTTAGTTAAGGGCTGTAAGATAGTATCAAAATTTCGCTTTCTAAATTCAGCCAAAGGGCCAAATCCGCCTAGTATAAACCAAATATTCCCTGGGAAAGTAGCAATGGTGGTGTTAAATTGATATAAAATACCTTTTGAAGCTAAACCTTTTGCAATTGCTCTAACATTAGCATTTCCAGTTGGATGAGATAAAAATATCATAATTAGTTTTCTTTACGTAAGCGAAACAAAATATTTTTTATAAAACTTTTAATAAACAAAATGGTTTTAGAATAACTAACAACAATAAACCCAAATCCATTTAAAAAGATCCAAATGTATATTTTTACTTTTGAACTAGACGAAAGTTGATAGATCACTGATTTTAATTCTTCCTTTTCTATTGGTGTGTATGCCTTCCAGCTTAAGCAATCCGAATGTCTAATAGCTAGACTCTCTCGCATAGTATATAGAGGCAATAGCGACCACTTTTTTTGTGTATAAACAGGTTCTAATACTTCTTGAAAAACTTTTGTAAGTCCAATAATTTCCTCCTGTTTTCTTTTTTGCCTAATTTTATTTTTGTCAGTCCATACACGATATTTTGAAAGTATTTCATTACAATAAATATTTCCGAAATTGGCTGCAGAAATTCGAGTTACCATATAATAATCCTCGGCAAAATTTACTTTTGAATCTAGAAAATTAATTTTTTCAAGTGCTTGTTTGCTAAACATAACAATATTAGCGGCAACTTTATACCCTTTGATTGCTTCTTTTAATGCGACTTCCGCACTTTGAAAACTAGTTTTTCGGGTTAAATTCCTAATTCTAATTTTTGTTCCTAAAGGATTAATTTCTTCAACTGCAGCATGCGCATACCCTGCATTTGGATATAAAGAAAACTGATGGACTAATTTTTCTGCAAATTGTGGCATTAAACAATCATCGGAATCGAGTCGGATAATGTAATCTCCTTTAGCTAGGCGAAGACATGCATTTACATTTTGAGCAATTCCTAAATTATTAGGTTGATGAACAACTTTAAGAATTGAAATTTCTTTGGATAATTTATCTAAAACTTCTTTTGTAGTATCGGTACTACAATCATTTGAAACAATAATTTCAAGAATTGGTATGGTTTGTTCTAAAGCACTTCTAACAGCAAGCTCTAAATAGTCTGCCTGATTATAAGTTGGAATGCAAATAGATATTCCCATTTCTATAATTTGTTTTTGCTAAATGAGGTTGCTAATTGAATGTATTTTTGTTCTGCAAAATTAAATGCTTTTTCAACAAACCCTCTCCATAATTCTACTTTCCATTCTGTTTGTTTAGCCATGAAATAAACAGTAACTAAAACTAAAAACACCAAACCAATTTGATGAAAAGAATTGGTTTTGTCATAAGGAGTTATTGACGAAAACAAAAACAATAGTGGCAAATGAAATAGATATAACGTGTACGAGCAATTAGATATTATTTGAATTTTCGCATGTAATTTATTAAATACAGAACTAGTATTAAAATACTCCATTTTCTTTGATAGGCTAAATATTGCAAAAACGTTAGTTGCAACAAGGAAGGAGAAAATTAAATCGGCTTTAAAGTTCCAAGAAAAGAACAATAAAAATCCATAAAAATCGTGATCTCCAATTGGTTTTTCAAATGGAAGTATTAGTCTTCCAGTTAAAATTAAAAACAAAAGAATTAAGGTAGAAAAAAACAACATAACGGATATTCCAATATTGATTGTTTTCTTTTTAGATACTATATAATAAAGAAAACTTCCTAATAGCCAACAAGGAAAAAGCAACATTACTTTAAGCCCGGATATAAGTATAATTAATAAAATTAAAATGTATTTCAATCGGTTTTTAACTAAAAGCCAACTGGCGATTATTAAATAATACATAAATTCATATTGCACTGACCAAAATGGGTTATTTAATGGTGGTGTAGCATTTAAAGACCAAGATTGCGATAAAAATGTAGCATTCAAAATAAACCTTTGAACCAGTAATGTGTTATTTTTAATTAAATCTAAAGGATAATAATTGCCAATAATTAAAAACTTGGCTACTAAGAACGATAGAAATAGTGCTGGTATTAAAACAGAGTATAATCTGCCTAAGCGAGCTGTGATAAAAGTTTTTACAGAAATATTTGGTCTCGATGCTGACATTGTAATTAAATATCCAGAAAGCACAAAAAATACAATAACAAAATAGTGTGCTGAATAATAATTTAATCCTAATATTTCTGAAAAGTGATGAGTTGAGAATATTAATTTAGTATCTATTTCACCAGATCCAACATGGAATATAAAAACATAAAAAGCAGATAATATGCGGAGTAAATCCAAATAGAATGATACAATTTTATTCATATTTCTTTAAATGAATTTTAGTTTAGAGAACAACTTTTCAAAAAGTAAATTCCAAAATTTTCGTTTACTTTCTAATACATGACCTAAACTTCCAGAAATAATGATAATTAAACTAGAATAAATAATAAAGTGCACTAAGTTTATCTTATTTAAATCAATAAATTGAATAAATAAATATATCAATGGCAAATGAATTAGGTAAATAGTATAGGTGAGGTCTGCTAATTTTCTAAATCTATTGATTAATGGAGAACTTTCTTGTTTTATTTGAATTAGGGGTAATAACCAAAATAGTGCACCTAATAATAAACCTAATAACCAATCTTTTATAAATTGTCCAGCAAAATACATTGGTTTAGTTCCTATTTCAAATGGCAATGCAGGCATTTTAAATAATACAAGCAAAGTTACTATTGAAAGTATAGCTATTATTAAAGTCCGACCTTTTTTTATTTTTATTTTAGGTAATTTAAAAGCTAACATTCCAAATATCCATATCGGAAACATAGTTAATATTTTTGGGCCAGAAATTAAAATAGATAAAATAAATAATGCTGTTAATTTCCAATTGTTTTTTTGACGGAAAAACCATAAACCAAATACTATATAAAACCAAAATTCAAAACTTAAGGACCAAAGTGGTGCATTCAATGGTGGTGCTGCCGAAAAAAACCATATTTCATTTAAAAACATACCTGACATAATATATCTAACAATTGAAATACCTCTTGTAAGTCCTGCAATTGAAGAATAGTTTATTAATCCTATTGTTTTTTCTATTATAAACATAATAATCAAAACTGGAAATAAAACGGAATACAGTCGACTAAATCTTGCTGTCAAATATTTTTTTAATCCCCTGTTATTGTTAGTTGTTGTATAGCCAATTAAATATCCGGAAAGCACGAAAAATATAATTACAGAAAAATGTGCTAAGTCAGAAAAAACTACAAGTAAGTAATTGTTTTTTGAAAATAGTAATAAAAAAAAGTGATAATAGGCTACTGTAAGAGCAGCAGCTAGCCTTAAAACATCTAAAATTATACTTGTTGACCTTGTTAAATACATAAATTAATTTAATTTATTCAATATGTCATTGGAGTAATCTATGTTTTTCCAATTCAGACACTCTTTATATCCTGCTGCACAATTTACAGAACGAATTAAATGGAGGCAAGGATGACAATTTACTATTGAATCAACTACTTTTCCTTTAAATATAGGAGAAATTATTCGAGATTTAAGTACTTCTGTTATAGTAACCGTACAGTTTTCTGTCGCATATTGCAATAAATGGGAAGGAAAACTATCCGTAGTTAGTGTCCATTTTGCGTTGTGAGACAATGAAATAATGTCTCCGGGTTCATCAAAAAAATGAATTACTTTTAATTTGTTTTCAATAAATTCATCAGCATCTTTGTCTTTGTAAAAGAATGCATAATAAGCATCAGGCATATTTTTTTTTGCCCACCAAATAGGTATAAATTGTCTACTTGTGCCAGTTGGGAAAACAACAATATTTTGTTTTAAGTCTTCTGGTAATTTTAATTCTGGTGAAATAGGAATAGTGCTTCCTAATTTCGATACTAGAAAAGGATAATCTATTTCTAATTGCTTTAAATAACTTTCATAGGAAACAGATCTTAATTTTTTAATTCCTATTATATCAAGATATCCTTGGTATACTTCAATCCATTTCTTATTTGGCACTTGAATAAATCCAAAAGCATCCAAGAAATAATATAGTATCAGATTAATGGAATCTTTTAATTCTTTTTTTTTCTTGTCATGAATTACCGATCTTGCATAGGGACTAATAAATTTTTGTCCTTTTAGTATGTCTTTCAGTAAATCTTTTATGCCTAAAGATGTAAAATTGTACTCACAGATAAACTCGCTATCCTTAATTATTATTAAACGATCTCCAAATGTATTAGTAGCTAAATTATTTAAAAATAATGGTATTTTAATGTAAAACTGAATATCTGTTTTTAATGAACTAATTGTATATAAACTAACCAGGCGCATCCAAACATCTCCATTTCCGCCAACAGTAGAGTCAATACTAATTATTTTATTTTTTTTCATATATAAAAAACTTCTTATTATTTTAGTACTCTTGTGGTACTTGAGATTATCTAAAATAATATTTTTATTTTATTAAAGAAATAAAATTTCTTGCAACATATTCTGCACTCCACATTTCGGATGGTCTATTAATGAATTCCTGCATTTTCTCTTGAAGTTGAATAGTATACTCTGGAATTTCTTCTCTACAAGAAATCATAATTTCTAAACCATGTAATTTCATTGCTGCATAAACACCACTTTTCCCTAGATGCTGATAGGGTGTGCAAGAAATTCCGATATTCAATAGTTGGAGTAAAGTTGATATTCTTTTTTCATTTAGTATTCCAAAGTTTAGAAACTGAATGTTTTGAGAAAAGTCCTTCATTAGTTTTTCTAATTTCTTTTCACCTTCTTTTTCAATTTTTCCAAAACTTATAAAAACCAACTTTTTATTACTAGAAGTAGCTCTTTCAAGCAATTCGTTTAAAACCATATCCAAGTTAGCCTCGGGATAAATTGAACCAAAAACACCCGTAAATAAATAGTTGTCAATATCTATTTCCTTAATTTTTAAATTAAAAAATAAATTTTTTTTAAATTCTTCATCAAGTTTCACTATTGGAATATTACTAAATAAAGGAAGAATTTCGGTAGATATTCCTCCTGCATCCAAAACTAGTTGATATAGAAAATTGGAAGTAGAGATGGAACTTGGAAGTATAGTAGTAATTATTTTTTTAGCGATAAGCCTTTGAAAATAACCAGTAATTTTATGTTTTAAAGGAGAAATAACTGAAATCCCTGTCCACATTTCATGAAACATGATATGCAATTTGTAATCCCCTTTTAGTTTATTTAAAAAACTAGGCATCCAATAGGGTAGGCCTTTAGGATGGAAACTATAGGGCACAAATTGCAAAGAAATCCAATCGGGTGCTTCCTCCTTTATAATTTCTTGAGTCCAAGTCAGTCTTTGATTAAAGGAAGTTGCTATAGGAATGCGTCTAACCATAACAGAAGTTGCTTCAATTAGCTGGCTTTGGCAAAGATAATTATCTGCTTGCTTATCACACAATGATACTATCAAGGCTTGATGCCCCATTCTAATTAATTCTCTACATAATTGTCGAGTATAATCACCCACACCATCTTTACCTGGTTCTGCAGAGCCGCAAAGAAAAAGGATCTTCAATTTAACTGATGTTTTTTTTAGATAGAACAATGTCTACACACTTATTAATTACATCAAAACAAATATTTTCCCATTTCTCTACAATATCAGTATTAAAATGTAAGTATTTTCCTGACAAAGTATTTCCATTAGCTAAATCTTTAGAGGTTATAAATTGTTCAGTAATAAAGCCAAATTCTTCCAAAAGCAGTTCGTTTTTTTTCGCATAAGCCATAGGCATTATTTGAGTTCCTAGTTTTATTCCAAATATTGTTGCATGATAACGTGTTGCAAATATTTTTTCAGCAGAAGCCATTTTTTTTAATACTTTAAAAGGATTATCCGAATAATTATGGTGTTTCATCTTTAATCCCTTTCCAATTAACCGAGCCATATCGGCATCTCCCGGAGTAAAAGGCATTGATTCAACTTTATATCCGTTAGCTAGAGCATCTTTAATAATTAATCGGACACCTTCAATATAATTTTTAATCATTTCATTATAAGATTCATACAATTCTGGTCTTTCTTCCTTGTATTGAATGTTAGGAATTAAACATTCTCCTTCAATAGTGCCATAAAGGGGGACAACATTTATTAAAAGTGTTTTTTTCTTACTATTAATTTCTCTTTGTTTTTTGCAAAACTCTTTTTTATAGGAAAAAACTAAATCAGGATGATAAATTATATCTTCTCGCCCAGTTAATTTTTGCATTTGAATACATTGTTTCTCATTTCTACAGCTTAACCAGGAAGATTTTTTTAAGAGTTCCATTATTTCATCCGATTGCTCATAATTGGAATCATTATAATCTACTCCTAATAAAGCTATATTATTCCAATTAGAATTAAATCGATTAGCAACTTTAATCAAGCTTTGTTTATATCCTATTGCGCCACCACCAATTATTGCAAATTTAGATTTTGCCCATGGGTAATTGTTTAATGTATATATAGTTTGAAGTCCGCTTTTAATTCCTTTTTTATTTAATATTTCCTTTACAGAATAACCTAATGCCATATCTCCAAGATTCACTCCGTGATAACCGCCAATTATGGCAATTTTTATTCCTGTGATTCTTTGTGATAGTAACCGAAGACCCTGCTTTATTCTAACAAGTAATAGCATTTTTTTTAGCTTTTAACGTAAATTATCTGTTCCTTATTTTTTTTGCAGGAACACCTCCCCAAATTTCAAATGGGGGAATTGATTTTACTACTACTGCACCTGCAGCTACTACTGCTCCTTCTCCAATTTCAACACCCATAAGTACAACTACATTATACCCAAGCCAAACATTTGGTCCTATATGAATTGGCTTATTAGTGCTAACTTGCTTTCTGATTAATTTTGTGACAGAACTAAAATTATGATTGTGATCTATAAATTTACATCCAGAAGCAATCAAACAGTCATTCTCTATTATTATCTTAGTTGTTATGTTAAACTCGCAATTATTTCCTATAAATACATTGTCTTTAATAATTATTGATGGTCCAACTTTCCAAATGCCATCATATTTAAAAAAGATATTATTTTCAAGTGTGCAATAATTCCCAATAGAAACTTGGTGAGGCCAAGTCACATTACATTTAGACAAACGTGTACCTTTGCCTATTTTCATCCCATTTATTACTAACCAAATATTGTTTAAAAAATTGGATGTTCTCTTAATGCATCTATAGTGAAGAATATAAAGAGATTGTTGTATAAAATAGTTTAATTTCATTGGATATTGAAATAATCGGATATTAGAAGCAGAATAATTGAATTTTTTAGGTTTGCTATTATTTATTTTTTTCAGGTATACTACCTACTAATTTTCAGTTTTTTATAATAAACGAATAGCTTGGCTTGGGAGTTTGAAATCAAATTATTATTAATGCTGCCAAAATGTTTTTTGAATACTTTCCAATTCAAATTTAGATTTTGCTAATTCTTTAGCGTTAATGGATAATTTTTTATCAGCATTTATTATTTCTTTAAGCTTAGTAACCATTTCTTCAACATCAAGGGATACACAAGAAATAGCTGCATGATTTTCTTGTAATAAATTACAAGCTGCACTATTGTATGGACCATGATAGAGTATTTTTCCAGCAGCTCCTAAATAACTTATCATTTTAGTGGATAAACTATATAAGTAAAAATTTGGCTTAGTAAATTTAATTGGTAAATAAAGAAAATCTGCCATATCTAGTTCTTTTTTTATTTCTTCATCAGAAATAAAATTGATTCTATAATCTATTTCAATTTTTTCAGGTTTTAAAAATTTTATTTTTTGAGTACCTCTTATTATTAGTTTGAATGAATAACCTTCAACCGTTAATAGGTCTAAAGCTTCAATTAGTACTTTAAAAAGAGGATAATAATCTAAATGTAATAGCCCTGAAAAATAAATGTTAATTTGATTTTGATTTATTTCTTTAGGTATACTAATTTCCTCCTGTGAAACCCCATCGGTTATAAGTTCAAATTCTTTAAAGCCAAAAATTCTTTGATATTCCTCCCCTAATTCTTTTGAAATCATTAATCTTCTATTGGATAGATTCCATAATTTTTGGACATCATTGTAGGAACTACATAGTAAGAAATGATCGTGAAAAGAAGTCCATAATTGTTTGTTAATTAATAATTTTTCATCACATAATATTCCGAAAAAAGGACCATAATTTATGATGTGCAAAACATCAAATTGTGTTTTTGAAACGGTTCTCTTTAGTTTGTATTTTGTTAAATTGCAAAAAAGATATTCACGCATCCATATAAATAAATCTCTAAATTTCCATCGCATCCATGGTCTATGTATTGGGAATGCAGAGATTGAAATTTCATTAATTTCTCCTTTTTTTATGGAGGAGTTAGTATTAATATATAATCCAATTATGTCCTTTTCGTGTCCTTTGTAAAGACGACGTAATAAACGACCCATTCCTCCATTTTGATATAGAGAAGCTGGTTGAATAGAGAGTATTTTCATGGATAAATTATAGGATAAAAAGCTTAAATAAAATTTTCAAAATTGGTTTCGTCTGTTATTGATTTTTGAAAAAAGGGAAGTTGTTTTTCTATCCAACTAATATCTTTATTCCACCACTTAACCTTATTAAGTGTTTGAATAACATCTGGTGAATGTCTATATTTTATTATTTTAGCGGGTACCCCGCCTACAATTGCATAATTAGGAACGTCTTTGGTAACTACTGCTCCAGCTGCAATAATAGCTCCATCACCAATTGTGATACCTTCATTAATGAAAACATTGGCGCCTATCCAAATGTCATTGCCAATTTTTGTTGTTTTATATTCTTCAAAACATATTTTTTCATTAATTTTTACTCCTGGTATGTCTGAAACACTATAAAATAGGGGACATGTGCTTATAAAGTCTGTAGGATGAATTCCTAAACCAACTTTTAGTCCATGACCAATTGAGCAATATTTGCCAATAGTTACATTATGAATAAGACTATTTCCAGCAATATAAGAATATTGACCCAACTCGGTATTTACTATAGAACAGTCCTTGCCAATTTTATTGTTACCATGCAATATGGATTTAATAATAGTTGTCTCGGAATGGATTTTAACGTGGCTATTGATTGTAGAGCTTATGACTAAAACATGGTTATAAAATTTACAATTTAAATTGGAAATAGTGCTTTTCCTTAATATAACATTCCAACCACTAATTGATTTGTAATTTAGTATGTAAGAAATAATTATAAAAATAAATTTTTTAATCATATTGTTTTAATTGTTAATGCAATGAAAAGGATTGAAATAATAATGATGAATTGAAGAGTGTATCTTAAAGTTCGTTGCATTATTTAATGTAAGATAAATAGTTTTGGATAAGTTAGCTTAATGGATAATAGTAGGATTTCATTTTTTATATCCTGGAAATAATGTAAGAATTATTTTTTTCAAAATAGTTCTTACATCGTTTTTAAAACTATACTTTTTTTTATTTACATAGTTTTTATAAAAATTTTTAATAATTGTTTCAGCGTTACTATCCTCGGTTAATTGTATATTTTCAATTTCGATAGTATTGGATAAAAGAATATTCTTAAAATTTTTATTCTCACCATTATGAACTCCGCTTCTATCAAATCCAATATTGTCAACAAGAGAGATACTTGGGTATAATGTAAAACCTTCTTTCAATAAAACGGATGCATGCCACTTGATAAACCAAGTATTTATAGCTCCAGATACATTATGAGCTAATTGGCTGCTTAGAAATTTACTGCCGAATTTATCTAATTTTAAGACAATATTTTTTCTATGAATTTCATCCCATAAATATTTAGCATCGGGATTAAAACTATTCCATGCTCTTTCCCATGTTGCCCATCCCCAACATAAAGGAACATTAAAAAAAAAGGTCTCCGGCAATTGTTCTTTGTGTGGGTACATATATCCAGAAATATGCATCACCTTTTCGTTGTTTTTGTAAAATGCCAATGAATCATTCATGTACTTTAAAAAACCAGCCGAAGTAACGATGTCATCTTCTAAAACTATTGCATTTCCATGCTTTTTGATGATTTCTGTTACTCCAGTAATAATATTTTGTGCTAGACCAATATTCTCCTTCCGTTCCATGATAGTAACTTCTTTACACCATTTCTCTTGTTTTATAATTTCCCTTACTTTGTTTATCTGATTAACATCATCAAATGAAGCATTTAATTTGGGCCCATCTGCATAAATATACAATACACTTTCATTAGAAAGTTTATTTGCCATTAACGCTTCCAGAGTTTTTTCAGTATGCCATGGGCGGTTATAGACAAATAAAATAATAGGCGCTAAATCAGATTTCATATCTACAATGATGTAACAAATTTATATTTATGGGTTCCAAATAATAATATTATTATTCCACAAAATTTAGACTTTTATGGTATGTGTATTCCCATTCTAAATCTTTTGTTTGCAATAAATATTACAAGTATATTTTTTTTAATTTACATTAACAGTTGTAAATTCTTTAGGTGTAATATTTAATGGATATTCTATATTTACTTTGAATCCTAACCAATATTTTGGAGTGTAAATTATTTTATTTGGGGTTTCATTTAGATAGCCTGCCCACCATGAAAAGGAACTATTTGCTATAATAGCTATATTTGCTTTTAAAATAAGTTGAAAATCAATTATTTGTTCATTATTATAAAATTGATAATTGGGTCTATCTTTATAATACTCTTTTACAAATTTTATGTCATCGCTTACACATACAATTATATATTCATTTAAATTTTCTATTAAATTTAAGCAATTATCATAATATTTCATTGGTAAGCAAATGTTTTCTCCTCCTATTGATTCGTATCCATGTCTTAGATAGTCTGTTCTCCTAAAATGCATTACGATATACTTATTTTCTAATAGATTTTTATATTCTTTTGTAAACCTATCCGTCCATTTTTTTTTAAGTATAAAATTCTTTTTGATTTTATTTTTCGATTCTGTAAAATAATTTTCAGATTGAAAAAAACCCTTGTACCTAAAGTTGTTTTTTAATTCAACAGTTGTATGATTTATTTGCAGAATATATTTTTCTTTATAAATTCTTAAAGCAATTATTTTATATAAATAAAATGCTAATTTATTGTAGCATAGTCTTGTTGAAAAATCCAACTTAAAATATTTGGTTAGTTCAAATTTTTCTGTTGGAATGATAAAGAAGTTGGTTTTTAATTTCTCTGCCGCGTTCAACGCAAAGGCATATTGAAACATTTGATTTCCCATTCTTCCCAAAACATCTACATTTATCATAGTTTATTTTAACTCAATTAAATGTTCTGTAGCAATTTTTCCAAATCCTTTTGGCATTACGCGTCCAAACCCATAATAATCGCCACTATCCACATAAAAACTAAATGCATTTTGTATCCAATCTGCTTCATCCTCGTCAATTTTAGAATAGATTGTTAGTATATAATTTCCTTCTAGTAAATTTAACTTTGGTATATAAATAATAAAATGGGTTTTTTTACTATTAATCAAGAACTCTTCCTTTTGATAAAATGTAGATAATTGAACAATTCTATTTTCGGTTTGATCGAATACCCCTACATCAAATCGTATTTTTTTTTCAGTTCCAGATTTTATATTATTATTGAAATAAAATTTTATTAAAGCACTCATCCCAGTGGATAAAGTATTTAATTCTTTGTTTTTTAAATCATAAAATTTAACATCACTGAATTTTATTAATCCAGTTCCAATTCTATCTTTTCTATTTAATAAGTTTATGTTTAATGACCTTTGTCCTAATTGAGAATATTCTTCAACTGCATTTTGAATTGAACCTATAAAGTTTAATTGTCCATTATTTAAAACAATACCGTTGTTACAAAGGCTCTTTACCGCCGCCATATTATGACTTACAAATAAAACTGTTCTTCCCTCTCCCTTAGAGATATCACCCATTTTTCCCAAACATTTCTTTTGAAATTCTGCATCACCTACAGCTAAAACTTCATCTACAATCAAGATTTCACTTTCTAAATGAGCTGCTACAGCAAATGCTAAACGAACATACATTCCAGAAGAATACCGTTTTACCGGAGTATCTATATATCGATCTACGCCACTAAATTCAATTATTTCATCTAATTTACGAGTAATTTCATGGCGACGCATCCCAAGGATTGCACCATTAAGATAAATATTTTCTCGACCAGTCATTTCAGGATTGAATCCGGTTCCAACCTCTAGTAAAGAAGCAATTCGCCCGTTTACTTTAAAGCTTCCGGTAGTTGGTTTTGTAACTTTACTCAATAATTTTAATAAAGTACTCTTTCCTGCACCATTTCTTCCAATAATACCTACCGCATCTCCTTGTTCAATCTCAAAATTGATATCCCGCAAAGACCAAACATAGTCGCTTTCTCCTTTAGTAGCTCGGTCGTTGGCTTCGCCAATTCGCAAATAGGGATCTTCGTTTCCTCTTATTTTATGCCAAAAACGGTTTAAATCATGGCTTAAGGTACCTGTTCCAACTTCCCCTAAACGGTATTGCTTAGATATATTTTCGGCTTTTATTGCTAGGTTTTTCATTGAATTATTATATTTAATAATGTTGGATTTAATTAAATACGATCTTAAACGGTATCCATAAAACTTTTTTCTACCTTATTAAAAATAAGGACTCCAATAGCTAAAATTATCAAAGTAACTCCCGTACTCATTATTAAACTATAGGGTTCAAAACTTCCTGTGCCTAAGAATCCATATCTGAAGCATTCAAATATTCCAGTTAACGGATTAGCTAAAAGTATCCATTTGTATTTTTCCGGAATAGAGGATACAGAATACACTACTGGGCTGGCATACATTAAAAGTTGTATTCCAAAAGTTAATAGAAAAACTAAATCTTTGTATTTGGTAGTTAGTGATGAGAAAATCATTCCCATTCCTAAAGAAAAGCAAGCCATTAATAGTAGTAGAAAAGGGGTGGCTAATATCCAAACATTTGGATGAATTAAACCTTTTACAAAAGTAAAATATAAAATTACACAGATAAAAAGTGCAAATTGGATGGCAAACTTCATCAATCCAGACACCACTATGGAAAGTGGCATAATTAATCTTGGAAAATACACTTTTCCCATAACTGCAGCATTGTCCTTAAAAACAGATGCTGTTTTAGTCAACGATTCCGAAAAGTAATTCCAAAGTGTAATACCCGATAAGTAAAATGCTATTTGTGGACTTCCGTCTGTTGATAATTTTGCAATTTGACCAAACAATAAAACATAAATCAAAGTAGTTAAAATTGGTTGAACAAAAAACCAAATTGGGCCAAGTATAGTTTGTTTATAAAATGTAATATATTCTTTTTTAACTAACATTATTAATAAGTCTCTATACTGCCAGACTTCCTTAAAATTTATAGAGAAAAGAGAATCATTTGATTTTATTTCTTCTGTCCATTGTTGTTCAATTTTCATTGTTGTTCTTAAATTACATGGGTTCCCCATGGTTAGTCACATAAATGCTATCCGATTTAATAATATTTTAAATATTAGGATAACTACTTTTTATTAAAATAGTCTCTTTTTATTTTTTTATTGAAATGTTATTATAAAATTTTGCTTAATTTTTGCATAACATCGATAACAAAAGTATTGTATATATAATAAGTATAATGAATAAAAAGTGGTAAAAAAGTCTTAATAAGGAATTATTGAGTCTCAGTAAAAGGAGGATTCGTTTTTCTAAAAATTAATTTTATTCTATATTTGCATATTAATAAACCGATTAAAGTTGTTGGTTTAGTTTGTGAAGATTAATATTGAAGCAACTGTGTCTTCTTTTAAATTGAAATAAATATTTATATAGATATCACTTCTAATTCTGTTTGTTGTCAATTAATTAATTAAGAATAAGCTAAAAAAATTCCAGATTACAAAACATTAATTAAACTTAAGATATGAATTGGCAAGTATTATACACTAAACCAAAATGGGAAAAAAAAGTTGCTGAACAACTAAACGCATTAGGGGTTACTTGCTATTGTCCAACTATTGTTAAAATCCAACAATGGTCAGACCGAAAAAAAAAGGTGATAGTTCCTTTATTTAATCATTATGTATTTGTACAAGTTTCTGAAAAAGAAAGAAATTCTGTTTTTGATTCTCCAGGAGTAATTCGTTATTTATTTTGGTTGGGTAAACATGCCGTTGTAAAAGACGAAGAAATCAATATTATTAAGCAATGGCTTGATGGTGATGAAAATAATAGTATTGATGTACTTCCCTATAAAGTAGGTGAGACAATAAAAATAGACAAAGGCCCTTTTACAAGCCATAATGCAGTTATTAAAGAAGTTACTAATACCCATTATGTCTTAGTATTAGAATCTTTAGGTTGTGTGCTAAAGATGAAACATTTGTAATAATTATACTTTTTTAGTAATAAGTCTAAAAAAAATAACTTCTTTCAACACCGAAAATTTCTGATAATCGTTTGAGTTTTGAGATTTTTATATCTACTTTACCTTTTTCAATTTCATCGTATTTTTTAACACTGATTTCCATTTGAATTGCAATATATTCTTTAGTGAAATTACTGCGTTCTCTAATTTCTTTAATTTTTAGATTAATCATTTTTGTTTTTAATTTGGGGTTAAAAAACGAATTAAAATTACAATTTAGTTAGTACTACCTATAAATATTGTTTTTTAAAAAACAAACGTTAGTTATTTATGTGATTTTGATTTTTTTGTTTCTTCAAAAATATCATTAATATTAAAGTTAAAAATAAAGCTTACCGATACTTCTAAAATTGCTGCAAGTCTAATGATTTTGGTTACAGTTAAATCTACTTCTCCGCGTTCAATTTTGCCATAGCCACTTGTGCTCATTCCTAATTCACTGGAAACATATTCTCTAGTGAAATTCTTCAATTCTCTGATTTTTTTTATATTCCTATATACTTTTAAATCCATATAGTGGTTTCTTAATTTTATATTCTTTTATAAAAAATCTTAAGCTTATTATTACAAATTTATGTAAAAATGTTACATAATTCCAATAAGTAAAATTATTATTATGTTAAATATAATTTTTTTGTTTTTTTAAGTGGTTATCGAAGAAAATACAACCAAAATTTTGAATTAAATTCATTTTTTTAGATTTTCCTTCGGAAAGGACTTTCTAGATATCCTTTATTTTTTCTATTTACTAGTTTTTTGCATTCAAGTTTAAACGCATAATCCTATTGGATTTTTTACCATAAAAAAACCTCCAAATAGTGTCTAGCTTTTTGGAGGCAATCTTGTTTAATTTAAAATTAAATAATTAATTTGTCTTATTTGTAGCAATAACAAACTTTAATTTGTTCTTCACGCCAATTTGCAATACATCTACTAAGTCTTGTACTTGCAGGTTAAACGGAATTCGTACAACCACTGTTTGATCTTTGGCTGACCCCATTTTAGACAATAAAGCAGTCTCTAATTGATCAAAAGCAACTTCGTCTTTATCTAAATAAAATCGTTTGTCTTCGGTTACCGATAAACTAATGAGTTGTTTGTTCGTTTTCTCATTGGTTTTAGATTTTGGCAAGGTCATTTTAATCACGTTCGGATTAGCTAATGTTGAAATAATCAAGAAAAACAATAGCAAAAAAAACATGATATCACTCAAGGACGAAGTAGCTACTTCGGCATGAAATCGTTTATTTCGTTTTACCATTTGGTCGTTGAATTATATTAACAAAATCTAACACTTGTTTTTGAATACTTAAAGCAAAACTATCAATTCTTCCGTTGAATAAGTGGTATGCTGAGTAAGCTATAATTCCTACCACAAGCCCCGAACCGGAACTAATCATTTTTTCGTACAATCCACCAGAAATATTTCCGATACTTATATCTTCGGTTTGAGAAATGCTATAGAAAATTTTAATAACTCCTGCTATAGTTCCAATAAATCCAAAAGTAGGAGCGATACCAGCAATTAAACCTAGTTGACCTAATTTACGTTCCATTCCTCCAATTTCTATATTAGCAGCACGCTCCATATTCGATTCAATTTCAGATATAGGTCTGCCAATGGTTAAAATTCCTTCTCGAAGTACATATCCAGATGCTGTTCCGTTTCGTTCAGCAATAGATACTGCTCCATCTAAATTACCAGAGTTTAAGTTATCTCTAATGTCCCGAATTAAATTAGGGTCCATTTTGGCACGTTTATGAATATATAAATAGCGTTCAATTATCAAATAAAAGGTATAAAATAATAAAAGCGCAATTGGAATAAGGAAAAAACCTCCTTTTAAAATAAATCCTAACACCGATATTTCATTCGTTTTTACGGTGCCTTCAATTACAACGCCTGCAGCTTTAGCAATTGTATCGTTTTGTGCTTGTAGAAAAAAATTAATCATATATTTATATTTTTGATTTAGTTATTGAAATTAATCTCAAATTTGCACTAAAGATAAATTCTAATACTATAGTAAACTACAAAATTGTAAAAATATTTTGTTTTCGAATTTTTATTTCTAATAATAATGAACTATCAAGAAACCACAAATTGGTTGTTTAAGCAACTTCCTGTATTTCAATTGCAGGGCGCAACGGCTTACAAAGAAGATTTAACCAATACTCTTTTGCTTGCCCAACACTTAAATAATCCTGAGAACTATTTAAAGTGTATACATGTGGCGGGAACTAATGGAAAAGGTTCTACTTCGCATCTATTAGCTTCTGTTTTGCAAGAAGCTGGCTATAAAGTAGGTTTATATACTTCACCGCATTTAAAAGACTTTAGAGAGCGTATTAAAATAAATGGAAAAGAAATATCGGAAGAGTTTGTATGCGAATTTGTAGAAAAAAACAAATCGTTTTTTGAAGCAAACGATTTAAGCTTTTTTGAAATGACCGTTGGATTGGCTTTTGAATATTTTGCAAAAGAAAAAACCGATATCAATATTATTGAGGTTGGAATGGGAGGGAGGCTAGACGCTACTAATATTATTATGCCATTGGTTTCGGTGATTACCAATATAGGAAAAGATCATACCCAATTCCTTGGGAATACGTTGCAAAGCATCGCAAAAGAAAAAGCTGGAATCATAAAAAAGGATGTTCCTGTTGTGGTTGGAGAATATGTTTCAGAGACTAAAGAAGTATTTTTGGCCAAAGCCAAAGAAACCCATTCGGAACTATTTTTTGCATCCGATATTGTAAAAGAAAATTATCCTTCAGTGTTGTTAGGCGATTATCAAATTTCAAATAAAAAGACGGCTTTACAAACAATTCGTGTTTTGCAAATACAAGGTGATTTTGAAATCACCGAAGAAAATATTCAAAACGGATTTTTAAATGTTATCAACAATACTGGATTACAAGGCAGGTGGCAGCAATTAAAATCGAATCCAAAGGTAATTTGTGATACAGCTCACAATTCGCACGGACTGAAAATTGTATTAAATCAAATTAAAAAGGAACAATTTGAAGAATTACATTTCGTTTTGGGAGTGGTAAATGATAAAGATTTAGAGGAAATATTGCCTTTATTTCCAAAAGAAGCACATTATTATTTCTGTAAACCTAATATTCTACGTGGGCTTGATGCTGAAATCTTACAACAAAAAGCTACCGATTTTCAACTTAACGGAAAAGTATATAATTCTGTTTCAAATGCTTATCAAGCGGCTTTGCAAAATGCAAATAAAAGCGACTTTGTTTATATTGGCGGAAGTACCTTTGTGGTAGCAGAAGTTTTATAAAAAATGTTTGGTGATTTAAAAATAAGCCCTATATTTGCACCCTGATTAAGGAGAAATTCTAAATCATGATAAAAGGGCGATTAGCTCAGCTGGTTCAGAGCACCTCGTTTACACCGAGGGGGTCGGGGGTTCGAACCCCTCATCGCCCACCACTTTTATCTTTTTACTGATAATTAAACCTTATCGGGCGATTAGCTCAGCTGGTTCAGAGCACCTCGTTTACACCGAGGGGGTCGGGGGTTCGAACCCCTCATCGCCCACATAAGACTTCAACAGAAATGTTGGAGTTTTTTTTTATGACATTTCCTCAATAAAAAATTCAAGAAAATCTAACATTTGGTTCGAAGATAAATCAATATCGCCCACATAAGACTTCAACAGAAATGTTGGAGTTTTTTTTATGACATTTCCTCAATAAAAAATTCTAGAAAATCTAACATTTGGTTTGAAGATAAATCAATATCGCCCACTTGTACCAATAGCCTCTAAATTAATTTTAGGGGTTATTTTTTTTTAAATTACTATTTTAGAAATTTGGAGTTCTACGGTTTATTTTTTTTTACTATATCATACAAGATTTTAATGTTTTATTTTTTAATAAATTTTTTAAGGTTAAAACCTTAAAAATATTTTTTTATTTCAGGCAATAGCCTTAAATTTGCATCTAATAATTCAGGCAATACCCTTATGAAAAATAATAAACAGTATTTACTTTTACAACAAACCGATAAGAAACTAGAGGCTTTCAAGAGTTTGAAAGCAACAGTAGTTCCAACAAAAGGCTGGGTCAATACCTTTCGGACTGCACTAAAAATGTCGTTACGTCAATTAGGTAATCGTTTAAATATTGCGCCACAAAGTACAAAAGAAATTGAGGTACGTGAAGTCAATGGTACAATTACATTAAACTCATTGCGAGACGTTGCAAATGCTATGGATATGCAGCTTATTTATGGTTTTGTGTCAAAACACGAATCATTAGAACAAATGATTGAAAAACGTGCCAATGAATTAGCTAATGAGATTGTGATGCGAACCAACAATACAATGAGGTTAGAAGATCAACAAAATTCAATAGAACGTATTGAAAAAGCTATTGTTCAAAAAGCAAATGAGATTAAAAATGAAATGCCAAAATACCTATGGGATTAACTTTTGAATACATTGACGGTCAAACGCCATTAGATGATGATGAAAAAGAAGGGTTACGAATTCCTTCAATAACAACTCGTGAGGAATTAGACGAATTTGAGCAACTCAATATTGAAAAAGCGATACAATGGACTTTTAGTAAAAAAATAAAAGCAGAACAACTATTTTCTGAAAAATTCATCAAAGATTTACACAAGCGTATGTATGGCGATGTTTGGAAATGGGCAGGAACTTTTAGAACTTCTGAAAAGAACATTGGTATAAAAAGTTATCTCATAGCCATTGAATTAAAACAGTTATTGGATGATGCCTTATTTTGGAAGAAAAATGATACATATGGTTCTGAAGAATTAGCCATTCGATTTAAACATCGTTTGGTAAGTATCCATTGTTTTGCAAATGGTAATGGAAGGCATTCACGATTAATTGCAGATTTAATAATGGAAAAACTATACGACAGTCATTTTTTTACTTGGGGTAGTTCAAATTTAGTGAAAGCTACAGAGGCAAGGGCAAACTATATAAGGGCGGTCAGAAAGGCGGATAAAAACGAAATGGAACTATTATTAGATTTTGCAAAATCATGACTAAAAATATTAGAGTTTTTTATGACATTTCCTCAATAAAATATTCTAAAAAATCCAACATTTGGTTCGAAGATAAATCAATATCGCCCACAAAAGACTTCAACAGAAATGTTGGAGTTTTTTTTATTTAATTTTGAATTTAGATTTGGTAAAATTTTCTCCTTATCACTACAGTGGAGAGGGTTTTATTTGCAGAAAAATAAAAAAATAGGTGTGAAATTTTTGGAAGAAAAATTAAAAATGAGCCTATTATTAATTAGGACTCCTTATTTTGTGCTTTTCTGATTTTTTTAAACAAATTAGATGAGTAAACAAAATCTACAATTGCTTCATTATCTGTTTTAAAGATGTCTTTTTTAGTTCCTTCCCAAGCCAAAATACCTTCCTTTAGAAAAATAATTTTTTGACCAATTTCCATAACAGAATTCATATCATGGGTGTTAATTACTGTCGTAATATTGTATTCTTCTGTAATTTCTTGAATTAAATTATCAATTAAAATTGCAGTTTTCGGGTCTAATCCCGAGTTAGGTTCATCACAAAAAAGATATTTAGGATTGTTTACAATTGCTCTTGCAATGGCAACTCTTTTTTGCATTCCTCCAGATATTTCCGAAGGTTTTTTATGATTGGCATTAATCAAGTTTACTCTTTGAATAACAAAATCTACTCGTTCTTTTATTTCTACAGGAGTTTTATCTGTAAACATTTTTAAAGGGAAGCCTACATTTTCTTCTACAGTCATACCATCGAATAAAGCGCTTCCTTGAAAAACCATTCCAATTTCTGTTCGTAAGGCTCTTTTTTCATCCGCAGACAATTCCGAATAAATTCTTCCATCAAATGAGATTGTTCCAACTTCTGGAGTAAAAATTCCCAATAACGATTTTAATAAAACCGTTTTTCCGGATCCACTTTGTCCTATAATTAAATTGGTTTTACCTGTTTCAAAAGTGGTACTTATCCCTTTCAAAATTTTGACACCACCAAACGACTTTTCTACATTTTTTACTTCTATCATTATGCTAATAATAATTGGGTTAAAATATAGTTTACGAGTATTATTACAACGCTAGTCCAAACAAAAGCGACAGTACTTGCTTTACCAACTTCTAATGCGCCACCTTTCATATAGTACCCGTGAAAAGAAGGGATAGTAGAAAGGAATATTGCAAAAATAATTGTTTTAATAACGGCATAGGTAATGTGATATGGAATAAAATTAGTTTGAATTCCAGATACAAATTCATTGCTAGAAACAAATCCACCATAAACACCTGCTATCCAGCCACCTAATATACCAAGAAACATGGCAATACCGATAATAAATGGGTATAAAAGTGAGGCTATTATTTTAGGAAAAACTAAATAATTCAATGAATTAACACCCATAACTTCTAACGCATCAATTTGTTCAGTTACTCGCATTGTTCCGATGCTAGAAGTGATAAAAGATCCCATTTTACCTGCCATTACTATTGAAATAAATGTAGGAGCAAATTCTAGAATAATAGATTCCCTAGTGGCAAAACCAATTATTTCTCTGGGAATTAATGGGTTTTTTAAGTTCAATGCCGTTTGTATAGAAACTACTCCGCCTACAAAGAAGGAGATAAATGCTACAATTCCTAAGGAGCCAATGATTAAATCATCTATTTCCTTAAAAATTAATCCACGCATTACAGACCATTTGGTAGGTTTATTAAATACTTCTTTTAGCATCAAAAAGTACTTTCCTATTTGCGATATATATCGAAGAAGCATCATTTATTATAGTTCTTTAAATTATATTCTGATTAGAATACAAGAGTGTAAAAATACTCTATTTTGTTGGAATTTCAGATTTTGTTTTTATTGAAAATTAAGTTTTCTAAAACAATTTTTCTTTCATTTTTTTTAAACGATACTTTCTAATGAATTTGGCTTGATCTTCGGTTATTAAAAGAGGTTTTTTATTTGATTTAGCCATCCAAAAACCTTTAATGTAATCTAAAAATAACAATGGTTTTTTCTTCATCATTGCTAATTTAGCAGAAGCAATAGCAGTTATCCAAAACCCATATCCCAAAGAATAAAAGGCTTCCCCTTGTTTGTAGCGTGCCGTTTTGTTATAATTAGCACCAGTTGGTTTTAGGTGTTTTACTTTTAAGGATGAGTCGGTAACCACTTTCCAATTATAAAATTTGCAAAGCAATTCATCTACTGTGTCCCAACCCATAGCAGGTTTTAAACCCCCAATTTGTTGGAAAGTTTCTTTGCGATAAGCCTTAAATGCTCCACGAATGTGGTCTTTGTCCGTTAAGTTTTCTAAAATAAATTCACCATTTTTTTCGATGTAAGCAAATCCTCCTGCCATTCCAATTCTTTCATCCGATTGAAAATGGGAAATTATAGTTTCAAAATATTTAGCAGGAAAAATTAAATCGGCATCCGCTTTTACTATGAAATCATAATTTTCATCTAAAGTTTCTAAACCTTTTTGAAAGGCCTGAATTACCTTGCTTCCCGGTAAATGAATCGCATCGGAAGTTTTATTTACTAAAGAAATAAAGGAATATTTTGCTGCAAATTCTAAAACAATAGCAGCAGTTTTATCGGTAGAATTGTCATTAACTACTACAATTTTATTTGGCAAAATGGTTTGTTCTACTAACGATTGTAAAGTAAGGGCAATAAAATCTTCTTCGTTATGGGAAGGTATGACTATGTAAAATTTCATTTATTTTACTTTTTCGGCGTAAACAATATAATAACGCGGTGTGAAATAGCGCAACAATGGTCGGAAACCAATTTTTTTAACCGGATGGGTAAACTTTTCTCTTGCAGTTATTTTCCAACCTGTTTTTTCTAAAAGCCAATCCAATTGCCAATCTTCAAATTCATGGTAATGTCTATCCCACATATCGGTTTTGCTGCGATAAGCAGGTGAAAACCATAAACGCAACGGAATTGAAATTAATAACTTATCGCATTTTACATTTTGTAAAATGGTATACGGATTTAATAAATGTTCGAATATTTCAAATGCAGTAAAAACCGAATAATCTTCCGTTTGTAATGCAGTTGGATTGTTGTCTAGATCTTCTCCAGTAGTATTTTTTACAGTATATCCATTTTCTTCCATGATTTTGGAAAATGGATTAGGAACTCCTAAATCGAATATCGTTTCAGAAGTAGAAACGTGTTTTTGTAAAAATTCTAAAGTGTGTTTGAATCTTTTATTTGGAAATGTTTTTTCGTACATTATTGAAATTGTTTCAAGTTTAATGTTTCAAGTTGAAAACAGTCTGTAAATTTAGTAATTTAACCTGAAACTTTGGCCTTTAAACTTTAAACAAAAATTACTATTATTTCGTACCTCGTAATTTGTACTTCGTACCTTTTCTTACATTTTATAAACGATGGCATTAACATTCATTCCAGACCCTACAGAAGCAAACAAAATAACATCTCCTTTGTTGATAGATTGGTCTTTTATTTTACCTTTAACTAAAGAATCGTAAAGAGTTGGAACCGTTGCAACACTAGAGTTTCCTAATTCGTGAATGCTCATTGGCATAATTCCTTCAGGCATTTTTTGGTCGTAAAGTTTATAGAAACGTTGCACAATGGCTTCGTCCATTTTTTCATTGGCCTGATGAATAAGAATTTTTTTCAATTGGCTAATGTCAACACCACTATTGTCTAGACATTCTTTCATTGCTTTTGGAACGTTAACTAAAGCAAATTCGTAGATTTTTCTGCCGTGCATTTTAAGGTAGCGAACATCCGGATTGTGATCGTTATTAAATGATTTTCCGAAGAATAAAAAATAGGCCTCGTCATAAGTAAATGTAGCAGTTTCGTGGGCTAAAATCCCGCCTTCGTCATCGGTTGCTTCAATAATAGTTGCTCCAGCGCCATCCGAATAAATCATAGAATCTCTATCGTGCGGATCAACAACGCGAGACAAAGTTTCGGCTCCAATCACCAAACACTTTTTAGCCATACCAGCCTTAATATAGGCTTGTGCTTGAATCACACCTTCCACCCAACCTGGACAGCCAAAAAGCATGTCGTAAGCAACACATTTTGGATTTTTAATTCGTAAACTATGCTTCACTCTACTAGACAAACTAGGAAGTAAATCGGTTTGAATTGTACCCTTTTTTACGTTTCCAAAATTATGAGCAAAGATTATATAATCTAATGTTTCTGGATCTATTTTAGCGTCTTCTATTGCTTTTTTGGCAGCGATATAACCAATGTCGGAAGTAGTTAAATCATTAGTAACGTATTTTCGCTCCTCAATGCCAGTAATCCCGTAGAATTTTTCTGTAATAACCTCATTTGGAAGTGCAAAATTAGAACCATCTTCGTTTAAAAAAACATGATTCGAAAAGTCTTTATTTGTTACAGTTACAGTTGGAATATAACTTCCAGAACCAGTTATTTTTATATTCATTTTAATATAATTACTATACGAATTTATTAAAAATTATTTAAAAATTGTATATTGAGTTTAAAAATATTTCTTAATTATGGAATTTGTAATAATTGCATTACTAAATTAGTAATATTATAATTTTTCCTCTTTTTCTTTTGCAATTTTGATTTGCATAATGGATGATAAATTATGCGCTTGGTTTTTCATTCGTTCACAATTGATTCCCTGAAAATTTTCATTTATTGCTGTTTCAAAATGGTTGAGCCATATTTCAAAAAGTTCTTTAGACAAATAGGATTTAGTATTTAAGTCTAAATGAATTTGTGTAAGATTATTATAGTAACCTCCAGTTCCTAAAATTGATTGCGACCAAAACGTTACTAAGATCGGCAAATGTTCTTCCAATTTCACTTTTACCACATCTGTAAAAATATAACTAATAGCATCATCGGCTAAGAGTTTTTGGTAGAAATCGTCTACAACTTTATATAAATCTTCTTGGGTTTGTATGTCGTTCATAATGTTGAAAAATGATTTTGCAAAGTTACTTTATTAGAAGTTTAATAACTTGATTTTTATCATTTTTTATATAAAAGGATAGGTTTCAAAATTAATATTTGAACCTTTTAATAATGTCCTTTTAAAGAATGGACTATAATGAGATTTTGATTTTCATCAATTTCATAAACTAATCGATGTTCTGAATTGATGCGCCTGCTCCATTTTCCAGATAAATCATATTTTAATTTTTCTGGTTTTCCAATTCCAAAAGATGGAGTCAAAAGCATGGATTCAAATAACTGCCTAATTTTTTTTAAAACTAATTGATTGTTTGTCTTTTTGAAAAACAATAAATCTATATTGGCTCTTTCGGTTAATACTATTTCCATATATCATTAAGTGGAATTCGATGCACTTTACCATTTTTATAGTCTTCTTCACTTTTTCTGATTTTGGCAACAAACTCAGGATCGTAAGGACTTTCTTCAGTTGAAGTTGTTTTGGTTTCGAATTTCACTTTAATAGAATTCAAAAAATCTTTAATTATTTGAACTTTATCTGCCTCTGCGTGAATAATTAAGGTTTTCATAGGATGGTATTTTACACAAAAATACTAATTATTTGAATTCAAAAAAAGTATGCCTAAAAAAAAGGCTGCAAAATTAATATTTGAAACCTTTTAATAATGTCCTTTTAAAGAGTGGACTATAATGAGATTTTGATTTTCATCAATTTCATAAACTAATCGGTGTTCTGAATTGATGCGTCTGCTCCATAAACCGGATAAATGATGTTTTAAGGCTTCGGGTTTTCCAATTCCAGAATAAGGAGTTTTCTCAATTGAATTTAATAATTGGTTGATTTTCTTTTGAATAGATTTATTTCCTGTTTTTATCCAAAATAGTAAATCTTCATCGGCATCTTCAAGCAATTTTATTTCCATAAATCTTCAATTTTGATGATTCTTCCTTTTCCTTCTTTTAGTTGTTGTCTGCTTCTTTCAATTTTGGCAACAAACTCTAGATCGTAAGGGCTTTCTTCAGTTGAAGTTGTTTTGGTTTCGAATTTCACTTTAATAGAATTCAAAAAATCTTTAATTATTTGAACTTTATCTGCTTCTGCGTGAATAATTAAGGTTTTCATAGGGTTGAATTTTACACAAAAATACTAATTATTTGAATTCAAAAAAAGGATCTATAAAAAAAGGTTCTAAAATGAATCTTTTTAAACCTTTTGATTTCAATTGTTTCTTTGTTGTTTTCCAAATTTCTAGGTTATGCACTGAAGCCCGCAGCCCGACTTGAGTGGAGCTCTTTTTTTCTTGCTTCTTTTTTTGAAGCAAGAAAAAAAAGCGGGAACGGAAGGCGGAATAGCTGCCCAAATAAAAAAAAGGCTTCAAATTTTCATTTGAAACCTTTCTATCTTGTACCTCGTACTTAAATCCTCGTACCTCGATTTACATATACGCTTCAATTGGAGCGCAACTGCAAACTAAATTTCTATCGCCATAAGCATCGTCTACACGACGAACGCTAGGCCAGTATTTATTATCGGCAATATATTCTAATGGAAATGCTGCTTGTTCCCGAGTGTATGGAAAATTCCAAGTATCTGCTGTAAGCATTGCTAGTGTATGTGGCGCATTGTGTAAAACCGTATTGTGGTCTTCGGCTGTTGCTTTTTCAATTTCTTTACGAATCGAAATCATAGCATCGCAAAAACGATCCAACTCGGCAACGTCTTCGCTTTCTGTAGGTTCAATCATTAAGGTTCCAGCAACTGGGAATGAAACGGTTGGCGCATGGAAACCATAATCCATCAATCGTTTCGCGATATCGGTAACTTCAACGCCTTGTTGTTTGAAAGCACGGCAATCTAAAATCATTTCGTGAGCCGCTCTTCCCATTTCTCCAGAATATAAAACTGGGTAACTGGATTCCAAACGAGCCTTCATATAATTGGCATTCAAAATAGCATATTGCGTGGCTTTTTTCAAACCTTCAGCACCAAGCATGGTGATATATCCATAAGAAATCAAACATACTAAAGCCGATCCGTAGGGAGCAGCCGAAATTGCCGAAATTGCCTGACTTCCTCCTGTTGGGATAATAGGGTTGGTAGGTAAAAATGGAACTAATTTTTCGTTTACACAAATAGGACCCACACCTGGACCTCCACCCCCATGAGGGATGGCAAACGTTTTATGCAAATTTAAGTGGCAAACATCAGCACCAATAGTTGCTGGATTGGTTAAACCAACTTGGGCATTCATGTTGGCTCCATCCATGTAAACTAAACCTCCGTTTTCATGGATAAGATCTGTGATTTCAATAATAGTGCTTTCAAAGACTCCGTGAGTTGATGGATAGGTTACCATTAATGCAGATAAATTATCTTTGTGTTCAATTGCTCTTGCTCTTAAGTCTTCTACATCAATATTTCCTTCGGGAGTAGTTTTAGTAACAATAATAGTCATTCCTGCCATTGCAGCAGAAGCCGGATTGGTTCCGTGTGCCGAAGATGGAATCAAACAGATATTTCTGTGATTGTCTCCTCTGGATAAATGGTACGCACGAATGGTCATTAAGCCAGCGTATTCTCCTTGTGCACCAGAGTTTGGTTGCAAAGTAGTACCTGCAAAACCAGTAACTACATTTAGTTGGTGTTCTAGTTTTTTAAGCATTATTTGGTATCCTTCTGCTTGTTCGATAGGTGCAAATGGGTGCATGCTGTTCCAGTTTGCCATAGATAAAGGCAACATTTCGGCAGCAGCATTTAATTTCATGGTACAAGAGCCTAAAGAAATCATCGAATGATTCAAGGATAAATCTTTGCGTTCTAATCTTTTAATGTAACGCATCAATTGCGATTCCGAATGATGGTTATTGAAAACATCATGCGTTAAAAAAGTAGAAGTTCTTGCTAACGAAGAAGGGAAATTAGTAGAATTAGTTAATTCGCTAATTGTAATAGTATTTTTATTTAATGCTTCCGCAAATAGGGAAACAATTTGATTTAAGTCTTTTAAAGAAGTGGTTTCATTTAGAGAGATAGAGATGGTTTCGTTATCTACATAAAAGAAATTAACTTCATGTTTTTCGGCTACGGCTTTTACTTTAGTAGCATCTGCTTTTACCAAAAGGGTATCAAAAAACGAAGTATTCGTTTGATAAACACCTAATTTATTCAAGGCATCTGCCAAAGTAACTGCCGAAGCATGAACTTTATTTGCAATGTATTTCAAGCCTTTTGGCCCATGATATACCGCATACATTCCAGCCATAACGGCTAATAAAACTTGAGCAGTACAAATATTGGAAGTTGCTTTTTCACGTTTAATGTGTTGCTCACGAGTTCCTAAAGCCATACGCAAAGCACGATTACCGTTAACGTCAATCGTTACTCCGATAATTCTTCCTGGCATAGAACGTTTGTACTCTTCTTTGGTTGCAAAATAGGCAGCATGTGGCCCACCATAACCCATCGGAATTCCGAAACGTTGGGTAGTTCCAACCACAACATCCGCACCAATTTCTCCTGGAGGAGTTAGGGTTGTTAAAGATAAAATATCAGCTGCAACGGCAATTTTTATTTCGGCAGCATGTGCTTTTGAAATAAATCCTGCATAATCGTTTACTTGACCGTGTTTTCCTGGATATTGTAAAATAGCACCGAAGAAATCCGATGAAAAATCGAAAGTTTCGTGGTTTCCAATAACTAATTCAATTCCTTTTGGAGTAGAACGAGTTTGTAAAACCGAAATAGTTTGTGGTAAAACTTCTTCAGAAACGAAGAATTTAACTACATTATTTTTCTTTTGATCTCGAGAACGAACATCAAACAACAATGCCATTGCTTCTGCAGCAGAAGTTCCTTCATCCAAAAGGGAAGCATTGGCTATTTGCATGCCTGTTAATTCGATAATGGTAGTTTGAAAATTCAAAATAGCCTCCAAACGACCTTGAGCAATCTCTGCTTGGTAGGGCGTGTAAGCCGTGTACCAACCTGGATTTTCAAAAATATTTCTCTGAATAACAGCAGGTATAATTGTTGGGTGGTATCCTAAACCTATATACGATTTAAAAACTTTATTCTTTTTTCCTAATTCCTGAATATGAGTTAAATATTCGTATTCGGTCATTGGTGCATCCAAATCTAAATCCTTTTTCAAACGGATAGCGCTTGGTACAGTTTCAGAAATTAATTGGTCTAATGTTTCAACTCCAATGGTTTTAAACATATTTTGAAGGTCACTTTCACGAGGACCTAAATGGCGTAAAGCAAATGCGTCTGTTTTCATTAAATAGAAATAAGGGTAAGTTTGTTGTGTGTTGTCTTTATTTTTAGGATATAAATTTAAAGCACACAAAAGTAATTATTAAACTTCTATTTTTATCTTAAACAAGTGGTAATGTTATGAGAATTTGTTAACCAAATAGAGGGTTTATTAACAGATTGCTTACTTTTGTATTATGAAATTTCTGAAAAGGCTTCTTGATTTTTATATTCAATCTTCCATTCATGTCGGTTTTGCAGTTTTTTGTTTGGTGAAAACTACAGAAATTACGGCTAAATTGCATCCTATTCCTTTCTTTTCTGCTTGTGTTTTCTTTGCTACAATTTTGGGATATAATTTTTTAAAATATTTGGAGGTATTCCGTAAAGGAAACTTTCATTCAACAAAATATTATTCCATTCTTTTGGTTTCTGTTTTTTCTTGTATTGGATTGTTTTTTACTTTCATTAATTTAAAAAACACGATTCAGATTTATGTTCTATTTTCTGGATTATTAGTTTTATTATATCCTTTGTTAAGAAAATTTGGGCTTGCGAAATTGTTTTTTGTTAGTGTAGTGGTTACTTTCATAACTGTTTGTATTCCATTTGCAAATACAAAATTTCCCTTGCTAGATTATGAAGTGAATTTGATTCAAAGGTTATTACTATTGTCTAGTTTATTAATTCCATTTGAAATAATTGATAGTCCTTTTGATCCTATTTCGTTGCAAACAATTCCGCAAAAATTCGGAATTAATAAATCTAAGTTATTCGGAATTTTATTGGTTATTCCTTTTATAATATTAGAATTTTTGAAATCCAATAGTTCGTTAGTTTCTTTATTAATTGGGTTAGTAACTGTAATTTCAATTCACTTTTCTTCGATACATCGTAATAAATATTACACTTCATTTTGGGTAGAAAGTGTGCCAATTTTTTGGTTTTTTGCATTTTGGTATTTAAAATAAAAAAACCGAAGTTCGAAAACTTCGGTTTGTATTTATTGATCTTAGTAGACTAAAAAAAATCTACACCAATCCCGCACGTTTCAACAACGCGTCAGCATTTGGTTCGTGTCCTCTAAAACGTTTGTATAATTCCATTGGCAATTCGGTGCCACCTTTGGAGAGTACATTTTCTTTGAATTTTGTAGCCACTTCTTTATTGAAAATTCCTTTTTCTTGAAAATATGCAAAGGCATCGGCATCCAAAACTTCGGCCCATTTGTAACTATAATATCCAGAAGAATATCCGCCCTGAAAAATATGGGAGAAGGAAACACTCATGCAGTTTTCAGCAACGTCGGGATATAGGGTTGTGCCTTCCATGGCTTGCTTTTCAAATGCTTTAATGTCGGTAATTTCACTTGGATTGTTGCTGTGAAAAGCCATGTCTAGAATTCCAAAACTTAATTGGCGTAGAGTTGCCATTCCTTCTAAGAAACTTGCACTTTCTTTAATTTTCTCCACATACATCTGTGGAATGATTTCGCCAGTTTCATAATGTTTGGCAAACAATGCTAATGCTTCGGGTTCGTAGCACCAGTTTTCCATCACCTGACTTGGTAATTCTACAAAATCCCAATACACGGAAGTTCCTGATAAACTTGGATAGGTTGTATTGGCTAACATACCATGAAGCGCATGGCCAAATTCATGAAATAAGGTGGTTACTTCGTTAAACGTTAATAACGAAGGCTTTGTCTCTGTTGGCGGAGTGAAATTGCAAACGATTGAAACGTGGGGTCTTTCGTTAACGCCATTTTTTACCGATTGTGATTTATAGGAAGTCATCCAAGCGCCATTTCGTTTTCCTTTTCTTGGAAAAAAATCGGAGTAGAAGAAAGCAACGAGATTTTTTTCTTCGTCTAATACTTCAAAAGTTTGAACCTCTTCATGGTATTTATCAATATCAAAAACTTCTTTAAAGGTGATTCCGTATAATTTTTCGGCTATTGTAAATGCGCCGTTTAAAACATTTTCTAATTTAAAATAGGGCTTCAATAATTCATCGTCCAAACTGAATAATTTTTGTTTCAATTTTTCAGAATAATACGAACCATCCCATTTTTCTAATTGTTCCACGCTATCCAACTCCTTTGCAAAAGCAGTTAATTGCGCCATTTCTCTTTCGGCTGCTGGTTTTGCTTTTTCAAGTAAATCTTTTAGAAACGATTTTACTTTATCTGGATTTTGTGCCATTCGTTCTTCTAAAACAAAATGCGAATGGGTAGCATATCCTAATAAATTTGCGCGGTCAGATCGCAATTTGGCAATTTTTAAAGCGATTTCTTTATTGTCGAATTCGTTTCCTTGAAATGCTTTTTTACCCGCAGCAATTGCCATCTCTTTTCGCAATTCTCTGTTGTCGATATAGGTTACAAATGGTAAATAACTTGGAAAATCTAAGGTAAAAATCCAACCTTCTAATTCATTGGATTTTGCTAAGGAACGCGCCATTTCTTTAGCGCCGTCAGGCAAACCTTTTAAATCGGCTTCGTTGGTAATATGTAATTGATAGTTGTTGGTTTCCGCCAAAACGTTTTCGCCATAAGTTAATTTTAATTTGGCTAATTCGGTGTCGATTTCGCGTAATTTTGCTTTTTTATCTTCGGGAAGTAAGGCACCATTTCGGGCAAAACTTTTGTATTTTTTGTCTAATAAAGTGGCTTGTTCTGTAGTTAAAGTCAGATTTTCTTTTTGATCGTGCACTTCCTTTACTCGTTTAAATAAATCTTCATTTAACGAAATATCATTTCCGAATGCAGTTAATAAAGGAGAAACTTCTTGTGCGATTTTTTGCATTTCGTCACAAGTTTCTGCCGAATTTAAATTGAAGAATATAGACGAAAGTCGATCCAAAGCATCTCCAGAAAAATCTAAAGCAACGATGGTGTTTTCAAATGTAGGTGCTTCAGAATTGTTGGTTATGGCATCAATTTCGGCTCTAGCCTTTGCAATGTTTTCAATAAATGCAGGCTGATAATCTTCTAATTTTATTTGTGAAAATGGTGCAGTATTGTGTTTTGTATTGAATGGTAGGGACAGGTCGCGACCTGTCCGTACTTGAGAATGGTTATTCATAGTTATTTATTATTTTTTCAATTCAGAAGCGGCTTTGTTCACGGCTTCTTTTAGGCTTTCTTTATAGAAAATGATCTTGTCAAGCACGCATTTATCGGAGGTTCCGATGATTTGAGCGGCTAGAATTCCGGCATTTTTGGCTCCGTTTAGCGCAACCGTTGCCACGGGAACACCACCTGGCATTTGCAAAATAGACAAAACCGAATCCCAACCATCTATAGAATTGCTCGATTTTACCGGAACTCCAATCACTGGCAATGGCGACATAGAAGCGACCATTCCTGGTAAGTGGGCAGCGCCACCAGCACCTGCAATAATTACAGAGATACCGCGAGTGTGGGCGTTTTTACTAAAATCAAAAAGTTTTTCGGGCGTTCTGTGTGCCGAAACAATATCGACTTCAATTTCAATATCAAATCCTTTTAGGATTTCGATTGCTTCTTGCATTACGGGCATATCGGATATGGAACCCATTATAATTGCTACTTTCATATTAGCCCCCTAACCCCCGAAGGGGGAATTCCTACTAGGGGTGAGTAGGGGTTTTAGTTATTTTTATTTTTAACGAGTCTAAACTCCCCCTTCGGGGGTTGGGGGGCTTATCACTCTTATACTATTCTTAACTTCTTCAGCGATTTTTCTTGCTTCTGTCATATCTTCATTTACAATGGTAACGTGTCCCATTTTTCTAAAAGGGCGTGTTTCTTTTTTGCCGTAAATGTGAGGCGTTACGCCATCAATTGCCATTATTTTTTCAATATTTTTATAAATAACAGGTCCGGAATGTCCTTCTTCACCCACCAAATTTACCATAATTCCGGCAACTTTGCTAGCAGTATTTCCTAAAGGAAGGTTTAAAATGGCTCGTAAATGGTTTTCAAATTGCGAGGTGTAACTTGCTTCAATGGTGTGATGTCCTGAATTGTGTGGTCTTGGTGCAACTTCATTAACCAAAATTTCATCGTCTTGGGTTTGAAACATTTCTACAGCCAAAAGACCGACATGGTTGAAGGCTGTTGAAACTTGTAAGGCGATTTCTTGTGCTTTTTGGGCAACGGCAGCACTAATTCGGGCAGGACAAAGTACATATTCTACTTGGTTGGCTTCGGGGTGGAACTCCATCTCTACAACTGGATAGGTCTTTACTTCCCCCGATGCAGAGCGTGCAACAATAACTGCTAGTTCGTTTTGAAACGGAATCATTTCCTCTGCAATACATTCCACATTGGGAAGATTTTCCAAATCGGAAGCAGTTCGTACTACTTTTACACCAGTTCCATCGTATCCAAATTGCGTGCATTTCCATACGAAAGGCAATTTTAGATTTTGAAAGTTAGATTTTAAATTTTCTAAATTTTCAAATTTTTCAAAAGAGGATGTTGGAATGTTATTTGCAATATAAAAATCTTTTTGGATTCCTTTATTCTGAATTAATCGCAAGGTTTTTGGAGAAGGAAATACAGGTAAACCTTCGGCTTCTAGTTTATCTAAAGCATCAAGATTTACATTTTCAATTTCAATGGTTAATAGTTTTACTTTTTTACCAAATTGATAAACGGCATCGAAATCCATTAAATCGCCAATAAAAAACTGAGTTGCTCCAAATTGACTAGGCGCTTCTTTGCTCGGATCTAAAATATAAGTTTGAATATCAAATTTTCGAGTTTCGGCCAATAGCATTTTGCCTAATTGTCCGCCGCCGAGTATTCCTAGTTTAAAATCGGAAGAGAAATAATTCATTGTTGTGTTGTTGTAGTTATTTAGTTTAATGTATTTAAAAAATCATCTGGAGTTAATACCTTTATTTCGGCATGTTTATAGTCTTTCAAATCTCTTGTAATAATGCAATCCATGTTGTGAATAGATTGCGCAGAAACAATTTGAATAGCATCTTCAAAATCCTTATGATTCGATTTTAGGCTTTTTTTAATGATATTAACATCGACAGAAATAATAGTAGTATTTTCAAGAACATGCTCAATTGCCATTCTAGTTTTCTCTTCAGAAATTGTCTTTTTTAATAAATAATGTAGTGTTGTAATAGTATTTGATGTTGTAAAGAGTTTAATTTTTCTTTTTATTCCTAGATTATAAATTTTTAGAGAACTTTTAATAAAAGGATGTCTATCTGCAAAAATATCCATTAATATATTGGTGTCAATAAAAACATTTTTCATATTCCATATTTTTCATTGTAATATTCCTCTTTTGCTTTTTTGAGATCAAAATCTGGGGGTAGTTTTACAATGCCAATTAATTTTTTTAATCTAGGATCAATTTCATCCTCGTCATTGTTTGGTTTTGCAACCAAACTTTTAAAGTAATTTTCTACCATTTCAGATAAACTTCTGCCAGTTCCTTTAGCATAGATTTTTGCTTTTTCTATGACTTCTTTTTCTAACGATAAGGTGAGTTTAGTATTCATATACGTATAGTTTCCACAAATGTACGTAATAATTAAATTAATTTCAAATAACTTTCTGGGTTTTGGCGATTGTCATTGAAAAGTAGGATCGTAATGATTTTGTTTTCTTCATCATATTCATAGTACATTGAAGCGTTTTTATGAAGAATAATTTTGCGAATGTTTTTGGAATATGGTTTTCCTAAATAAGGATTTGTTAGTAATAGATTTTTAGTGTTTGAAACAATATCCACAAAATCTTGAAGTACTTTTTTGCTCCATAAAAAATATATAAATGCTGAAACTTCTTGAAATGTGATTTTCGCTAAATCTGATATTTCAATTCTAATCATTTTAAACCATATTTTTCTTTTACATCATTTAAAACATTTTCAAATGAGGACGTTTTCCCTTCCCGAGCCTCTTGTTGGGACTTTTCTAAAAGGATATTTATCAGGTTTTTACCTTCATCGGTTTCGTCCCATTTTATTTCTTTATTCATGTTGTAATACAACAAAGTAATAAATTCATCAGAATTAGAATTGGTAACTTTTTCTATTATGGCCTGTTTTTTTTCTTGAATTGTCATAATTATAAGCGTAATTATTTGATTTTCAAATATACAAATTATTTCAAATTTTTCAAAATTTCTTCCACTTCAAAAAAAATCAAGGTCGAATAATTCTCTCATAGAATTAACTTATTCATTTTGAAATATACCAAATTAGCAAAAAAACAGAAATACTTGCAACGTAATAGTTTTTACTTCTTTAAATTTGCATCTTATTCAAAATTAATAAAAAATGATACACCTTCACGATAAATCTTTTGTGCCTTTTATTTCTTCGGAAGAAATTGATTTTGCAATTGCAAATATGGCCAAACAAATGGACGACGATTTCTTTGACGAAATCCCTGTTTTTGTAGGAATTCTTAATGGTTCTTTTATGGTTTTGTCGGATTTGATGAAGCATTATCGAGGAATGTGTGAAGTGAGTTTCATGAAATTAGCTTCTTACGAAGGAACAGAATCTACTAATACTGTAAAACAACTTATAGGAATAAACGAAAATCTAGAAGGAAGAACCGTTGTTATTGTTGAGGATATTGTAGATACTGGAAATACTATTGAAGAATTGAAAGCAATTTTCAAAGAGAAAAAGGTAAAACATCTTAAAATTGCAACGCTTTTCTTTAAACCAGAAGCTTACAAAAAAGACATCAAAATTGATTACATCGGAATTCGAATTCCAAATAAATTCATCGTTGGATTTGGTTTAGACTACGACGGATTAGGAAGAAATTTAGCCGATGTTTACCAATTAGCACTATAAGTATTAAGATTAGAGTATTAAGAATTAAGACTTTCCAAATTTGGAATTTGGAGTTTAAAAATTTGGAATTTAAATAACTACATTATGATTAACATCGTTCTTTTCGGAAAACCAGGTGCAGGAAAAGGCACACAAGCAGAATTTTTAAAAGAAAAATACAATTTAACCCATCTTTCTACTGGAGATATTTTCAGATTCAATATTAAAAACGACACCGATTTAGGAAAATTAGCCAAAACCTTTATGGATAAAGGCGACTTGGTTCCTGATGAAGTAACCATTCAAATGTTGCAAAGCGAAGTGGATAAAAACCCACATTCAGCAGGGTTTTTGTTTGATGGTTTTCCAAGAACATTGGCTCAAGCAGCAGCGTTAGATCAATTTTTAGATTCCAAAGGACAAAGTGTTACCGCAACAGTAGCGCTAGATGCCGATGATTCTGTTTTGGTTGCCCGATTATTAGAAAGAGGAAAAACTTCTGGAAGACCAGACGATCAAGACGAAGAAAAAATCAGAAACCGCTACCAAGAATACAATGAAAAAACCGCGCCTTTAATGGATTATTACAAAGGGCAAGGTAAATTTCATGCTGTAAACGGCATCGGAACCATAGCAGAAGTTAATGAAAGATTGAACTTTGTTTTCGATAATTTATAGTGAAATAAGGAGTCTAATATAAATTTCGAGCATTCAATTTTTTTTTCGATATTTGCATACAGAAAAAGAGCAATTTCCGGAACTCGGGATTCAGGCTCTTTTTTTTGTAATTTTATATTATGGAGCTTTTAATAATACTTTTTTTAATTTTGCTTAACGGCATTTTCTCGATGTCGGAAATCGCTTTGATTTCGGCAAGAAAAAGTCGTTTAGAAACTGCTGCAAAAAAAGGAAACACCAATGCAAAAGTGGCATTGGATTTAGTTAATTCTCCTAACAAACTACTTTCAACAGTTCAAATAGGAATTACCCTAATTAGTATATTAACCGGAATTTATTCGGGAGATAAAATAACCACAGATGTACAAATGTTTGTCTCAAGTTTTGAAATATTCAAACCTTATGCACATTCTTTTGCAGTCGGAATTGTAGTTGTAATCTTAACTTTTTTCTCCTTAGTTTTAGGTGAATTATTACCAAAACGAATTGGATTGAATTACCCAGAAACCATTGCTAAAGGAATGGCGGTTCCAATGAAAATCATTTCGCAGTTAACTGCTCCTTTCATTTGGTTGCTAACGATTTCTACTGATGCGCTGTTGAAATTATTCAACATAAAACCCACTGCCGACGGAAAAGTAACGGAAGAAGAAATTAAAGCTATTATTAAAGAAGGTGCCGAAGTAGGTGAGGTACAAGAAATTGAGCAAGAAATTGTTGAACGAGTTTTTCATATTGGCGATAGAAAGATTAATTCCCTAATGACACACCGATCTAATATCGTGTATTTATCTGTTGATGATTCTCTAGCGGAAATAAAAGAGAAAGTTTTAGACGAATTACATTCCGTTTTTCCGGTTTGTGGAGAAAGTTTAGATGATATTATTGGAGTAGTTTCGCTTAAAGATTTGTTTACCAATTTTGATAAAGGAGATTTTAATTTAAGAGATATTGCCAAAGAGCCTGCCTATTTAATTGAGCAAACTTCGGTTTATAAAGCATTAGAAAACTTCAAAAAAACAAGAATACATTATGCTTTTATTGTTGATGAACATGCCGTTTTTCAAGGAATAATTACTTTAGATGATATTCTTGAAGCCTTGGTTGGAGATGCTTCCGATTTTGACGACGACGAATATAAATTAGTTGCTAATGAGGATGGATCTTGGTTGGTAGATGGCCAGTATTCGTTGCACGATTTCCTAATGTTTTTCGATATGGATGATTTAACCAACGATTATGAAGTAACTACCGTCAGCGGATTTTTCATTACCGAATTGGGTTCCATTCCAAAGCAAGGAGAAAAATTAATTTGGAACAAACTAGAATTTGAAGCCCAAAAAATGGATGGCGCTAAAATTGATAAAGTATTAATAAAAGCATATAAAGAATAAAAAAGTATTCAGTGTTCAATGTTCAGTATTCAGTTTCTACTGATTACTTAGCAGTGTTCATTGATAAATTAAATTGTTGTTAGTTTTGGTAGTATGTTTTAGATAATCTAAATAACGGAACACTGAACGCTGATGACTGAACACTAAATAAAATGACAGAAGGAAATTTTGTAGACTACGTAAAAATATATGTTACTTCCGGTAGAGGAGGTAAAGGATCTACGCATTTGCATAGAGAAAAATTTATTGAAAAAGGTGGTCCCGATGGTGGTGATGGTGGTCGTGGAGGTCATGTTTATTTAAAAGGAAACAAAAGTCTTTGGACTTTATTCCATTTAAAATTTGTAAAACACATGCGTGGTGGTCATGGTGGCGATGGAGGAAGTTCCAGAAGTACCGGTCACGACGGAGAAGATAAATTTGTAGAAGTGCCTCTTGGTACCGTGGTTAGAGATATTGAAACAGGAGAAATCTTGTTTGAAATCACCGAACACGATGAGGTTAGAATTCTTGCTCAAGGAGGAAAAGGCGGATTAGGAAACTGGAATTTTAGAAGTTCTACTAACCAAACGCCAAGATATTCCCAACCAGGTTTACCATCACAAGAATTGGACGTTATTTTAGAACTTAAAGTTCTTGCCGATGTAGGTTTAGTAGGATTTCCAAATGCAGGAAAATCTACGTTGCTTTCAGTTTTAACTTCTGCAAAACCAAAAATTGCCGATTATGCTTTTACAACTCTAAAACCAAATTTAGGAATTGTAGCCTACCGTGAATTCCAATCGTTTGTAATTGCCGATATACCAGGAATTATTGAAGGTGCAGCCGAAGGAAAAGGACTTGGACATTATTTTCTTCGTCACATTGAAAGAAACTCTACCTTGTTGTTTTTAGTTCCTGCCGATGCCGATAATATCAAAAAAGAATACGACATCCTTTTGGATGAATTACGTCGTTACAATCCCGAAATGCTAGATAAAGACCGATTGGTGGTAATATCGAAATGCGATATGCTTGACGACGAATTAAAAGCCGAAATGAAACAACAATTGGATGTTGATTTTAAAGGAACTCCTTATATGTTTATTTCCTCGGTTGCACAACAAGGATTAACCGAGTTAAAAGACAAACTTTGGGAAATGCTTAATGTGGAAGACGATAAGCCGGAAAACAGCCATAATATTTAAGAAAACTATTTTTTTTAAGAACGTAGTCTAAATTAAATAGATATTCTTTTAGGATAAAAACAGAATTTACATTGGTTGTTATCGCTATTTAATAAAAAGGTCACATTGTTTATATGTGGCTTTTTTTAATTTCTTGAAGTGCACGGATTGAAAATCCAAAAGCGTAGATTTTCTTAGAGAGTATTTAGTTTTAATTCCCTGCTTGCTTTTAAAGTGACATAATAAGAGTTTCTAGATTTAAAACCGGATTGTTTTATTAATTCTGATATATTAATTTTTTTCTTACTAAATACTTCTTGAAATATTAATTTTTCCATGTATTCTAGTCTATATAAGTTAACTATTTGATTGAAGTTTTTTCCATATGCTTTTTTAAGTAATTTAGAAATCTTTTCAGTTGGATAATCTATTAAAGAAGCAAGATGAATAATACTGAAATCAGATTTTATTGGAGCTAACTCTCTGAGAGTATTATCTAAATTAAGTAAAACCAAAGATTCCTGTTTATTAATACTTAAAATGTGTTTTTTTATGATTATGCTAGTTATCGTTTTCATTAATATATTGTTAAAATCATTGTTTTTATTTAATCTAAAAAATAGCAATTCTATTTTTTTTTAGAAAATTAATTTTTCAAAATTATTTTGTTTTTTTTTACAAACAATATCAGGACTTTTAATTTGTAATTAATAATTAGTTTTTTTAAGATTTAACAACAATATTGATTTTTTTAAAAATATAAAAGTTCTTTTTATACTTTTTAACGACTTCTTTTTGCTTTTTAACATTACCTTTTTTTTTTAAACCTTAAAGTGAAAGTTCGGTTAGCATAAATTTGCATTAGAATTTAAACTCCAACCCCGTATAGTATGTTTAAAATACTTTTTTTATTTACTAGTAGTATTGGTTTTGTAACGTTACTATTGTTGATGTCAAGAGCAAAAAACAATGGTTTTTTAAACAAGTACCTAATAATGTCTTTTTTCTTGATAACCGTAAAATTTTTTTTACTAGGTATAAGAGATATTTTCTTTTCTGAGTATTGTAGCAACTTTGATATAATTACAAATCTACCAGGATTATTAATAATTATTCTGCTATATCTTTATTTTGAAGAATTAGTTAAGAAAAAGAAAAGGTCACTATTTAAAGACTTTTTACATTTCTTCGCATTTTTTTTCTTGTATGTTTTAACCTTATTAATATACCAAGGAGTATTAAAAATTTCAATTAAATTTTGTGTCGGATTATTTATAATTTATTTCTTTTATTATTTAGTAATGAGTTATTTAATATTGGAAAATAAATTTTGCCGTGATACTAACAATATAACTATTACAAATAAACAGCATACTATATTAAGAAATTGGATGCTATTTTTATTTATTTGTATGGTTTTTATTTTTATTCGCACATTAATTGAATTTGTAATTTATGAATTAAATGTTAATTTTCAACATTCAGAAATATTTTTAATAATATCATCTATTATTGCATCCACAGTATTTATAAAAGTATTAATGACTCCTGAAATATTATATGGTTATACCTTTTTAACAAATAGGTTAACGGATGTAAATAAAAAAAATACAGTGATTACAAATATTTGGATTAAGAAATTGGCTTTAAATCTTGCAAATGTTCAAGAAAATAATTTGAGTGAAATTGTTTTTCAAAATTTAGACAACTATATTTCAGAGATTGAATCCATAGATTTTTCTTATAAAAATTACAAAAATCCTGATTTCAGTTTAATAGATTTGTCAAATTTTCTGTCCGTTCCAAAAAGCCATTTAGCATTTTTATTCAAACACCATTGTACTCTTTCTTTTACCAATTATAAAAAAGCTGTTCGCATAAATGAAGCAATTAAGTTAATAGAAGAAGGATATTTAAAATCTAACACCATTGAATCTTTAGCAAAGGATATTGGTTTCTCATCCTATAGCCCATTTTATACAAGCTTCAAAATAAATACTGGTTTTACTCCACAAGAATACTTTTTGAATAAAGAAAAAGTTGCTGTTTTATAGTTAGTTCAAAATTAATTATACCCTAGTCTATTATGGATTTGGCTTTATTTTTAATTTCTTTGTGGGCATGGATTAAAAATTCCCTGTCGGGGTTAACATAAATTCAATTTTGATTTGAATTCTTTAATTGTTTTTATAGATAAGTCTTTATGTATCATTCTATGGCAATTTGAGCAAAGTAAAGCAAGGTCCTCAAGTTTAGTTTCCTTATTAACCTGAAAATTTGACAAAGGAGTTAAATGGTGACACTCAATAAAGCCTTTCCCTATTGGTCCATATGCGTTTTCAAAATTAAAATCACATGCTTCGCATTTAAGTTCATTAGTTTCTTTTAATACTTTTTTCTTTTTTGCTTCTATAATTTTTCTATCCCTCTCTCGTACTTTATGAAGTTTATATAATACCTGACCTTCCTTAACACTATCGGTTTCACTTGTTTCATCATTTTCAATTTTAGAAACTTTATTTAAAAGTTCAGGACTATCCGATATTTCTTTAATTTCATTAGCAATTTGATGAAGAAGGATTTTATCAATGCTAAACTCTTCAAAAACCTCTTTATCAAGTTTACTGAATGCTTCCATTCCCTTTCCTGGATAATTTGGATCCAATGCTTTAAAATTTGAAAGTTTTAGTGTTACTCCATTAGGATTTCGAAATGTTTGTTGGTCTGGTTTATGATTAAAAATGGGTAACCTATTTAAAAGTTCAGAAAGCGCAATTATTTTATGATTTCCAGAATCCATTGAACCAAGATCTTTGTCATAATATAAATCTAGTGCTAAAATAATTTCATCTCTATGCCATTTAGGGTTTCTCATCTATCTTTCTATTTTCTATTTATCCAAATGAGTACTTACAAAATCTCAAAAAAACATTCATTATTGTAAATATTTAGATATTCTATTTGTGAATTAAATTTATCAAATATATAATATTTTTCCTACAAATATTATTTTAATATTATTTATAATTCAACCAATTATTTTTTGGATAAAATGAAATTTCGAAAAACTATTTTCACAAAAGACATAACCTATCTAGCCCCGATAGCAATGAAAACAAAAAATGCTTCCCGTGTTGGGAAGCATTTTTTTGTTGTAATGGATAGCGGGAAAGACGTTTACGGTAATGCGCAAACTATTCGCTTCTAATCGTTCATAGAAATCAGAAATTCGTCGTTGGTTCTGGTTTTTTTGATTTTATCGTTGATGATAGACATGGCTTCTACTGGGTTCATGTCGGCTAAGAATTTTCTTAGAATCCACATTCTTTGTAGGGTTTTTTCGTCTAGCAATAAGTCGTCTCTTCGAGTACTAGATGAAGTTAAATCAATTGCTGGGAAGATTCTTCGGTTGGCAATTTTTCTATCTAATTGTAACTCCATATTACCAGTTCCTTTAAATTCTTCGAAGATAACTTCGTCCATTTTAGAACCTGTTTCGGTAAGTGCGGTTGCGATGATACTTAACGAACCACCGTTTTCTACATTACGCGCGGCTCCGAAGAAACGTTTTGGTTTTTGTAGGGCATTGGCATCAACACCACCACTCAAGACCTTACCTGAGGCGGGTTGCACGGTGTTGTAGGCTCTTGCCAAACGGGTAATGGAGTCTAAAAGTATGACTACATCGTGACCACATTCGACCAAACGTTTTGCTTTTTCAAGGACTATGTTGGCGATTTTTACGTGTTCTTGCGGCTCTCTATCAAAGGTGGAAGCAATTACTTCGCCACGCACACTGCGTTGCATGTCGGTAACCTCTTCTGGACGTTCGTCAATAAGTAAAACTATTAAATATACTTCGGGATGGTTGGCAGCAATGGCGTTGGCAATGTCTTTAAGCAACATTGTTTTACCGGTTTTTGGTTGTGCTACAATCATACCACGTTGTCCTTTTCCGATCGGAGAAAACAAATCGATGATTCGAGTAGAAACACTGGCTTGTTTGTCGGCTATATTGAATTTTTCTTGTGGAAAAATTGGGGTTAAATGTTCAAAAGAAACTCGGTCGCGAACCACTTGCGGATCGTGTCCATTTATTTTTAAAACTCTAACTAAAGGGAAGAATTTTTCGCCTTCTTTAGGAGGGCGCACTACTCCTTTTACGGTATCTCCGGTTTTTAATCCGAACAAACGAATTTGGGAAGTAGATAAATAAATATCGTCTGGGGATGCTAAATAATTATAATCGGAAGAACGTAAAAATCCGTAACCATCAGGCATCATTTCTAGAACGCCTTCGCTTTCTATAATTCCGTCAAACTCATAATCGGAATCTCTAAAATTCGGGCTTTTTTTAGCCTTAAAATTCGGGTTTTGATTGGGATTCTGGTTTGGGTTTTGGTTGGGATTCTGATTCGGATTTTTATGCTTTTGATTCGGATTTTGCGGTTTAGCAGGAGCTATTTCAGCAGGTTCTCCGTTTTCGGCAGAAGGTTCTTGGTTTGGATCTTGAGTAGAAGTTTCTTCTTGATTTGGATCTTCATCCAAAATTGACTCATCCGATATGGCTTTGTTCGGCTTAATGAACTTTGGCTTCTTTTCGAATTTTTCTGCTTTTGCAGGAAGTTCTTCTTCTTGAGGAGCTACTTTTTCGGATTCATTTGAAAATAAATCATTCGAACTTTTTCCAATTTTAGGGCCATTATCTGGAGCAATACGCGCTCTTTTTAATTTCTCTTCTTTGGGCGCAGCCACTTTTTCAACAGGAGTTTCCTTAGCGGATGCTTCTTGGTGGGCTAAAATTTGGTCAATAAGCGCATCTTTTTTTACGCCGTTAAATTTTATGGTTTTTGCCAACTTGGCAATTTCTTGAAGTTCGGTTAACTTCATTCCTTTTAATGCAGAACTATCAAACATAAATGTTTATATAAATTTTTTGGTAATTGAGTGACAATACAAATTTGGGGTAAATTTTTTTGGGTGAAACATCCGTGTTATTGAAGTACTTACGGATTTCTACTGCAATAATACGAATTTTTTTCATTCAAGCAATAGTTTTTTTAAAAAAGATAATATATTTTTGTGCTATAAATAAGTAATAATGTTACAACGAATACAAACAATCTATTTAACTTTGGTATTTATACTTGCCGGAATTCTTCCGTTTGTTTTTCCTTTATGGAAAATGACTGATGGTAAAGAATATTATTTTATGGGCACTGTTGGGTATCAAATTTTGTTTGGTTTAAGTACTACTCTAGCGGTAATTAGTATTATTACGTTTAAAAAAAGACAACAACAATTTGTATTGAACAGATTGAATATGATATTAAATTTAATTTTATTAGGATTGTTTGTTTATCGTTCCCTAAATCTATCCGGAGGGACTCTTGCAGTTTCTGAGAAGGGTATTGGGATGTTTCTACCTATCTTTTCTATCGTTTTTCTAGTCTTGGCCAACAAGGCTATTAAGAAGGATGAAGATCTCGTAAAATCTGTGGATCGATTGAGATAAACCTATAAACTTAGTTTATTAGTGCGAAGAAAATCCCGAACGAAAGTTTGGGATTTTTTTGTTTAATCAAGTTTAGTGTTTCACAAAGGCTCACAAAGGAAACACGAAGTTGCGCAAAGGGATATTTTGAAAACTGAAAACTGAAAACTGAACACTGAGCACTGAGCACTCTGATGACTGAGCACTGAGCACTTCCTACTTCTTCCCAATCTCGACTACTTCTAGTTTCTGAATCTTATCGCCATCAATTTCAAAACGAAGCATGGTTCTTATTTGGTGAAAACCATAAATTCCGCAGGCACCCGGATTCATGTGGAGTAAATTCAAACTTTTATCAAACTGCACCTTTAATATGTGCGAATGTCCGCAGATGAATAATTTAGGTGGATTGTTTCGCAGTTCCTCTCGAACAGCTTGGTTGTATTTTCCGGGATAACCGCCAATGTGGGTAATCCAAACATCAACTCCCTCGCACATAAAACGATTGTTTAAAGGGAATTCCATTCGGGCTTTATCGTCATCGATGTTTCCGTAAACTGCTCGAAGTGGTTTTAATTTTTTTATGGTATCGGTAACCAATAAATCGCCAATATCCCCAGCATGCCATACCTCATCGGCTTGGTTTACATATTTTAATATAACATCGTCTATATGACTGTGGGTATCGGAAAGTAAAAGGATTTTCTTCATATTGTTTGCCGCAAAGGCACTAAGTTTTTTTACACGAATTGCACTAATTTACACAAATAAGGAATCTATATATTCCACTAATTTTAAAACTTCGTTTTAAGTTTTGTTAAATACATATGTTGCAAAGTTAATTATTTATCAAAACTTTAAATCTTTAATCTATTAAAATCTTTGTAAATTTGCCGTTAATAACTTGTTCATCGAATACTTTTTTCAGTATTAAAATACTGAACACTGCTCTTTGAACACTGAACACTGAACTTGAGATACTTTCTAGAATTTGCTTACAAAGGAACCCACTACCACGGATGGCAATACCAGCCTAATGCTACTTCTGTGCAGGAAACTTTGAACAAAGCACTTTCTATTATTTTCAAAAAAGAAATCGATTTGGTTGGAGCAGGCCGAACCGATGCTGGAGTGCATGCCAAAAAAATGTTTGCGCATTTTGATTTGGATGAGGTAATGGATGTTCCGTATTACATTCATAAACTCAATTCGTTTTTACCAAAAGATATTGCAGTATTAAACATTCATATGGTTCACGAAGATGCCCATGCACGATTTGACGCTACTAAGCGCACCTACGAATACCACATTCACACCACCAAAGACGCTTTTGAAAGTGACGACTCTTGGTATTATCTTAATTCCTTAAATATCGATTTGATGAATGAGGCTTGTAAAATACTTTTTAATCATATTGATTTTGAGTGTTTTTCCAAAGTACATACCGATGTGAATACCTTTAATTGCAAAATATACGAGGTACATTGGCAACAAATAGAAAATCGATTGGTTTTTACAATTTCGGCCGATCGTTTTTTACGAAATATGGTACGTGCAATTGTTGGAACGATGGTAAACATAGGTTTGGAAAAAGTAACTTTGCAAGACTTTACCACCATTATTGAAGGTAAAGACCGTAATAAAGCAGGATTTTCGGTTCCAGCACACGGATTGTATTTGACTAAAGTGGAGTATCCGTTTTTAGAAAAAAGTATTAAGATTTAAGTATTAAGAATTAAGACCTAAAACCCAAAAAGACATCCATATTAGAAATGAAATCAAAAGCATTCGACATAAATTTATTTAAACGCATCTTAAAATACACTAAGCCTTATACTTTTAGGTTTCGAGGTGTGATTTGTTTTGCGGTTTTGTTGTCGCTTTTTGCTGCGTTGCGCCCACTATTTCTTCAAATTACAGTGGACACTTTTATAAAACCCGGAAACAAATCGGGGTTATTAGTCTATGCTGTAATTATGGGAATTGCCTTGTTAATGGAAGGACTATCGCAATATTATTTCGTGCTATGGGCCAACTGGCTTGGGCAAGATATCGTGAAAGACATTCGAACTAAATTGTTCCAACACATGCTTTCCTTTCGGATGAAGTATTTTGATACTGCTCCGGTTGGGCAATTGGTTACTCGTTCGGTTTCGGATATTGAACAAATCGCCCGCATTTTCAGTCAGGGATTATTCATGATAATGAGTGATTTAATGAAAATGTTCGTTTGCTTACTAGTTATGTTTTATATGAATTGGCATTTAACTATTATAGTTATTTTGGCCATGCCAATATTAGTTTATATCACTCGAATTTTTCAACGGAAAATGCAGGTTGCTTTTGAGGAAGTTCGAAATCAAGTTGCCAATTTAAATACTTTCGTGCAAGAACGAGTTACGGGAATGAAAATCGTGCAACTTTTTAATAGAGAAAAAATTGAATTTGAAAAGTTTAAAGAAATCAATCAAAAGCACAATGTGGCTTGGATTAAAACTATTTTATACAACTCCATTTTCTTTCCAATTGCCGATATTATTTCTTCTATAACCTTAGGAGTTATTGTAATTTATGGTGGATTTCAAATATTAAATGGGAATCCATTTACCACCATTGGTCAGATGACGGCATATACTATGTTTATTGGGATGCTGTTCAATCCGTTGCGCCAAATTGCAGATAAATTCAACGAAATGCAAATGGGAATGATTGCAGCCAATCGGGTTTTTGATATTTTGGATACCGATGAAGAAATTCAAGAAAACGGAACTGTAGTAGCCAATCATTTTGCTGGAAATATTGTTTTTGATAAAGTGCATTTTAGTTATATTAAAGACGAAGAAGTGCTTAAAGGCATTTCATTAGAAGTAAAAGCCGGACAAACCATTGCTATTGTTGGTGCAACTGGCGCAGGAAAATCTACCATCATTAATTTATTAAATCGATTTTACGAAATCAATTCGGGTGCCATTTATGTGGATAATCAAAATATTGACTCCTTTACATTAGATAGTTTGCGTACTCAAATTGCTGTGGTTTTGCAAGATGTATTCCTTTTTGCCGATACTATTTTAAATAATATTACACTAAACAATTCTGCAATTACAAGAGAGACAGTCATAATTGCGGCCCAAAAAATTGGAGTGCACGACTTTATTATGAATTTGCCTGAAGGCTATGATTATAATGTAAAAGAACGCGGCGTGATGTTATCTTCTGGGCAACGCCAATTGATTGCTTTTCTTCGTGCTTATGTAAGTAATCCTAGTATTTTGATTTTAGATGAAGCGACTTCTTCTATTGATACCTATTCGGAAGAATTAATCCAAAAAGCAACTGAAACAATCACTCAAGGAAGAACTTCTATTGTTATAGCCCACCGATTGGCAACTATCTTAAAAGCAGATAAAATAATCGTTATGGATAAAGGGCAAATTGTTGAGGCAGGAACCCATGCCGAATTGGTAATTCAAGAAAATGGTTTCTACAAAAAATTATATGATTCACAGTTTTCAACAGTCATTTAAACTAAAATCGATTTAAGGTGTTTTTAAGTAAAACTTTTCTTGAAAAGATTTATATTCGCAACAATTATACCCAAATCTTTTATGAGACCTAAACAATTGTGCCTTGCCTTTTTAGTAATTACAACTGCTTCTTTTTCACAAGTTAAAGACTCTATAAATTCTGAGGTTCAACAATTCAAAATAAATGACAATGTAACTTTTGGATTTAAAAAACCTAGAACTATGGATATGTTTCGATATATTCCTAAAGATATTGTAGCCTTAGGAAAATTTGCTATCCAAAAAGAAAATCTAAAATGGGATGCTTTAGCGGTTGGTTCAACTTTAGTTATAATACCATTCGACCAAAAAATAACCAATGAAGCAGATGTTTTTGGCGGAAAATTAGGATTATGGAATGAGGATGCGCATTACAAAAAAGCATTTGGACTGTTGACAATTGTTCCGCAAAATATTCCTTCGGCAGTTTATTATATTGGAAACGGCGGAACAACTTTGCTTTTAAGCGGAATGTTTTGGGGGATAGGGAAAATTGGAAAAGACGATTACCGCGCTTTAAATACTTCCAATGAATTGGTAGAAGCTCTATTTTCTGTGGGTGTAGTAGACCAAACCATAAAACGTGTTACAGGAAGAGAAAGTCCAAATCAAGCAACAGTTTCCAATGGAGCTTGGAATCCTTTTCCGAGTTTTCATGCTTTTCAATCGCATACCCCTAATTATGACGCTATGCCTTCAGGTCACATGGCGACGTATATTGCAACAGTTACCATCATAGCAACTAACTATCCAGAGATTAAATGGATTAAACCCGTAGGATATTCTGTAGCAGGTGTTCTCGCTTTTAATATGGTTAGTGGCAAAGTACATTGGACATCCGATTATCCTGTAGCAATTTTCATGGGGTATGTAATGGGTAAAACTATTGCCAACAGAAGAATAATTAAAGATGATAAAAACATCAATTTAGGCAAAAAGAAAACTGCATTTAGAACCAATTACAGTTTTAACCGATATAATAATATTAATGTTGCAGGAGCAACAATTACTTTTTAATCATGAAAAAAACAGTATTAATTTTCGTTTTGTTTTTTGGTTTATCCAATGCGAAAGCACAAAACAAAACCATCACTACTAGTGGGGATATTTTGCAAATAGCCATTCCAGCAGTCGCTTTTGGATCTACTTTTATTTGGAACGAAGACAATACCAAACCAACTTGGCAATTTATTAAAGCATATGGATCTGGATTGATATTAGAACAAGCTTTAAAACATATTGTATTAAAACCAAGGCCAGATGGTTCGGACAATTATTCGTTTCCATCCGGACATACCACTAGTGCCTTTTCAGGTGCAGCGTTTATCCAAAGAAGATATGGATGGAAATATGGAATTCCATCTTATGTGTTAGCGTCTTATGTTGGCTACACTCGAATTCAAGCTAAAAAACATGATGGTTGGGATGTACTAGGAGGGGCTGTTATTGGTATAGGAACCTCTTATTTATTTACAAAACCGTATAGCAAAAAGAAAGTTGATGTATCCCTTAACAGAATGGATGGTGGATACACCATTGGTTTTAATTATACTTATTAAAGTTCTATTAGGAAACAAAATTCCTAAATATTTATAATCTTAAACTTTTATAAGGAAATACTTAAACTTATAATCTTTTTTCTAAATTTGCAATCTCAATTAATTTAGAAAACCATACAACAAATGAAATGAGCTTTTTAGCGAATTCCATTTTACATATTATAAATAAAACGAAAAATGAAATACGATATTATTGTTTTAGGAAGTGGTCCAGGCGGTTATGTTACAGCTATCCGTGCTTCGCAATTGGGCTTTAAAGTAGCGATTATTGAAAAAGAAAATCTTGGTGGAGTCTGCCTTAATTGGGGATGTATTCCTACAAAAGCGCTTTTAAAATCGGCTCAGGTTTTTGATTACCTAAAACATGCTTCCGATTATGGATTAACCATTAAAGAATTTGACAAAGACTTTACAGCAGTTGTAAAACGTTCAAGAGACGTTGCAGACGGTATGAGTAAAGGAGTTCAATTCTTAATGAAAAAGAATAAAATTGACGTGATTGATGGTTTTGGTAAAATTAAACCAGGTAAAAAAGTAGATGTTACCGATAAAGAAGGAAAAGTTACTGAATATTCAGCAGACCATATAATCATAGCAACTGGTGCACGTTCTCGTGAATTGCCAAATCTTCCGCAAGATGGGGTAAAAGTAATTGGATACCGTCAAGCGATGACTTTGCCAACGCAACCTAAGAAATTAATTATTGTTGGTTCTGGAGCAATTGGAGTGGAATTTGCACATTTTTATAATGCTATGGGAACAGAAGTTACTATAGTGGAATTCATGCCAAACATAGTTCCTGTAGAAGACGAAGACATTTCAAAACAAATGGAGCGTTCTATGAAAAAAGCAGGAGTTACAATAATGACAAATGCTTCGGTAGAACGAATTGATACTACTGGTGCTGGTGTAAAAGCATACGTTAAAACTGCCAAAGGGGAAGAAGTTCTTGAAGCAGACGTTTTACTTTCGGCAGTTGGAATCAAAACCAACATCGAAAACATAGGATTAGAAGAAGTAGGAATTGCTACCGACAGAGATAAAATATTAGTAAATGCATTTAACCAAACCAATGTTCCAGGTTATTACGCTATTGGCGATGTAACTCCGGGTCAAGCATTGGCGCATGTTGCTTCTGCAGAAGGAATTAATTGTGTGGAGAAAATTGCAGGATTGCATGTAGAACCTATTGATTACGGAAACGTACCGGGTTGTACTTATGCTACTCCAGAAATTGCATCGGTTGGTTTAACTGAAAAACAAGCAAAAGAAAAAGGATACGAATTAAAAATTGGAAAATTCCCGTTCTCGGCTTCTGGAAAAGCGAAAGCTTCTGGAACTCCTGATGGATTTGTGAAAGTAATTTTTGATGCTAAATATGGCGAATGGTTGGGTTGTCATATGATTGGTGCTGGTGTTACCGATATGATCGCAGAAGCAGTTGTAGCGCGTAAGCTAGAAACTACAGGACACGAAATCTTAAAAGCTATTCATCCTCACCCTACTATGAGTGAAGCTGTTATGGAAGCCGTAGCAGATGCTTATGGGGAAGTAATACATTTATAAGTACGAGGTAAGAAATACGAAGTACGAGATTTTATATACAATCCGTTTTGTGAAAGCAAAACGGATTTTTTATTGACTACAAATGGTATTTATGATGAGGTAAAAATGCAATCAATAGTATTGTAATAACCATTATTGCAATAAATACTAAGAGAGATTTTTTATTTGCAAAATTAACCGTCCAGCCCATCCACGCAATTCGTTTAGGCGGTAAAATGCGTTGGTCTTCGGGATTGTAATAGATGCATCCTAATTTCCAATATTTGTCGTCTTTACGCCATTTTTCAAGGGTTTCTTTAGAAGGTTTTTCCATAAATCAACTCTTTATTTTTATCAATTGATTTTATTAAATAAGGATTTTTTAAAGTTTGTTCTTCAAGTAAATCAATATCTCTTTCCAATAAAACTTTTAATTTTTCTTTTAAGTCAATGTAGTTGATTAAGTATTTTTTCAAATCAAAGGGCTTGAATTTTACAAGAAAATCGATGTCACTTGAGTCATTAAAATCAGTATTCGTTGCCGATCCAAATAGGTATAGTTTATCTACATTATGCGATTTGCATAATGTTTCGATATTTTTTCTATAGGGATTGATTGGAAACATATTCAAAGATAATTTAAAAGTTTAAAACTCCAATTTCTTTTTACGTAATTCAAAATTTTGCCCCAAATATACTTTACGTACCATTTCGTCAGCCGCCAATTCTTCTGGAATTCCTGCTTTAAGGATACCTCCTTCAAACATTAAATAGGTTTTGTCGGTAATGGCTAAAGTTTCTTGTACGTTGTGGTCGGTGATTAAGATGCCGATATTTTTGTTTTTTAGTTGGGCTACAATTCGTTGGATGTCTTCTACAGCAACCGGATCCACTCCTGCAAAAGGCTCATCTAGTAAAATGAATTTTGGATCGGTGGCCAAACAACGAGCAATTTCGGTTCGTCTTCGTTCACCTCCCGAAAGTAAATCGCCACGATTGGTGCGAATGTGCTCCAAACTAAATTCGGCAATTAAACTTTCCATTTTGGCAATTTGCTCTTCTTTAGAAAGTTTAGTTAATTGTAAAACACTTAAAATATTATCTTCAATACTCAATTTTCTAAATACAGAAGCCTCTTGTGCCAAATAACCAATGCCGTTTTGGGCACGTTTGTACATTGGATACTCTGTAATATCGGTATCGTCTAGATAGATATGGCCAGAATTTGGTTTAACCAAACCTACAATCATGTAGAAAGAAGTTGTTTTTCCGGCACCGTTAGGTCCTAAAAGTCCAACAATTTCTCCTTGATTAACTTCTACAGAAATGCCTTTTACAACGCTTCTTCCTTTGTAGGTTTTTACTAAATTTTCGGCTCTTAATTTCATTTTTTAAGGATCTAAGGTTCTGAGTTACTCAGGTTCTAAGTTTTAATCTTTTACAAATAAACAAATAAACGTTTTTAACTACTTTATATTTAACAATTATTTAGTTGCATCATTCCATCTTCCATCTTCCATCTTCCATCTTCCAACTCCCATCTTTAACTAGACTGCTCATTTGCTTTTGCTTTTTTTACTACTACTGCAGCAATGAAAATACTTACTTCGTATAAAATTAAAATTGGAATGGAAACAATTACCTGACTTGGAATATCGGGAGGTGTAACAATTGCAGCTAATATTAATATAATAATGATGGCAACTTTACGATATTTTCTTAAAAATTCGGGAGTTACCAATCCTACTTTGGCTAAGAAATAAATAATTATAGGCATTTCAAAGACTAATCCACTAGCAATTATAGACATTTTTATCATCGAAATATAGGAATCAATAGTGAAAATATTTAACACTTGCTTACTAACATTAAAGGTAGCGAAAAAGTTAATGGATAAAGGCGCTATTATATAGTATCCAAAAAGAACTCCAATAAAAAACAATAATGAGGAAACTATAATAAAACTTCCTGCCATTTTACGTTCTTTTTCATACAAAGCTGGGCTGATGAATTTCCACACTTCCCATAAAACATAAGGAAAACTAAGGATGAATCCAGCAGTCATTAAAGTCCATAAGTACATCGAGAATTGGCCACTTACTTCTTGATTTTGAATTTTGAAATTAAATTCTTGAGCGCAAGCATAAGTTCCGTCTACCCCAAAGTAGTGCGTTACTTCGCAAAAAAATCGGTAGGTAATAAAACTTGGATCTTTTGGTCCAAAGATTATAGTATCAAAAATAAAATCATCTATAAAATAACAAGCGCAAGCAACTGCTATGATTACTAGGGTGCTTCTAACGAGCAACCATCTTAAATCTTCCAGATGGTCCATGAAAGACATTTCTTTACTTTCTTTCTTTGCCATTATACAATTCCTTCTTTTAATATGTCATGCAAATGAACTACGCCTTGGTATTCGCCATTATCTACCACTACCAATTGGGTTATAGAAAAATCTTCCATTATATTCAATGCATCCACCACCATATCCGTAGATTGGATAGTTTTCGGGTTAACCGTCATAATATCTTTAGCGGTCAAACCAGCGATAGTTTCGGTTTTATTAAGCATTCTTCTAATGTCTCCATCAGTGATAATTCCGACTACAATATTGTTTTCAATAACTGCGGCAACTCCCAATCTTTTTTCAGAAATTTCTACAATTACATCCTTAACACTCGAATCTAGGTTTACCATGGGTTTTCTAGTAACATCCAACATATCAATTACGCGAAGTAATAATTTTTTACCCAAAGCACCTCCTGGGTGGTATTTGGCAAAATCTTCGGGAGTAAACGATTTCATTTCCATTAAACAAACCGCTAAGGCATCTCCCATGACTAGTTGTGCAGTTGTGCTGTTAGTGGGCGCCAAATTATTAGGACAAGATTCGGCATCTACAAATGTATTTAAGGTATAATGTGCCTCTTTTCCTAGAAAAGAAGTACTATTCCCTGTAATAGCGATAAGTTTATTTCCGAAACGTTTTAACAAAGGAACCAAAACTTTAATTTCGGGACTGTTACCACTTTTAGAAATACAAATTACGCCATCTCCTTCTTGAATCATCCCTAAATCGCCATGAATCGCTTCAGATGCATGGAGAAATAAAGCAGGAGTGCCTGTAGAATTTAGGGTTGCTACTATTTTTTGAGCAATAATGGCGCTTTTTCCGATCCCGGTAATAATTAGCCTACCCTTTAAATTGTGTATCATAGTAACCGCTTCAAAGAAGGTATTGTCTATGTAATCAGCTAGTTTAGCGATAGATTGACTCTCGGAGAGAATTGTTTTTTTTGCCGATGCAAGTATGGATTCTTTAGTAATCAAAATAGATTTGTTATAAAGTTTGTATGAGTAAAAGAAATTTGTATATTTAACCTTGCAAATTTATGTAAAAATACTATTAAGTAATAATGAATCCAAATCTAATTGACCTACACAAAGAATTAAAAAAATATTTTGGTTTCAACCAATTTAAAGGATTGCAAGAACAAGTGATAAAAAGTATTGTTGCCCAAAAGAATACTTTTGTAATTATGCCTACTGGAGGTGGAAAATCATTGTGTTACCAATTACCTGCTTTAATTCAAGAAGGAACGGCTATTGTTGTTTCTCCTCTTATTGCTTTGATGAAAAATCAAGTGGATGCTATACGTAGTGTTTCCACTAATGATGGAATAGCGCATGTGTTAAATTCGTCTTTGACCAAAACTGAAATTAATCAGGTAAAAAAAGACATTACTTCTGGTATTACCAAATTGTTATATGTTGCACCCGAATCATTAACTAAAGAAGAATATATAGAATTTCTAAAAACCGTTCCAATTTCTTTTGTAGCTATTGATGAAGCACACTGTATATCCGAATGGGGGCATGATTTTCGTCCAGAATATAGAAATTTACGTACAATTATAAAACATTTAGGTGATGTTCCAGTTATTGGTTTAACCGCTACCGCAACTCCTAAAGTGCAAGAAGATATTCTCAAAAACTTAGATATGTCGGATGCGAATACCTTTAAAGCATCTTTTAACAGACCTAATTTATATTACGAAGTACGCACCAAAACTAAAAATATTGAATCGGATATTATTCGGTTTATCAAACAACACAAAGGCAAATCGGGAATTATTTATTGCTTAAGCCGAAAAAAAGTTGAAGCAATTGCTGAAGTTTTGCAAGTAAACGGAATTAGCGCGGTACCTTATCATGCTGGTTTGGACGCTAAAACGCGAGCCAAACACCAAGACATGTTCCTTATGGAGGATGTAGATGTGGTAGTTGCTACCATTGCTTTTGGTATGGGAATTGACAAACCCGATGTTCGATTTGTAATTCACCACGACATTCCAAAATCATTAGAAAGTTACTACCAAGAAACGGGTCGTGCTGGTCGTGATGGTGGCGAAGGGCATTGCTTGGCTTATTATTCTTATAAAGATGTTGAAAAATTAGAAAAATTCATGTCGGGGAAACCCGTTGCAGAACAAGAAATTGGTTTTGCATTACTGCAAGAAGTCGTGGCTTATGCCGAAACTTCGATGTCACGGCGTAAATTTTTATTACATTATTTCGGAGAAGAATTCGATGGAGAAACAGGTGATGGTGCCGATATGGACGACAACGTTCGCAATCCTAAAGTAAAAGTTGAAGCCCAAGATAATGTCAAAAAACTATTAGAAGTAGTTCGAGATACCAAATATTTATACAAATCGAAAGAAGTTGTTTATACCTTAATAGGAAGGGTAAATGCTACTATAAAAGCGCACCGAACCGATGCGCAAAGTTTTTTTGGATGTGGTAAAGACCAAGAAGAGCGTTATTGGATGGCGTTAATCCGTCAGGTTTTAGTAGACGGAATGCTTACTAAAGATATTGAAACCTATGGTATCGTTAAGGTTTCTGATAAAGGACATGCTTATATCAAGAATCCAACTTCATTTATGATGTCGGAAGATCATGAGTACAATGAAGCAGAAGATGATGCAATTGTTACGGCTGCTAAATCTTCAGGAACTGCCGATGAAGCCTTAATGGGAATGTTGCGTGATTTGCGAAAAAAAGTAGCCAAAAAACTTGGAGTACCTCCGTTTGTGGTTTTTCAAGATCCTTCATTAGAAGATATGGCATTGAAATATCCTATTACCATGGTTGAATTAATTAATATTCATGGCGTAGGAGAAGGAAAGGCTAAGAAATACGGAAATGAATTTATCGAATTAATAAGTAGGTATGTAGGGGATAATGATATTATTCGTCCGGATGATTTGGTAGTAAAATCTACCGGAGCCAATTCTATCAATAAATTATACATTATCCAAAATATTGATCGAAAACTTTCTTTAGAGGATATCGCTTCCGCAAAAGGGTTAAAGATGGATGATTTGTTAAAAGAAATGGAACAAATTGTTAATTCTGGAACTAAATTGAATATCAAATATTGGATTGATGAAATGTTGGATGAAGACCAACAAGAAGAAATTCACGATTATTTCATGGATTCCGAATCGGATAATATTGAAAAAGCCTTAAAAGAATTTGATGGTGATTATGACATTGAAGAACTTCGATTAATGCGGATAAAATTTATAAGTGAAGTAGCGAATTAGTAGTAAGTGCTCAGTTTTCAGTTGGCAGTCTCACTGCATACTGAACACTGAACACTGCAAACTAATTTAATCACAATAAACCCCACGATGCGGTTTCAAAGCATCTCGAACTGCAATCATATTTTCTTCGGTAACAACCATAAAAGCAATAGCATGAAGTTCGTTTATAGTTTCATACCCAGTAATATTCAACAAAATTTCTTCAAGAACAATATATTCTTTTAAATGAATTTCGTGGTGTTCGGCAATTTTTGCTGCATCGGGACCTCTAAAATCCCAAATTAATTTTATTTTTTTCATTTTAATAATGTTTTTACTGTCTAAAAATCAATATTTTGACTAATTATTATATATTTGTTGCCTTACTCAAAATTAAAAACAAATATTATGAATAAAAACTACTTTATAGCATTACTTTCTATTTTATTTTGTCAAATCAATTACGGACAATCTAACTATGCAGTTACTCCAATTCCTTTTCAACAATATACTGCAACTCTTCCGGTTTTAGGGACTCAAGATGATATGAATTCCAATGTAATTGCACTTCCTTTTACTTTTGATTTTTATGGAGCCAATTACAATCAAATTGTAGTTAGCACTAACGGTTATATAGATTTTAGAAGTACAGAGGCTAATCATTTTTCTGCATGGTCGTTTACCCAATCGGTTCCAGATGTGAATTTTCCAATAAAAAATTCTATTTTAGGTTGTTACCATGACATGTATAATAATACTTCACAAGGTTTTATTACTTACGGAATTTATGGAACCGCACCTTATCGAAAATTTGTAGTGGTTTTTAATAACAATGCACAATTTAGTTGTTCTAATGCTTATAGTTCATTCCAAATGGTATTATATGAATCTAAAAGTATCATCGATGTTCAATTAATTGATAAACAAGTTTGTACAGCATGGAATAGTGGAAATGCCGTTACCGGATTAATAAATCTAGCGGGAAATGTTGGAATCACAGCTCCAAACAGAAATACAGGGGCTTGGACTGCTTATCATGAAGGTTGGAGATTTACTAGACCCAATTATTCTTCAGGAACTTATTCTTATGTAAAATGTGATGGAAACTCTGATGGGTATGAAAACTTTAATTTACAAGTAGTACAAACCGATTTAGCTCCAAATGCTACTACAGGACTTGTGTTTTATGCTAATGCAACGGATTTGCAAACACAATCAAATCCAATTTCTGGTTTGACGTATACCAATATAACTAATCCACAAACTTTATATACTATGATGAATGGTATGGTAAAATCAGTGGTTCTAAGTGTTATAGATTGTGCTGTAGATTATGATACAGATACTGTGGCGACCAATTTAGAAGATGCCAATAACGATACCAATCTTGCCAATGACGATACGGATATGGATGGATTGCCAAATTTTTTAGATAATGACGACGATGGAGACATGGTTTTGACTAACGTAGAATATGTATTTACTACTAAGAATGCCACTTCAGCATTAATCGATACCGACAACGACGGAAAGCCTAATTATTTAGATAACGACGATGATGGCGATGGTATGCTTACTTTTATGGAAGACTATAATGGTAATGGTAATCCTGCGGATGACGATACCAATAGTAATGGTATTGCAGATTATTTAGATCCATCTAATCTTTTAGGAACAGCCACTAATTCATTAGAGAATTCTATTAAATTGTTTCCAAATCCTACTTCCGATGTATTGCACATAGCTAATACTTCAAGTGAAATTATTTCTAATGTGTCAATTTTTTCTATAAGTGGTGCTTTGATAAAAGAGTTGAAATCTGCAGATACTATCGAATCTATTTCAGTTTCCGATTTACAAAGCGGATTATATTTTGTTAAAATTCAAGTGAACGATGAGGTTAAAAACTTCAAGTTCATCAAAAAATAATAATTATTTTTACAGTTTTAAAAGGTTTAGTTTATGCTAAACCTTTTTTTATGCTGTGACTTTACCGAATTTAAATTAAGTTTGCAAAAAACCATTTATGCCAAGCGAAATCCAAACCCAAGTTGCCCCAGAAGTTGCTGCCAATGAATCTTTACTAAAAGAACATGTGGCAAAGTTATTTCATGTTTCGGGTAAGGAAATTCAAAAAGTGGTGGTTTTAAAACGATCCATAGATGCGCGTCAAAAAGCCATAAAATTCAATATTAAGGCTACTGTCTTCTTTGAAGAGGAAGCGTATCAAGAGACTAAATTTGTACTTCCAGATTATAAAAATGTTTCCAATTCTCAAGAAGTAATTATAATAGGAGCGGGGCCTGCCGGATTATTTGCTGCTTTGCAATTAATAGAGTTGGGCTTAAAGCCAATAGTTGTCGAACGCGGAAAAGACGTTCGAGGTCGTCGTCGCGATTTAAAAGCGATTAATGTAGACCATTTGGTAAACGAAGATTCTAATTATTGCTTTGGCGAAGGTGGCGCAGGAACCTATTCGGATGGGAAATTATACACCCGTTCTAAAAAACGTGGCGATGTAGATAGAATTCTACAATTATTAGTTGGTTTTGGAGCCTCTTCGGATATTTTAGTAGAAGCCCATCCGCATATCGGAACCAATAAATTACCACAAATTATTCAAGATATTCGAGAAAAAATAATCGAATGTGGTGGCCAAGTTTTATTTGAAACTCGAGTAACCGATTTTGTAATTAAAAATAATGAAATCCACGGAATTGTAACTCAAAAAGGAGATACCATTTCTGCAAATAAAGTCATTCTTGCTACAGGACATTCGGCTCGAGATATTTTTGAATTATTGGATAGAAAGAAAATTTTTATTGAAGCCAAACCCTTCGCTTTAGGCGTTCGTGCTGAACATCCACAGGAATTGATTGATAAAATTCAATATTCGTGTGATTTTAGAGGAGACTATTTACCCCCAGCACCTTATTCTATTGTGAAACAAGTGAATGGTCGTGGCATGTATTCCTTCTGTATGTGTCCGGGTGGGGTTATAGCCCCTTGTGCTACAAGTCCGGGTGAAGTAGTAACCAATGGTTGGTCGCCTTCCAAACGCGATCAAAGTACTGCCAATTCTGGAATTGTAGTCGAATTAAAACTCGAAGATTTTAAACCATTTGCCAAATTTGGGGCATTGGCTGGAATGGAATTCCAAAAATCCATAGAACAAAAAGCATGGTATTTGGCTGGACAAACTCAAAAAGTTCCAGCACAACGCATGGTCGATTTTACTCAAAATAAAATTTCATCCGACATTCCTAAAACATCTTATGTTCCTGGAACTACATCGGTAGAAATGGGACAAGTGTTTCCAGGATTTTTAACTCAAATTATGCGAGAAGGATTTCTAGAATTCGGAAAATCTATGCGAGGTTATATGACTAATGAAGCAATTTTACATGCACCCGAAAGCAGAACTTCTTCCCCAGTTCGAATTCCTAGAAACGAAGAAACTTTAGAGCATGTTCAAATAAAAGGATTATATCCATGTGGAGAAGGAGCAGGGTATGCGGGTGGAATTATTTCTGCTGCAATTGATGGCGAAAAATGTGCATTGAAAATTGCTGCCATTTTGAAATAAACACCAATTATTAGATAACATAGTTATCAACTTAATGCCAAATTAAGGAGAATAATTGTAAAAGAAAACTCCAATAAATAATTCTTTGTATCGCTTAAACGATATAGTAATAATCTTAATTGATTTATTAGTTTTAAATCCTATTTGGATTTTTAATTTTTAATATTTAAGTATATTTAAATTATAATTACTTTATGAACCTTTGTTTTTATAGGGGCTGACTCTCTTTGGTCAAAATTATTTCTGTACAATTTTACCCCTAAATTCGTATTTTGAAAAATAAATATTTATATATTTTTGAAAATGTTATTGCTTGGTGGAGTTATTACTAACTATTACATTTATTAGTATAATAATTCCACATCGAATTTAACCCTATAAACTACTAAAATAAAGATTAATTAAATTGAATTAAAACAACCAATTATGAAAAGATTATTACTTAACAGAAAATCATTAAAATTAGCATGCTTAGCAATTTTGTTTTTTGCTAATTCTAGCTGGAGCCAAACTGTGTTTCAAGAAACTTTTGGATCTACTGCAGTTCCAGTAGCTAGTAATTTTGCTGGAGGAACATCAACCCCGTTAGTTAGTTATACTACTAATACAGCTGGTTATAGTGCAGTAGGTTTAGATGCTAGTAACAGTGGGTTTTTAAATTTTGTTTCTAATACTGCTACTACAACAGGTATTAAAGTGAGTGTGTCTGGTGCTTTTCCAACAGGTACAGGATTAAATCCTGTGTTAAGTGCGAATACTAATTTAATTACTTGGACTTTTAACATGAAATCATCTAGGCTATCAACTAATTCTTTTTCAGCCTCTTCTGGTTATCCATTAAATAAATATTTTAATGCTACAGTTTTATGTTCTACTACTGGTACCTTATTATCTAATGGAACAACTCCTGGATCTGGTTATGCAGTAATTGTTCAAAAAAGTAGTAATAACACTGTCTCTGGAAAAGCAAGTATAGGTTTAATAAAATTTAGTAATGGTATTGGTGACGTAGTTGCTGAAGCTTCTGTTCTTTCACGATTAATTGAATCTCCAGAGTTAGCGCAAATACCAGTTGCAGCAACTCCAAATAATTTAAGTATTAAAGTTACTTATAATCCTACAATAAATCTTTGGGAACTTTCTTATCGTGAAGATCCAGGTACAATTTTTGTAGATCCGGCATCAGGAACCTTAAACCTTGGTGGTACTGCAACTAATGTTCCTCCTACAGCTCCAATGACCAGTTTTGGTTATGTTGTTGGTTTGCAATCTAGTTCAAGTGCAGGAAACTCTTTTCAATTTGATAATTTGACAATTTCTCTTTCTCCTCCTCCTGCTTATACAGCACCTCCAGTAGTTGAAAAAAGGCAAGCTTTAAATAGCGCATTAAATCCTACTGTTGCTGACTTAGTGCCAGGTGGATCTACTATAAATTGGTATTCTACACTTACAGGTGGTACTCCAATAGCAACTAATACGCCATTAAGTTATACTAATTACTATGCTTCTCAAACTATTAACGGTACTGAAAGTACTAGAGTTGGTACACAAGTATTTGTTGGAGATACAGCATTAAAAACATTACCATTATACGAAGGTTTTGCAGGTTATAATGTTGCTGATAAATTGGTATTAATGAATAATGGTGCAAATACGCTTGTTGCAACTAATAATGGTGTTGGTTTAGGTTCTTGGTCTATAACGCCTAGTACTAATATAACAGATGATGTTACAATTGCAGCATCTCCATCATGGGTTAATACAGTACTTCCAGTAGCTACAGGTAATGCACTTACATTTGTTGGTTCAGGAATTGACCCAGAATTGAAATTCACAAATACCACAAGTGGTAATTTATTCTCCTCTTTTGTTTTTACTGCTGCTGATGTTGCTACAATTGTTGCTTCAACAACAACTGATCCTGCTTATTCAACACCTACTGGTATATATAGTTTTTTAACTGAGACTACTGATACTGCTACAGGTATTGTTACAACAGGTTATTCTTCTGATGTAATGTTTAGAAAAAATATTGCTACAGGTAAATTTAATATTGGTTTGTCTAAATCAAATAATATCTTAGAATGTGTTTGGAGTCCAACAGAATTTGACTTTAACACGGAACATGTTATTGTAATTAGTTATGAGAATATTGGTGATGCTGATCCATTAATGCAAACAGCTAATTTATGGATAGATCCAGCAAATACTACTCAAACTACAGCTACTTTATCTCAAAATAATCCAACAACCTCTGTAAGCAGAGATCATATTGATAGAATTAAATTACTTCAAGCTTCTTCAACTTCTACTCCAACACTTATTGTTGATGAAATTAGAGTTGCAGACAATTGGGCAGAATCAATAGGAGGGTTTAATTTGTCAACTGCAACTGTAAGTTTTTCTGGATTTAAAATGTATCCAAATCCAGTTTCTAATGGAAAATTATACATTGCTTCTAGTTCTGATTTAGAAAAAGAAGTATCTATTTTTAATACTTTAGGACAGCAAGTTCTTCAAGCTAAAATTACAACAGAAGCAATTAATGTTTCAAGTTTAAGTAAAGGAACTTATTTTGTAAAAATCAATGAAGCTGGAACTACAGCTACAAAAAAATTGATTGTACAATAATTATTAATTCATTATTGATTGAAAATGCGGTATTTTAAATAAAAAATATCGCATTTTTTATTTAAAATAATTTCATATTTATAGCCCCCCAAATGAAAAAAAATCTATTAATAGCAGCCATTTCGGTTTTTGTTTCTATTGTTAGCAACGCCCAAATAAAAGATACTATTGTAAAAAAAATAGTTACTTTTCCTAAAAATTATATAGCACAACTAGACGTTGTTTATACCAAAGTAAAAGATTGGGATGGAAAAGCCGATTTGTATTTGGCTCTTAATGAAGCCAAACCTACTCCAGTTATAATTAATATTCACGGTGGTGGATGGAAAACAGGTTCTAAAGATACCCAAGGTGGATTTTCTCCGTTTTTTAAAGCAGGATTTGCAGTTGCCAATATGGAATACCGTATGAGTGAACAAGCAAAAGCACCTGCGGCAATTGAAGACACTAGGTGTATGCTGGTTTATTTAATTCAAAATGCTAAAAAACTAAACATTGACCCCAATAAAATTATTATAATGGGAGGAAGTGCCGGAGGACATTTGGCCTTAATGGGAGGTTTACTAGGTAATGATCATCGTTTTGACACAAATTGCCTAGGAACTGAAAATATTAAAGTTGCCGCAATAATTGATAAATATGGTATTATGGATGTTTGGGATTGGACCTACGGACCAGATCATAAAAGTTCTTCTCCTGCATTTTGGCTTGGTGAAAATGCTAAAAATGAACCGTTTATTAAAACAGTTTCTCCAATTACTTATGTAACTAAAAATAGTCCGCCAATTTTTATTGTTCACGGTGATGCTGACCCAACGGTACCTTACCACCAGTCTGTTGATTTGTATAAAAGATTACAGGAATTGGGCGTTAGATCCGAATTTTTCACAGTTCCAGGAGGATTGCACGGAAAATTTGACAAAGACAAAAACACCGAAATTAACGAAGCGATGCTAAAATTCATTACCAGTTTAGCCCCATTTAAATAATATTTTAAATTATATAATTATCCCAAATGAAATTACATCATTCCTTAATGGTCCTTGCTTTACCATTTATATCTCATTCACAAACATCCTTAAAAGCAGATGGCCCAGGAAATACTTACGAATTAATTAATAGCGTATTGGCCCCTGGAAGTGAAGCCGTAGAACATCCAGAGTGCATACATGCTTCTTTTGGAAGACATATTGCCGAAGTTTGGGATACCGATTTAAAGGCTAATGTTTTCGAATTTTACTCTCATGTAACTCCAGATAACGATCGTTGCGAAAAATTAGATCGTCAGCGAGTGGAAATTAAAACCTACGAACAATCACCGGATAATCTTAAAGGAACTTTAGGAGAGACAGTAACTTACAACTGGAAATTTAAACTTCCAATGGGATTTCAACCCTCTAGTAGTTTTACCCATTTGCATCAAATTAAAGCAGTGGGGGGATCACAAGATTTACCAATTTTTACTATTACAGCAAGAAAATCCAAAGAAAATCAATTGGTTGTGATTCACGATAATGAAACTACAATTGCAAGTGCCGATCTTTCTGAATTTGAAGGCGTTTGGGTTGAGGTTACCGAAAAAATCAAAATTGGTGCTAACGGAACCTATTCCATTTCCATTAAAAAAGTAAAAAACGGACAAGAATTACTTTCTTTTAGTAGTGCAGATATCCGAACCATAAGACCGGATAATGATTTTATCCGACCAAAATGGGGAATTTATAGAAGCCTTAAAAAAGCAGAAGATTTAAGAGATGAAGCCGTTCGATTTAATGAATTTTCAATAAAAGAAGGAGTAAATTAATTAAAAAAAATGGATTGTATTTTAAGCAGTATTAAAGGAAAAACGAAGTTAGCGGGATTGTTTATTCTGGTTAATATTTTGCATTCTTATTCGCAAGTTGTCTTAAATGCCAATGGCCCCGGAAATACGTATGAATTAATTACAAGTGCTTTCGCTCCCGGAAACGGAACGGGTGCAGTAGAAGCACCTGACGAAGCACCTGACGGTTCCCACCAAGCATTTGGTAGACATATTGCAGAAGTTTTCGATACCGAATTGAATAAATATGTATTCGAATTTTATTCTCATTATGCTCTAGATAATGATGTTGCTACTTTGTCTTTAGATAGGCAACGTGTAGAAATTAAAACCTATGCTGCGTCACCTGCTAATTTAATTGGAACTACAGGAGAAAATATAATCTATAAATGGAGTTTTAAAATACCAGTTGGTTTTCAACCGTCTACTAATTTTACCCATTTACATCAAATAAAAGCAGTTGATGGGGATGATAGCAGTCCATTATTTACAATTACTCCGCGATTTGGAGTACCTAATAAATTAGAATTAATTTATGTAGCCAATGCAACTTCTGGAACAAATAAAGTGAGCGTAGTTGATTTAGCTCCGTTTGAAGGAAATTGGGTAGATGCAGTAGAAATGATTCATGTAGGAAGTATTGGAACTTATTCTATTACCTTAAAGAAACATAGTGATGGAAGCGTTTTGTTGTCTTATAGTAATGCCAATATCGCAACTATTCGCCCAGATAATACATTTATTCGTCCCAAATGGGGAATTTATCGTAGTTTGAGTGATATTGCAAATTTACGGGATGAGGCAGTTCGGTTCTCCGATTTTAGTATTCAGGAAGTTGCTGTTTTAGATGTAAATTCGAATTCTATTAATGAAGAATCTCTTTTTGTACCCAATCCTATTTTGGATAAAATGTATCTTTCGGAAACCATTGTGCAAAATTATGACAGCATTAAAATTTTCGAATTAACCGGTAAAATGGTACTAAACCAAGCTATAGTTTCTACTACTTTGGATGTTTCTTTTTTAAATTCAGGAATGTATTTCGCCACTTTTAGCAAAAATGGCAAATCTGTTAAATATATAAAAATCATAAAACAATAAAATCCAATGAAAAAAATATATTTACTGTTGGCAATTTTAATGATAATAAGCAATCAAAATAGTTTTGCAAAAATTAAATTGCCAAGTATTATAGGGTCTAATATGGTTCTCCAACGTAATACAACTATAAAATTATGGGGTTGGGCAACACCTGGTGAAAAGATTATTATTAAAACCAGTTGGATTGCTAAAAAAATAAAAGTTACAACTCCTAAAAACGGACGTTGGGAAGTTTCTCTAAACACTACTTTAAGCAAAGAACCCCAAACTATTCAATTTAAAAGTAAGGAATCTAATATAAACTTAGATACTATTTTATTTGGTGAAGTTTGGCTTTGTTCTGGACAATCCAATATGAGAATGCCTTTAAAAGGATACACAGGTCAACCCACATTGGACGGAAATTCAGAGATTGCTACTTCCAAAAACGAAAATTTACGATTATTTTCTATTACAGAAAACGGCTCGCAAACACAATTGGACACCGTTAGTAATTATAAAAAATGGGATACATCCAATCCAGGAACAGTAAAAGACTTTAGTGCTATTGCTTATTTTTATGGAAAAAAATTGCAAGAAATTCTAGATGTACCAGTAGGATTAATAATGACCTCTTGGGGAGGAACCCGAATTCAACCTTGGATGAGTAAAGAGGCCATAACTCCTTATTTGGATGTAAATAAAGTAAAAAAAGATACCACCGAAAAGTACAAAAGAATTCCATCGGCAATTTATAATGCTATGATACATCCGATAACGTCCTACACTATTAAAGGAGTAATTTGGTACCAAGGGGAAACAAATCGCGACGAACCAAAAGTGTACCAACAGTTATTTCCCGAAATGGTGAAAGATTGGCGTAAGCAATGGAATATTGGTGACTTCCCTTTTTATTACGTTCAGATAGCACCCAATAAATATATTGACAAAAGCAATTCGCAATTCCTACGAGAAGTGCAACTCAAAGCATTGGATTTAATTCCAAATTCAGGTATGGCGGTCCTTTCAGATATAGGTTCGGATGCTACCATTCATCCACCCAGAAAAAAAGAAGCAGCCGAACGATTGCTTTTTAATGCATTAAATAAAACCTATGGAATGAAGGATGTAGATTGCTTAGGACCGGTTTACAAATCTATGATTGAGAAAGATTGCGCCTTGCTATTGAGTTTTGACAATGCCGAAACTGGTTTATTTTCTCCTGAAACAGAATTAAGTTATTTTGAAATAGCAGGGGAAGACAAAGTGTTTTATCCTGCTAAAGCAGAAATTATTGCACATAAACAACTTAAAGTTTCTAGTTTGGAAGTTAAAGTTCCGGTGGCAGTTCGTTATGGTTGGAGCAATTGGTTTGTAGGAAAATTATACGATAATAACATGTTACCAGCTTCTTCTTTTAGAACCGATAATTGGGAGTAGTAAAAAACAAATTTTATAATTTTCAGGAAAGCATAAGGTCGTTAAATAGTTTATTCTATTTAAAAGACAAAGCATTTTCTTTAACAATAATTTCTAAAGGAATATATTTAGTTTCTTCAATTTCCTCTTTCAAAACTAATTTTTTATAAAGATGGTTAATTCCAGAGTATCCTTGTTCTTCTGGTTTTTGATTGATTAAAAAATCAATATAACCTTCGTTTAAATAGTCTAAATTTTGTTTTAATAAATCATATCCTACTACTCGGATGTCTTTTAAATTATTGCTCTTAAGGAACTCAGCTACAATAAAAACTCTGGAATTTGGTACGAAAACACTATTTATTCCTTCAAACATTTTTTCAGTTAGTAGGTTGGACTCCGAAGCCTTGAAGTTAATTTCAGAAAAGTTAAAATTAGTAAGTTCTTTATTGTCTTTGAAAAAGGAGTAAAAACCATTAATCCTTTGTAAATAAACAGAAGTGCTTTCTATTTCTCGCGTAATTTTTATTATTAATACGGTAGACTTAGTTTTAATCCCGAAACTGATGAGCTTTCCTGCCAAATAACCACTTTGATAAGCATCTTGTCCAATATAATCTAGCCCTTCAATTTCTGGAATATTGGAATCAATCATTACAATTGGAATATTTTTCTTTTTGAATTCCTTTAAAAAAATAACAGATTCCTCATAAAATATTGGCGCAAACAACAATCCATCAAAATCACCTTCTAAAACTTTACTAGCTTGCCTTTTAAAAGCTGACGAACTGTATTTGTAGTAAAAATATTCCATTTTCACGCCAAATCGTTCAAATTCTTCAGCTGCTTTCTTAACTCCTAATAAGGGAGCTGCCCAGTATTCCAATCCTTCATGTTGGGGTAAAAATACAGCAAATCTAAACTTTTTATTAAAAGCCAAATTGCTAGCATAGATATTTCGTTGGTACCCATATTCTTTAATAATGGTATTTACTTTATCTATATTTTCTTGTGTAACTTGCCCACGACTATGAAGTATACGGTCCACAGTTCCTACGGATATGTTTGCTAGTTTTGCTATTTTTTTTATTGTTATGATAGCCTTTTATTTTAAGTTATACATTTTGTTTAGAATGTTTTTATTTAGTTATATCCTCCTAAACTTTCTAGATAGTAAAGATATATATTTTAATTGGACAACAATGTTTTAATAAATTAATGTAAAATAATTTACACAATTAATGTGAAAACATTTGGGAGTAGTCATTAGATTGTGTAAACTCAAAAGAAGCTTCGGGGTCAAGTCTTAATGGCGCCAATTAAGACTTGACCCCGAAGGGGATTAAAAAGAGTATATTTAAACAAATTAAAAAACACAGTCATGGAAATTAAAGATGGAAAG
>CANFHX010000007.1 GCA_947446865.1 Flavobacteriaceae bacterium | reverse complement strand
CTTGCCATTAAAAACAATGAAAAAAACTGGACGAGATCTATTAAGCAATGGGGCTTGATTATGAACCAATTTTTGATTATATTTGGAGATAGGTGCAAAATAGAACATTAAGCATTTTTAGAGTTTACACAAAATTCTGTCCAGTCTCTTGTAAATGGCATCTACAAGTATTTTTTTGTACTATTTATAGTGCCTAACAAAGAAAATAGTTAGTTTTATAGGACAATAATTTTAGATACTAAAAATTAGAAAAAAGACGCATTTGTAGTAAATGGCAATTCTGTTTTATCATAAGGTCTATTTTCTTTTATCTTTTATCTATTTTCTTTTCCTCATTATCTATTCTCTTTTTTACAAATTGACTATTTTTGCCCCATGGAATTTTCATCTAAACTATTAGAAAAAGCAGTTAACGAAATGGCGCAGTTACCCGGAATAGGGAAACGCACCGCCCTTCGATTGGTTTTACATTTGTTAAAACAACCTGTAGAACAAACCCAATATTTATCGCACGCGTTAACCACGATGCGCGAGGAAGTGAAATTTTGTAAAAATTGCCACAATATTTCCGATGTGGAAGTCTGTGAAATCTGTTCTAATATTTCCCGAAACCACAAAATAATTTGTATTGTTGAGGATATTCGCGATGTTATGGCAATTGAAAATACGAACCAATTTAAAGGCATTTACCATGTATTGGGTGGAAAAATATCTCCAATTGATGGCGTTGGTCCTAGTCAGTTAAATATTACTACATTGGTAGATAAAGTACAAACGGGCACGGTGGAAGAAATTATTTTCGCTTTAAGTTCTACTATGGAAGGCGATACCACCAATTTTTACCTTTACAAACAACTGAAAAACTTCGAAATAAAAACCTCTACCATTGCCCGCGGAATAGCCGTTGGCGATGAATTAGAATACGCCGATGAAGTTACTTTGGGAAGAAGTATTGTGCAAAGGGTTCCGTTTGAAAATTCCCTGAAAAATATTTAAACAATATTCTATTGCAACTTTTTTGTATTTAAATTTGAAAAACTATCTTTGTTTGCTAAATTAGTTTTAAGAATGAATAATCGAATAGTGTACTTATTGTTTTTTATTGGAGTTCTAGTTACATCTTGCGTTCCTTCGCAAGATTTAATTTACCTTCAAAAAAAAGGAGATTCTCCCGAAAGCGCAATTAGTCCTATTGCTTTAAAGCCGTATCGATTACAAACTAATGATATCTTGAGCATTACTGTTAAGGCTATTGATCCTAAATTGGTAGAGATATTTAACAACGAAATTTCCACTCAAGCAGCAACTTCCGACCAATTATTATACTTAAAAGGATATTCGGTAGACGATCATGGTAACGTGAGAATGCCAATTCTCGGTGAAATAAACGTTTTGGGCTTTACTATTGACGAGGCTCGCGAAAAAATCGAGACATTATTATTAAAAGATCACTTCAAAAAAGAAGCCGGAATTTATGTAAATGTAAAACTTGCAGGTTTTCGATATACCGTTAACGGTGAAGTTGGAAGTACTGGTAGTAAAATTTTATACCAAGACAAGGTTACCATATTAGAAGCAATTGCCAATTCGGGAGATATTACCATCATTGGTGATAGAAAAGATGTTAAAGTAATTCGTCAATTTCCGCAAGGAGCCGAAACCTTTAGCATTGATTTAACCGATTCCAAAGCAATGCAATCGCCATGTTATAATTTGCAACCCAACGATTATATTTATGTAAAACCCCTCAAACAAAAATCTTGGGGAACTGGTAAAACAGGGATAGAATCTTTAGGTACCATTATTACTATTTTATCTTTAGCAACAACCACATTTTTACTACTTAAATAAACCCCAAATTAATGTTAGATATTAAAGATTTTTCTTTTTTTGAAAACCAAAACAGCTTTGATTTTAAAGGTTTTTTAATCAAAATAGGTAGCTATTGGAAATGGTTTATTTTTGGTTTGGTGTTTTGTTTAATTATAGCCCATCAAGTAAATATCCGAAAACAAAAGATATATTCTCTAGATACTACTATTGCTATTAAAGAACAAGACAATCCTTTGTTTACATCCAATACTAGTTTGGTTTTTAACTGGGGAGGAAGCTCCGATCAGGTGCAAAATATTGCCACCACCATAAAGTCAAGATCCCACAACGAAATAGTAGTAGATAAATTGCAGTTTTATGTAGATTATTTGAAGCAGCAAAAATATTTCATTGAAGATGTTTATGGCAGTACTCCTTTTTTGGTTACAATAGACAAATCTAAAAACCAACTGCTTAATCTTCCTGTTAACATAAAATTCCTTTCTAAAACAGAGTATGAAATTTCCATTAATGCAAACTCCAATTCGATTGCGGTAATTAATTATTTAGAAAATTCCAAAAATGCTATTTCGGTTATAGATTCTAAAATCGTTAAAAAGTTTAAAGTTGGGCAACGAGTGAGCTTGCCATTTTTGAATTGGGTTTTGGATATTAAAGGCAATCCAGGTGATTATGTAGGAAGCGAATATATGGTTTCCTTAAATTCCTTTGATGAGGTGGTTTCTAAATACAAAAATATAAAAATCACTATCGATGAAAAAGCACCGTCAATTATAAAATTATCTTTAGAGGGCACTAATAAAGCTAGGATAGTAGATTATCTTAATGAAACCGTTAAAACCCTTATAAATAAACAATTAGACAATAAAAATTTGTTTGCCGAAAATACCATTAAATATATTGACACCACTTTGCAACTTATGGAGGGGGATCTTAAAAAGGCCAATATAGATTTAAAAGAATTCAGTAAGAACAAAAACATCGCCCAAATTGAAAACGGAGGAGAAGCTTTTCAAAATCAGATACAAGATTTAGATAAAACAGATAGTGAAGTAACTCGTAAATTAAATTATTACACAACTCTTAATAATTATCTAAAAAAGAGTACCGATTTTTCTAGACTTCCTGCGCCTTCTGTTGCAGGAATTGAAGATCCAAATATTGTTTTCAATGTTACCAAATTAGTAGAGCTTTCGGTACGAAGATCAGAGATGATTTATTCTGTTAAAAGTGAGGTGATGTTTAATAATATCGATAATGAAATAGCTTCTGTAAAAAGAGTTTTGTTGGAAAATATTACTTCTGCCAAAGCAGCAATTGCGATGGATGCTACTCAGGTAAAAAGTAAAATAAGTCAAGTAGAAGGCAAAATCATGACCCTTCCAGAAGAGAAACAAGAGTATATTAAAATCATGCGAAAGTATGATTTAAGTAACGGTATCTACGAAACCTATCTTGCAAAAAGAAGTGAAGCACAAATTGTTAAAGCAGCTAATTTATCGGATATTCAATTTATAGATCCTGCTAAAGATATTGGCGAAGGATTGATAGGGCCTAGGACTAGTGTGAATTATGTATTGGCCATTTTTATAGGATTATTAGGGCCACTAGTAATTATTTTCTTGCTTTTCTTTATTAATAATTCCATTCAAAATACGGAGGATGTTTCCAGATTAACCAACCTTCCATTGCTTGGAGTAGTAGGGTTGAAAAATACCGTAACCAATCTATCTGTTTTTGAAAAACCAAAATCTGCATTGGCAGAATCCTTTAGGGCGGTTCGATCCTCCTTGCAATTTTTGTATAAAAAACAATCAGTTCTTGGCTCAAAAACATTAATGCTTACTTCTTCGGTAAGTGGCGAAGGAAAAACATTTTGTTGTATTAATATCGCTACCGTATTTGCTTTAAGCGAAAAGAAAACAGTAATTGTAGGATTAGATTTACGAAAACCAAAAATATTTGATGATTTTAATTTGGATAACAAAGTTGGGATAGTAGATTATCTAATAGGAAGCAAAACCCTTGCAGAAGTAACACAATCCTCGGTTATCCCATATCTAGATGTAATTACATCAGGGCCTATTCCTCCAAATCCTTCCGAACTTATTATGGGAGAAACGATGAGAGAATTTATGGCAGAGTTAAAGAAAAAATACGATTACATTATTCTAGATACTCCTCCTGTTGGTTTAGTTACCGATGCTGTAGAACTTTCAATGTTTGCCGATGTAACGTTGTATATTATGCGACAAAATTTCACCAAAAAAGAAATGGTTACGTTGCTTAATAACAGAGTGAAACGAGAAGAACTTGTTAATGTAAGTATAATCCTTAACGGATTTGAAAACAAAGCAAAATATGGTTATGGTCATGCCTATGGTTATGGTTACGGAGCCTATGCTAATGGGTACCATGAAGAAGAAGAATCTCGTAATAGTTTGGTAAAACTATTCAAAAAAATAAAAAAAATGTTTGCTAAAAACATCGATTAAAAAATGAAAATACTAATCACTGGTGGTGCAGGATTTATTGGGTCTAACTTATGCGAATATTTTTTAGCACAAGGGAAAGAAGTGGTCTGTTTGGATAATTTTTCAACAGGGCACCGACATAATATTGCGCCTTTTTTAACCAATGATAAATTTCAATTAATAGAAGGTGATATTCGCAATTTACAAGATTGTAAATTAGCAGTAACTGGGGTAGATTATATATTACATGAAGCGGCTTTAGGTTCGGTGCCTCGTTCCATTAGTGATCCAATTACTACTAATGAGGTGAACGTTTCCGGATTTCTTAATATGTTGACTGCTGCTCGTGATGCAGGTGTAAAACGATTTGTTTACGCTGCAAGTTCTTCCACTTATGGAGATTCAGAATCACTTCCTAAAGTAGAAGATATAATCGGGAAACCATTGTCGCCTTATGCTATCACAAAGTATGTAAATGAATTATATGCTGAAATTTTCAGTAGAATATATGGTTTGGAAACTATTGGTTTGCGGTATTTTAATGTTTTTGGAAGAAAACAAGACCCTAACGGAGCCTATGCAGCGGTTATTCCAAAATTTGTGATGCAATTCATGAAAGGGGAAAGCCCTATAATTCATGGTGACGGAATGTATTCAAGAGATTTCACCTATATCGATAATGTGATTCAAATGAATGAATTGGCAATTACAACTCAAAATCCGTTGGCGGTAAATACTGTTTATAACACGGCTTTTGGTGACCGAACCACTTTAAACGATATGGTGTTTTATTTAAAAAAATACCTTTCGGAATTGGATAGTTCCATTGCCAATATAGAAATTATTCACGGACCCAACAGAGCAGGGGATATCCCACACTCGTTGGCAAGTATAGAAAAAGCAAAAAACACCTTAAACTATAATCCTAAGTATTCATTTCAGGATGGCTTGAAAGAGGCCGTGCAATGGTATTGGGAAAATTTAAAATAAATTAGAATGAAAATTACAAACATTTGTTGTATCGGTGCTGGATATGTAGGTGGACCAACTATGGCGGTTATTGCCCAAAAATGTCCACATATAAAAGTGACTGTTGTCGATTTGAACGAACAACGAATTGCCAAATGGAACGACGAAGATGTAGATAATATTCCGGTTTACGAACCAGGATTGGGCGCTATTGTTGCACAATCTAGAGGTAAAAATCTATTCTTTTCTACTGAGGTGGATAAAGCAATTGCCGATGCGCAACTAATTTTTATTTCGGTAAATACGCCAACTAAAACCTACGGTTCTGGAAAAGGAATGGCTGCCGATTTAAAATATATTGAACTTTGTGCAAGACAAATTGCAAGAGTTTCTAAAGACAATAAAATTGTTGTAGAAAAATCTACTTTGCCAGTAAGAACTGCTGAAGCAATAAAAAATATTTTAGATAATACTGGAAATGGGGTGCAATTTCAAATTTTATCCAATCCAGAATTCCTTGCAGAAGGTACTGCTGTTGAGGATTTATTAAGTCCAGACCGTGTTTTAATAGGTGGCGATACTACTCCAGAAGGGCAAAAAGCTATTCAATCGTTAGTGGATGTTTATGCTAATTGGGTTCCAAAAGAGAGAATTTTAACTACTAATATTTGGTCTTCCGAATTGTCTAAATTAACTGCTAATGCTTTTCTAGCACAACGAGTTTCTTCTATCAACGCCCTATCGGAATTGTGTGAAAAAACTGGTGCGGATGTAAATGAAGTTGCCAAAGCAATTGGAATGGATAGTAGAATTGGACCTAAATTCTTAAAAGCATCTGTTGGTTTTGGAGGATCTTGCTTTCAAAAAGATATTTTAAATTTAGTTTATATTTCTAAATCGTTTGGTTTGCACGAAGTTGCCGATTATTGGGAACAAGTAATTATCATGAACGACCACCAAAAAAGACGTTTTTCTAAAAATATAGTAAGTACGCTTTATAATACAATTTCCGATAAGAAAATTGCATTTTTAGGATGGGCATTTAAAAAAGATACTAACGATACAAGAGAATCTCCTGCAATTTATGTTGCAGATGATTTGATAAACGAACAAGCGAAAATCTCCGTTTACGATCCTAAGGTAAATCATACTCAAATTCTTTTCGATTTGAATTATCTAGAATCTAGAAGTGAAGAGCAAAATAGCAAACATATTTCCACTTGCGATAATGCTTACGATGCTTGTAATGGTGCCCATGCTATAGCTGTTCTAACCGAATGGGAGGAATTTAAAAGTTACGATTGGCAAAAAATATACGATGGTATGCTAAAACCTGCTTTCGTTTTTGACGGAAGAAATGTTTTGGATGGTACTAAATTGCGAGAAATTGGGTTTAATTACCAAGGAATCGGTTCTTAATAATATAATTGGAGTAATCTCTTTTTAGATGGACATAAAAATTGGAATAATTGGTTTGGGATATGTTGGATTACCTCTAGCACGGCTTTTTGCTACAAAATATTCGGTGGTAGGGTTTGATATTCAGCAGCAACGAGTGAACGAATTAAACTCGGGTTTGGATGTCACTTTAGAAGTAGATAAAGACGTGCTACAATCGGTTCTAATTGATGCGCCACTTTCTGAAATCGGACTTTATTGTTCTACCAATATGCAGGATTTAAAGGAGTGTAACTATTATATTGTTACGGTTCCAACGCCTGTAGATAAGAACAATCGTCCTGATCTAACGGCACTTTATAAATCTAGTGAAACTGTTGGAAAGGTTTTGAAAAAAGGAGATATTGTAATTTATGAATCTACTGTGTATCCTGGATTAACCGAAGAAGAATGTGTTCCTGTTTTAGAAAAAGTAAGTGGATTGCAATTCAACGTTGATTTTTTTGCGGGATATTCGCCAGAACGCATCAACCCAGGCGATAAGGAACATACTGTAGATAAGATTTTAAAAATTACCGCAGGATCCACTCCTGAAGCAGGAATTAAAGTAAACGAATTATATAAATCGGTGATTACTGCCGGAACGCATTTGGCCCCTTCCATAAAAGTGGCTGAGGCTGCCAAAGTAATAGAGAATTCGCAACGCGACATCAACATTGCATTTGTAAATGAATTGGCTAAAATTTTCAATATTTTAGAAATCGATACCCAAGCCGTGTTGGAAGCCGCTGGAACAAAATGGAATTTTTTAAATTTCAAACCTGGTTTAGTTGGCGGACATTGCATTGGCGTAGATCCGTATTATTTGGCTCAAAAAGCACAAGAAGCAGGATACCATCCCGAGATTATTCTGGCAGGTAGAAGATTGAACGATAGTATGGGCGAATATGTTGCCTCTAGAATTGTTAAATTAATGATTAAAAAAGGAATTCCCGTTAACCATTCTAAATTGTTAATGCTCGGAATTACTTTTAAAGAAAATTGTCCCGACGTTCGAAATACTAAAATAGTTGAGGTTATCAAATGTTTGAAAGACTATGGTATCGAAGTGACTGTTTACGATCCGTGGGCAAACCCAAAAGAAGTGGCACACGAGTACGATTTGATTACCACTAATTCATTACCAAAAGATGAATTTGATGCTATTGTTTTAGGGGTTTCCCATAAAGAATTTTTAAATTTAGATTTAAATCCTTTAAAGAAAACCAATGCCGTGGTTTATGATGTTAAAGGGGTATTGACCGGTGTTGTAGATGGTAAATTATAATTGATTTTTAGAATAAAAGATATATAAAATAAAAATGAAAAAGATATTAATTACTGGAGGAGCAGGTTTTATTGGTTCTCATGTGGTACGAAGATTTGTAACTAACTATCCTAATTATCAAATTTTTAATTTGGATGCTTTAACGTATGCCGGAAATCTAGAAAACATTACCGATATTCAAGATGCACCTAATTATACTTTTATAAAAGGTGATATCGTAGATGCTGATTTTATCAACGATTTATTTCAAGAACACCAATTTGAAGGCATTTTGCATTTGGCAGCCGAATCGCATGTAGATCGTTCTATTACCGATCCTTTAAGTTTTGTGCGTACCAATGTAATTGGAACAATGAATCTTCTAAATGCTGCTAAAACTATTTGGGCAGGCGCAATGGAAGGTAAACGATTCTATCATATTTCTACCGATGAGGTTTATGGTTCGCTAGGAGCAACTGGTTTGTTTACCGAAACTACTGCTTATGATCCTAATTCTCCGTATTCCGCTTCTAAAGCAAGTTCCGATCATTTTGTTCGTGCTTATGGAGAAACTTATGGTTTGCCTTATGTAATTACTAATTGTTCTAATAATTATGGTCCGAATCACTTTCCTGAGAAATTGATTCCGCTGTTTATTAACAATATCATTACAAAAAAACCGCTACCTGTTTATGGCGACGGAAATTACACTCGCGATTGGCTTTTTGTAGAAGACCATGCCGTGGCTATCGACTTGGTTTTTCATGAAGGTAAAAATCATGAAACCTACAATATTGGTGGATTTAACGAATGGAAAAATATTGATTTAGTAAAATTGCTTTGCCAACAAATGGACGAAAAATTAGGTCGTCAAGCAGGAGAATCAGCAGAGTTGATTACTTATGTAAAAGACCGTCCTGGGCATGATTTGCGTTATGCAATAGATGCATCTAAAATAAGTAAAGAATTGGGTTGGAAACCATCCGTAACTTTTGAAGAAGGTCTTGAAAGAACAATTGATTGGTATTTATCTAATGACGCATGGCTTAAAAACGTTACTTCTGGAGCCTATGCTAAGTATTATGATAAGCAATATCAGTAATTCAAGTAATATTGTTATTTATTTTTTAATTCAATAAGAATACCTTGTTTTTTTATTAAAATAATAGATTATTTAACAAATTAATTATTTGGTGATTAAAATAAAAGAGAGTACTTTTGTTTTTTAATATTATAATTAAGGGTTCATATTTTTTTCTCTAATTTATATTAGAGTTACAATAAATTTACTAATACACTAAAAATAAAGTATTTACATTTTATTTGTAAATGCTAAATTGTCTAAAAGTATATTAAAATTGGTCAAAACACAATTTTGGATGATAACCAATTAACCGTAGAAAAATTATTTAGCAATAATTTTCTCTGCTTTCATGCAATATAAAAAAGAAAAGTTTAATCTTATTTAGGAGTATTCCATAATTGATTTTTATAAGGTATTGTTTAAATATATTTGTTGCCATAGTTCGTGTATTAACTTGTTAATGAGGTAAATACTTAATTAATTTAATGAAATATAAATTGTCATTAAGTTACCGAAAGAAATAAAATGCAAAAGGAATTTTTCTAATTCATATAATTTTTGATAAAAATTATATGCGTAATGCTATTAAAAGTGGTTTTGTTATTTAGGGAAATTTGTAAATTCAAAAAATTAATAATACATACATGAATGAGCCTAACCAAATTTGGACTGAAGAAATCCAATCTGAAAATTCTCTTTTCTCGGTAAATGTTAAAGAGGTTTGGCATTATCGAGACTTATTGTTATTATTAGTAAAAAGAGATTTTATTACGTTTTACAAACAAACTATTTTAGGTCCAATTTGGTTTTTTATTCAACCTTTATTGACAATGTTGGTTTATATAATATTGTTTGGGCAAATAGCAAAAATTAATATCAGCGGCTTGCCACAAATGGCTTTTTACCTTTCAGGAATAACAATTTGGAATTATTTTTCAGAAAGTTTAACCAAGATTTCTACAGTCTTTAAGGACAATTCTACTATATTCGGCAAAATTTATTTTCCAAGATTAATTATGCCGTTATCCATTGTGCTTTCTGCATTAATGAAATTTGTGGTCCAATTTAGTTTGTTTATTTTGGTTGTGCTTTATTTTTCAATAGTTCAAAAAACAATACATCCTAATATATGGATAGTTGCCACCCCATTTCTAATACTATTAATGGCGATTTTTGCTTTAGGAATAGGAATGATTTTCTCGGCCTTAACAACCAAATATAAAGATTTAAGTTTTTTGTTGACATTTGGAATTCAGTTATTTATGTATGCCACTCCAGTTGTTTACCCTATTTCGGCAATTCCGGAAAGTTTAAAGTGGTTGGCAAATTCTAATCCGTTAAGCTGCATTTTTGAATGTTTTAGATATGGATATTTAGGGTTTGGAACTTTTGAAGTAAGTGATTTGGTTAGAAGTTCTACCATCATTATTTTGCTATTTATGATTGGTGTGATTACTTTCAATAAAGTAGAGAAAAGCTTTATGGATACAGTGTAGTAGGGAGTAGGAAGAAGGGAGTAGGAAGTAGGGAGTAGGAAGAAGGGAGTAGGAAGTAGGAAGTAGGAAGTAGGAAGTAGGAAGTAGGAAGGTAGGTAGGATTAAAGTATTAGAAGAAGAAAATTACTTTAAAAGTATAAAAAATATAGAATGAAGCAGTTAGCTATAAAAGCTGAAAATATTTCCAAACAATATCGCTTAGGACAAGTGGGGACGGGGACTTTAAGTCATGACTTGAATCGTTTTTGGAGTAAGGTTCGAGGGAAAGAAGATCCTTATTTGCAAATTGGTGAAGCCAATGATCGTGCTATCAAAGGGGAAAGTGATTACGTCTGGTCCTTACGGGATATTAATTTTGAGATTGAACAAGGCGATGCAGTTGGAATTATTGGTAAAAACGGTGCTGGAAAAAGTACCTTACTTAAATTATTAAGTAAAGTTACTAAACCTACCACTGGAAGATTTAAGATAAACGGCAGAATAGCATCCCTACTAGAGGTTGGTACAGGATTTAATCCAGAAATGACTGGTAGGGAAAATATATTTTTAAACGGTGCCATATTGGGTATGCGCCATGCTGAGATCACTAGAAAGCTAGACGAAATTATTGCTTTTAGTGGGGTAGAACGTTATATAGATACCCCAGTTAAAAGGTATTCTTCAGGAATGTATGTGCGCTTGGCTTTTGCGGTTGCTGCCCATTTAGAAAGTGAAATATTGATTGTAGATGAAGTTTTGGCCGTAGGAGATGCTGAATTTCAAAAGAAATGCCTAGGCAAAATGGGGGACGTAAGCAAAAGCGAAGGCAGAACGGTATTGTTTGTAAGTCATAATATGGCTGCAGTTCAAAATTTATGTACTAAAGGGATATTATTAGATAAAGGGAAATGTGTTGCATACGATTCAGTTAATTCGTTAATTGATAATTATATAAAACTATTTGATGTTTTAAATGAAAAAACATATGTTGATTTTGAACCAAAAGACGCTGAATGTTATATTAATAGAGTAGAAGTTTTGGGTAGTCAAGGCGCCAAGGTTTCTAATTTTATAATGGGAAATGAATTAACTATTAAGGTTTTTGTAAAATTGGATTCGACGTTTGATGACATAAAATCTAGTATAATCCTTTCAAATAATTTTGGTGTAGACCTAATTGCTATTCGAAGTTTTGAAATGTCCAATAATAAGTTTGCATCGGATAAAGATTTTCATTTTAATGTTACCATTAAAGATTTAAAATTAATGCCTGGAAAATACAATATAACTATTGGCCTTGCAAATAGACAAAATACCATTGACATAAAAAGTAATTGTTTAAGCTTCAGCATAATTGAAGGGGATATTTATCAAACAGGAAAAATACCTTCGGGTAATTATGTAGTATTTTCAAATAATTCAAAATGGGAATTAGTAAAAGATTAAAAAATAAAATTATCAATAAATTAAGACACTTGATTTTGTATCAAGAGCCACCGCCCTATTTAATTACGGATAGTTTAAACATAATTGCTGGAAATAAAAGTTACCATAACGGTAATTTTAAAATAAAAGGAAATGGCCAATTTCATATTGGTAATTATTGTGCCATTGGAGAAAATTTAAAAGTAATTCTATCCAATCATAATTATACACTTCCTTCCATTCAATACAGTTTGTATTTTGAAAATTTTAAAGAATATCCAATTAAATTTTCTAAAAAGAATACGATTCAAATTGGTAATGATGTGTGGATAGGAGATGATGTAACGCTATTGCCAAATATTAACATAGGTGATGGCGTATGTATTGGTGCTGGATCAATAGTGACAAAAGACGTTCCTGATTATGCAATAGTAGCTGGAAATCCTGCTAGAATTATAAAATATAGATTCAATGAAAAACAAATTTCCTACCTTAAAAAAACCCAGTGGTGGCTTTGGGACGATAAAAAGATATCTGAAAATAGGGATTTCTTTTTTAAAATACCGAATGAGCAATAAACCTAAAGTGTTTTGGTGGACTTTTCAAGATTTTCATAAATATAGAGAAGAAAATAAAGAGAATTTTGGGGATATAATAACACCCTATATAGTTGAAAAATTAACCGGAAAGGTGCCAATATTATTTGATCCCAATTTTATTTTGGCCAAATATATTAAGCATTCAATAATGGTAGGAAGTATAATAGAAATTTCAAATCCTAATACTATAGTCTGGGGAACTGGAATAGTTGATGAAAAGGGAATTATTAAAGGAGGTAATTTTAAAGCGGTAAGAGGGTTTAAAACAATTGATAGATTAAGCAGTTTGGGTTATAAAGTACCAGATATTGTTGGAGATCCTGCTTTGTTATTGCCGTTAATTTATAAGAATACAATACATAAAAAATATAAATATGGAATTGTTTGTCATTATGTAGATTTTGAAGAAATAAAAACAATTTATGATGGCAATAAAGACATTTTGATAATTAATTTATTGACAGAAAATATAGAGAATGTAATTGATGCTATTTTAAAATGCGAAAAAATTATATCCACCTCGTTACACGGGTTAATAGTAGCAAATGCTTATGATATAGAAGCTAAGTGGTGGAAATTTTCAGATAAATTGTCCGGAAGTAATATTAAATTTTATGATTATTTCGAATCGTTAGGTATTCATAATGTGATTTTTTTTGAGAATAAAACCATCGATAAAGATTTGTTAAGTGATACAGGTTTTTATTTGCCCGAAAAAGATAGAATTAATGAAGTTCAGAAAGGGCTAATAACAAGTTTTCCATATAAAATACAAAATAAAAAGGTTAAAGAATTTTTAAAAATTTAAAAAAAGGAACAAGGTTTTGAAATTTCAAAACAAAGATTATAAAAAAGAGTAAAGTGATAAAACTAAGTATAATAATTCCGATTTATAATTCCGAAAAATACTTGTCAAATTGTATTAAAAGCACTTTGAATCAAGATTTATCCAAATCGGAATATGAAATTATACTAATTAACGATGGGTCTACGGATGGTTCCGAAAATATAATTTTACCATTTGAAGAAGCTAATGATAATATTATTTATTTAAAACAAAATAATAAAGGAGTGTCTTCCGCTAGAAATTGGGGACTCACAATTGCAAAAGGGAATTATGTAACTTTTATAGACTCGGATGATTCTATAAATGAAAATACTTTAGGATCTATAGTTGCAGCAGCAATTAAAGAAAATTTAGACATTTTGTACTTGAATTTAACCTATTGTGATAGTAATGGAATATTTATAGAAGATTCTCCAAAAGTTGGATCGGATGAATTGGTTCATAATGGGTTTGTTCATGAAAGAAGGACTTTCATTTCAACCCTTTATAAAAAAGAATTAATAAAAAACATCTATTTCGTCCCTGGGATTATTGTTGGTGAAGACACGGTTTTTAATGCAATGGCTCAATCAAAAGCGCTAAGGTGTAGTTATTTTTCATTACCGTATTACAACTATTTTCAACATGCTAATTCTGCTAGTAATAAGACTAAAAGCGAAAAGGTTTTTAATGGATGTTTAATTGCAATTAAAAAATTGGAAGAGTTTAAAATTCAAAATTTTCCAAATCCAAAAGCTATTGAAGAGGAATATTTCAATAAAGTAAAATTAATTTTTCTTCAAAGACTATTAGATTGGAACATAGTACCAACATTAAATAAAAAACGATTTACAAAGGTGAAATTGTTTTTGAAAGAAAATAATTTAACCTATTTAGAAGATTTGATTTCTAAACAATATAAATTTTTTAATAAACCTTTCGTTCTGTTTTTCATTTTTCATTTTTTAGTAAAAAAATACCTTTATTTAAAATTGATTTTTGATAAAGCAAAAAGGAAAATTAGTAAATCCAAATAAGATAAAAGCATACGTTTTTTTAGTTTAATAATACAATAGAATATGGTACCATTTAATAAAGTACATACAACAGGTAAAGAAATTCAATACTTAAGTGAAGCTATTGCTAATGGTAAACTCTCAGGCAATGGTCCATTTACTGTACTTTGTCAAAATTTCTTTGAAAAAAAATATGGAATTAAAAAAGCACTCTTAACTACTTCGGGAACCGATGCGTTAGAAATGTGTGCCTTACTTGCAAATATTCAAACTTCCGATGAGGTGATAATGCCTAGTTATACTTTTGTTTCTACAGCTTTACCGTTTTTAAGACAAGGAGCAAAAGTAGTTTTTGCCGATTCGTATTCTAATAACCCTAACATAGATGCTAACGCCATAGAGGCATTAATAAATCCTAATACTAAAGCTATTGTAGTGGTGCATTATGCCGGAATTGCTTGCGATATGGATGCAATTATGAATCTTGCAAGTCGCTATAATTTATTAGTAATTGAAGATGCTGCGCAAGCTATTGATAGTTATTATACTAATGAAAAAGGAGTTAGAAAAGCTTTAGGTTCTATTGGACATTTGGCAGCATTTTCTTTTCATGAAACTAAAAATATAATTTCAGGTGAAGGTGGATTACTAGCAATTAACGACGAAAGATTTTTAAAAAGATCCGAAATTATTTGGGAAAAAGGAACCAATCGGGCTGAGTTTTTTAGAGGAGAAGTCAATAAATACGGATGGGTAGATATAGGTTCCTCTTTTTTGCCTTCCGAATTAATTGCTGCTTTTTTATGGGCTCAATTTGAATGTTTAGATGCTATTCAAGAAAAAAGAAAATTGATATGGAATACCTATAATAGAATATTTTTAGATAAAAATATAAATGACATTCAATTACCTTTTGTTCCAGAATATGCAAGCCACAATGCTCATGCTTTTTTTATTGTTACAAAAGACTTAGAGCATCGAAATCGACTTATATCTCAGTTAAAAAATGCTGGTTTTACTGCTGTTTTTCATTATTTATCGCTTCATGCAAGTGATTATTTTAAAGACAAACACGACGGACGAAATTTACCTAATAGCGACAAATTTACCGATTGTTTATTGCGTCTGCCTTTGTTTTATGATTTGGATGTCAATTGTATAACGCAAATAGTGAATCAATGTGTCTAATAGTACTTTAATAATATGAATCCATTAATAAGTATCATCGTTCCAGTATATAACACTGCCAATTATTTGGACCAGTGTGTTACCTCTTTATTACAACAAACGTATTCCAATTGTGAATTTATTTTTATTAATGATGGTTCTACCGATTGTAGTTTGTTTATTCTTGAAAAATATAAAGCTAAAGACTCTAGAATTCGCATCTTAAACCAAGAAAACAAAGGGGTAAGTGTTGCTAGAAATAAAGGTTTAGAAATAGCTAAGGGCACCTATATTGGTTTTGTGGATAGTGATGATTGGATTGAAAAGCATTTGTATTATGTATTATTAGAAGCTATAGAAACTTATTCGTGCGACTTGGTTTTGTCTAATATGAAAGCCTATTTCAATGAAAAAGAAGTTATTACCTCCTATGATTTTTCCAAAAATATAACTTTAGATAGTGATTATATTAAAGACACCATTTTACCTTATTTATTAGAAAACGATGATTTATTTTCCTCTTGCAATAAGCTATTTAAAGCTTCTATCATAAAAGAAAATAACATTCAATTTCCTCCAAAAAATGCTTTGAGTGAAGACAATATTTTTAATATGTTGTATTTTAATATTATTCAATCAATGGTATATATAGATTATACGGGTTATAATTATAGAGAAGTAGAGGGAAGTGCTACCCGAAATGTAGTGCAACATAATTATTTTCAAAATATATTGTTAATGTATCATTTTGATTATAAATCAGGTATGAAACTAAAATTTTCCGAAGAAGAAATCCAACAAATTAAAGCGATTAAATTTTTAAAAAATGTTGTCTCATTAGTGCATATTTATTTTAATCCTTCCAATAAATTAAGTTTCAAAGAGAGGTATTCCTTTGTTAAGGAAATGATTAACAACGAAGAGGTTCAAAATGAAATACGTCATCATTTTGGGTTGTTGTTCAAAAACAGCAATAGATACGATAAATTTTTACTTAAATCCATAAAACAGAAATCTACGCTCAAACTACATTTGGCAACCATGTATAGTAGATATAAAAATAGATAGACTATGAAAATATTAATGTTTTATCATGGAGGAAGTAATAATAGAGGTTGCGAAGCTATAGTGCGATCGGGAGTTACTTTGATAAAAAAACAAATCCCAAATGCTATAGTTGATTTAGCTTCTTGGAAGCCCGAAACGGATGTTGCTATTCCGCTCATTGATACCATTTATCTTGATAGAGCAAAATCTATAAAAAAGTTTTCGTTGCAATGGATGAGCTGTTTGTTTCAATATAAATTTTTTAAAAATGAAAATTATGCACTCCGAGTAATTCATTCGGATTTAATAAAATTAATTCCAAATTATGATATTATCCTTTCTATAGGAGGCGATAATTATTGTTATGGAGAACAACCTGGCATATATGAAATTGACCGAAATATAAAGGATGCAGGAAAGAAACTTGTGCTGTGGGGCGCATCCATTGGAGAAGATGATTTATCCGATTCAAAATTGGAAGACCTTAAATTATTCGATTTAATTCTTGCAAGAGAATCCCTTACCTATGATATTTTAACAAAGCATGGTTTAACTAATGTAAAACTTTGTGCCGATGGAGCTTTTACTATGGATAAAGAAGAACTACCGTTGCCACAAGGTTGGCAAGTAGCAAACACTCTAGGTTTTAATTTTAGTCCTTTAATATGGAAAAAGAATAAAGATTCTCGACAAGCAGCATTTAATTTGGTAAAGCATATTTTAGAAACAACTACTATGACTATTGCTTTTACGCCCCATGTTATTGAAGAAGGGAACGATGACTATGCTTGTTTGCAAGATTTTTACAACGAATTTAAAAATACCGGAAGAGTTTTACTATTGCCTAACAATTTGTATGCTATTCAATATAAAGGATATATAGCTCGAATGCGATTTTTTATCGGAGCTCGAACTCATGCTACCATTGCGGCTTATTCCACCTTAATTCCAACTATGGTGCTTGGATATAGTGTGAAGTCAAAAGGAATAGCTAAAGATATTTTTGGGGAAGAAAAACTAGTTTTAAACCTAAAAGAAATATCGGATAGTTCTAAATTAATTGAAAAGTTTCAAGAAATGGTTCGGGACGAAGAAGAAGTTATTCAAACTTTGGCGAACAACATCCCTAGAATTAAAGAGATGTCAAGAAAAGCAGCAATTTATCTTTCCCAAATATAATAGATGAAAAAAAAGATTCTCTTTGTAATTCCTAGCTTAGATGCTGGAGGTGCCGAAAAAAGTTTAATTAATTTGCTTAATGTAATTGATTATTCACTTTTTGAAGTTGATGTATTGGTATTTCATGGAAAAGGAATTTTCTTAAAATCTATTCCGAAAAGTGTCAAATTAATTACTATATATGGAGATTTTCTAGATTTTTCCGAGTCAATTTTTATTTCGGTTAGTGAATTTTTAAAGCAAGGAAAGTTCACTTTAGCAATGCATAGAATTCTTTTCTTTTTGAAAAACAAAATTGAAAAAAACACCTCTAAAGCTGAACAGGTATCTTGGAAACATATAAGTAAAGCAATTCCAGAATTGACCAAAGAATATGATGTAGCAATAGGTTCATTAGAAAAATCATCCATTTATTATGTGGTGGAAAAAGTAAAAGCCAAAACAAAAATAGGTTGGATTCATACCAATTATTCTAATTCGGGAATGCAAAAAGATTTTGACCTTCCTTTTTTTGAAAAATTAAATTACTTGGTCACAATTTCCGAGGAATGCAAAGACGATTTAAACCGAAATTTCCCGAATTTAAAAGATAAAATAAAAGTAATTCATAATATTGTTTCACCTAAATTAATTAAAGAACTTTCGGAGGAGAAAATTGTAGATTCTAAATTTGACACTACTGCTTTAAGTATTCTAACTATAGCACGATTGAGCAAAGAAAAGGGCATCGATTTAGCATTGGAAGCCGCATTGCAATTGGTAAAAACGGAAAAATCTTTTAAATGGTATGTTATAGGCGATGGTGGTGAAAGAGATTCATTAGAAACTAAAATAAAAGAGTATCAATTAGAAAATAGTTTTATCTTATTAGGACTAAAAGCCAATCCGTATCCTTATTTAAAACAATCGTTTTTATATGTACAACCATCTCGATATGAAGGGAAATCGCTGGCTATAGATGAAGCTAAAATTTTAGCCAAACCTATCATTACCACTAATTATCCAACTGCAAAAGATCAGATAGATAATGGAATAAACGGAATTATTTGCGAAATGAATTCAATGGCTTTAGTACAACAAATTTTAGCTTTAAAAGCGAATCCAAATCTAATTGAAAAATTTATTTTTAATTTAAAAGAAATGAATTTAGGCACCGAAACTGAAATCACTAATTTCTACAATTTAATTTATGGCACAGCTTAAAAAAAATCTGCTTTTTGTAATGGGTAATTTGCGATGTGGTGGAGCTGAAAAATCATTAATTTCCTTGCTTCAAACCATTGATTATAATCTGTATAATGTAGATTTACAGTTGTTTTCTGTTGAAGGTCTATTCTTAAAACAAATAAATTCCAAAGTTGTTATATTACCTGAAATAGAAGAATACCACTATTTTGACATGTCCCTTTCTACAGCTCTTTTTCAGGCATTTAAAAAAGGAAGATGGGATATGATTTTCAATAGAATTATTGCAGGTTATATTTTTAAAACTGAAAAAAATCTCTCTAGATGTGAACAACGAGTATGGAAGTATATTAGTAAATGTGTGAAAAAATCTTCCAAAAAATACGATGCTGTTTTTGGTTTTTTAGAAAAATCTCCCGTTTATTATGCTGTTGAAAAGGTAGATGCTGTAAAGAAAATTGGCTTTATTCATAATGATTATGAAAAATTAGAAATGGATAAAAGCATTGATATAAATTATTTTGAAAAATTAGATTATATCGTAACCGATTCTAAAGAATGTAAAGAAGTATTGGTGCACAATTTTCCTAGTTGTAACGAAAAAATAAAAGTCATTTTCAATATTGTTTCTCCTGTGCTAATTCGTAAATTAGCTATAGAACCAATTCGAGATAATTTTCCAAACGGATTAAAAATTGTTTCTATAGGTAGATTAGAAAATCAAAAAGGGTATGACTTTGCAATTGACGCATTAAAAATTGTTAAAGAAAAAGGAGTTAATTTTCATTGGATTATTTTGGGGGAAGGGGTTGAAAAACAAAAATTAGTGCAACAAATTGCTAAAAATAATTTAGTTGAAAATATCAGCTTTGTTGGGATTAAAGAAAATCATTATCCATATGTAAAGTTGGCGGATGTCTTTATGCAAACGTCACGATTTGAAGGGAAATCAATTGCTATAGATGAAGCAAAAATACTGGGAAAACCCATATTAGTGACTAATTTCAGCACAGTAAACGATCAAATAACGCATAGAGAAACTGGGTATATTACAGAAATGAATCCGCAATCAATTGCCGAAGGAGTGATAGAATTACTTCAAAACGAAAACTTGCGAAATCAATTATCCGAAAATTTATCGAAATTGAGCTTAGGCACCGAAAGTGAGATAGAAAAAATTTATGAAATACTATTATAACCTAATAATTGTAAAAGATTTCAATTGTTTGTTTAAGAAAGTTCCTCAACAATAAAGATAGATTAAAAGCTAATTAAAAGCCCAAATGAAACATAAAATGAACTCGTATTTAGTAGTAAATAATCGATATGTTGTATAATTATAGTCTAGTTTTTATTTTATTAATTCTGTTTGCAGTAATTGCAATAGATATATTTCCCCAATTGTACACTTGGCAAAGTCGTATCTATATTGGCAGGTATGTTAATAGAGAATTATGGACTAAAAAAGTAGTGCGTATAGCTATACAATGGTTAAAAAACACACCTATTATAAAACTTACGGATAATAAACGACTAATTATTATTGATATTCTAAAAGGAAATTACAAACGTAGTGTTATACAACATTGGCAACAGGCAGCCTTGATTTTAGGATTGACCGAATGTCATAAAAAAACAAAAAAAAGTCATTGCCAAAAAAAAATAGATGCTTTTTTAAAATCTACTTTCCGAAATGGGGATTGGAAAGAAAAACCAAATGAAATTGACGGAGTTATTTTAGCTTATGCAGTATTAAATATCGATTGGATTAATCATGAGAATTATAAACCTATTTACGATACAGCTTATCAGTTAATACTGGATTTGGTTGGAACCGATGGTACTGTTGCTTATAGAAAATACACAACAGATTATCGATTTGTAGATACTATTGGCTTTATCTGCCCATTTTTAGTTTTATATGGAGTCAAGTTTAATAAGCCAGAAGCCATTGATTTATCCATAAAACAAATTACCACATTTAATGAAAACGGAATGTTAGATAATCATTTTATTCCTTGTCATACCTATAATATTAAGACCAACTTACCAGTTGGACTGTTCGGTTGGGGTAGGGGGATGGGCTGGTATGCTATTGGTTTAATAGATGCTTGGAGTATATTACCAACTGAAAATTCCTATAAAAAAGTATTAGAACGAAGTGTAGTTTCATTTGCCAAAACTGCAATAACATTTCAAAACGAAAACGGAAGTTGGTCTTGGATTGTTTTAGATAAATCTGCCAGAATGGATTCTTCAACGACAGCTACTTTAGCTTGGTTTTTAGCAAATGCTTCTTCAATTGAATCTATTTCTGCTATTTGTATTTTTTCAAAAGAAAAAGCATTAGAATATCTTAAATCAGTTACTAGAAGAGATGGTGCCATTGATTTTTCACAGGGAGATACCAAGGCCATTGGAGTACATTCCAATGAATTTGATATTTTGCCGTTTACGCAAGGGTTTTGTTTGAGAACGCTTTATTACAATTAATCGAATGTTTAAGTAGTAAAAAATAATTATTGACTATTAAGTATTAGTAAATTTAAAATGAACATAGAATCTCGTATTAATAATTCCATTAAAAACATTTCGTTTGGCCTTTTGGCACAAGTGATTCAAATGCTTTTTGGGTTTATAACACGAACGGTTTTCATTAAATATTTATCTGTTGAATATCTCGGAGTAAATGGTCTTTTTACTAATATTCTTGCCTTACTTTCATTAACTGAAATGGGTATTTCAAGTGTACTTCTTTTTTCTTTATACAAATCCTTGGCCGAGAAAGAAGAAAGAAAAATTGCGAGTTTAATCAATTTTTTCAAAGAAATTTACTGTAAAATAGCTGTAATAGTGGCCGTTATAGGTTTATTACTTATGTTTTTTTTAAATGATATTGTTCAAAATCCCTCTGTTCCTTTAGCACGAGATTTGAATATTATTTACCTATTATTTCTATTTAATACTGTTTCTAGCTATTTTTTCTATTATAAAATCTCTTTATTTAACGCAGATCAAAATGGCTATATAATATCTATTTGCAATGCTTTGGTCTTTGTTGTTCAAAATATTGTTCAAATTATATTGCTTGTTTTCTTTAAAAATTTCATTTTATATTTAATTGTACAATCTGTGTTTCAACTTTCAGGAAACTTGGCAATCTCTTTGCTAATCAATAAATACTATCCATTTTTGAAGAAATACAAAAATGAAAAAGTAGATGAAAATACTAAGAAAAATATTTTTTCTAGTGTAAAATCAACTGCTTTGGTTAAAATTGGGGGTTTATTAGTAAATAGTACCGATAACTTAATTCTAAATTATTTTTCTGGACTTGCAATGGTAGGTTTATTGTCCAATTATAATTTGCTTATAGGTTTAGCTTCTGGTCTTATTGTTCAGGTTTTTTCTAGTCTAACAGGCAGTATTGCCAATGTTAATGTAACCGAAGATATTAAAAAAAGAACTTCCATATTTAATTCTATTAATTTTGCAAACTTTTGGCTTTATGGCTTCTTTTCAATATGTATTTTGGTATTGATAAATGATTTTATTACTATTTGGATTGGAACTAAATTTATTTTATCCATTCCAGTAGTGATCGCTTTGACCTTTAATTTTTATATGTATGGAATGCAAAATGCAGTTTGGACCTATAAATCTACTTTTGGGTTTTTTAAAGAAGGTCAATATTTAGTAATACTTACAGCAATAATTAATTTGGTTTTATCTTTTGTTTTAGGAAAACAACTAGGATTGTTAGGGATACTAATAGCAACTGCTTTGGCACGTTTAATGACAAATGCTTGGTATGACCCCTATATTGTTCTTAAGTTAGGGTTGAATAAAAAACCAATTGAGTATTTAAAAAAATATTTACTTTATTTAGTTATTCTTACAATTTCCTATTTGATTATTAATTGTATTACTAATTATTTGCCGTTTGAAATGAAAGTTAATTTTGGGATTAAAATAATTCTGTGTTTAATTGTTCCCAATCTCTTTATTTATTTGTTTTTTAAATCTTCAGAGGAGTTCCGATATTTTAAATCCATTCTGTTTTTATTAATTATCAAAAAAAATAAAAAGAGATGAAATTATTATATATAACTAACGGAATTAAAGGAGCAGCAGGACTTGAAAGAGTCTTAGCAATAAAAGCTAGTTACCTTGCGGATGTTTTGGGTTATGAAGTGCATATTTTAGTTTTAAATCATAATAATGCACCATTGTTTTATGAATTTAGTTCTAAAATTATTTTACATGATATTTCTGTTTTTGGAAATCCATTTCAATACCTTAAGAAATATATTTTAGGCATAAAAAATGTGGTAAACAAAGTAAAACCGAATATTATTTCAGTTTGCGATGATGGGTTAAAAGGTTTTTTTCTTCCAAAATTAGTATCTAAAAAAATACCAATAATTTATGAACGTCATGTTTCCAAAGTTATAGAGATAGGAGTAAATTCTTCTTTTTTTAAAAAAGCTAAGGTTTCTATTAAGTTTTTAATAATGAATTATTTGGCAAAAAGTTTTGATAAATTTGTAGTATTAACGGATGATAATATCTCAGAATGGAATTTAAAAAACCTCAAAGTAATTGCTAACCCTTTATCTTTTTATCCAAAACAATCTGCTTTATTAAATAATAAAAAAGTTATTGCAGTTGGTAAGCAAGGGATTCAAAAAGGCTTTGATAGATTACTTCACTCCTGGAAAATAGTACACCATAATCATCCATATTGGGAGCTTTCAATTTATGGAAAACACGAACCCGAAGCCAATTTAGTTTCTCTTGCAAAACAATTAAAAATTGAAAATTCGGTAAGTTTTTATGAACCAGTAAAAAACATCGAAGAAAAATTTCTAGAGTCTTCCATTTTTGCATTTTCTTCTAGATTTGAAGGATTCGGAATGGTATTAATAGAAGCTATGGCTTGTGGTGTTCCGTGTGTTTCTTTTGATTGTCCTTGTGGGCCGAGTAGCATAATTAAAGAAAACGAAGATGGTTTTTTAGTTGCAAATGGCGATACAGATGCCTTTGCAGAAAAACTTTTAGAAATTATTCAAAATGACGAAAAACGAAAATTAATGGGGAGTGCTGCTAAAGAAAATGTAAAACGATATTTACCCGAAATAATAATGTTACAATGGGACACATTATTTAAAGAACTAACCCAATGAAAAATATTCTTTTAATAATGCCTTACGGAGGTGTGGGCGGTATGGAGCGGCTTGCACTTAATTTTTATAACCAATATAAAAAGAAAGGTTATTCTGTAAAAGCCATAAAAATCATCCAATTAGATGCGGATATTATTCATTTTGGAGAGGATGAATTTGCCTTGTCGACTATAGATTTTATTCAGATGTCGTTTTCGAAACGATTTTGGTTTTATTGCAAAATTCCTTTTTTGATTCATCAAATTATTAAAAAAAATAAAATCACGCATTCTATTTCTTTTGGCGACATGGCAAACGTGTTTAGTTCGCTTAGTTTTTCTAAAGAATTTAAAGTATCTAGTATTCATTCCTTTAAAAGTATTGAGTTTAAAGAAAAGAATTTTCTTAATATAATTTTTAAATTGGCATACAAAACAACCTATTTTTTCTTTAATAAAGTTGTTTGTATAAGTGAAACAGTAAAATTGGATTTAATAAAAAATTGTGGATTTAAATTCCAAAATAAATTACAAGTACTTTATAATCCCCATGATTTTGAAGCAATAGAGAGGTTGTCTAAAGAGCGTTTCGAATCTGTTTTTGAAGATGAATTATTTCAAAATAAAGTTGTTCTGTTTTTGGGTAGAATCACTTTAGTTAAGGCTCCATGGCATTTAATAAAATCCTTTAGCTTGCTAAAAAATTTAGATAATTCAGTGAAATTGGTATTTATTGGCGAAGGCGATGCTCACTTAACTAATTACCTTTTAGAACTAACTGTAAAATTAGGAATTAAAGAAAACGTCGTCTTTTTAGGAAGAAAATCCAATCCTTATTCCTATTTAAAAAGGGCTTCTGTTTTAGCTTTAACTTCCTATTATGAAGGCACTCCCAATGTAATTGTTGAAGCAATTGCTTTAGAAACTCCAATTGTTTCTTCCAATTGCACAGATGGTATTTTAGAGTTAATGAGTAATAGAAGATCTATAAAAGAAGGAAATTTTATTAGTACGGAAAGCGGTCTAATAACCCCTAATTTTTATAAAGGGAGTTTGAATATTCCATTAGATGGATCCATAACAAATGAAGAAATTATTTTTTCAGATGCAATTAATAAAGTACTATATAGTGATGAATATGTTTCCAAAATTATAGAAAATAAGGCGCAATTATTGGCTAAATTTAATTTGGAATCTATAGCTTCTTCTTATATTTCCTTATAAATATTAAAATATAAAACAATTGATTACATTTTTACCCGTGGCTAATTATACTTTATTTTATTACAACTTTTTGCTTGTAATAACGCTTTTTGTTTTCATTAAAAGTTGGAGCATTACATTAGAATCTCCAGTAAATTTAATAGAGAAAAACGTATTAGGATTTATTCTCTTTTTAATAATTTTATTATTTATTGGATTCAGACCAATTAATTTTCGTTTTGGAGACATGGTCATTTATAATATTGAATTTGAAAAATATGTTAATGGCGCTGCATTTGACACCAAAAAAGAGTTTTTGTTTGAAAGTTTTAAATATTTCTTTGCTAAAAATTTCAGTGCAACAAGTTTCTTTTTTGTTTGCGCTTTTTTGTATATCACACCCTTGTATATTGCATCCAAAAAACTATTTGTAGATTATTCTTTTTATGCTTTTTTTCTATTAGTTATTTCTTTCTCTTTTTGGGCTTATGCCACCAATGGAATTAGAAATGGTATTGCAACATCCCTATTTATTTATGCCATTACAAGAGATTCTAAAATCATTAAATGGGCCATTTTACTAGCAATTATTTTAATTCACAAATCTATATTAATTACTGTAATTATATATTTATTTGTTTCTAAATTTAATTTTACTAAAGTCTATTTACTACTTTGGTTCATTTGTATTCCTTTATCATTAGTACTTGGAAGTTTTTTAGAACAATTTTTTTTAGGATTGGGTTTTGCTGATGAAAAATTGAAAGTTTATTTAGAAGGAGTTGATCAAGTTCAAGAAGGGGTAACTTTAGTAGTTGGCTTCAGGTGGGATTTTTTATTGTATAGTGCCGTAGGAGTTTTTGCAAGTTGGTATTTTATTTTCATAAAAAAATTTGAAGATAAAACCTATTCTTTAATTTGTAACACCTATCTAATTTCAAATGCCATTTGGATTTTAGTTATAAGAGTTTCTTATAGTAATAGATTTGCCTATTTATCTTGGTTTCTATTGGCTTTAGTAATAATATATCCACTATTGAAAAGTAAAATTTTCGAAAATCAGCATAAAGTTATAGGTACAATTACGATTCTTTATTTTTCGTTTACTTATTTATTTGATTTTATTTTAAATTAAAAAGTCATGAAATTAAGTATTATTATTCCAATTTATAATGTAGAGAAATACATTGAAAAATGCATCAAGTCTTTATTGGATAATGATTTAGATGTTTCAGAATATGAAATTATAGTTGTAGATGATGAATCTCCGGATAACAGTTTGAATATAGTTAAAGAGCTGGCAAATCAATATTCTAACATAAAGATTATTTCGCAAAAAAATAAAGGTTTGGGGGGAGCAAGAAATACAGGTATAAGTAATTCTAAAGGAGAATATGTACTTTTTTTAGATTCGGATGATTGGTATTTAAACAATACACTAAAAAATTTAATTTCAATTGCCGATAAATATAATCTTGAGATACTTGAATTTGCAGCTCAAGGTATTACATCCAATGGCGGTATTTCATTTCATTTTTTTAATTCAACTAATCAAAACGTTTTGTCTGGTGTAGCCTATTACAATACTATTCGATATTTAAATTCTGCTTGTAATAAATTATATAAACGTAATTTTCTTGTGAACAATAATTTGTTTTTCCTTGAAAAGATTTTTATTGAAGATTTTGAATTTAACACGCGAGTTTTTTTTAAAGCTAAACGAGTAATGGCAACCGATTACCTTGTTGCTCAATTTCTTCAATCAGAAAATTCAATTACAAGAAATAATGACATTTCCAAAAAGGAAAAAGTTATAAATGATTTTATTCAAATAATTCAAATTACAAATGATTTATATCTTAAGGAAGTAAATAGTAAGGATAGAGAGTTAAAATTGTTTTTTGAAGAAAGAATTTCTTTTTTGGTATCTACTTTATTTTTTCAATTATTAAAATATAAAACATCTTATACTTATAAGAAAAAAATAAAAAAGCAATTAGAACAAAAAGGACTTTTAATCACAGATATTATTATATACGACAAGAATAAAGATTTGTTCCGTAAAATAATTATTAAAAATTTTTTTCTATTTAAAATAGTACAACCAATTTATAATATTATTTATTGATGAAGCCAAAATTAATACGAACTAGTACCGTTGCCATGTCTTTAGATCTTTTACTCAAAGGACAATTGGCTTTTTTGAACGAATATTTTAATGTTATTGCAGTTTCGGGTGAAGATTACCATCTACTACAAGTTATAGAACGTGAAAAAGTGAATACGGTTAGCATTTCTATTAAAAGAGAAATTTCTATACTACATGATTTAATTTCTTTAGTTAAACTTTACCTTCTTTTTAAGAAAGAACAACCATTAATTGTTCATTCAATAACTCCTAAAGCTGGTTTATTAAGTATGGTTGCAGCCTATTTTGCTGGAGTACCAATAAGGATTCACACTTTTACTGGTTTGATTTTCCCTAGTAAAACCGGAGTGATGAAACGTCTTTTGATAACAATGGATAGAATATTATGTAAATTCGCAACACACATTTATCCAGAAGGTCAAGGTGTGAAAACAGATTTGTTGCGATTTAAGATTACGACTAAGCCACTCAAAGTTTTAGCCAATGGAAATATTAATGGCATTGATTTAGAATATTTTAATTCTGAAAATATTCCAAAAAAAACCATACAAGAATTAAGAATTTCATTAGCGATAGAACCAAACGATTTCGTTTTTATTTTTATTGGCCGTCTGGTTACCGACAAAGGAATTAACGAGTTAATAGCAGCTTTTTCCAAACTTTCTAAAGTAAAAAACAATATTAAATTGCTATTAGTCGGGCCATTAGAAAAAGAGAAAAACCCAATTTCAAAAGAAGCCTTATTCGAAATTCAACATAATTCTAAAATAATAAGTACAGGTTATCAAGATGAAGTTCGAGACTATTTTGCATTGGCTAATGTTCTTGTTTTTCCTAGCTATAGAGAAGGTTTTCCAAATGTAGTTTTACAAGCTGGAGCCATGGGTTTACCAAGCATTGTGTCCAATATTAATGGTTGTAATGAAATAATAATAAACAATTATAATGGAATAATTATTCCAATTAAAAATGAAATAACTATTTTTGATGCAATGCAATTGCTACTAGAGGATGAAATGATTTACCATTCTTTACAACCTAATGCAAGATTAAATATAGAAAATCGATATAATCAACAATTAGTATGGAAAGCGCTGCTAGAAGAATATAAAATATTAACTCAAAATGTACCTAAATAATATAAAACCATTCTTAGATTTTTTATCCAGTATAATAGGGGTAATTTTGTTATTCCCTTTGTTTATAGTTGTTACGGTGTTATTATGTTTTGTTAATAATGGAAAACCATTTTTCTTTCAGCTTCGTCCGGGAAAAAATGGAAAGATTTTTAAAATTGTAAAATTTAAAACAATGAATGATAAAAGAGATTCCAAAGGAGCTCTTTTACCAGATTCTGAAAGACTAACCAAAATAGGCAATTATGTTAGAAAAACCTCTTTAGATGAGATTCCGCAACTGCTCAATGTTATAAAAGGTGAGATGAGTATAATTGGGCCAAGACCTTTACTAACAAATTATTTACATTTATATAATGATTTTCAAAATAGAAGGCACGAAGTAAAGCCCGGAATTACTGGCTGGGCGCAGGTAAACGGAAGAAATGCAATTTCTTGGGATAAAAAATTTGAATACGATGTTTGGTATGTTGAAAATATTTCCTTTACTTTGGATATTCAAATACTTTATCGTTCGATAAGTAAAGTTTTATCAAGTGAAGGAATTAACGCTGTAGATTCAGCAACAATAGAACCATTCGATGGAGAATAGTGTAACTCTTTATGGGGCAAGTGGCCATTGTAAAGTGATTATTGATATATTAAATAGTCGCTCAATTTTGATTGATGCAATTATTGATGATAATCCAAAATCATCTTCACTTTTACAATTTGCGATAGAAAAATCAGAAAATTTTGATTTTTCTAAAACAAAAAACATGATTATTTCTATAGGTAATAACCGGATAAGAAAAGATATATCTAGTAGGTTAAATGTGCATTTTAGTAAAGCAATTCATCTAACTTCAATAATATCCAAAAATGTTACACTAGGATACGGTACTGTAGTAATGGCAGGCGCAATAATAAATTCTGGAGTGGTAATTGGTAATCATTGTATTATTAATTCAGGAGCTATTGTTGAGCACGATTGTGTACTTAATAACTATGTTCAAATAGCTCCAAAGGCAACACTAGCAGGAAATATAGCTATTGGCGAAGGAACGCAAATAGGTATAGGAGCAACTATAATTCAAGGAATAAAAATTGGGAAATGGGTAATGGTAGGTGCGGGAGCTATAATAATTAAAGATATTCCAGATTATGCTGTAGTAGTAGGTAATCCAGGAAGAATCATAAAATACAATATAGAAAATGAATAATTCTAAAATATGGCTTTCCTCTCCACACATGGGTGGAGGAGAAAAAAAATATATTAACGAGGCTTTTGATTCTAATTGGGTAGCGCCATTAGGACCAAATGTTATTGGACTTGAACAGGATTTAGAAAATTATTTAAAAGAAAATGTAAATGTTGCTTCTTTAAATTCAGGTACTGCTGCCATTCATTTAGGACTTATTTTACTCGGCGTAAAGCCTAAGGACGAGGTTATTTGTCAGAGCATGACTTTTTCAGCTTCAGCAAATCCTATTGTGTACCTGGGTGCAACCCCTGTTTTTGTTGATAGCGAATTAGATACATGGAATATGTGTCCACAAACATTAGAAATAGCTATTAAAGATCGAATTAAAAAGGGAATAAAACCCAAAGCAATTATTGTGGTTCATCTTTACGGAATGCCTTGCAAATTTGATGAAATAAAATCTGTTGCCAACCAATATAGTATTCCAATTATAGAAGATAGTGCTGAAGCTTTAGGAAGTACTTATAAAAATATAAAATGTGGTACTTTGGGCGATATTAGTATTTTGTCATTTAATGGAAATAAAATTATTACAACCTCTGGAGGAGGGGCTTTAGTAACTAAATCTAATGCACTAAAAGAGAAAGCCATTTTTCTTGCATCACAAGCAAGAGATGAAGCGCCTCATTACCAACATAGTGAAATAGGTTATAATTATAGAATGAGTAATATTTGTGCAGGAATCGGTAGAGGCCAAATGGAAGTTTTAGAAAATCGCATTACAAAAAGAAGAGAAATTCATCAGTTTTATAAAGATATTTTTTTAAATAATGAAGCAGTTAAAGTATTTTCAGAGCCCAATTCTGATTTTTATTCCAATTATTGGCTAACTACAATAGTAATAGATCCTAATAAAGGAAGCAAAAAGTCTAGAGAGGATGTTAGGATTATGCTACAAGATGCAAATATTGAAAGCCGTCCGCTTTGGAAACCGATGCATCTTCAGCCAGTTTTTAATAATTCGCCTTATTATGGAGAACAAGTTGCCGAAAATTTATTTGAACATGGACTTTGTTTACCATCTGGTTCTAATTTAACTGAAGTAGAAAAAGAAAGAATTAAAAAAGTATTAAATTGTATTTAAGGCATTTAAAAATATTTGTTATAATTTTACAATCATAGAAAAGAATAATCATTGAAAAAATCAACAAACAATAGTATTTTCAAAAAAATTAACAAAGCATTTCCTATAATCAACATAGGATTTAGTTTTGAAAATTTAAATTATCTACCAAGATGGTTAGTGCTATTTATTGATTTTACTATAGTATTAGTGTCTATAATAACTACTTATTTTTTATTATTGGGCTTAAAATTAGAGTACATTCCTAAAATGGATTTAGGCTATGGAATTGCATTTTGGCTAGGTGTTAATGTCTTTTTCTTTTGGTTTTTTAGAACTTATTCCGGAATAATTAGACATTCCTCTTTTATTGATGCAATAAAATTATTTTTCTCCCAATTTTCAACATTTGCTGTTGTTTTAGTTTTTAATTTTATTTTTCTGTTATTAGGCAAACAAAAATTATTTTTAACCACGGGAGCATTTATTAATACAGTATTATCTTTTAGTGTACTTTTCTTTTATAGAATAATTGTCAAACAATTATTTGATCATTTATTTAATGAGCCACCAGCAATAAATAGAATTAATGCCGTTATTTATGGTTCTGATGCAAATGCTATTGCAGTTGCAAATGCTTTACTATCAGAAAAACCTAAGAGATTTAAATTAATAGGATTTATAGATAAAAACAATCAAAATTTTACAAAAAGATTGTTAAACCTTCCTATTTTTAAAATTAAAAAAACGCTCCAATATTTAATGAAATCTAAGAATGGAGAAGCTTTAATAATTGCAGATAATAGTTTAACAAAAGAGGAGCGCTTTATAATAGTAGAACAATGCCTGGAATTTGGAATAAAAGTTTTTTCATTGCCATTAGTTACAGATTGGGAGGATCAAAAAGATATTTCCCAAAATATTAAAAATATTGAAATTAATGATTTATTAGAACGAGACCCTATTATTTTAGATTCACAGAAAATATTATCAAAAATTCATAATAAAACAATATTAGTTACAGGTGCTGCAGGCTCAATTGGAAGTGAAATAGTAAGACAAATAGTGACGTTTAATCCGGAAAAAATTATCCTTTTAGATCAAGCAGAAACACCATTAAATTCATTGTCACTTGAGATTATTGGGCTAAATATTCCAATAGAAGTAATAAATAAAATTGCCGATGTTAGAAGTTATGACGAATTAGAATCTATTTTTAAATCCCATAAACCAAATGTAGTTTTTCACGCTGCAGCATATAAACATGTGCCAATGATGGAAGAAAATCCATCTCAAGCAATTTTTACTAATGTATTAGGAACTAAAAATATTGCAGATTTATCTTATAAATATCATGTAGATAGATTTGTACTAGTGTCTACAGATAAAGCGGTTAACCCAAGTAGTATAATGGGTGCAAGTAAACGAATTGCAGAGATGTATGTACAATCAAAACACTTTAAACACCAAAAAAGCAATTCCAAAAATTTCACCAAATTTATTACTACCAGATTTGGAAATGTTCTAGGTTCTAATGGGTCTGTTGTGCCTTTGTTTACTAAACAAATTCAAGAAGGAGGTCCAATTACTATAACGCATCCAGATATTATTCGTTATTTTATGACTATTCCTGAAGCTTGTCAATTAGTATTGGAGGCTTGTACAATGGGAGAAGGCGGGGAAATTTTTATTTTTGATATGGGAAAACCAGTTAGAATAATTGATTTAGCAAAAAAAATGATTCGATTGGCTGGATTTACACCCAATAAAGAAATTGAAATAAAGACAATTGGATTGCGTCCAGGTGAAAAATTATACGAAGAATTGTTAAATAATTCGGCTAAAAATATTACCACCCATCATGAAAAAATAATGATTGCAATTGAGATTTGTGATGAATATCAGATAGTAAATCAGCACATTGAAGAGTTGATCCAAATTGCTACTATTGGAAGTATTAATAAACTAGTGTCTAAAATGAAACTAATTGTTCCAGAATATAAAAGTCTTAATTCAGTCTATCAAATTTTAGATATTGATGTTAAAGAAGCTCCAATTTATAAGAATCTTGACAATTAATAATGCCATCCATTATTATATTGTCAGAATTTGATTTTAGAATTTTTATTATGAAAAAAAAGCATATTTTACTATTAATTTTTCCGTTAATTTTTTCCTCATGTTTGTCTAAAAAAAATTTTTTATATCTACAAGGATCAGAAAATTTCATTAACAGTTCTTCTAATTATGAACCAATTATTCAAAATGACGATCGATTGTCTATTCGAGTTAATACACTAGAGCCCGAGGCTTCAGTACCTTTTAATTTAGATGGAATTAAATCCAATTCTAGCAATTTAACTAATTCAAGTAATTCCGCTAATACGAGTAACAATTCTAGTACTAATAATAGCGGTTATCTTGTTGATGAAAAAGGCACAATTGATTTTCCGGTGATTGGAACCATTAGTGTAGCAGGATTCACAATAGCTCAAGTGAAAATATATCTTAAAGAAAAGCTATCCGTTTATTTAAAGGACCCAATAATAAATATCCAATTATTGAATTTTAAAGTAACCGTGTTAGGAGATGTTGCTAGTCCTGGTATAAAAACATTTTTTTCTAATAGAGTTACTTTATTAGACGCCATAGGTGCCTCTTCCGATTTAACAATTTTTGGAAAAAGAAAAAATATTCTTTTAGTAAGAGATTTTCAAGGTGTTAAAACTTTTAATAGAATCGATATTACTAAAGCCGATTTTGTTAACTCCCCTTTTTATTATTTAGATCAAAACGATGTGGTTATTGTTGAATCAAGAAAAGCTAAAATTGATGCCACAGCACTTCCAAACTTAAGCTTAATTGTTTCTTTGGTAAGTTTTATTACAACAATGATATTTTTAGTAATTAAAAAATAATTATGCAAAATTTGTTACCAAATTTAGAAACATCTAATAAAATTGAAATTAATATAAAAGAACAGCTATTCTTCTACTTACAATACTGGAAGTGGTTTGTTTTTAGCGTGTTATTCTTTTTGTCTGTTTCCTTCATTTATTTAAGATATTACATTGTAGAATATGGAGTAAATTCTACAATATTAATAAAAGATGAAAAAAAAGGAGGTTCAAGCGAATTTTCTGCAATTAGTGATATGAATCTTTTTTCTAGTAAAAATAGTGTTGATAATGAAATAGCTATACTAAAATCTAGGACTTTATCTCAAAATGTAGTTGCAGGATTGGATTTAGATATTTCTTATTTTAGTCAGGATAGATTAGTGAATGTAGAATTTTATAAAGATTCCCCAATTAAAATTCTATTTTATAATAAAAGTAAAAATTATAATAAAATAAATAAACAGCTAACAATTAAAGTTGAATCGGATACTAACTATAGCCTGTCGGAGAATAATACTGAAATATTTAATGAATACATATTTGGACAAAATGTTACCAATGAACTCGGAACTTTTACCATAATAAAAAACAATGTGTTTTCTAAAAATGAATTGCCTACAATTAGTATCGTGAAATCATCTTTAGAATCTATCGCTAATGATTTTAGAGGTTCTTTAACAATTTCACTTGTAGATAAAACTAATGTAATAAATTTATCCAATACAGATCCAATACCTCAAAGAGGTTTAGATTTCTTGGATGAAGTCGTTAATCAATATAATCTAGATGCAATTAGAGAAAGAAATCAAGTAGCTAATTTCACAAAAGATTTTATTGATCTACGATTACAAATTATTACTAAAGAATTAGGAGGAGTTGAACAACAACAAGAAATTTTTAAAAAAACAAGAAATTTAACTTCTCTAGAAGCCGATTCTGAATTAAGTTTGGCACAAGCCACTGATTATGATCGTTCTATTTTGAATATAGAAACGGAATTAAAAGTTAGCGAATTTATGTTGAATCAGATTTCTAAAATGAAACCTAATGAACTTATTCCAGCTAATATTATGAGTTCCAAAGAAGGCTCTAATGGAGGTGTAGATCAATATAATACATTAGTTTTAGAAAGACGAAGACAATTAAAAAGTGCCACAGAGGATAATCCTATGATAAAAAATATGGATAGCCAATTACTATCGGTTAAATTAAATATTATTGAAGGATTAAAAAACAAACAAAAAGACCTTAAAATTAATGTTTTAGATTTATCCAACACTAGAGCTCATTTTGACAACAAAGTTGGTAAAGTACCTACAAATGATCGTTTTTATAATGAAATTGCACGACAACAACATGTAAAGGAGTCTTTATATTTGTATCTGCTTCAAAAAAGAGAAGAAACAGAACTATCCCTGGCTGCATCTTCTCCTAAAGCTAAAATTATTGATAAAGCTTACTTATCTGGGCCAGTATCTTTTAATAAATTGGTATTTTATTTAGTGGCTTTTGCAGTAGGAATATTCATTCCCTTTGGAATTTTATTTTTATTAAATTTCTTAGACACTAAAATTAAGTCTAGAAAAGATATTGTAGGAAAAGTTTCAATTCCTTATTTAGGAGATCTTCCTAGATCTAATGATAATGAAGACATTATTAAAGTCAACAGCCGTTCAAGTTCTGCTGAAGCAATTCGAATGATTCGAACTAATTTAGAATTTATGTTGGCTCATGTAACCAAAAATAAGTGTAAAACTATTTTTATTACTTCATCCATTTCCAAAGAAGGAAAAACATTTTGTGCTGTTAATCTTGCAACTACAATTGTATTATCAGAAAAAAAAGTCCTAATAATTGGCATGGATATTCGTAACCCAAAATTAGACACTTATATTGATTTGCCTTCAAAGGGACTAACTAACTATTTAAGTAAAGAAGATGGTACTATAAATGACTTTATAGTCAAAGTTAATGCCATTCCAAATCTCTATGCATTAGCATCAGGCGTAATTCCTCCAAATCCAGTTGAATTGCTCATGAATGATAAAATTAATATAATGTTCGACGAACTAAAACTTCAATTTGATTATATTATTGTAGATACAGCACCAGTTAGTTTAGTTACTGATACTCTTTTAATTGCTAAAAATGCAGATGCATTTATTTATGTAATGCGTGCAAATTATTTAGAAAAAGGAATGTTACAATTTGCAGAAACACTATATAAAGAAGGTAAATTGCCTAATATGTGCATTCTACTTAATGATACAGAAAATAGTAAAACTTCCGGGTATGGCTATGGTTATGGCTACGGCTATGGGGTAGAAAATGAAATAGAAATTTCAGGGTTAAATAAGATATTTTCTATTTTCAAAAAAGAATCTAAAAAATAATTAAGATTTAAAAAAAGAATTATTTAGAAAAGCTTCTTTAAAAGGTTCTATGTTTTTTATAATAATTTTTTTATCAAAAAAAGATAAATGCTTGTCATGGTGAACATCCGATCCAACAAAATCAATCATATTGTTTTGTAATAAATAGTCGGCAGTCTTAGCAACATCAGGACCATAATATCCTGCACTAGAAAGCATATTCATTTGAAAATAACAACCCACTTTTTTTAATTTTTTATATTCATTTAGATTAGAATGATAAAAATTGTACCGTTCGGGATGTGCCAAAACTGGAACGTATCCTGCTACTTGTAAATTGAAAATAATATCATAAAGATTTAAAGGAGGATAGAGGTAAGACATTTCTACTAAAACATAATTATCTTTCAATACCAAAAGTTTTTCTTTTTCAAATAAATGGAGAAAACTTTCGTCCATCATATATTCGGCAGCAGCTTTAAAAGAATTATTAATTGAATTTGTATGTAATTCAACAGAAGTTGCTTTATGAGTTTCTTCTATTTTAGTTTTAGAATTATCCCAAACACTTTTAAGAACGTGAGGAGTTGTAATAAATTCTGTAAATCCAATTTCCTTCAAACCATTTATCAAATATAAAGTATCTTCAATGGTTTTTGCGCCATCATCAATCCCTGGTAATAAATGGGAATGAATGTCAACAAAATCGTTTGGTATCAGGTCTTTTAAAAAAGGCTTAGTTTTGTTAAAGAAAATCAATGTCTGTTATTTTTTTCGCAAGATAATAATATTTAATCAAAACTTAAAGGAACTATTTTTTTAATATGCTCAAATTACTATATTTGTTTCCAATGTTATTGTAAAGTAATCGTTTATTATAAATGGATAAGGTAAAGAATTCAAATGATTGGGATTTAATAATAAAAGGACATACTTCACTTTTTGATTTAAAATTTAAAGACTTATGGCAGTATCGCGATTTATTGCTATTGTTTGTAAAAAGAGATTTTGTTAGTTTTTATAAACAAACGGTTTTAGGACCCCTTTGGTTTTTTATCCAACCTTTATTTACCACTATTATTTTCTCGTTTGTTTTTGGAAATCTTGCAGGTATTAGTACCGATGGCTTACCAAAATATCTTTTTTACTTAACCGGAATCACTTCTTGGAATTATTTTTCAGATTGCTTAACCAAAACGAGTACTGTATTTAAAGATAATGCCTCCATTTTCGGCAAAGTATATTTTCCTAGATTAATTATGCCTTTGAGTATTGTGGTAAGTAACCTAATTCGTTTTGGAGTGCAGCTCCTTTTGATGGTTTTAATGATGCTTTATTTTTATTGGTTTCCAGTTTCTGGAACCAGTTTTCATGTTACCAACGCCTTATTTTTGTTTCCTTTTTTAGTTGTATTAATGGCATTGCTAGGCTTGGGTTTAGGACTAATAATTACTGCAATGACAACTAAATATAGAGATTTAACTTTTTTAGTTACCTTTGGAGTACAACTTTTAATGTATGCCACCACGGTTATTTATCCGTTGAGTTATGCTAAAGCAAAAGGCTATGGCTTTATTGTTGAATTAAATCCCATGACCGGAATTATTGAATGTTTTCGGTATGCTTTTTTAGGCAAAGGCGAATTTACCATTGGTAGTTTGTCGTATTCTGTTATTACAACCTTGGTAGTTTTAGTACTTGGTATTGTGATTTTTAATAAAACCGAGAAAAACTTTGTAGATACCATCTAATGGAAAAACCAGTTATACAGGTCGAAAATTTATCCAAAGCCTATCAAATAGGGCAAATTGGTTCGGGAACTATCTCTAAAGATTTCGAACGTTTTTGGCAAACCAAAATATTAGGTAAGGAAGATCCATATCTTAAAATTGGACAAACCAATGATAGAAGCACCAAAGGAACCAGCAATATTGTTTGGTCTTTAAAAGATATCAATTTTGAAGTCAAAGCAGGGGATGCTTTAGGAATTATTGGTAAAAATGGCGCTGGCAAGAGTACTTTGTTAAAATTGTTATCTCGTGTAACCAGCCCTACTACTGGCGAAATTAAAGTTAAGGGCCGAATTGCTAGTTTGCTAGAAGTTGGTACTGGTTTCCACCCCGAACTTTCGGGTAGAGAAAACATCTATTTAAATGGTGCTATTCTTGGAATGCGCAAAAATGAAATCACCCGAAAATTAGATGAAATAATTGATTTTTCGGGAGTAGAACGTTATATAGATACTCCTGTAAAGCGCTATTCTTCTGGAATGTACGTTCGATTAGCTTTTGCCGTTGCAGCCCACCTTGAAAGTGAAATTCTAATTGTAGATGAAGTTCTTGCAGTTGGTGATGCCGAATTTCAAAAGAAATGCCTTGGCAAAATGGGTGAAATTAGCAAAGGCGAAGGACGAACCGTTTTGTTTGTAAGCCATAATATGGGTGCGGTTAATACTCTATGTAACAAAGGGATTGTTTTAGAAAATGGCAGTATAGCCTTTAATGGTACTGTTGAAAATTCTATAGATTTTTATTTAAAGAATAATAGTAATTTTGCTCATAAAAAATGGATAAATAATCAAGAACCTGGTTCTGATTTTTTTAAACTTTTAGAAGTTAGTGTAATAGATAGCAACAACAAAGTTTCATTAAATCACTTGATATCCAATGAAGTGTGCGTTGAATTTGTATATGAGGTTTTAAAAGATAATCAAATGTTTACACATGGTTTTAATCTTTATAATAACCAAAATATTCATATTTTAAGTTCGCATGATAAAGATTCAAATAATTTAATTATTCCGGTTTCGAAAGGGATTTATAAAAAAAGAGTAATTATTCCAGGAAATTTTTTAGCAGAAGGGGAGTATAATTGTAGTTTTGCCATTATGCGATACAATCCATTTCATGTTGAATTTCATGAAATGGAAGTTGTTGGATTTAATATTATTGATGAAATTGGAAACAATACGGTTAGAGGTAATTACACTGGGAAATTCCCTGGATTAGTTAGGCCATTGTTAAATTGGAAATAAATGAAAAAAAAATGGACTGGAGAAAGGCTTGAAACCTTTATTTATACTAGAGATACAATAGATCACTTACATCGTTATGCTATAGCTAAAGATTACATAAAAGGTAAATCAGTTTTAGATATTGCTTCGGGTGAAGGTTATGGAAGTAATCTCCTAAGTCTAGATGCAGCTTCAGTAATTGGGGTAGATATTGATCCAGAGTCAGTGAAAAATGCTTCCAAAAAATACCATAAAAGTAATTTAGAGTTTATTGTTGGAAGTGCCGATTTAATTCCAGTAAACTCAAATTCTATTGATGTAGTTGTTAGTTTTGAAACATTAGAACATCATGATAAACATCAAGAAATGTTTCTCGAAATAAAAAGAGTATTAAAAAAAGAGGGCACACTAATTATTTCTACACCTGATAAATTATATTATTCTGATAAAAGAAACTTTAAGAATGAATTTCATATAAAAGAGCTTTATAAAAATGAATTTCAAGATTTAATTTCCGCTAATTTTTTAAATCATCAATGTTTAAATCAAAAATACACTAAAGGAAGTTCCTTAATTCAGGAAGATAATAAGGACCAAATAAATGAAATATACACTGGCGATTATTCCATTCTTAACAAAAATGAAATACTTCCTCTTTATCTAATTATTATCGGTTCAGACGGAAATTTTATTAAACAGAAAAGCACCATTTTTAATGGTAATGAAATATTAGAGAAAGAATTATTGTCAACATTTAGAAAAAGTAATAGTTTTAGATTAGGAAGTTTTATTTTAAGTCCTATAAAATTTATCAAAAAATGCTTGCAATAGTAATTCCGTATTATAAAATTCTGTTTTTTGAGAAAACATTAAAATCACTTGAAAATCAAACCAATAAGCAATTTAAAGTGTATATTGGAGATGATAATAGTCCGGAATCTCCTTTGTCTTTAATTGAGAATTATAAGAATACTTTGGATTTTGTTTATCAAAAATTCGACAGTAATCTCGGCAGCACTTCTTTAGTACAACAATGGAAACGTTGCATAGATTTAATTCAAGAAGAAAAGTGGATTATGGTTTTGGGTGACGATGATTGTTTGTCAATAAATGCTGTAGAAGAATTTTATAAACATAAAACTAAAATTGGAGATAATGCAATATCGGTGGTTCGGTTTTCTTCTCAAGTAATCGATGAAAAAGGAATAAATTCATCTGAAATATTTTGCCATAATGAGCTTGAAACTGCCAATGATTTTTTTTACAGAAAATATAAAGACATATCTAGGAGTTCCTTAAGCGAATATGTTTTTGAAGCAGAAAAATTAAAAAATAATTTTTTCTATGATTTTCCTTTAGCTTGGCATTCCGATGATTTAGCCATTTTAGAATGTTCCAATTTTAACACTATTTATTCTATTAATGAAGCCAAAGTTTTCGTACGTATTAGTAATTTAAGTATTAGCGGAAGAACTGATTTAGTATTAGAAAAAAGGAATGCTTCAAAGCAATATTATGAAAGGTTACTAAATCATTATCCGCGAAAATTTAATGAACAAAACCTTCAACTAATTTTTCGAAAAGTAGAATATTTCTTTTATAGCAATAAAACTATTTCCGAATATATAAAATTAAGTTATTTGCATTTAAACTATTTGGGTTTTTTAAGTTTTTTAAAATTCAATAGAAGAATTTATAAAAATACAAATCTATTATGAATCCTTTAGTGTCAATAATCATTCCGACTTTTAACCGTGCTCACCTTATAAGTGAAACGCTTGAAAGTATTATTTCATTAACGTATCAAAATTGGGAATGTATCATTGTTGATGACGGCAGTACAGACAATACACAAGATCTGATAGAGGGATATCTTATAAATGATGTAAGAATTAAGTTTTATAAAAGACCAAATGAGTTACCGAAAGGACAAAATTCTTGTAGGAATTATGGCTATGATAAAAGTACTGGTGATTGGATAAAATGGTTTGATAGTGACGATCTGTTTTTGCCTAGCGCTCTTGATTTTATGGCTAATTTAACGAATAGTGAATACGATGTATTTATTACGAATCTATTAATTGTAGATGGCATTACAGACAAAATAATAAATAACAAAAAGAGTTTTTCTGAAAATTTAATTCTAGATTACCTTATTGGAAAAATTGCTTTTTATGTTTGTGGCCCAACTTGGAAAAAAAGTTTTTTAGAAAAACAAACCAATTTATTCGATGATAATTTAAGTAATTTAGACGATTGGGATTTTAATCTAAGAATGATTTATAGCAATCCTAATATCTTTTATTTAAACGAATCTTTAATAAAATATAGAGTTAATAGCAATTCATTATCTCATGAAATAGATAAATTAAACATCAATGAGATTAAATCTGAATTTAGAGCAAGAGAAAAACACATAGTATTACTAAAAAAAATAAATAAACCAGCAAAAGCATTACTTGTAAATTTTACCAAAAAAAGATATAAATATTTTTTCCGTGAAGCATTAATCAAAAACCATTATTCTAAATTTTATTTTTTTAATAAATTATTTATTTATCAAATGAAAACATTAGATTTATTCGGATTTATAAAAACTTTAGTTGCTTTTTTAATTTTTAAAATATTTAATAAAGGTTACAAATTATTAAAATGAAAAAGAGAATCCTTTTTATTTCAATGAACTCCATTCATGCCCAAAGATGGATTGAAAATGTGGATCTTATTCACAATGATTTGTATTGGTTAAATAGTACATCCACTATAAAAATGGATTTACCCATAGGTGTTACACAAATAACCGAATGGAAAAAACGAAAAATAAAGTATATTACTGGAGAATACTTTTTAAGAAAAAAAATTCCTTGGCTATATAATAGTATAGAACCCTTATTGCAAGTAACCCTTGCTGAAAAACTAGAAATAGTAATAAAGGAAATCCAACCCGATGTGATTCATAGTTTTGAAATGCAATCCTGTAGTTATCCTATTGTTGCGGTCTTGAATAAACACAAAAGCATCCCATGGATTTACTCCTGCTGGGGGAATGATTTATTTTATTTTAAAAATTTTAAATCCCATAAGTCAAAAATAAAGGAGGTCTTACAGCGCGTCAATTTCCTTCAAACGGATTGTAATCGCGACATTGCAATTGCAAAAGCGTTAGGTTTTCAGGGTACATCTTTAGAGGTTATTCCTGGAGGTGGTGGGTTCCATTTGGATGCCATTCAAAGTATGAAATTTCCAATTAATCAAAGGAAAATCATTTTGGTAAAAGGCTACGAGAATAAATTTGGACGTGCCCTAAATGTCCTAAAAGCCTTATCGGAATTGAAGGAAATCACCAATAATTATGAAGTGGTGGTATTTGCGTGCCATCCCATAGTTGTAGACTATGTAAAAAATAATGCTTTGCCCTTTACCATTTTATCTAAAGTAGCCTTGTCGCACCAAGAAGTATTGGAATTAATGGGGAAATCATTACTTTATATTGGGAATAGTATTTCCGATGGTATACCCAATACGCTATTAGAAGCAGTCGTTATGGGTGCTTTTCCGATACAATCGAATCCAGGGGGAGCCACAAGTGAAGTCATTGAAGCAGATAATGGGTTATTAATTGAAAATCCAGATAGTGTATTAGAAATAAAAGCATTAATTTTAAAGGCTTTAACTGGCGCAATTGATTTGGATAAGGCGTTTATTTTTAACGAAAAATTAGCCAAAACGAAATTCGATTTGGATTCGAACAAACAAAAAATAAATAAAATATACAGCCAGGTAAATGTAAAATAGATTTTTAAAATCAATAAAACTAAGGCTTTAAGTGTCATGAGAATAGGTAGTAACCCCGAAAAAGAAAATAAATCGATAGTACTAGAAAATTACCATAGGGTGATTGTTCCAGTGTATATCCCTAATTTTGAAGGTTATTTCGAACATTCTTTCGACGGTTTTAAATTGTGTATGGAGTCGTTACTTAAGACCGTGCATGCCAAAACACGAATTACCATTTACAATAACAATTGCCATCCCTTAGTTAAAGAATATATTGATGCGCAATTTGAAAATTCCATTTATATAGATCAAGTTTTTCATTCTAAAGAAAATTTGGGTAAGATTAACGCTATTTTAGCGGCTTCCAAAGGAAATTTAGAACCCTTAATAACCATTACCGATGCCGATGTTTTGTTCCAACAAGGTTGGCAAGCCGCAATAGAAGACGTTTTTGTTAATTTTCCAGAAGCAGGAATGGTGAGTCCGGTGCCGAGTAGCAAAGCCTTGACTAATCATACTGCCAGCACTTGGTTTTATGGTTTTTTCAAAGGAAAATTAGAATTTCAAAAGGTACTAAATCCCGAAGCCATGCATTTATTCGACTTGAGTTTGGGGAATGAAAAATTAATGTACGATGCCATTCATTTGGAAAATTATTTGGTGTTAAAAAATAAAAATAATTTAGGAGAAGCAGTTGTAGGTTGCGGTCATTTCGCTGCAACTCTTAAAAGAGAGGTTCTAGATTTAGGGCCAAAAGAACCTGCGTTTATAAAAATTGATGGTGGTGTAGAACAAAATTATATTGATATCCCAAACGATAGTTTGGGTTATTTACGACTTGCTACCAAAGGGAATTTCGCCTATCATATCGGAAATAAAACCGAGCCTTGGATGACCGAGTTGGTTTCTAATTTAAGTCCGGAAACTTCTAATGGTATCGATAGTTCTAAAATTTTAGATAAAAAAATTGGTCCAATTTCTAGAAAAATTGGAGGTTTAATTCTAAGGCTAATGAGCAATAAAAAAACAAGAAATCTATTTTTTAAAAAATTTGGATTACAAAACCCTTCCAACTATTAATTAACAATGAACCAGAATTTTAAAAAGTGTAGCGTGATTTTAATCTCCCAATCGGAACTACCAAGTTCCAAAATTGGCAGTTGGACGACGCTGTATAAAAATTACCTGGAAGGAAATCATGCTATAGATTATATAATTTGTCCAGAACCAGATTCTAAGTTTACTACGGTTACTTACCAATGTACTTCCAATACTTTTATCGATAGAATTAAATCTAAAATTTATAAGAAATCCCATTTAAGTGCCCTATCTGCCTTGAAAAAGATTTTGAAAAAGGAAGAATATTATCTTATTCAAGTAGTAGATAATTTTAAGATAGTTCCTGATGTTGTAACTCTTTTACAAGAAATGGAGTTGCGAAATAATTGCAAAATCCAATTTTTTTATCACGGTTTCCCACCTTTTTTAGATATAGAAAAAGGAGAACAGTTCTTTAAAAGTATTGATGAAATGGTACTGCTTACACAAGATAGTTACCAAGCACATCTGGATTTTTATGCTTCTTTACCTTGCAAATTTTCTATTTTACCAAATGGGATTGATTTAATTAAATTTCACCCATTGGAGGCGACAGAAAAGCAACAACTAAAAGAAATATTACATTTAACTGGTAAAAAAGTTTTTCTTTGGTGTTCACAAGACCGACCTAAAAAAGGATTAGATTTGGTATTGGAATTGTGGAAGAAAAACACTTTCCCAAATTGCATATTATTGGTTATTGGAAGTTCTAGAAATGAGAATATTCCCGGAGTTTCCTTTTTAGGAAGGATGCCAAATTACGATTTGCCTAAATATTACCAAGTTGCAGATGTTTATCTTTTTCCAACCTTGTGTCAGGAAGGTTTTGGATTGAGTTTGATTGAAGCCTTAAGTTGCGGTTGTTATTGTATAGCCTCCGCATTAGGAGGTGTTCCCGAAGTTTTACATTATGGTAAATTCGGAAAATTAATTGAAAATCCACACAGTATTCCCGAATGGGAAAATGCCATAAACGAATACCTTACTTTGCCAAATAATCCTTACGAATTGTCAATAGATTTGTATTCTTTTGAAGAATGGCGAAAGGGAATGAATAATATTATTAACGAAGCCAAGATTTTTTAAATTGAAAAATATAGTTGTAATTCCGGCACGAGGCGCTTCTAAAAGATTGCCCAATAAAAATATTCTTCCTTTGGGAGGAATTCCGTTATTGGTGCATAGCATACAATATGCGCAAGCCAATAGTGCTATTATTGACGCTATTTATGTTAGTACCGATGATGCTGCTATTAAGGAAATAGCCCTGCAATATGGCGCCCAAGTGATAGATCGCCCAAGTTCTATTTCGGGAGATTTAGAGCCAACTATTAGTAGTTTGCAACATGCTTTGAGTGTTTTAGATGATACTATAGATAATGTAATTCTGTTACAACCCACCAATCCGTTGCGGCCAGTACATCTTTTGAAAGATTGCTTTGAAAAATTCCAAAACACCAATTGCGATAGCCTTTTTACGGTAAGTCCAAATTTTCACAAACTCGGAAAAATTGTAGATGAAAAATTCCAACCTTTTAATTATGAAATTGGGCAACGAAGTCAAGATTTAGAACCCCTTTATTTTGAAAATGGCTTGTTATATATTAGTAAAGCCTCTAGTATTAAACAAGGAAATATAATCACCGAAGATGCATTTCCATTTGTAGTCAACCACCTTTTTGCTAAAGTAGATATTGATACTCAGGAGGATTTTGATTTTGCACAACTGCTCTACCAATTTTCTAAAAATGAAAGATAAATTATACTTTAATAACCTAAACGGATTGCGATTTATTGCGGCCTTGATGGTTATTATAAGTCATTTGGAATTGAATAAATCCTATTTTAATTTATCTAATTCTTTTCAAAGTGTGAAAGAATTGGGTAGGTTAGGGGTTTCTCTTTTTTTTGTTTTAAGTGGTTTTTTGATTACCTTTTTATTGGTTAAAGAAAAAGAAAAAAACGGTTTAATTGCCATCAAAAATTTTTATTTAAGACGAATTTATCGAATTTGGCCGCTCTATTATTTTATTGTTATACTGTCGTTATTGGTGCTTCCACATTTTGAAATTTTCCATATTCCAAATCTTAAACTAGATATAGAATCACCTTTTCAATTTGTTATGGTGGTACTTTTGTTCGTTTTTTTCCTAACAAATGTTCTAGTTTCTATTAAATTAATTCCATTTGCAACCCAAACTTGGTCTATCGGAACCGAAGAGCAATTTTACCTAATTTGGCCGTTACTAATTAATAAATGCAACCAATTAAAACCACTATTTATTGGAATAATATTGCTGTATAATTCACTACTTTTAGCACTTAATTTAGGTGTGATTCCTTCCTTTAAATACCTAGATTTGTTTACTAGTTTTATCCACGCTTTCCAGTTGGATAGCCTTACTATTGGTGCTTTAGGTGCCTATTTATTATATTGTAAAAGTGCTATCGTTCAAAAAATAACGAATCTAAATGTTTTTGTTTTAACTTTAATACTAATTGTAGTATCTATTGTATTTCAAATTAATTTTAGTTTTTTAGAATCTACTTTTTTTGCACTATTATTTATAGTTATAATTTTGAATTTAGTCAACCATCCTAAATTGGTTTCGGTTCTAGAACACAAGTCGTTGCTCTTTTTTGGAAAAATTTCCTACGGATTGTATATGTACCATCAAATAGTAATTGTTTTTGTGTTAAATTGCCTTTTGAAATTCACTATATACAATTCATTGCTTTTGTATGTTTTTTCTATCAGTACTTCGATACTAGTTGCCGGAATTTCCTATCGCTATTTAGAAGAACCGTTCTTAATTAAAAAGGAAAAACTGGCCACTTTTAACAATAAAAAATAAGTTTAGAAAGTGCTTTGAAAAAATATAGAATCGAATAATTTAAAAATTCGTGCAAATTGAAAATGTTATTTTCAATTTGCACGAATTTGTTATTTTAAAATATAATTTATTAGCATTCAATATATTAATAACTTTTATTTTTTGTGTTAATTATTTTAATTTTCATTTTTTAGGTAAATAAATCGCTTAAAAGTATTTTTTATTACATTTTTTTTAGTAGTTTTACTGCAAATTGAAAGTTAAATTTACAATATGCAAGATTATATCCAACGAGTGCTATTGCATCAATTAAAGAAATACCTTACTGTTTTTCCTGCGGTTGCTATTCTTGGTCCACGGCAATGCGGTAAATCGACACTGGTAAAAAGTTTAGATCAACATTTTGATGGTTTGCTATATTTGGATATGCAAAAAGAATCCGATTTAAATAAATTATCAGAACCAGAAATATTTTTTGCTTCCAATGCAGATAAAATAATTTGTCTGGATGAAATTCAATTAGTTCCTAAGTTGTTTTCGGTCTTGCGAAGTGCAATAGATAGTAATCGAATTAACGGAAAATTTATTTTGTTAGGTTCCGCTTCTCAAGAACTTCTTCAGCATACCTCCGAAAGTTTGGCTGGACGCATTGGGATGTTGCATCTTTCCCCTTTTTTAATCAATGAATTGAATTATCTTGAAAGTTTTAATTTGCATAAATTTTGGCTTCGAGGTGGTTTTCCAAATAGTTATCTAGCCGATAATGACGAAAATAGTGCAATCTGGCTAGAAAATTATATTCGAACCTACATTGAACGGGATATTCCACAACTTGGTTTTCAAATTCCTGCATTGCAACTCCGACGCTTGTTAACCATGTGTGCTCACAATCAGGGACAACAATTAAATTTGTCTAAATTAGCCGAATCTCTTGGTTTAACCCATCCCACAATTAGAAGATATATCGATTTGTTGGAGCAAACCTTTATTGTAAGAACTATTCCACCTTTTGAAATTAACATTAAAAAAAGATTGGTAAAATCACCAAAAGTATTCGTTCGTGATTCTGGAATTTTACATCAATTGTTAGCAATTCCAAATTTTAACTCGTTGCTAGGTAATCCCGTTTTTGGATCCTCTTGGGAAGGAATGGTTCTTGAAAATATTATTGTAAACATGCCTTCTTGGGATTACTTTTTTTATCGAACAGCCACTGGAGATGAAATAGATTTGCTTCTCAAAAAAGGAAATCAAGTGATAGCCATAGAATGTAAAGCCTCGGATGCACCAAAGGTAACCAAAGGATTTTATAGAAGTTTAGAAGTTGTAAAACCAAATAGAACCTATATAATTGCGCCAACTAACGATACTTACCAATTACAAGAAAATATAACGGTTATTGGTTTAGAAAATTTTTTAAAATTAGAATTATAAATTTATGAACACCTACATAGAAATTTCCGGAAGAAAAATTGGCCCTGATTTTCCACCTTTGGTTATTGCCGAAATCGGAATCAATCATGAAGGTTCACTTGTTGTTGCCAAGGAAATGGTGGATGCAGCCCATCGTGCAGGTGCGGAAGTGGTAAAACACCAAACGCACATTGTTGCCGATGAAATGAGTGGTGCCGCCAAAAAAGTTATTCCTGGCAATGCCGATGTTTCTATTTATGAAATTATGGAACGTTGTGCTCTCAACGAAGAAGAGGAATGGGAACTAAAAAATTACGTAGAAAGTAAAGGCATGATTTTTATTTCTACGCCATTTTCTCGTGCGGCTGCCGAACGACTGAAAAAAATGGATATTCCGGCCTATAAAATTGGTTCGGGAGAATGTAATAATTATCCGTTGTTAGAGCATATTTGCACTTTTGGGAAACCTGTAATTTTAAGCACGGGCATGAATACCATTGAAAGTGTTCGAAAAGCCGTTGCAATTTTTGATAAACACAACATTCCGGTAGCCTTGTTGCATACCACTAATTTATATCCAACGCCCATTCACTTGGTGCGATTTGGCGCTATGACGCAATTGCACGAAGCCTTTCCCGATAAAGTTTTCGGTTTGTCCGATCATACTCTAAATAACAATGCCTGTCTTGGTGCCGTGGCTCTTGGTGCAAGCATTTTAGAACGCCATTTCACCGACCACATGCAACGTACTGGACCCGATATTGTGTGCAGTATGGATGAAAAAGCGTGTGCCGAACTGATTACTTCTTCCAATGAAATTTGGCAAATGCGTGGCGGAATAAAAGAACCTGCCAAAGAAGAACAAGTAACCATTGATTTTGCATTTGCAACCGTTTGTTCTATTGCATCCATCCAAAAGGGTGAAAAATTATCGAAAGAAAATATTTGGGTAAAGCGCCCTGGAACTGGTAAAATATTAGCGGAACATTTTAACGATTTACTCGGAAAAACGGCAACTAGAACTATCGAAAATGACGAACAATTAGATTTTAATGATTTTGAATAACACCAAAAAAATACTATTCCTAACTGGTACTCGTGCTGATTTTAGCAAGATAAAATCGCTTATTTCTATTTTGGAAACTGCTCCCGAATTTGAAGTTTTTGTTTTTGTTACGGGCATGCATTTGCAAGAAGAATACGGCTATACATTGATTGAAATTCAACGGTGCAATTTCAAAAATGTATATACTTTCGAGAATCACACCCACGAAACCACTATGGATTTGACTTTGGCCAAAACCATTGAAGGCTTGTCTGGCTATTGCAAAGAAGTGCAACCCGACTTGATTGTGGTGCATGGTGACAGGGTAGAAACCCTTGCTGGTGCTATTGTTGGTTCGTTGAATAATATTTTGGTGGCGCATATTGAAGGTGGCGAATTGTCGGGAACGGTGGATGAATTAATTCGGCATAGTGTGAGTAAATTGAGTCACATTCATTTTGTTTCCAATACCGATGCTGCCAATAGGTTGGTTCAAATGGGCGAATTGCAATCTTCCATTTACACCATTGGGTCTCCAGATGTAGACATTATGTTTTCCAATACGTTGCCCGAACTTGCTGTGGCTAAGGAATATTATAAAATTGACTTTGAAAAATATGCTATTGTGATGTTTCATCCCGTGACTACGGAAGCAAACGAGATGGAAGAGTTTACCAGTAATTTTGTATCGGCATTGTTGGAAGATCATCATAATTATATTGTAATTTATCCTAATAACGATTTGGGGAGCCAACAGATAATTAAAAAATACCAAAAATTTCAAGGCAATGCTCGCTTTAGGGTTTTTCCTTCTTTGCGATTTGAATATTTTTTGACCTTACTTAAAAACTCCCAATTTATTATAGGAAACAGTAGCGCCGGAATTCGGGAAGCGCCTTATTATGGCATCCCAATAATTAATATTGGAACCCGCCAACAAAACAGAGCCTTGCATGCCGAAATCGTGAATACGGATTACGATTTTAATTCCATTAGTACCGCTTTAAAAAACATCGATTTGCAGAAATCTGAAAAAGTGAATTCCCATTTCGGAGATGGAAATAGTGCTACATTATTTATGGAATCCTTATTAAATTCGGATATTTGGAACTTAAATCATCAGAAACAATTTAGAGATATTTAAATTTTATGTCAGAAAATTCTAAAGTAGCAACTACTGTTTTTAAATATTTCATTTCCGATGAGATGCTTGACCGTAAAATTACTTTGGATACCCCATCTATAGATAATTTAACTTCTTTTGATATTCTGATAGAATTTTCTTCACCAATTACTGCTTTTCGAAATCATGATTATACTTGGGTTTCTCTTTCACAGGATCGAATTGCAAATGATTTTTCGCCTAAAGTGATTCGGTTGCAAAACGGATTGTACGTTCAAGCCAACTGTAATTTGGGCATTTGGGAAGTGAATGCTAAAAATCCGAAGCAATTGCTATGGCGATTTAATCCTGAATTTGCTGCTCCAATCACACAATATTCTAACGAAAATAATACTAAAAAGATAGTTTCTGCTCAAATGGATTTTAATTTTGCAGAGAAACTAGCCTTATTAATAACTTCCAAAGGAGCGCTAGAATTGAGTCGTTCCCCAATTCCGTTCTCGGCTGTTGCTTGTTTTACCGATCATTGCGACTTTGATACCCCAGAAAATTTAAAGATTCAAAGAGAATTTTTTAAAGAAAAAGGAATCAAAATCACCAAAGGTTTTTTCTTAAATCATTTTTCCAAAAGAGACGATAATGCTTCTTTTGAAAATAATGCTTCCGAATTAGAAAAATGGCGACAAGACGGACATGAATTGTGTTACCATTCGTTAACGCAATCCATCCGAAAGGATGAAGAAGCATTTAACGAATTTGTAAATTTCATTCCACCCTATAATGACATTCCGGTTTGGATGGATCATGGATTTCAACCTTATAATTTTTCTTTATTTCAAAAAAATGGTATTTCAAATGACCAATACGAAGCCACTCTTTTAAATAAAAAGATTGCTATACTTTGGAATTATATCGATGCCGGAACTGCAACTTCTGGAGTTCTTAATCAGTTGGATTCTAGTCAATTTAATTTAGAAAATTATTATGCATCCATAAAAGGAAACTCTTTTTTAAAACAAATGGTTTCCCTTTTAAAAAATATAATTTTCCATTACGATAATGACGAATTTAGAGTCCGAAATTACATCGATACCGTATCTTCTTCTAAGGCATTATTGGTTAAGAAAGATTGGAATGCCATTTTTAAGTTGTTAAAAAATGCAATTCCACTAGTAATTCTTTCCTTAAAAGTTTTTTTTACTTGGAATACGGCTAAGAAAACGACTTATAAAGTTGCAAAATACAGTCCTATTTTCTTCAAACATAAAATTGCCCAAAACGAGTTTACTATTTTTCAAACTATAGAAATGGTAGATTTTATTTCGGCATTATCTCCTAATAATATGGATGCTTTTATAGATGCATCTGGCTTGTTTATTGCGCATACTTACTTTTCGGTGAACACCAATAATTATGTAGGAAAACTAATAAATCCCGATAACTCCTTAAATGAAAAAGTAGTGTCCAACTTTAATTATTTAGCCCAAAAAATTAAACAAAAAAGACTTTGGAATCCAACCCTTTCGCAGTTATTGGAGTTTTATACCAAGTATCAAAATACCGTTTTGGATATGGATGCAAATGGTACTATTTTCATCAAAAATAATTACGATATTCCTTCAAGAAACGTTCAATGATGCAGACTATTTTCACTAAAGAACAGCACTGGCTTGACAAATGGGATGCTTTCGTTCAATCGAATTCGAAGGGATCTTATCTGCAATTATCCGATTGGGCAAAGTCCTATACTTCCTACGGATTTGATTATGAATTGTGCCTTTTTATTAAGGATGAAACTATTATTGGAGGCTATTGTGCCGTGCTTGCTAAAGTGGCATTTTTTAAGTTTTACATACTTCCGGTTGGACCAATAACTTCCGAAAATCAATCGACTTTTTGGAACGAATTGATTGCAATAGTTCCCAAAAGAGCAGCCCTATTAAAGGCATGTTATTGTCAAATTACGATTCCCAATTTGGAAGAAGAATTACTTGCTCTCAAAGATTTTCAATCGGGTCAATTGTTTAAATATATTTATTCTCCTAACGGATTGAATTGGGTAGATTTGAAAAACTATTCCGATCCGGAACTGCTGCTATTGAATTTCAAATCTTCGGTGCGAAGAGATATTCGGAGTTCCAATAGAAAAGACCTTTCAGTTGCTTTTTTATCGGATAAAGAAGAAATCGCAAAAGCCTACCAATTGGTAATGGACAATGCTTTGGAACGTAATTATGCCATTCGAAATTGGAACGAAATTCAAGCCACAGTTTTTAATTTGATAGAAAAAAATACCGCAAAATTTATTGGAGCCTATAAAGATTCGGAGTTAAAAGGGGTTATTTTTATCGTAAAATCGGGAAATTATTACACCTATGTTTTTGGAGGAACCAAAAAAGAAACCCCCGATTTATTGGTAGGTCATTTTTTGCAATGGGAAGCCCTAAAATTGTCCATTGCTGAAAAATGCATTGGATATAATATTTCTTTAGGAGGTTCTAGCGGGGTAGTAGCCTTTAAAAATAATTTTAACGCCAAGGAAATTGTATTTGAAAATTCTAAATATTATAAAGTAATAAATTCCTTTTTGTTCGCTTTTTTTCTTTACTTTGAAAAATATATGAAACCGTATAAGAAAAGCATCGCTAGAGTTTTATCTGTTTTTAAAAAATAAGTAAATGCAAGTTGAAAATAAAGAATTTTGGGAGAAAGACAACGTAATTATTTCGCAAGATATTGCAAAGAAATCTTCGGATTTTGAGATATTTATGATGGAAAAAGCCAAAGAGATTTATGCTAATTTTGGCTCTATTAAAAAAATAAAAATTTTTGGTTGCGGTACCGGAAGAGAAATAGAATCTATTGCCGAATTTTACCATCCAACCCAAATGGTTGCTAGTGATATTGCCGAAAATATGATTATCAAATGTAATGAAAATCTCAAACTTTGGAAATTAGATGCTTGTACCGAAACACTAACTATTGATGCTAAAGATTACAATAAAGTATTGAAGGAATATGATTTAGTGACCTTTTTTAATAGCATGATGACGTATGTTATTGCAAAAAAAGACCGAATTACGATTTTTAAAAATGCACATAAGATTCTGAAAAACAATGGGGTAGTTGTTGGAACGGTTCACAATCAAGAAGGTACTTTTTTGAAAACTTCATTTTTTAAATTTAGAAATTTATTTTCATTTTATTATGGTGAAAGTGCCGGAATTCGGGATATTAACTTCCACGGATTTAAATTAAAAGGCTATTATTACACCAAGAAAGACCTGTTAAATGATTTGCAATTAGCATCTTTTAGAAATATTGAAATTTACTCTTTGGAAGAATACAACCAATTGAAAAACATAAAATACAACCGAAAAAAAGGGTATAATAATTTAATTTTTATTGCTCAAAAATAAATCTGTTTCTTGTAGATTTTAAGATATGAAAATAGTATTGCTAGTTCCTGATGGTGTTGCCGTTCGAAACTATATTTATTCCGATTTTATACAGGAATTACATCAAGCCAATTTTGAAGTAGTTCTGTACCACCAAATCCCAACCCCAGCAATACAAGAAATTAAAAAAATACAAGGCGATATAATATCCGATTACTTTAGAATTCCTGATTTTAAAGAGCGTTTTATTAGTCGGATTTTAAGAGAAAGTATTGCTTATGCTCGTTTGTTGCAAAATGCCAAAAAGTTGCAAAACAAAACCATTATGCTTTTTTGGAATGGTAAATCCAAAGGATTCAAACGCACAGTTTTATTGCGAATTTCCGAAATAGTAGGTTTACTGCTATCTATAAACTATTCTTGGATTTTAAAATTAGAGAAGTGGTACGAATCGACTATTTTGAACCATCCAACAACTAAAATAATTGAAGCAGAACTTTCCAATATAAACCCAGATTATATTTTGAATTTGCACCAACGTGCAGTAAATACGGCTCCAATAATTGCAATAGCGAAAAAGAAAGGGATTAAAAACGGAACTGTTATTTTCTCTTGGGATAATATTCCAAAGGCACGATTGCTATCTAAATACGATTCTTATTTTGTTTGGTCCGATTTGATGCAATCCGAAATGGAAACCGTATATCCGGAAATCAATTCTGCTGCTATAAAAGTGGTGGGAACTCCGCAATTTGAGTTTTATTTTAAAGAACAATTTCAATTATCCAAAGAAGTTTTTTTCGCAACTTATAATTTAGACCCCAATAAAAAAACGGTTTGTTTCTCTGCTAATGATGCTTTTTCTCCTTACGAAGCCCTTTATTTGCGAGATTTGTGCGAGTCACTAATGACCATAGAAGAGCCGAACCGACCGCAAATTCTCTTTAGAAAATGTCCAGTAGATTTATCGAATCGATTTGATGTTGTTTTAAATAAATATCCGAAATTGGTAATTTCAATTAATCCTGATTGGCGTATTGCATCTGCTTTAGAGAATACGTTTACTGAAATTTATCCAAGTTTTTTGGATATAAGTTTGTTAGTAAATACGGTTCTGCATAGTGATGTGGTGGTGAATTTAGGAAGTACGATGGCACATGATTTTGCGGTTTATAATAAACCTTGTTTGTATTTAAATTACGATCCAATTGAATCTTCTAGATTAAAAGTAAAAGATGTTTATGGTTTTCAACATTTTAGAAGTATGTCAGGAATTGCCGCTGTTGGATGGATAAATAACCGATTGGATTTTAAAGAAAAAATAGAGCAAGCATTGTATAGTTCGGAAACCATTGGGCCCGATAGATTACAATGGATGCAAAAAATAGTTAAGTATCCGCTACAAAATAATAGTAAAAATTTAGTTCAAGAAATAAGCACTTTATGCACCTCTGTTTAATCACCCACGAATATCCCAAAGCTGGTTTTGCTCATGGCGGAATAGGTAGTTTTTTAAAAACATTTGCTCCAAAATTAGTGGCACAAGGTGTTATGGTTACTGTGGTAGGCTTGAGTTATAATTATAATGAGGATTATGAAGAAGTCCAAGGAGTACGAATTTTTCGGTTGGGATACCAAAATGTAAAACGATTCGGATGGTTTTATGGATTAAAAGCCATGAATAAAAAAATTGCTGCCATTCATAAAGAAAATCCAATTGATATTATTGAATCAGCCGAATTGGAATTGGCTTTTTTAACTAAATTACCAGGTATAAAGTATATTATTCGATTACACGGTGGGCATCATTTTTTTTCCGAATCGGAACACCGAAAAATTGATTTCTGGAAAGGATTTCAAGAGAAACGTTCCTTTAAAAAAGCCGATGCATTTATTGCCGTTTCCAATTATGTTAAAGTAAAAACCAACGAGTTTTTAAGTTTTCACGATAAGCCAGTTGCGATGATTAATTATCCAATAGATGTCTATTTTTTTAAACCAAAAAATAATGTTGTAAGAAAGCATAGTATTGTTTTTGCAGGAAGTGTTTGCGAAAAAAAAGGAGTCCGCCAATTGATACAGTCTTTTCCATTAGTTAAAGAAAAATTTCCGGATGCTACTCTAGAAATTTATGGTCGCGATTGGTTCTTTCCAAATGGAAAATCCTATATAGAGATGCTTCAAGAATCGGAAATTCCAAAACTAGGAAACAGTGCCAAGGAGGTTCGTTTTTATGGTAGTGTGAATTATGAGGAAATTCCTGAAATTTACGCACAAGCACAGGTTTGTGTTTTCCCATCCCACATGGAAACACAAGGTTTAGTGGCTCCCGAAGCAATGGCAATGGAGAAATTAGTTATTTTTACTAATCAAGGTCCAGGTCCCGAAACCATAACTAATTTAGATAACGGTTTATTATGTAATCCTTTTATTCCTGAGGATATTGCAAATCAAATTATTTGGGCATTTTCAAATGAACAAAAAGTTGCCCTAATTTGTAAAAATGCCCGACAAAGTGTGCTAGAAAAATATTCTGCTACACGTATTGTTCAAAAAAATATAGATTTTTATACCAAATTAATTCAATAATTGTAGTGAAATTTTTAATAGTAACCCATGTCGTTCACACCCAAAAAGGCACCGACTTTTTTGCATATTCACCTTATGTAAATGAGATGAATATTTGGTTGCGTCCTATGGATTCGGTTACCATTATTGCACCTTTAAAAAAGGGTGAAGTTGCATCGTTACATCAAAAATACAGTTCTAGTTCTATTAATTTTATTCCAGTCCCGGAGTTTTCTTTTATCAATTATAAAGAAAGTGTTAGGGCAATAGGGGTACTTCCAATTATTTTATGGAGGTTGTTCCGAGTTATGTTTTCTGCACAACACATCCATTTGCGATGCCCAGGAAATATGGGTTTATTAGGTAGTTTGGTTCAGATGTTTTTTCCTTTTAAAGCCAAAAGTGCAAAATATGCAGGAAACTGGGATCCAAACGCAAAGCAACCTTGGAGTTATAAATTCCAAAAATTTCTATTACGAAATACCTTTTTAACCCATAATATGCAAGTGCTAGTTTATGGAGATTGGAACAATCAAACCAAAAATATAAAGTCCTTTTTTACTGCGACTTATTCTGAAAACGAGGCAACATCAGTACCTCCAAAAAGTTTAGAAGGCAAAATAAAATTTATTTTTGTTGGTACTTTAGTGAAGGGAAAACAGCCTTTAATTGCTATAAAACTATTTGAAAAGATACTACAAGACCATCCAAATATTGAATTATCCTTTTTCGGAGAAGGAGTGGAGCGGGAAACTCTAGAAACTTATATTGCTAAAAATTCGTTACAGTCTTCGGTTTTTTTAAAAGGAAATCAGGATCGCGAAACGATGAAAGAAATCTATAAAAACAGTCATTTTTTACTATTACCATCCAAAAGTGAAGGTTGGCCAAAAGTAGTTGCTGAGGCTATGTTTTGGGGATGTTTACCTATTGCTAGTTCGGTTTCTTGTGTTCCGTCTATGTTGGATTTTGGAAAAAGAGGAATTGTTTTGGATGAAAATTTGGAGCAAAACATCCTGTTGATTCAGGAACTATTAGTAAATCCTTTAGAATATGAAAAAAGAAGAACTGCTGCAATGCAATGGTCGCGTAACTTTACTCTTGAAAAATTTGAAAAAGAGATAACTAAAATTGTGTCACCATGCGAATAGTACAATTAATTGACTCTTTAGATATTGGCGGTGCCGAAAAAATGGCAGTTAGTTATGCTAATTCGTTGTCAAAAAGTATTGAATTTTCGGGCTTGGTAGCAACAAGAAAAGAAGGGGAATTAAAAAATAAAATGGATGCTGGAGTTTCTTATTTGTTTTTAAACAAAAAGAAAAGTTTAGATTCTAATGCCATTTTTAAATTAAGAAATTATTGCAAAAAAAATAAAGTGCAAATTATTCAAGCGCACTCGAGTTCTTTTTTTCTGGCTTGCATAGTGAAATTACTGCTTCCAAGTATTGCTGTTATATGGCACGATCATTATGGGAATTTTGTTCCGCCAAAGCGTAAAAATTCTTTTTTTATTCGAATATTTTCAGTTTTATTTCATGGAGTAATTGCTGTGAATTTGGACTTAGAAGCATGGTCTAAAAAGAATTTATTTTGTAAAAATGTTATTTATTTACAAAATTATATTTCTGAAAATAAGGAATATTTCCGTGAAACGATACTGCATGGAATTGATGGTAAACGGGTTTTGTATTTGGCAAATTTACGACCTCAAAAAAACCATTTAATGTTGGTGGAAGTAGTTCATAGCATCCATAAAAACTTTCCAGATTGGACATTCCATTTGGTTGGAAGTGACTTAAAGGATGATTATTCGGAAACCATAAAAGCCAAAATAAAAGGTTACCAATTAGAGGAAGTTATTTTTTTATATGGCGCTAAAAAGGATGTCGAAAATGTTATTAACCAATCGGATGTAGGTGTTTTCACTTCTAATTCTGAAGGTTTACCTGTTGCGCTATTAGAATTTGGCTTGTTTAAAAAACCTGTTGTTGCTACTAATGTTGGTCAAATTCCTTTTGTAGTTAGAGACAATTTCTCAGGATTTATTTCAGAACCAAAGGATGTAGCAACATTTTCAACTAATTTAGCAACAATTCTGAAGGATGAAAAATTAAGAGTTAAATTTGGAGACGAATTGCATAAAACAATTGCAGAAAATTACACCGAAAATGTGGTTATTAGTAACTATATTTCTTGGGTTTCCAAAATAAAATTATAACCACCAATGCAAAATAAACACTATTTAGCGTTACTTTTTAGTCATGTTCTTTTGGGAATACTAATCTTTTTTGTCCCATTTCTTGCTAAAATTTATGGCTATGCTATTTTAGCAATAGGAATTTTTATTGTTGTGATGACTAAAAATAAAAATAACGAAGTTCTTTATATTTGTTCTTATATTGTTGGAAGTGAGGTTTTTTTGAGAATGACCGATGGAAGTCCGAATCATGAGTTTGGAAAATATTCTATTATTATTTTTATGCTCTTGGGGATGATGTATTCTGGGTTTTCTAAATTTGCCACCCCTTATTGGATATTTCTAGTGCTTTTAATTCCGTCCATTTTTATTGCTGCTGATGCCATTGCTTATGATTTGGATTTTCGTAATAAAATTGCCTTTAACATTTCGGGTCCTATTTGTCTCGGTATTGCTTCTGTTTATGCTATAGGAAAAAAAATAACAGTTATTGAAGTTGGTAATTTATTAATCCTTATTGGCTTACCAATAGTTACTATGGCAGTTTACGTTTCTATATATACTTTTGATATTAAATCGGCTTTAATTGGTACTGGTTCTAATTCCGACCTGTCTGGTGGTTTTGGGCCTAATCAAGTTGCAACTATTTTAGGACTTGGAATGTTTGTTTTTTTTGTACGAGGTTTATTATTTTCTAATTCTAAATTTATTCTATTACTCAATTTATTCATTGCTTTTTATTTTAGTTATCGTGGTTTTTTAACTTTTTCAAGAGGAGGAATGATGACTGGATTTGCAATGATTGGAATTTTTATTTTTTTCATTTACATTCATTCTAGGCATTCTGGAAAAGTTAAGTTGAATTATTTAATAATAATAATAAGTGTGCTTTTCTTTCTTACTTGGTCGTATACTTCGTTTTTAACTGACGGATTAATTAATAAAAGATATGCCGGTCAAAATGCTAAAGGAATTGAAAAAAAAGATATTTTTTCTGGAAGAGGAGAGTTAGCTGGAGATGAAATTGAAATGTTTTTAGATAATCCTTTTTTTGGAATTGGGGTGGGAAAAGGAACTGAAATTCGTACACAAAAAAACGGATATTTAACTGCTTCTCATGATGAAATTACTCGTATGTTAGCAGAACATGGCTCACTCGGAATAGTAGCTCTATTGATATTATTATTTACTCCAATTCTTTTTTATTTTGGAAATAAACAAAATATTTTCATGTTTTGTTTTTTTATGTTTTGGTTACTAACCATTAATCATGCAGCAATGCGAACTGCATCTCCGTGTTTTATATATGCACTTGCCTTGTTGAATATCCGATTTGATGATAAATAGAAAAATTCTTTATATAGGAAATAAATTATCCAAACATGGATCTTCTATTACTGTGATGGAAACTTTAGGAGATTTGCTCGCCACTGAAGGGTTTACAGTTTCTTATGCTTCTTCGAAAAAGAATATTATCCTCCGATTTTTGGATATGATCTTTACTCTAATTTACTATTCAAGAAGCATCGATTATGTTATTATAGATACTTATAGTACACTTAATTTTTGGTATGCTTTTTTTGTTAGCCAATTGTGTAGACTTTTTAAATTAAAATACATTACAATTCTTCATGGTGGTAATTTGACCAATAGAATAAAAAATAATTCCAAGCTTTGCGATTTAATCTTCAATAATGCGCATCGTATTGTTGCTCCTTCGGGTTATTTATTTAATGCTTTTAAAGTAAACTATTCCAAAGGTTTAGTTTCTATTCCGAATACTATTGAGATAGAAAAGTATGATTTTTATCCTAGGGAGATGCAAGTTCCAAAATTGCTTTGGGTACGTTCTTTTTCACCCATTTACAATCCTAAAATGGCCATTCAGGTTTTGGTAGAATTACAAAAAGAATATCCAACAGCGGAGCTTACCATGGTTGGTCCGGACGCTAATGATTACAGAAAAGAATGTGAATTATTAGCTAGCAAACTAAAGGTTAAAGTTGCTTTTACTGGAAAACTTTCCAAAACCGAATGGATTTCACTTTCTAATAAACATAATGTTTTTATTAATACATCCAATTTTGATAATATGCCGGTTTCTGTTATAGAAGCAATGGCATTGGGTTTACCAATAATATCTACTAATGTTGGAGGGATTCCTTTTCTTATTTCAGATCAGAAAGAAGGTGTTTTAGTAAATGAGAATGATTATATAGAAATGAATTTAGTAATAAAGAAGTTGTTTTTAAACCAAGATTTCACCACAACTTTAATTACTAATGCTAGAAAGAAAGTAGAGTCATACGATTGGCAAATTATTAAATTGCAGTGGTTAGAAATGTTAATGTAACTTGATTGTTTTAATATTTTACTAACTTGCAGTTTTTAAACTCGAAATTTAATGTATAAGAATAAAAAAATTCACTTCGAAGTATCCGAACGAAAAATTCTTCTCAAGGTTTTTGATCTGATTTTTGTATTTCTGTCACTATTTTTGGTGAGTTATTTCTTTGATTTCAAATATTTTAGATTCTCTACTACTAACTATTATTGGACCTTAGTATTAGTATTGTATCTAAATGTTTTTGGTTCTGTTTTTGAAATGTATAATCTTCAAGTGGCAAGTAGTCAATTTCAAATAATACGTAGTATAATCCTAACTACATCTACAACTGTTTTATTTTATTTATTGACTCCAGTTTACACTCCATTTTTACCATCTAATAGGTTGCAAATAGTTATGTTTTTTGTAGCTATTTTCTTATCATTATTAGCATGGAGAATATTTTATTTAAAATTTTTAGCCTCTCATCGATTTGTTAAGAAAGCCATATTAGTATGTGATGAAGACCAACTTGATGAACTTGTTTTAGGACTATTAAATGCCGATCCACATTATAAAATCATAGGATTTGTAAATTCGGATGTAAATTCAGAAATAGTAAATAAAAGTGTAATTAATACTATTCCACTTAATGAATTAGATAATTATGTTCGCAATAATAATGTTTCCGAAATTGTAATTGCTTCCCAAAAAACCGAAGCAATTACAGTGGGCTTATACAATCAATTAATTAATTTACTCGAAAACGGTTTTATTATTAGAGAATATACACAGGTCTATGAAGCCATAACCCAACGCATTCCCGTGCATTATGTTTCAAGGGATTTTTATAGATATTTTCCATTTAGCAGAAGCAATCAAAATCAATTATATCTTTCCTTTGTTCGAATTTCCGAAATTGTTTTTTCCCTTATCGGATTAGCTATTGGATTGCTATTTGTGCCATTGATATATATTGGAAATTTAATAGGTAATAGAGGTTCTCTTTTTTACAGCCAAGAAAGAATAGGTAAAAATGGTTCTGTTTTTAAAATATACAAATACCGTACTATGGTGCAAAACGCCGAAGTTAATGGTGCCGTATTTACCACTATTAACGATTCGAGAATTACCGCTTTTGGAAAATTTCTTCGCAAAACTAGATTAGATGAATTTCCGCAATTTTTAAATATCCTTAAAGGAGATATGGGAATTATTGGGCCAAGACCCGAACGCCCCATATTTGTAAATGAAATTGCAGAAGTAATGCCGTTTTACGAAACCCGTCACGTCATTAAACCAGGACTTACTGGTTGGGCACAGGTCAATTATTCGTATGGGGATTCTATTGAAGATAGCTTGGTAAAATTACAATACGACTTATATTATATCAAGCACCGAAGTATCTTTTTAGATATAGATATTGTAATTAAAACCTTTAGTACAGTGCTTTTTTATCGAGGTCAATAAATTATTTCCTTTCCAATTTTTGTAATTTCCAAAGCATATAGGCAGTTGCCGCAATGAAAGGTAACATTAAAAAAACATATGGTTTTGTAAATAATAAGACTATATAAATTCCTAAAAAAAGAAAACAAGTTTGGATTAGTTTTTTAAACCATTTTCCTTGAAAAAACGGTAATAACAAAAACAATGGGTTGAACAATAACGCATTGTAGTTCCATAATAGTTCTTTGTGAAGCGAATACAATCCAACTAAGGATAAGAATAACCCTAATAAACCGGCAATAAATAAATAGGTTAAAAATACTTTTTTCTTATTGGTTACAACCAAAATCAGTAGGAGTAGAGCTATGAAATAAATGCTATCTACAAATGAAAATCCCGATTCAAGTTCATTTCCTTGAATAAGGGTTTCTTTTTTTATTACCAAAGGAATTCCGTTTATGCTTGCTTTGTCCAAACTATGCATTAATTCCGATGGTAGAAAAAGTTTTACCGCTTTGTTATCCGTTTTAGCACCAAAAATAATGTTGATGCCCAATTTGTAATAAAAATGATTTGCAAAATAAGGATACAATAATTCTCTATAAGAAATGGAAGTATCATCTACTTTTTGAATCGACTCTTTTCCAATCATTTTATTGATTTTTTCCACCACCATAGTGGTACAATTGCGATCAATAAATTTATAGGTATAACTTCGTTCTTCCGAATATAAAGAAGCATTTAATAAATCAAAAAGTTCTTGTTTTTGCTTAGATGAAAAGTCTAAGGTTTGTTCGATAACCTCTCTTTTTTCCATTTGGTATTCGTAGATGAAATCGTCGTAAGAAGAAGCATTTATAAAATATTGCAAATCTCCTTTTACAAATTTCAAATAAAAATTTTCGGTATTAAAATCGAAGGCGCCATAATTATAAACCACATCCAGATTGCTGCTTTCATCTTTAATTCGGATGGCAGTGTGGCCAAAAGTGGTGTATAATTCATTTCCTCTGCCACAAGTGAATATGCTAACAGTGGCTTTATTAGATAAAGGAACATTTTGTGAAAAACTTAAAATTGAAAGAAAAAGGAATACTACGAAAAGTAATTTTTTTGTCATAATTGTATTATCTAAAAATGCTTAAATCCACTTTCAACGAAAATATATTGGAATATAAAGCCGCACTTTGATCTCCTAAATCGGTCAATGCATAATCTATTTGAATCCCTTTATATTTGAATCCAAGTCCGATATTAGGTTGAAATCCAATTCGTTTCGTGTTATCAATTTGGGTGACATTTTGAAAATTTCCAAATCCGGCTCTAAGAAAAACTAAGTCGGTGTAACTATATTCAAATCCAAAGCCTGGGTCAATACTCACAATACTAGAAGAAATAATATCGTTGGTTCTTGCAAATTGCATGTTTAAATTTCCAGATGCCAAAAGACTAGTCTCGTTATGAAATTCAAATTTTTTAGACATACCAAATTGTGCTTTTGGCAACGTGATTTCGGTGCTTTCTGGTAATTCTTGATTTTGTCCAGCAACCGTATTTTTAATTTTGTTGTATTCGTCTTCGTTAATATTCCAAACGTTGTAAGTTGTTGTGATATCGCGAAGCATTAATCCAAAATGCCAATCGTTTCGTTCCCATTGCAAACCAAAGTCAAACCCAAACCCCCATGAATTGGCAAAATCTCCAATTACTCGTCGAATTATTTTAGCGTTTACACCATATTGAAAGCCAGGAAGTTTTAATTTTCGGGCGTAGGAAAAGGTAAAACCATAATCGGCAGTAGAGAATTTACTGATTCGGTTGTAATCAATATTTCCGCTGGCATCAATAAGTTGGGTAGTATTTAAAATGTCATCCACTCCAAAACGAATCATCGAAATTCCCCAAGCGCTTTCATTATCAATAGGTTTGGCATAAGCCGCATAATCGTATTGCGCAATATTTGCAAAATAACTAGCGTGCATGATTGCCACTTGGCCGTCTTCCAAGCCCATTAATCCTGCAGGGTTCCAATAGCCCGAATTCACATCATTAGTATTCGCTACTACAGCATTCGACATTCCTAATGCGGCAGCATCTACACCTATATTCATAAACTCATTAGAATATTTTCTAACCGCTTGACTATAGCCTAGAGTAGTAATTAGTAGAAAAAAGAATATTTTTTGGTTCAATTGTAATGCTTTTGGAAACCGAAGTTTTATTAATTTATTTGATGTCAAAAATAGAAATTATAACCGAATTTATTTCTTCCTTTAGTAAAATATGTTTGTTAAGAATTTTCAATTAAAAAATCTCTATAAAAAACGTACTTCCCTTTAACTTATTGTGCTAAATTTGTCACTTATAAAAATAAAAGCATGAGCCTCAAAAAACACATTCCGAATTTTATCACCCTTCTAAATTTATTTTGCGGATGTATTGCCATAGTAATGGTTGCCGATTTAAAATTTGATATGGCATTTTACTTTGTAGCCTTAGGAATATTTTTTGATTTTTTCGATGGATTTTTCGCACGTAAATTTAACGTTTCAGGGCCGTTAGGAGTACAATTGGATTCTTTGGCAGATATGGTAACTAGTGGTGTTGTACCAGGTTATGTGATGTTTCAAATTCTAAAACAATATAATGAAAATGGTTGTGATTATTTACCTTATTTAGGATTTATCATAACGCTTGGTGCATGTTATCGTCTAGCAAATTTTAATATTGATACCCGCCAATCGGATTCGTTTATTGGTTTGCCGACACCTGCAAATACCCTGTTTATTGCTAGTTTACCATTAGTTACTAACTCGTTTGTTCATCCTATTATTCAAAACACATGGGTGTTGCTTGCAATTACAGCAGTTAGTGCTTATATAATGAATGACGAAATTCCGTTATTTTCTTTAAAAATTAAAAATTTCAGTTTCCAGAAATACAAATTACAAATCGGATTTTTAGTATCATCCCTTATTATGATTGCAACTTTGCAGTTTCTTGCGGTGCCATTAATAATTTTAACCTATGTTTTATTATCGGTCGTAAATAATATTCTGGCGAAAAAGGAGTTATAAAGAGGTATTAAGATCAAAGTATTAAGAATTAAGACTTTTTTTATGCCAAAGACCTTTGGAATTTGGAATTTTAAACTTTGGAATTTCACCCCTTTATGGCAAAAACTACTACCCGAAATGCGCCTATTCGCAGAAAAACTTCCAAAAAAAAGAAGTCTGTTTTTCCTATTAAAGTAATTCTGATTTCTGTTTTATTTCTCGGATTAGTTTATGGTGCTTACCATTACAGAACTGCAATTCGGTATTATCTTACTTCCAAATCGGATAGAGTTGCCAAAGAAGATAAAGTGGCTCAGGCTCGAATATTTCAAATATTAAAAGCCCACAAAGAGTTAACTTTTGGTTTGGACGTGTCGCAATTTCAAGGAGATATTAATTGGGCAGAAGTTGATTCAGTAGAAAATAAGTTTCCGTTACATTTTGTGTTTATTCGAGCTTCGGCCGGTTCGGATAAGGAAGATTCTCGTTTTGCAGAAAATTGGGAACAAGCAAAGCAATATCATTTTATTCGCGGTGCATACCATTATTACCGTCCAAACGAAAACTCAATAGAGCAAGCAGATAATTTTATTAAAGTTGTTACTCTCCATAAAGGCGATTTGCCTCCTGTTTTAGATATTGAAAAATTACCCGAAAACCAATCCATAGATAGTTTGAAAGTAGGGTTGAAGCGATGGCTGACCAAAGTGGATGCCCATTATAAAGTACGTCCAATTATTTATACAAGCGAGAAATACTACAATGATTTTTTAAAAGAAGAATTTAAAGGCTATACTTTTTGGGTTGCCAATTATAATTTTTTTGTTGAAAATATCAAAGACGATTGGTTATTTTGGCAGTTTACCCAAAAAGCTAGAATTAACGGAATTGATGAAAACGTGGATATTAACATCTATAACGGAACACCACAGATGTTGCAGTACTTGACTATTTCTAATTAGTTTCCATTTCATAAAATAACAATCCTACCATCTTTATCTTTTATTGATACTATTTAGCTTAATTGAAAAGCTTTTATATCCTTTTTTTAAACAAAGGGAGCAGTTGAAATTACATTAGTTGTGAATTATATAATTTTTCTTCAAAATTATATAACACAATTACTTATGTTTTTTTGGAACTTTAAAGTAATTCTTTGGAGACCAGAAACCAATTAAACAAACGGGGTGCCACCGAAAAACCATAGGAGTAGGGAATTAAATTTTATGCAAATGACAAAAATTACTTTATTTCTTGCGATGGTACTCATTAACTTGTTAAGTATTAAAGGTACCGCACAAGCAAGTTGGAATTTACAAACAAATCCTGTTCAAACAACTGCAAGTGTAGGTAAAATACAATTTGTGAGCCCAACAGAGGGTTGGGTTTCTATATCTCCTGGATTTCTTCTTCATACTACGAATGCAGGTACCACTTGGACTGAATTGGCAAATCCATTTTCTGGAGACATTACAAGTTCACTTTCTAATCCTGCAGAAAACATTCACTTTATCAATGCAACTACTGGATGGGTTATTAAAACATTAGGAACAGAAAGCAGTCCACAAGGAGCAGTTATATACAAAACTACTAATGGTGGAAGTAGTTGGCAAAGAAGTGTTATTTCTCAAGTGGCGGGCGATGCTGGTATTCAAATTCAGTTTGTTGATGCTTTTAATGGATGGCTTATTGTTTATAATATGACTACTAATGTTCCTACTTTTTTAAAAACAACCGATGGTGGAACTACTTGGGCAACAACTAATGGAGGCGGAATATTTTATTATAAGGATGCCAATAATGGTTGGGCATATTCAGCTGGTCCTACTCTTCCTCCTCCTTATACTTTTTACAAAACCACTAATGGTGGCGCTAATTGGACTCCTCAATATACCGATAATACATCAGGACAATTAAATGCAATGCAATTTACTGACCTTAATCATGGGTGGATTGTTGGCGATAACGGGAAAGTATTTGCAACCACTAATGGTGGTACTACTTGGAATGCAATCACTAATTTAGGATTAACTTCTAATCATAAATGTACTTCCGTATTTTTTTTAAATTCTAATATAGGTTGGATTAGTAGCCAATTGCAAAGCTCAGTGGATACAGCTATAATAAAACACACAATAGACGGAGGAGCTAGCTGGACTTCACAAACAACACCAGTTCATTCTCCTAACAGTCTTTATTTTTGGGCTGAAAATAAGGGTTGGCTGACTTCCGATGATAATTTGCTAGCGCATTATTCTGATACTATGAATACAGACGAAAATAGTATTTCGAAAACAATAGTATATCCAAATCCAAATTCAGGAACCTTTTATATAAAAGGGAACGGAATTTCTACCCAAATAAGTATAGAAATATATGATATTTTAGGAAGACAAGTTTACCAAAACAATAACTACAACTTGGTATCTGCATCCGAGATTAGTATTAATAAAAAAGGTGTCTACATCTTGCAAGTTACTGATGGAACTGCTATTTATAAAGAAAAAATTCTCGTTAAATAAATAATTGGCAAAATCTATAAAATCCGTTTCAATTAAGTTGAAACGGATTTTTTTTAATAATTATAAATCAAATACCTCATTGATTATTAAATAAAAAATCGTAAATTTGAGAATAAGATTATTATTATTTGTAATAAATAATTTTCAACTATGAACCTCATTGTCAAAATAGTAGAACCACTTAAAGCATTCTTACTAGAAGTTGGGGAACTTTCTTATTTTACTGGGAATTTTTTTAAAGAAGTTTTCAAGCCACCTTATGAATTCAAGGAATTCCTTCGCCAATGTTATTATATAGGTAATCGATCTCTATTGTTAGTAGGTGTAACTGGATTTATTATAGGACTTGTTTTCACCTTACAATCCCGTCCAACTTTAGAAGAGTTTGGTGCGGCCTCATGGATTCCATCTATGGTAAGCGTTTCTATCATTCGAGAAATCGGACCAATTATTACTGCCTTAATCTGTGCTGGAAGAATCGGATCGGGTATAGGTGCCGAACTGGGTTCTATGCGTGTTACCGAGCAAATTGATGCCATGGAAGTTTCGGGTACTAACCCATTCAAATATCTAGTAGTAACTAGAATATTAGCCACAACTTTCATGTTACCTATTCTTATTTTCTTTGGCGATGCTATTGCTATTTATGGATCCTATTTGGTAGAAAGTATGAAAGGAAATGTCTCCTTTGTTTTATATTTCAATCAAGTAGTAAACATATTAGAATTCAGCGATGTTTTACCAGCAACTTTCAAAAGTTTCTTTTTTGGTTTCGCAATTGGGCTTGTAGGTTGTTTTAAGGGTTATAATTGTAAAAAAGGAACTGTTGGAGTAGGCCAAGCTGCCAATGCTGCTGTGGTTTATACTTCTATGTTACTGTTTATAATAGACTTTGTAGCGGTTTTTGTAACTAATATCTTCTATGATTTATGAGCGCCAATACCAACATAAAACCCATTATTGAGATCAAAGACTTACATAAAAGTTATGGAGAAAACCATGTGTTGGACGGATTTCATCTCAATCTTATGGAAGGCGAAAATCTAGTCGTCATGGGGAAATCCGGCTCAGGAAAATCAGTAATGATTAAATGCCTTATTGGTTTGGAGCAAATAGAAAGTGGCTCCATTCTAATTATGGGAAAGGACATGAACAGTATTTCAACAGAAGATTTAGACGAAATTCGAACCGAGGTTGGATTTCTTTTTCAAGGTAGCGCTCTCTATGATTCAATGTCGGTTCGCGAAAATTTGGAATTTCCATTACGTAGACATACCAAAAAATTTGGTGTCATAGAAGACACTACCCCTTTAGTATTGGAAGCATTAAGAAACGTAGGTTTAGAAAACACCATAAACCTAATGCCAAACGAGCTTTCTGGGGGAATGAAACGAAGAGTGGCATTAGCTAGAACATTAATTTTACAACCAAAAATAATCCTTTACGATGAACCAACGACAGGTTTAGATCCTATTACCTCTAAAGAAATTATTTTGCTTATGAAAACAATTCAAGAAAAATACAAGACCTCTTCAATTATTATTACCCACGATATCGACTGTGCTCGCGTAATTGCTAATAGAATGATTTTATTAATAGACGGCGTCAATTATGCCGAAGGAACCTTTGCAGAATTAGCAGCAACCAAAGATCCGAAAATTCAAGCATTTTTTAAATAAATACCCAAATGGAAAAGTCAACCTCACAAAAAATTAATTTAGGAATTTTTGTAATTCTAGGCTCTTTATTGTTCATAATTACCATATATTTTATTGGGAATAAAAAGGACATGTTTAATAAAACTATTCAAATTAGTGCTGTTTTCAATAACATAAACGGATTACAAACTGGAAACAACGTTCGCTTTTCTGGAATAAATGTTGGAACAGTAAAACAAATAGTCATACTAAACGACTCTGTAATTAGAGTAGATATGGCTATTGAAAAAGAAGTTATTTCTCATATAAAAAAAGATGCTATTGCCTCCATTGGATCGGATGGCTTAGTAGGAAATATGATTATTAATATTATTCCAGGCAAAAAATCTAACGAAGCAGTGTCTTTTGGGGATACCATACTTTCGGAAAATAAAACCACCACCGATGAAATTTTAAAAACTATAAATTCTACAAGTGCCAATGCTAAAGTAATTACTGATAATTTAGTAAGAATAACCAATCAGATTAGTAGTAAGGAAGGAACCATCGGTATGTTAATTAATGACACCGTTATGAGTGAAGATTTAAAGAAAACAGTTTATAATTTAAAAATAACCACCAAAACCACCTCCGAATCTATGGCTACTTTAAATAACATAATCGTAGGTTTAAATCAAAAAAATAATGTTATTGGGACCTTAAAAGATACTATGGTTGGTAGAAAAATTAAAGTCATTATTGCTAATTTAGAAAAATCTAGTGAGCAAATAAACAAAACGATTACCAATATGAAAGACGGAAAGGGTGCATTAAATTACTTATCTAATGATCCAAAACTAGTTAAAAAAATAGATTCTACAATGACTAACATCAATCAAGCCAGTGGAAGATTGAATGAAAACCTTGAGGCTTTAAAACACAATTTTTTATTTCGAGGATATTTTAAAAAACTGGAAAAAGAAAAAGCAAAAAAAAGTAGTAAATAATAATTAATAGAAAAATTATTTTTTTGCTTTTTCTTTTACTTTGGATTTAAGAATCGTTTTGTACAAAGGGACAAAATAGGAGATAGTATAATTAAATCCAGCGCCAAAGTTACCGCCATAGGTTCTGTTGAACCCAGGAATATATAGATTATCGAAATTGTCTGGAACCTTATTGGAAATTAAATTATGCATTCCAAAACTAAATCCAACATATAAATTTGGAAACACTTCGGCTTTAACTCCAGCAATTACTTCAATCCATTGTGCCGATAAACCATCGAATTTAGTTCCTGACTCTATCGTTGGTTTCGGAAAATAGTTATTTGCATAATAAATAGAATAACTATTTAAGGTTTGACTGAAGGAGCTAACGCCATAGCGCATACCAACATATATCATGTTGTTCATCCCCAGCCAATTTTCATAGGAATTATAATCAAAACCTACCTTAAGGTAAGTTCCTTTAGTATTAAAATCCAATTGATTGTCGGCAACGGTTTTATTTTCGTTTCCAATTTCGGCAGCTAAATAATGCTTTCGAGTAAATTTAAAATCTCCAACTAATTCCAATCCTTTAAAATCTTTATCATATAAGGAACGGGTTAGTTTAAATAAATCCACCCCAAGTCGCAAGCCATAGCGCTCGGTTTTAGGCTTAATACTATCTTTTTTAACAGCACTAGAATCTTGAACTGTAGTTATTTTTTGTGCAGTTACTAAAAATGAGCACAGCACCAAGCATAAACTAAAAGTATATTTTAATGTGGACTTCATTTTCGGTTTCGAGATTAGGTTTTACTATAATGATATTTTTTATCCAATTGTCTGTATCTGGTGTAAGGATATCGGTATTAGTGTTCGTTAAATTAAATAAGTATTTATACCCACAAGCCCTTGAAACATAGACTTCATTTTTTGTATAATTAAAAGTTAGTACATCCGCATTTGCTGTTGTATCTCCAAAATTATTTGTTAAGGTGTAAGTTGTTGTATTTGCTGATGGATCTAATGGTAAATATACTTTGCTGCTATTTGATAAATAACGTGAGGAATCGGTTAAAGTAGAATTAAAAACTACGCCTTCATCCATTCCAGTTGCAACTGCCTTCAATTTTGTTAAACTTTTCAAAGTAGGTGTTGCAATGAGGTTATCATAAAACTCAATTACTAATCTTGGAGTAGTGGAGGTAGCAGCATCGCAAATATCATCCTTCTCACAAGAGGAGAACGAGAATGCAACTAATAGTACTAAAAATATCTTTTTCATAAATTTAATTTATTCCATTTTGAACACTGAACGCTGATCACTAATAACTATCGAAGTTCCAAAAGTACAACATTTTCAACATGATGCGTTTGCGGAAACATATCTACGGGGCGCACACGTGTAACTTTGTATTTTTCATCCATTAAGGCTAAATCTCTTGCTTGTGTAGCCGAATTACAACTCACGTAAACAATTTTTGGAGCATTGGTTTTTAATAACATTTCCACAACGTCTTTATGCATCCCGTCTCTTGGTGGATCGGTGATTATAACATCTGGGGTGCCATGTTGGGCTATAAAGTCTTCGTTGAATACGTTTTTCATATCTCCAACATAAAACTCACAGTTGGTAATTGCATTGCGTTTAGCATTTTCTTTAGCATCGGCAATGGCTTCTGGAACGGCCTCTACTCCAATAACTTTTTTTGCTTTTTTAGATACAAATTGCGCAATGGTTCCTGTACCTGTATACAAATCATATACGACTTCATTGCCAGTTAAACCTGCAAAATCTCTAGTGATTTTGTATAATTCATAGGCTTGGTCGGAATTGGTTTGGTAGAAGGATTTGGCGTTGATGCTAAAATGCAATCCTTCCATTTCTTCCAAAATGTAATCTCTACCTTTATATAATTTGATGTTTTGATCGTACAAAGTATCGTTGGCTTTGCTATTAACCACATATTGCAAGGAAGTAATGTTCGGGAATTTCTCATGAATAAAATCCATTAGCAATTCGCGGTTGGCTTTATCGTTTTCAAAAAACTGAATCAAAACCATGATTTCGCCAGTAGAAGCAGTACGAATCATTAACGTTCGCAACAAACCTTCGTGGTTTCTAGCATTAAAAAACGTCATGTTATTGGCAACAGCAAATTCTTTAATAGCATTTCGAATTTCGTTAGAAGGGTCTTCTTGCAAGTGGCATTTTTCAATATCTAAAATCTTATCCCACATTCTTGGAATATGAAATCCTAAAGCAGGTTGTTTACTTAAGGTTTGATCTTCCGATTGGATTTCGGTTTCGTTTAACCATCGGGTATCCGAAAAACCAAACTCCATTTTATTTCTATAAAAGAATTGTTTTTCCGAACCCATAATAGGTTCGAAGGCAGGCAATTCAATTTTGCCAATTCTTTTTAGGTTGTTATAAACTTCTTGATTTTTATAAAACAATTGTTGCTCGTACTTCATATTCTGCCATTTGCAACCGCCACAGGCACCAAAATGTTGGCATACAGGCTCAATTCTGTTTTCCGAAAAGGAGTGAAATTTAATGGCTTTACCTTCGTAATAGGATTTGCGCTTTTTTAAAGTTTGCACATCAACCACATCGCCAGGCACCACGTTTGGTATGAAAATTACTTGTCCTTCTGGTGCTTTAGCAACCGAAACTCCTTTGGCACCAGCATCCAGCACGGTAACATTTTCAAAAATAACTTTGTCTGTTTTCTTTTTTCCCATGAGGCAAAAATAAGCGTTTGAATTGTTTTTTGGATTGGGTTTTAGAAAAAAATAAGAAATCTTTTGAAGCAAGGTAATTTCCATAATTGGTTAAGAATCAAAATAGCAGTATAAAGTATAAGAAAACAGTATCTTTGGCAAAAGATTATTCCAATGAAAACCCACCTAGCACTACTTCGCGGCATCAACGTATCAGGTCACAACATGATTAAAATGGATGTTTTAAAAACAGCACTAGAATCTATCGGATTCACTAATGTGGTGACTTACATCCAATCGGGAAACGTGTTTGTTTCGACTCCAGAAGAAAGTCCTAGTAAAGTTGGCTTTCTAATCAAACAAGAAATTTATAGAACTTTCGGGCACGACGTTCCTGTAGTGGTGATTGGTAAAGAAGATTTGGAAATATGTTTAAAAACCAATCCTTTTTTAAAGGCAAAAGAAGTAGATACCAAGAAATTGTATGTCTCTTTTGTTTCGATGGTTTTGAAAGAGGACCGCATTCACGATTTGAAAATAAGCAATATCAAACCTGATGAAGTGCATATTGACGAAAGCCGAATTTATATAAAATACGATATTTCGCCAGCCAAAACTAGGCTAGACAACAACTATATTGAAAAGAAATTGAATGTAACTTCCACCATTCGCAATTGGAATACGGTGAATAAATTATTAGAGTTATTCGAAACTATTTAGTATCTTTATTTCTATATACAATAGAAGATAATTTCTTTAAATCATTGAAAAATTGAAAAAGAAAAACACCTTACAACGCTTTTGGAAAATCTTAGGACCAGGATTAATAACTGGTTCTAGTGATGATGACCCATCTGGAATAGCAACTTATTCGCAAGCGGGTGCTGCCTTTGGACTTTCTACCCTTTGGACTTCCATAATAGCATTTCCGCTTATGGCTGCGATACAGCAAATGTGTGCTAAAATCGGATTAGTGACTTCACAAGGACTAACAGGCGCATTAAAAAAACACTATCCAAGACCAATTTTGTATTTGATGTTGCTCTTTAGTTTTCCTGCCATTGTAATGAATATAGGAGCCGATATTGCAGGAATGGGAGCCGTTGGAAATTTACTTTTTCCGAAAATTGAAGCCACTTATTTTAGCGTAGTTTTCACGATTGTTTTACTTTTTTTAATCATTTATTTGCCTTATCAAAAGATTGCCGCAACCTTGAAATATTTATGCTTAGTGTTATTGGTATATTTAATAGTACCTTTTTTATGCCATCAAGATTGGTTGGATATTGCTAAAAATACGTTCATTCCGACGATTCATTTCAACAAAGAATTTATAAGTGTTTTGGTTGGAATTCTTGGAACAACCATATCTCCTTATTTGTTCTTTTGGCAAGCCTCTATGGAAGTAGAAGAAATGAGCCACAAGAAAAAACATCTTATTGTAAACAAAAAAATCATCCACGACATGAAACAAGATGTCGATTTCGGAATGTCTTTTTCGGGTGTTGTTATGTTCTTTATTATTCTAACTACTGGAACCGTTTTATACAAAGCAGGAATACACCAAATTGATACCGTAGAACAAGCCGCTGTGGCACTAAAACCCCTTGCAGGTGATTTTGCCTATTTATTATTTGCAGTTGGTGTAATTGGTACCGGTCTATTGGCAATACCCGTTTTAAGTGGTTCGTTATCGTACATTATTACCGAGACCTTTGGTTGGGAACAAGGTTTGGATAAGAAATTTCACGAAGCCAAAGCATTCTATATTGTTATGGCAATCTCCTTAATTTTAGGTTTATCTTTAAACTATATTGGTATTTCTCCAGTTAAAGCATTAATTTATACAGCAATACTCTATGGACTGACAGCACCAGTTTTAATTGCAATTATTTTGCATATTTCTAATAACAAAAAAGTAATGGGAGAATTTACAAATAGTAAAAAATCTAACATTCTCGGATTTGCAACTTTAATTATTATGACCATTGCTGCGGTGGTATTAATTTACTTACAACTTGTAGGCGATTAATTTTCAGTCATTGTGTTTTTAATAAATTTTTGCAATTATTTTTTCGATTATCGCAATAATTTTTTATATTTTTGCTACAAAGGATGATTTCTCTCCACAAGAAGGAATGGCTGTTTTACTTAAAAAAAATCTGTGTCAAGCACAGATAAAAACAAAAAAATATGTCAGTTTTAGAAAAAATGAGTTCTGCAGAGGCTATTGCTTTAGAAGAAAAATATGGCGCGCATAACTATCATCCTCTGCCTGTAGTACTTAACAAAGGAAAAGGAGTTTACGTTTGGGATGTAGAAGGTAATAAATATTATGATTTCCTTTCTGCTTATTCGGCTGTAAACCAAGGACATTGCCATCCAAAAATTGTGAATGCCATGATAGAGCAAGCACAAACTTTGACCTTAACTTCCCGTGCATTTTATAATGATAAATTGGGGGTTTATGAAGAATATGTAACCAATTATTTCGGTTTCGATAAAGTTTTACCAATGAATACTGGTGCCGAGGCGGTAGAAACTGCTTTAAAACTTTGCAGAAAATGGGCTTACGAGAAAAAAGGAATTCCTGAAAATGAAGCACAAATTATTGTTTGCGATGGAAATTTCCACGGAAGAACAACTACTATCATTTCTTTTTCGAATGATGAAAACGCTAGAAAGAATTTCGGACCCTACACGGCAGGATTTATCAAAATTCCTTATGATGATGTAGATGCTTTAGAAAACGCACTAAAATCAACTACAAACATTGCTGGGTTTCTGGTAGAACCTATTCAAGGGGAGGCAGGAGTATTTGTTCCAGCCGAGGATTATTTGGCGAAAGCCAAAGCACTATGCACAGCACACAACGTTTTGTTTATTGCAGATGAGGTACAAACCGGAATTGCAAGAACAGGTTCGATATTGGCTGTTTGTGGGAATTGTACCTGTGAAAATGCTTGCGAAAAACAGGCAACTTATGTTACTCCTGATATTTTAATTTTAGGAAAAGCCTTGTCTGGTGGTGCTTATCCTGTTTCGGCAGTATTGGCAAATGATGCTATTATGAATGTAATCAAACCTGGTCAACACGGATCTACTTTTGGAGGAAACCCAATTGCAGGAGCGGTTGCTATTGCAGCATTAGACGTGGTTAATGAAGAAAATTTATCGCAAAATGCTCGTAAACTAGGAAATTTATTCCGAGAGAAAATTGGAGAATTTATAAAAACATCCACCATTGCAACTTTGGTTCGTGGTAAAGGATTGTTAAACGCCATCGTAATCAACGATACCGAAGAAAGTGATACCGCTTGGAATATCTGCATGGCATTAAGAGATAATGGTTTGTTAGCAAAACCAACCCACGGAAACATCATCCGTTTTGCACCGCCTTTAGTAATGAATGAGGAGCAATTATTAGATTGTGTTTCTATTATTATTAAAACTTTAAAACAATTTGAATAGTAACTAAAAATTTAATTTATGGAAAATCAACAAAATTTAGAATTGAACGAACAAGCTGTAGATGCTTTAAGAACCAGTGCCAAATGGTCGATGTTTTTAGCAATTATGGGATTTATTGGAATCGGCTTAATGATAATTGCAGCACTTGTAATGGCTTCGGTTATGTCGGCAATTCCATCAAGCCCTATGAGTCCTCTAGGAAACCTTAAAGGATATTTAACTGGTGTATATTTATTTATGGCCTTATTGTATTTTCCTCCAGTGTATTATTTATTCAAATATGCAACCGACATGAAAACTGCATTGCAAAATTATAGTTCCGATTTAGTTGGTACTGCTTTAAATTATTTAAAAACCCATCACAAATATCTTGGAATTTCAATTATTGTAATAATGTCTTTATATATCTTATTTATTATCGGTATAATAATTTTCGTTGCAAACAAAGGGATAAATGCCGTTTAACTATAGCTTCAATTCATAAAAAAAACCGTCTAATTTATAGTAAAATAAGGCGGTTTTTTTGTGTATTGGAATCTTATTTACTTTGAAATCTTTTCAACATTTCCATTAATTGTTCTTGTTGCTCAACGTCTTTACCAGTTACTTTCATATAGATTGCATAAATTAATACACAAACACTAAGGCCTAAACTTACAAAATTTACAATTTTCCACGTTTCAAGAGAACCCAAACTATATTGCTCAGGATTTTCAGTATATATCTTTTCTGCTTTACCAGCTAAATATATTCCAATACCAGATAAAATAACCCCAAGCGCACCACTTGTGCAGCAGCAACCAACAAAAGATAGTAATCCTAAAATCATTACAGCTTGTTCATTTGGTAATTTTTGTTTTTCCATAGTTTTTTCTTTTTTAAAGTATTAATAATTAGATAGTTATTTTGTAAATATAGTTCGTTAACATTATGATTCCATTAATTACAACAAGGTAAATAATAGACTTATTGTAATTTCTAGACTTGTCTGTAAAATGTAAAAATAAAATTATAAAAAATAGAATTAATGTATAAATTGGTGGAAACATTTTAAAAGCACCAATAAAGTCTCCATGTAATAATAAATTAATTGATCGTTGTGTTCCACACCCCATACATTCAACTCCAAAAAGTTTTTTGTTCATGCAGGGTAACATGTATTTTTCCATTTTGAAATTATTATCTACAATTTTACAAATAAATTTTTAAATTACATCTATCTAAATTAAGTTTTCTATTTTTGAATTTTAAAACTACCTTTATGAAAAAGTTTTTATTTCTAATAATGATTGTTGCGATTTTTGTTGCATTCTACGAACAAAATACTGCCAAACCTAATGTAATAATTACCTGTATTGCACTAGTAGTTTTTATGTTTGGAATGATAAAATTATCCGCTAAAATCCCACCTAAAGATACAGAAGATGAGCACAAAAACATTTAACATTGGCGACACCGTTTCGGTGTTAGACGAAGCCGTAGATGGTGTAGTTATTGCAGTTAAAAATAACGAAGTTACGATAGAAACTACCGACAAATTCGTGATGACTTATTTTGTCAACGAGTTGGTTAAAATAAACAATACCAATGATTTAAATTACATTATCAAAACTGAAACTTTAGTTAATAAAAGTATTGATATTCAACCACAAAAAAAGTACAACACCCCTACTTTCAAGTCGGATAAAGTAGAAAGAGGCGTTCCGGAATTTGATTTGCACATTGAAAAATTAGTCAAAAATTCAAGAGGAATGAGCAACTACGACATCCTAACAATTCAGACCGAAACAGCCAAAAGACACATCGAATTTTCAATGCGAAATCGCATCCCTAAAATTGTTTTTATTCATGGTGTTGGCGAAGGAGTTTTGAAAGCCGAACTCGATTTTATGTTAAACCGATACGAAGGAATTTCCTTTCAAGATGCCAATTATCAAAAATATGGATTAGGGGCAACCGAGGTGTATTTTAAGCAGAACGCTAAATAGGGCGTAGGTTGTAGGGCGTAGGTTGTAGGTTCTAGGTTTTGGAAATTATATTAAATAAAATAAAGATTAAGCATAGATGAAAAAAATATATTTGGATAATGCAGCAACCACTCCACTTCGGGAAGAAGTGATTAATGAAATGATGCAGGTACTTCAAAATGATTTTGGAAACCCCTCCTCTACCCATAGTTTTGGTAGGAGTGCCAAAACCATTATGGAAACTTCTCGTAAAACAATTGCCAAACTTCTTGGCTGTGCTGCTCAAGAAATTATTTTTACTTCCAATGCCACCGAAGCGACTAATTGGATCCTTAAAAGCGCTGTAAAAGACTTACACATACAACGAATCATTACAAGTAAGATAGAGCACCATGCCACCTTGTATACGGTAAAACATTTGCAAAATGAATTTGGAATCGAAGTAGATTTTGTGAATACGCTTCCATCTGGAGCCATTGACACTACTCATTTGGTGAATTTACTTTCTAAAGAGGTGAAAACTTTAGTAACCTTAATGCACGTAAACAACGAAATCGGAACTGTTTTAGACATAGAAAAAACGGGGAGAATTTGCCACCAACATCATGCTCTTTTTCATTGTGATACCGTGCAATCTATTGGAAAAACCGAATTCAATTTACACGAATTGCCAGTCGATTTTATAGTGGCTAGCGCCCATAAATTCCACGGACCGAAAGGCGTTGGATTTGCTTATGTAAAAAAAGGAATGCTATTACAACCGTTTTTATTTGGAGGTGAACAAGAAAAAGGACTTCGTGCCGGAACCGAAGCAGTACACCAAGTAGCAGGAATGGCTAAGGCTTTGGAATTATCTTACGAACATTTGGATGTGGAAAGAAAGTATATTGCTGACTTGAAAAATTATTGTGCTTCGTTATTGCAAACAAATTTCCCAGAAATAAAAACCAATGGAGTAGACACTTTTTATAACATTTTAAATGTTTTACTGCCTTTTTCGGAAGAAAAAACAGCCATGATTTTATTTAATTTGGATATGAAAGGCATTGCGGTTTCTCGCGGAAGTGCTTGCCAAAGCGGCAGTGTAAAACCATCCCACGTTTTAGCAGAAATTCTAGCAGACGAAGATTTGAAAAAACCTAGTTTGCGAATCTCTTTTAGCCATTATAATACCAAAGAAGATATTGATGCTTTAATTGATGGGTTGAAAGGGATTTAAACTAAAGTTTTATTTTATAATCCTAATTATTAACATGTTGAATGTGATTTAAAAACTGAATTTAAAATATGAAAATTGGAGACATATATAACTATACTGAAAATAGAATTCGAATATTAATGTTTGATGATAAAGAGGTGTTTTATCAAATAGTTAATAAAGATGATACTTTTGTCTATGCTAAATACAAAACTATAAGTTATTATCGAGCGTCAAAAGAACATTTCAAGTTAAATTCGAATTTCATTAAATCATTAGAATTTGAGAAAAAAGAATTAGAAATTCACAGACCAGATTTGCCATTAAGATTGAATTGCTTTTCTGGATTGTTTTGGGTAAAAAACTCATTCGAAAAGAAAAATGATTTTGAAAATTTTCTAAAATCATTTGGAATTAATAAAGAAGAACTCACTGGATTAGACATTAATAAAGTGGTTGTTATTCCAACCAGTCAGCAACTAACAAGTAAAAAACCAACTTTATTGCAAAATGAAAAAGGTTATTTTATTGGAGAAGAATTAATGATTGAATGTTTTAGAATTCAAAGTGAATATGTGAATTTGGAAAAACCATACTTTTCAAAATTTAGACTAATCCCTTTTGGTCGAGAAGAAAAAAGACTTACTGGAATTGGTATTTATAGACTTGGGATTAAAGGAAACATACCCTCTTATTATTTAGGCGGATTAGAAACCGAAAATAGTTGAGCGTAAAAAAATAACAGAACATAATCACTTTCCTAATAAGTCAGGATTCGGCTATATTTTAAGATGATTCCGTACATGAAATATTAGGTGTTTCGACAAAACAGAAACCGCTTACTAATATAATTATGAGATTCCTCCTTCGTCGGAATGACAAAATACCGCATAAATGGTAGAAATTGAGATTACCTTTTAATCTCCTTCACCCCTTTAACAAAAAGCCATTTCATAAATAATTTCTCTCCGTCTTTGGTTCGAACGGCTTGAAATTTTGGGGCTATAATAGTTCCAATAACAAAAGCCGTCATCGGAATCCACAATCCAGTTAAGTTAGTGAAACGTGTTAAAACCGCTTGCAACGGAATAAAAAATAATGCAAAACCTAAAAGGTTATATACAAATGATTTTGTTTTTTTAGACATAATTGTAACTTATTATTTGAAATCTAAACTAGAATCTTCTTCCGTTTCTTCCTCTTTTTCAACTTGAAATTTGGTCCGTTTGCTACCTTCATACATTTCGTATTTCACCAAACGTGCTTCCAAACTTCCATTAAATAATTTAATTTTTCTAGAAGGTTTTAACCCTACAAATTTCAAGGCTTCCAAATTAGCCGTGATAAACCATGCATTTGTTCCCGGATAATGTTGCTTCATGGTGTCGCCCATTTCTCTGTAAAAACGTTCTAAATCAATATCCAAACGTTCGCCATAAGGCGGATTGAAAACCATTTGCAACGGCCCCGAGGTTTCTTTTTCGGTATCAAAGAAATTCTTTTGGTCAATGGTTATATAATCATCCAAATTGGCATTTTTTATATTGGCTTTCGCTTTTTCAACAGCACTTGGCGCTTTATCAAAACCTTTTATCGAATAATGAAATTCACGAGTACGTTTCATTAAAGCATCAATAATTTGGTCAAAAAGGTCGTTATCCCAATCGTTCCATTTTTCGAAAGCAAACTCTTTTCTATTGATGTTTGCCGGAATATTACAAGCAATCATCGCGGCTTCCGCCAAAATAGTTCCCGAACCACACATTGGGTCTAGCAAATCGGTTTTGCCTTCCCAACCTGCCAACAACAACATTCCTGCTGCCAAAACTTCGTTTATTGGTGCAATATTGGTAGCTGTTCGGTATCCTCTATGGTGCAAGGATGCGCCAGAAGTATCCAACGCAACTGAAATTTGATCTTTATCGATGTGGATGTTAATTCTTAAATCGGGGAAATCTTTATCTACGCTAGGGCGTTGTCCAGTTCTATCGCGAAACTGATCTACAATGGCATCTTTTGCTTTTTGCGAAACAAATTGCGAATGTTTAAAATGATCCGAATGGATTGTAGTATCAATAACAAAGGTTTGATTGGCGTTCAAATACTTACTCCAATCAATTCCTTGAATGCCTTTGTACAACAATGCATCGGTTTTTGCTCGGAAATAATAAATGGGTTTCAAGATTTTCAAGGCAGTTCGCAACGACAAATTGGCTTTGTACATAAACCCTTTATCTCCTTTAAAACCAACCATTCTGGTCCCTATTTCCACCTCTTGAGCACCCAATTGTTGTAACTCTTTGGCTAGTATTTCTTCAAAACCAAAAAAGGTTTTGGCAATCATTTTAAAATTTTCCATTTTTCAATATCAATATCAATTGCAAAAATCAATTGCAATTTCAATAATTAACTAAATTCCAAACTTGGAATAACTTCTGCAAAAATACACTAAATTTGTACGTTAAGAATTCATTTGAAAAGATAAATGTCAGAAAATACAAATTCAAAAACTAATACTTGGTTCGCCTCTTGGTTTGATACGCCTTATTATCATATTTTATATAAAGATCGAAACTACCGTGAAGCACAGATTTTCATGGATAATTTGACCCACTACCTCAACTTGCCCGATCACGCTAAAGTATTGGATTTGGCCTGTGGTAAAGGACGACATTCAATTTATTTAAACCAATTAGGATTTAATGTTCTTGGAGTAGATTTATCCGAAAACAGCATTGAAGTTGCCAATAAGAACGCCAATGACACTTTGCATTTTGAGGTGCACGACATGCGTGAGCCATTAGAAGAGAAGTTTGATGCCGTTTTTAATTTGTTTACTAGTTTTGGATATTTCGATAATGACGAGGATAATTTGAAAACCTTAATTGCCATCAAAGAAAATCTATCCGAATATGGATTTGCAGTTATTGACTTTATGAATGTGCCATTTGTATTGGATAATTTAGTTGACGAAGAAACCAAAACAGTGGATACAATTGACTTTCATTTGAAACGCTATCTTTTGGATGGTTATATAATTAAGGAAATTAATTTTGAAGATCAAGGTCAAAAATTTCATTATACCGAAAAAGTGAGAGCCCTTACGCTAGAAGATTTCGAACAAATGATGGAAGAAGCGGGAATTTATCTATTGGATACTTTTGGTGATTACAAATTAAAAAAATACCATAAAAAAGACAGCGAACGTTTAATTATGATTTTTAAATAAAAATATTTTGTATTTTTACTATAACAAATAGTGTTTAAAGAAGCATTTGTACAAGTTTATATAAAATAGTTACCAGTGAATCAAGAAAATAGTGCGCCTCTTCAGTTCAAAATAGACAAACTAACTAATTCTATTGAAAACGCTATAACTAAGGAAGTTTTTGAAACCGAAGTTATCCGTATTTTGACTAATGAAAAATTAGTTCTTAAGAAGTCGAATTGGCAATTTAATTGGGAAAGAGAGATTAATACAATTGAAAACGAAGTTTATAAATTAGTAACCACGAATAATCAAAATATTATTCAAGGATTAGTTTCAGTAGTTAACAAAGGAGACCACATTTTTCTTTCGTTAATAGAAAATGCTAAATTCAACAAGGGTTCCAAAAAAATATATAAAGGTGTTGCTGGAAATTTGGTTGCTTTTTGTTGTAAATATTCCATTGAAAACGGTTATAATGGGATAGATTCTTTTATTGCAAAGACAAAATTAATTCAACATTACAAATTGACTTTAGGAGCAAAACAATTTAATAATAGTTCCCGAATGTATATTGACACCCCTGAAGCATTAAAATTAGTAAAACAATATTTTAAAAATTTTAATTATGATAAATATTAAAAAGTTAAACGATATGGATATGGTTATTGTTTCAAAGAAACCAACTCCAAAGGAAGATAAGGAATTTAGCGATTTTTTAAAAGTAAAATTAATTTCTTCTAAAATCACAAGAAAACCTAAAACAATAAAAAAAGATTAATTTTCAGACCTATTCATGAACTACCTACTGCCCCTACTATCGGTTCTCCTTGGATTTTCTATTGCGCTTTGGCTAAAACCCCAAGACAAAAAGAATCTAAAATTGCTATTGGCATTTAGTGGTTCGTTTTTGCTTTCCTTAACCGTGATGCATTTGCTTCCAGAGGTATACGAAAGCGGAAATTCAAAAGTGGGAATCTTTATTATGGTGGGGATTTTATTTCAAATCATCTTAGAATTTTTCTCCAAAGGTGCCGAACACGGCCATGTTCACGGTCACGATAAAATGACACAAATGCCTTGGCTACTTTTCATCAGTTTGTGCATTCACGCATTATTGGAGGGTTTTCCAGTAAATCATCACCATGATTTAGCTATAGGAATTGCCATTCACCACTTCCCTATCGCCATTATCTTGACAACTTTTTTCCTCCATGCTCAATTGAATAAAACTGCATTGTTCTTATTCATGCTGACTTTTGCAATAATGACACCATTAGGAACTTTGGTTTCAGATACTTTTCCAATATTAAACGACTATTATACCGAGATAACCGCAGTGGTAATTGGTATTCTATTTCATATTTCTTCCACAATTATTTTTGAAAGTAGTGAAGGACATAAATTTAATATTGCTAAAATTTCGGTGATTGTTTTAGGGATAGTATTGGCGAGTTTTTTATAAAATATGTTATTGAAAATTTATTAACTTTGTAAAAAGAAAAAAAAATGGAAACTTCTGTATTAGAAAGAATTACAATAAATCCTGATTTATGTAATGGCAAACCAACCATAAGAGGAATGCGAATTACAGTAGAAACTATTTTGCAATATCTTTCTGCTGGAGATTCTATAGACGAAATTATTGCTGCTTATCCTTTCCTAGAAAAAGAAGATATTCAAGCGGCTATTGCGTTCGCTTTAAAAAACTTAACTACTTCAAAAAACGATATTCAATTAGCCAGTTAATTATGAATTCTTTTTTAGTAGATGTAAATTTACCCAAATATTTTAGTTATTTCAATAAGGAGCATTTTGAATTTGTATCGGATATTAATTTAAAAATGACCGATACTGAAATATGGAATTACGCACTTGAAAACAATTTAATTATCCTTACAAAAGACGTTGATTTTTTCAATAAGTTTTTAGTTTCTGAAAAAAGTCCAAAAGTGATTTATTTTCAATTGGGTAATTATTCTTTAAAACAATTGTATACTTATTTTGAAATTAATTGGTCTAAAATAGTCCTTGAAATTGAAAACAATAGAATGATTATTGCAAAAGAGAAACATATTGAATGCATCCGATAACAACAAAAAATGAACTTCACTAAAACCACAGAACAACCTTCCAAACACGACAATTTAGAAAAAATGTCGGTTGCCGATTTGTTATTCAATATTAATAACGAAGATAAAACAGTTCCATTTGCTGTTGAAAAAGCATTACCTCAAATAGAACTTTTGGTTACTAAAGTTGTAGAGAAAATGAAATTGGGCGGAAGACTTTTCTATATTGGTGCAGGAACTTCTGGCAGATTAGGAATTGTAGATGCCTCCGAATGTCCTCCAACCTTTGGTGTACCTTTTGAATTGGTTAACGGGATTATTGCTGGTGGCGATAAAGCCATTCGCAGAGCCGTCGAAAATGCCGAAGATAATACTACCCAAGCTTGGAATGACTTACTGGAACATAATATCAATGAAAACGACGTTGTAATTGGTATTGCAGCATCTGGAACAACTCCTTATGTAATCTCAGGATTAGAACGTTGCAAAGAAAATAATATTACTATAGGTTGCATTACTTGTAACGAAGGAAGTCCGTTGGCACTTACAGCGCAATATCCAGTTGTGGTGGTAGTTGGACCCGAATTTGTAACTGGAAGTTCCCGAATGAAAGCAGGAACGGCTCAAAAATTAGTTTTAAACATGATTTCAACAGCCACCATGATCCAACTCGGAAAAGTAAAAGGAAACAAAATGGTCGATATGCAATTGAGTAATGACAAATTGGTAGATCGCGGAGTGAAAATGATTATGGGAGAAATTCCTGTATCCTATGAAAAGGCAAGCGAATTACTAAAACAAAATGGAAGTGTACGGAAAGCAATAGATAGTTTTCTGTCTAAATAATATAATACTAAACAACCCAAAAAATGGCAACCAACAAAGAGTTACTAGCAAAAGGAATAAAATACCTCTTCGGAGCATTACCCCTAATGTTTATTGGCCCAAGCATCATGTATAATGCTTTCATGAACAAACAAAACAATTGGCATTATTTAGTACTTACCATTGGGTGTACCATTTGTTTGGTATCTGTTTTTCTGGCTTTCAAAGGTTTAAAAACAATGACGGATGCACTTTTTAATGATAAATAATAATTTTTTAATTAAATAATTATGGATATTAAAGCAGAAATAACTTGGATACATCAAGAAATTGACAAGGTTAAGGATGTTGCTTTTATTGAAAAATTAAAGCATTTACTCCAAAATATTGGCAAATCGGAATCCGATTTGGAATATAATATTGACATTGACAACGCAATAAAAAACATTGCTGATGGTAATTATTATTCGGAAGAAGAAGCAATTTTGATTTCTAAAAAAAGCAATAAATCAAATGGAAATAAATAACTCCTATTTAGAAAGTACAAAAAAACAATTTCTCTACTATAAACTACTAGGAGAAAAAGCAATGGAACAATTGGAACCTAATCAATTGTTTGCCTCAATTAATGAAGACACCAATTCTATTGCAACAATCATTAAACACATTTCAGGAAATATGCTTTCTCGTTGGACTGATTTTTTAACAACCGATGGCGAAAAAGAATGGCGCAATCGTGATTCTGAATTTGATGATTCAATAAAAACTAAAAAAGAGGTATTAGAAATTTGGGACAAAGGTTGGGAATGTTTTTTAAACGCTTTAAATTCATTAAAATCCAACCAACTTTCAGATATTATTTATATTAGAAACGAAGGTCATACCGTTGTTGAAGCAATCAACCGTCAATTGGCGCATTATCCATATCATATTGGACAAATTATATTTTATGCTAAAATGCTTAAAAAAGAAGATTGGACAAGTCTTTCTATTCCAAAAAACAAATCAAAGGATTACAATTCCGATAAATTTTCTAAAGATAAAAGTATAAAGAATTTTACTGATGATGAATTCAAAAAATTAAAATAACAATTTCAAAAAACAATTTCAATTTCAATGGCAATTTCAAAACTAAAATATGTTCTAATTTCTTTAGCACTTTTCTCCTGCCAAAAACAACAAGAGTGCAATCCGAAAGATTTTAAAACGGGAAAATTTGAATTCACGCAAGAAACCAATGGTAAAAAAGAAATTACCACTTTTGAAAGAACCGACAAACTTCAAATTGAAACCTACAAAAGCAGAACCGATACCGCTTCGGTGCGTTGGGTAAACGATTACGAATTCATTATTCAAAAATTACACCCGAGAAATATAGCCGAACGAAAAGCAATCAGTATGCGAATCCTTACTACCAAAGGAAAAACCTATACTTTTGAATATTCTTTTGTTGGAGATTCTAAAAAACAAATAGGAACTGTAACAAAAACCAATTAATTACGTAAAACTACTTTACAATATAAATTTTCAAAATCCAATGACCGAATTAATTTCCAATCCAAATGCTTGGGTAGCATTACTAACTCTAACCTTCTTAGAAATCATTTTAGGAATCGACAATATCGTCTTCCTATCCATCGTTTCTGGTAAACTTCCTGCAAAAGAGCAACCAAAAGCTCGAAGAATAGGATTAACCTTAGCAATGGTTTTCCGTATCGTTTTATTATTCGGAATCACTTGGGTTTTAAGTTTACAAGAAACCCTATTTCATCTTGATTTTGGTTTTTTCGAAGCCCAAGTAACTGGTCAAAGCCTTATCATCTTTGGTGGTGGATTGTTCCTTTTGTATAAATCCGTTTCTGAAATTCACCATAAAATGGAAGGCGAAGAAGAAGGCGCCAAAGGCAAATCGGCGTCCGGATTAACAGGCGCTATTTTTCAAATTGCATTGTTAAACATCGTTTTTTCTTTCGACAGTATCTTAACCGCAATCGGAATGATTAGCATGAAAAGCCCAGCACAAGGCGGCTTTGGTCCCGATGGCGCCATTGAAATCATGATTTTATCCATCGTTATTTCCATCGGAATTATGATGATTTTCGCAGGTCCCGTTTCTAAATTCGTAAACGAGCACCCAACCATACAAATACTTGGTCTTTCCTTCCTAATCCTAATTGGAGTGATGTTGCTTGCCGAAGGTTCGCATCTGGCACATTTCCGTTTTGGCAACGATGTAGAAGTTTCCAGCATCCCAAAAGGCTATTTATATTTTGCCATCTTCTTCTCGTTATTTGTAGAATTTTTAAATATAAAAATGCGTAAAAACACAAAACCTGTTAAGTTACACAACAGCGAAATAAAAGATGAAAAACTTAAAGACGACAATTTTGCTAATTAGAAATACTTGAATAGTATAAACAAGTCTATTTTTTACTTCTTACTAATAGTTATGATACAAATGCACCCAGAAATCCTTCAAAAACTTACTGCTGTAGTTGGTTCTTCTTATGTTTTTATTGACCAAGAAACCCGAAATCATTACGGTCATGATGAAACCGAGAATTTTGTTTTTCCACCAAGTGTTGTGGTAAAACCTGCTAATGCCGAGGAGATTTCTGCTATACTAAAAATTGCAAATGAATATAAAATTCCAACAACACCAATAGGTGCACGAACTGGTTTAAGTGGTGGTGCCTTGTGTATTTATGAAGGTATTGGTTTGTCATTGGAACGTTTGAATAAAATTTTACATATTGACGAACAAAACCTTCAAGTCATTGTAGAACCTGCCGTAATTACGCAAGTACTACGCGAGGCAGTTGCAGAAAAAGGATTATTTTACCCTGTAGATCCTAGCAGTCAAGGTAGTTGCTGGATAGGAGGGAACGTAGCAGAAAATTCTGGTGGTGCACGAGCTGTAAAATATGGAGTAACTAAAGATTATGTTTTGAATTTAGAAGTAGTTTTGCCTAGTGGTGAAATAATTTGGACAGGTGCCAATACCTTAAAAAACTCTACGGGATATAATTTAACCCAATTAATGGTTGGCAGCGAAGGGACTTTAGGAGTAATCACTAAAGTAGTTTTGAAATTATTACCTAAAAACACCCACAACGTTTTAATGTTAGTTCCGTTTTACAATGCAGGTCAAGCTTGCGAAGCGGTATCTGCTATTTTTAGAGCTGGTGTTGTGCCAAGTGCTTTGGAGTTTATGGAGCGTGATGCTATTGATTGGACTTTGAAATACAATGATACTATCAATATTAATGTTAATGACAATGTTCAAGCGCATTTGCTTATTGAAGTAGATGGAAATTATTCGGATATTCTTATGCAAGAAGCCGAAAAAATAATGGGTGTTGTAGAGCAATTTGAAATAGATGAAGTTCTTTTTGCCGATACCGAAGATCAAAAAAACGCTTTATGGAAAATGCGCCGTTCGGTTGCGGAAGCCGTAAAATCGAATTCAATTTATAAAGAAGAAGATACTGTTGTACCCAGGTATGTATTACCAGAACTGTTAAGAGGAATTAAATCTATCGGAAAAAAATATGGATTTCAATCGGTGTGTTATGGTCATGCAGGCGATGGGAATTTGCATGTAAACATCATTAAAGGAGAAATGAATGATGCTAATTGGCAAATTGAAGTACCTAAAGGAATTCGAGAAATATTTGAATTAACTGTATCTCTAAAGGGAACCCTTTCAGGGGAACACGGAATTGGTTTTGTTCAGAAAAATTTTATGAACATTGCGTTTTCCAAAGTGCATCTGGAATTGATGGAACGAATTAAACATGTTTTTGATCCAAATAATATATTGAATCCCGGAAAAATTTTTCCAGACAATTTATAATCCAAAAAATAATTTTTGAGGTCGGTATTTATTAAATAGCGACCTCATTTTTTATCTTGTAATCGTTTGTTTTCTGTCTGGTCCTACGGATACTATTTTGATAGGAACTTCAACCTCTTTTTCAATGAATTCGATGTAATCTTTTAATTCTTTGGGAAGTTCTTCGTAAGTTGTCATTCCTGTTAAATCGGCTTTCCATCCTTTAAATTCGGTATATATTGGTGTTACATTTTCTTCCTCAATGTTATAAGGTAAATGTTGGATAATGTCTCCTTTATAATTGTAAGAAGTACCTACTTTTAAGGTTTCAAACCCCGAAAGCACATCGCCTTTCATCATCATTAATTGGGTTACCCCATTTACTTGAATGGCATATTTTAGGGCTACTAAATCCAACCAACCGCAACGTCTTTTTCTTCCGGTAACGGAACCAAATTCGTTTCCAACGCTTGCCATAACATCCCCCGCTTCTTCAAAATCTTCTGTAGGAAAAGGTCCCGAACCAACGCGAGTAGTATAGGCTTTGAAAATTCCGAATACTTCTTTTATTTTATTTGGTGCAATCCCTAAACCAGTACATGCACCTGCGGCAGTGGTGTTAGAAGAAGTTACAAAAGGATAGGTTCCGAAGTCTACATCTAATAACGAACCTTGGGCACCTTCACAAAGAATAGATTTACCAGATTTTTGGGCTTGTGCTAAATATTCTTCACTATCAATAAAATCTAATTTTTTAAGATCTTCAATAGCATTAAAAAATTCTGCTTCCAATTCTGCTAAATTGTATTGTATATCTACGTTATAAAACGCTATCATGGCTTCGTGTTTGTCTGCCAATGCTCTGTAACGATCTTTAAAATCTGCTAATTCAATATCGCCAACACGAATTCCGTTTCTACCGGTTTTGTCCATATAAGTTGGGCCAATTCCTTTTAAAGTAGAACCAATTTTGGCTTTCCCTTTAGATGCTTCTGATGCCGCATCCAATAATCTATGCGTAGGAAGAATTAAATGTGCTTTTCTAGAAATAATTAATTTCGATTTAATGTCTAGATTAAATTTTGCCAAACCATCAATTTCACTTTTAAAAACGACCGGGTCAATCACCACGCCATTACCAATAACGTTGATATTATTATCGTGAAAAATCCCAGAAGGAATGGTTCTTAAAACGTGTTTGATTCCGTCAAATTCAAGAGTATGCCCAGCATTTGGACCACCTTGAAAACGAGCAATAATATCGTATTTAGAAGTTAGAACGTCTACGATTTTTCCTTTTCCTTCATCTCCCCATTGTAATCCGAGTAGTAAATCTACGGTCATTGTGTTGTATATTTATGTTTGTAGTTAATTTGTTTTGGTTATTTGTAAACTAAACCAATTATTCTTTTTTATTGGCATAAAAATATAAAGAGTGGTTGGTAATTTCGATACCAAAAATTTCCTCAATAGTTTGTTTTATGGTTTGAATTCTAGGGTCGCAAAATTCAATAACTTCGCCAGTATCGGTCATAATGATATGGTCGTGCTGCTTATCGAAATACGATTTTTCATAATGTGCTTGGTTTTGCCCAAATTGGTGTTTGCGAACCAATCCACAATCTAGTAATAATTCGATAGTGTTGTAAAGAGTTGCACGACTCACCCGATAATTTTTATTCTTCATTTTTATATATAAATTTTCAATATCAAAATGTTCTTGATTATCGTAAATTTCTTGAAGGATAGCATAGCGTTCCGGAGTTTTTCGGTGGCCTTTGTTTTCAAGATAAGTTGTAAATACATTTTTTACAATTTCTTGATTTTTACTATTATCTGAGGCTATTAGTGTCATATCTTGCAAAGATAATTTTTAGTTTAGAAGAATTGAAATTTAAGCGTTTAAAGTTATAAACTAGTTGTTAATAAATGTTTATTAGTTTTTATAGACTCGGGTTACTTTTTCAATACCATCAATTTTTTTAATGTTGTCCATTAGTTTTTTTAAGAAAGTATTGTTTTGTACTACTACTGTAACTTGCCCATTAAAGATACCAGCATCACCACTTAGTGAAATGCTCTGAATATTAACATGCATTTGATTGGAAATCACTTTGGTAAGTTCGTTTGTTAGGCCTAAGGTATCCATGCCGGTTATTTTTAAAATGGCTTTAAATTCTTGTTGTGATGAATCAATCCATTTGGCCTGCATTATTCGGTAAGCATAGTTAGACTGCATTGCTATAGCATTTGGACAGTCTTTTTTATGGATTTTGATTCCTTCGTTTATAGTAACAAATCCGAAAACATCATCGCCAGGTATTGGATTACAGCAGGAGGAAAGTTTATAGTCTAATCGGTCTTGTTCTTTACCAAAAACAAGTAAATCATAATTACTACTTAATTCTTGTTTGTGGATATCTTCCGGGGCTGAGCTCGGAGAACGTTTTATTTTATTTTTAAAGAAGTTTATCAGTGTGTTGCTTTTTTGAGCAGCATAGTCTTTTAATTGTTGGTTTTCTATAGCACCAATTCCCATGCGGTAAAATAAATCTAAACTTGTTTTAAGTTTGAAGAAATTTACCAATTCATTAATCACCGCTTCACTTAAGATGATTTTTAAATGTTTTAATTTTCGTGTAAGTAATTCTTTTCCTTCTTCTGCTATTTTTTTGGTGTCCTCGTTAAGTACGTTTCTTATTTTATTTTTGGCGCGAGAGGTTGTAACATAATCCAGCCAATTTATGGTTGGTTTTTGGTTGGGAGAGGTAATTACTTCAATTTGATCGCCACTTTTTAATTCGTGGTTGAGTTGAACTAGTTTACCGTTTACACGGGTTCCACGAGTTTTGATTCCAATTTCAGAGTGGATGCTAAATGCAAAATCAAGAGAAGTAGCTCCTTTTGGCAATGATTTTATTTCTCCTTTCGGAGTAAAAACAAAGATTTCTTTAGCATACAAATTCATTTTGAAATCTTCTACAAAATCCACCGCATTGGTTTCCGAATTTTCTAGTGCTTCTTTAAGTAAATTCAACCAAACATCTAAGCCGTTTTCTTCAGCAACCCCTTGTTTGTATTTGTAATGCGCTGCATAGCCTTTTTCGGCAATTTCATCCATACGTTCACTTCGCACCTGAATTTCTACCCATCTTCCTTTTGGCCCCATAACGGTAATGTGCAGAGCTTCGTATCCGGTAGATTTAGGAGAGGAAATCCAATCTCGTAATCTGCTAGGACTTGGTCTGTAATGATCGGTAACAATGGAGTAAATTTTCCAAGCCAAGAATTTTTCATCATGTGGATTGGACTTATAAATGATTCGTAGAGCAAACTTGTCGTAAACTTCATCAAAAGTTACATTTTGCGCTTGCATTTTTCTGCGAATGGAATAGATAGATTTTGGTCTTCCTTTTATGATATAATCAATTCCTTCTTCGTTAAGTGTTTTTTTAAGTACATCCGAAACCAATTTAATGTATTCGTCTTGTTCTTCTTTTGTATCTTTAATTTTACTTACAATATCATTAAAAACGATAGGTTCAGTATATTTTAACCCTAAATCTTCTAATTTTGTTTTGATATTATACAACCCAAGTCGATGGGCCAATGGAGCATAAATGTATAAAGTTTCGGAAGCTATCTTAACTTGTTTATAATCGGGCATAGAATCCATGGTTTGCATGTTGTGCAAACGATCGGCTATTTTTATCAAAATTACCCGAACATCATCATTAAGTGTCAATAGCATTTTACGGAAATTTTCCGCTTGCATCGAGATGTTCATGTCTTTTTTAACCTGAGAGATTTTGGTTAAACCCTCTACCAGTTGAGCAATTTTAGGATTAAATTGCTTTTCAATATCTTCAATAGTTATTGGAGTATCTTCTACTACATCATGTAATAATGCTGCGGCAATGGCAGTTGGACCTAAACCAATTTCGGAAGCTACTATTTTAGCGACTCCTATTGGATGAAAGATATAAGCCTCTCCCGATTTTCTTCTTTGGTCTTTATGGGCATCTACAGCAACATCAAATGCTTTCCGAATTAATTTCTTATCTTCGGGTGTAAGTGTTTGATAACTAATGCGTAAAAGTTCTTTGTATTCTCGGGTTAATGCTTTTTTTTCTTCTTCTAAATTTATCTCTGTCATGGTAGATTCTTCAATCAGATAAAAGTAGAAATAAATATTGGAATCGGGTAAAAAAACTGGTTAATTTTTTAATAATTGTACTAGTCTTAATTTGTTTATAAACAATTAATCAAATTAAATCTTCAAAAATATATCGTTCCTCAAAAGGGATTTTGTATTCTTCAAGATATTTAAGATATTCCTCTTTAAAACTTTTTTTTCTATGATGTTCTTCTTGATTTTCAATGTATTTGTAAACTCTATTAATATGCGATTTGCTGTAAGAAAATGCTCCATATCCTACTTGCCATTCAAATCTATCTAATAATAATTTATTATCGTTGATATATTTTGATGATTTTGCTTTTACCGTTTTCATTAATTCTGAAATGGAAATAGTGGGTTTCAAACCTAAGAAACAATGTACATGATCTTCTACACCATTCACAATTATAGTTTTGCATCCTGTTTCATTTATTAGATTTCCAATTACTGCAAAAACATCTTTTCTCCAATCTTTGTGAAGAACTGCTTTTCTATATTTCACAGCAAAAACTGCTTGGATATACATTTGATGATAGGTGTTTGCCATAATCTCTATTTTTAAATTTTTAATATATCTATACTAAATTTACAAAATTTTTGATTATTACAAAATTTAAATTTAATTTTTTAATTATATTTATATATCATCGCAACGGATTGAAATCCATTGCTACAAAATGGATCGTTTCTACGGAACTTTGGCGTTTATCATATTTAACATCGCAACGGATTCAAATCCATTGCTACAAAATGAATCGTTCCTACGGAACTTTGAAGTAACGTGTTAGAGCCGTAGGCTCGGTTTATTTTGTAAGGTTGGACTTCAGTCCAGTTGGCATATGCAAGAACCTACTATCACATCCAAGAGCCATAGGCTCGGCACATAATGTACGGCTGGACTTTAGTCCAGTCAATATAGAATAATAGGACATGGGGCATCCGATATTCTACAATCCAAAAATTAATTATCCCAAAGAAACAAGGTTTACCAATTTTTTTGGGATAATTTTAAAATCCTTTAAGATAGTAATAATTACTCCAAATCTTTTGCGAAATCTAAATCCTGAAAGTCGAAACTAAAATCGGTTAGTGGTGATATTGCTTCCATTTTTATACGGGTAGCTATACCATTGGTATCTATAGTAAAATGAATGAAAGCATCCGCGTTAAGACTTCTATTATCCCATTTAACGGCATAGGTGTTGTCTTTATAATAAAATATAGAACCTGTAAGTCTTAGAGAACGTTCCGATTGAAAGCGTAAAGTACCTTTGGTTTGGCGAATGCTAATTTTTCCAAACCAATTGTCTTGATAAATACCAGTGATTTTTTTAGGTTCCAATTGGGTATTAGTCACTATGTTTTGGTTCACTTTAGCCCAAACTTCGTCGGTAATTTTATCGGCATTTTCTTCCACTTGTTTTCTTCCTGAGCTAAGTGTCACAACATGATCTGGAAAATGCAATCCTAAATAACTATCTTTAATAGTATTGGAAATAGCATTAAATGCAGAACCCGATTGTTGATTTGTAAGGACTATAATTCCTAGTTGTAAATCAGGAATCATGATGGTTTGGGTTACAATTCCGTCCAAACCACCCGTATGGGAAACCTGTAAATGTCCGTTGATGTCGGTTAATTGCCATCCTAAACCATAGGCTTTGAAATTGCAACTGTATGGCTTCATATTATTTAAAGGCAAGATTGTTTGTGGGGTCCACATATCTTTTTGAACTGCTTCACTAAATAAACTGCTTTCCATGTTAGCACCATATTTTCCATGGTTTAATTGGGCTATTACCCATTTGCTTAAATCGTTGGTGCTGGTATAAATTCCTGCTGCAGCATCAAAAATTGGGTTGGTATATCGTTTTATAACTTCCAATTTTCCGTTGGTTGGAACATGCGGCACAATAGTATTAGTGGTGTCTTTCAAAAAGCGCCATGAAGCAGCACTATGGTCCATTTGCAATGGTTTCAAAATTCGGGCATCTATAAAATCGCACCAAGTTTTACCCGAAACACGTTCAATAACTTCGCCAGCAATTACATACAATAGGTTATCGTAATCGTATTTAGTTCTAAAGGAAGATACCGGTTTCAGAAAATGAATGTTTTTTATAATGTCTTTGGGAGTGAAATTATGTCCGTCAGGCCATATCATTAAATCGCCAGCGCCCAAACCAAGTCCACTTCGGTGGGTAAGTAAATCCCTAATGGTAAATTCGTTGGTAACGTAATCGTTATACATTTTAAATTCCGGAATGTATTGAATTACCTTGTCGTCCCAATTTATTTTCTTTTCGTCTACCAGCATTGCTAATGCAGCCGAGGTAAAGGCTTTGCTATTGGAAGCAATTCCGAAAAGAGTGTTGCCATCTACTTTTTGTTGTGTTTTGATGTTGGTAACTCCATAACCTTTAGAGATAACTACTTTGCCATCTTTTACAATAGCAACGGCAATACCAGGAACATTAAAGGTTTTCATAGTGCGTTGAACGACATCATCTAATTTAGCTTCGGTAATTTGTGCTTTTACACTAAGGGTAGTAATTAGTAAAGCAAATAGTAATTTATAGTTCATAATTTGGGAGTTTATTTAACCTTAAAACCGCGTTGTCTTTTGGCTTCAAATAATAAAATTGCTGCGGCTACCGATACATTCATTGAATCAATTTGGCCTTGCATTGGAATGATTATATTTTGGGTTGCATTATCACGCCATGCTTTCGAAAGCCCTGTTGCTTCGGTTCCTACTGCAATTGCTGTTGGCGTGGTGTAATTTTGAATATGATAGGAATTCGAATTCTGGAGTGTAGCACTGTAAATGGCTATTTTTTTATCTTTCAAAAACTTAATCACATCTTCGGTAGATCCAGATGCAATTTGATTGGTGAAAAGGCATCCCACGCTAGAGCGAATAAGATTCGGGTTGTATAAATCGGTTTTCGGATTGGCGAGAATTACCGCATCTATGTTGGCTGCATCACAGGTTCGTAGCATAGCCCCAATGTTACCTGGTTTTTCTATAGATTCCAAAACTAAAATTAACGGATTTTCGGGTAATTTTAAATCGGATAATGCTAACGATTTCGATTTTGCTACTGCAATAATTCCTTCAGTAGTATCGCGGTAGGCTAGTTTTTGATAGACTTCTTTATTGATTTCGATTAGTTCTGCCTGAGATCCATTTGCTGTGCTTGGGAGGACAAAACTGTTATTAATTTCTTTTTCGGAAATCAATTCTGGAAGAAATAGAATAGTTTCAAGTTCGTAGTTTCCCTTTAAAGCCAATTCAATTTCGCGTTTTCCTTCAATTATAAAACTGCCTGATTGCTTGCGAGCTTTCGCTTTTTCTTGCAATTGTAGCAATGTTTTTATAAAAGGGTTTTGTATGGAAGTAATTTGTTTCAAGTAATTCTTAGAATTTAGTTGGCGAAGTTACAGAGATTTTTAAAATATCCAATTTACTTTCTAAAATACAGCCAACCAATTAGTGGATCGGGATAATCTGAATCGTTTAAATTGAGAATATAATAATAGGTACCTTCGGTAACATTGGAATTATCTACCTTCAAACCTTTGGTGGCAAACCCATCCCAATCGGGTGAGCTGTTATTTCCGGTCCAAATTAAAGTTCCCCAACGGTTGTATATTTCTAATTCGAAATTTACAAAAACATCACGTAATCCATCTATAAAAAAAGTGTCGTTAGCATTATCATTGTTGTTGGAAACATAGTTGTAAACAGTAGGAGGGCAGTTCCTTGTTTGCAATAAAAAAGAAGTAATAGCAAAACAATGTTGGTTTTCTATTCGTATAAAAATTTCTTTGGGAGTGGCATCGGCAGTATAATTAGTTGGATTACTAATGGCATTGGTTGCAGAGTTAGCATCTGCTTGAGATTCGTAAAAACCAACAAAAGTATCAGAAGCATTAGTGAGTACCATAGTAGAATAATCGAAAAAGTTGAATGTTCCTTTGGTTAGCCCTTTGTTACAAGTTAATTTAGAATCCAGATTGTTGAAGGTTGGTACAGACCCTAGCGAAATAGAAGCGCTATATTGATTGTTGTTTTCTAAAATTTCTTGTACTATTCCATTTCCGTTTCCAGTATCGTCTATAACAATGATTAAGGTGAAATCGTTTGGAATTCCTATTGGAAGCGTAATAAGTAGTTGACCGTTTTCTGAACCATCAATAGGAATAATCGTAGTAGTTTGTGTTTGCCCAACTAGTTGACCATTGGCATAAATAGCAATAGGAGTTCCTGCTGGAAGTGCACTCGTGCAATTGGAATTAAAAACGGTATAATTTACAGTTATTTTTTTGGAGCCACAGTCCTGAATATTCGAGTTTATTACAATACTTGCATCGGGTAATTGGCTGTTTAGTTTAGTTACGACTACATTTATTAAAACTACATCTTGACCAGAGGTAAGTTGGATTTGTGCTGAGGTATCACCAACATTAATATTATTTTGAATACTGTAAATATCCAAATCCATATTGTATTGAGTATTACTTCCTGTAATACTATTGGTTCCATTAAAAGCGTTATTTGCTGGATTTAAAGGAGGGTTGCTTAGTGTGGTTCCATTGATGCTCAAGGTTTCATTTACTGCAAGATTGGCATCCCCTTCCCAAGCAATAAAACCAATTTGCGCACTAGTTGTATCGATTACATTTAGACTGCTTAAATTGATAGTGATTGCATTAGGGATACTTTCTAAACCATCATAAATATTGATTTGATTTAATGGCAAGGTAGCTCCTTTGTAAACAATTACCATTGCCCAACCCGCAAAATTAGTCCGATTGTTACAATATCCCGATTCATCAATTAGTGTTTGTGAAATGTCTAAATCCGAAAGAGTATAAGTACCATTTCCAGTGCTAACTATTTGCGAAGTAACATCTGCAAAAGCACTAAAATAGGGCAGTCCAGAAGAAATAGATATGTTAGAGAAAGTTCGTTGTGCTGTGATTGGAACCGAATTTAACTGTACGTTAAAATCACCTAAACCCGAACCAGCCCAATACAAATAAGCATTTTGAATAATTTGAGAGGAATTTAAATTTAAAGAAGCAGCAGAAGATGTAACTAATAAATCTTCACACCCAGCAGTACTATTATTTTCTCCTAAATTCATGGTATTTCCTATGAAAGTAAAATCAAATCGGCCGTTAAATTGATTGTACAGCGATACATTCTGCCCAAAAACAGAGCAATAAAATAGCGTAGTAATACTAAATAAGAGTAATCGAATCTTTAATTTCATAGCGGTTAATTCATTTGAAAAGCCTAAATTAGACAATTATTTTTAGATAACTGCATTTGAATTTGGAAATACTATCAAATAAATGTGTAATTTTCCAAAGTTTTTAGAGCATCCCGTGAAACAGTACCAAGTTAGATTATACCAGCCGCAAGATTTTTCTCTTTGGAATACTTTTATAAGTGTTGCCAAAAATGCTGCCTTTTTATTTCATAGAAACTTTATGGAATACCATTCCGATCGCTTTGAAGATTATTCTTTGATGGTTTTGGATGGCGAAAAACTAGTGGCTCTTTTGCCTGCCAATAGAGTAGGAAATACTGTTTATTCGCATCAAGGCTTGAGTTATGGAGCTATTGTGGTTTCGGATGCTATCCGAATTAAAGACTATGTTACTCTTGTTAAAGAATTGATGCAGTTTTTGCATACTAATGGCATTTCAAATTTGGAAATTAAGTTATTGCCAAAAATTTACCATCAAACTATTGCCGATGAATTGGATTATGTTGCTTTTTTAATGAAAGCCGAAATCTTTAGAACCGATGTGTATTTAGCAATTGATATGCAAAAAGAATACGAACCCAATAGAAATAGAAAACGAGCTTTAAAAATTGCTTCCCAACTTGGGGTTGAAATAAAGGAAGATACCAATTATGCTGATTTTTGGAATCAAATATTAAGCCCGAATTTGAAAGAACGATTTGGAGTTACTCCGGTTCATTCTTGTTCAGAAATAGAAAAATTAGCAGCATTATTTCCGGATTCCATTAAACTTTTTAATGCCTATCAAGGACCGGATTTGAAAGCAGGAGTGGTTTTGTTTTTATCCGAAACGGTTGCTCATTTTCAATACAGTTCTGGCGGAAATGATAGAACCGATACTGCTGCATTGGATATTTTATTTAATTATGTAATTAAAAAATATTTCGATAAAAAATACGTTAGCTTTGGTAGTTGTTCGGAAGAAAATGGACTAAAATTAAACGACGGATTAGCTTATTGGAAAGAAAGTTTTGGAGCCAAAACCACGGTGCAAAGTTTTCAAAGATTTCAAACTTCCAATTATCCGTTATTAGAAACTATTTAACATGATAAAATTCCTCGATTTACAGAAAATAAATGCCGTTTATCAAGAGCAATTTCAAGAAAAATTGAATTTGGTTTTAGATAAAGGATGGTTTATTCTTGGTGATGAGGTACAAACTTTTGAAACCAATTTTGCCAACTATTGCAGCACCAAACATTGCATAGGTGTTGGCAACGGATTGGATGCTTTAGTTTTAATTTTTAAAGGATATATTCAGTTAGGGAAACTACAAAAAGGAGATGAAATTCTAGTTCCTGCTAATACATATATTGCTACAATTTTATCCATAATTCAAGCCGATTTAGTTCCGGTTTTGGTTGAACCAAGATTGGAAACATATAACATCAATCCCGATTTAATTTCTGCAAAAATAACTCCAAAAACAAAAGCCATTTTAGTTGTTCATTTATACGGGCAATTAGCAGAAATGGAAGCCATCAACAATTTAGCAGATCAACATGATTTATTGGTTGTTGAAGATGCGGCTCAGGCACATGGGGCAAGTACTCAGTGCTCAGTGTTCAGTGCTCAGTTTGCAGAGAGGCAAGCAGGAAGTTTATCACATGCAGCGGCGTTTAGTTTTTATCCAGGAAAAAACTTAGGTGCTCTTGGCGATGCAGGTGCTGTTACCACCAATGATGATGCTTTAGCAAAAGTTATTCATTCCTTACGGAATTATGGCTCGGAGAAGAAATACCAAAACGAATATATTGGAATTAATTCTCGTTTAGACGAATTGCAAGCGGCTTTCTTGAATGTGAAATTACCCCATTTAGATGCCGATAATGATAAACGAAGAGAAATTGCAAATCGTTATTTATCGGAAATTAATAATGATAAAATAGTGTTGCCAACTTCGGAGCAATCCCATGTATTTCATTTGTTTGTTATTCGAACCGAAAACCGAGAGGCTTTGCAAGAATATTTACTTCAAAATGGAATTGAAACGATGATTCATTATCCGATTCCACCTCATAAACAAAAGGCTTTCGCCGAATGGAACTCTCACTCATTTCCGATTACTGAAAAGATTCATAAGGAAGTACTGAGTTTGCCCATAAGTCCAGTAATGACTATCGATGAGGTTGATTTTGTAATTGCAACACTAAACAAGTACTAATTGAAATTTATCAAAGAAATACTATCCAAACCCCTATTCAAAGCTATTTCTTTGAACGGAATTAGTATTTTGCTCAAAGTGGCTATTGGTTTTATCACTTCTAAAGTTATTGCTGTTTTTGTTGGGCCTAGCGGAATGGCTTTAGTGGGAAATTTGCGTAATTTCCTTACTACTACCGAAGCATTTGCCACCTTAGGATTTGAAAATGGCGTAGTAAAATATGTTGCTGAACATAAGCAGGAAGAAGAAAAACTAAAGCAAACCTTGTCCACAATATTTCTATCCGTTTTGGTGGTTTGTGTTCTATTGAGTTTTGGTTTGTATTTATTTTCCGATTATTTCAATAGCTCTATTTTTGGAGTTGCCTACCAATATGCCTTCGTGTTTAAAGCCTTGGCAATTGCACTTCCTTTTTATATCGGAAATATTTTTCTTATTGCAACCATTAATGGGCTTGGCGAATATAAAAAAGTAATTTATATCAACAGTATCGGGAGTTGTATTGGCTTGGTAGTTTCGGTATTGTTAATTTTAAAATTAAATACCGAAGGTGCTTTATTATCCATTATTCTGACCCCTTCTTTGTTATTTTTAGTTTCCTTTTTATCCATAAACAAAGAGATTGCAATTTTTAAAGTAGTACATTCTAAGTTTTATAACCTTTCTTTTCTGAAAAGTTTGTCGTCTTATTCCTTGATGGCATTGGTTTCTGCAGTTTTCGGACCAATGGTTTTATTATCCATTAGAAAAAACATCATCTTAAATTTAGGAATTGAACAAGCAGGTTTTTGGGAAGCAATGAGCAGAATATCGTCCTATTATTTCATGTTCATTACCTCATTAATTGGAATTTATTTTCTTCCAAAATTAGCAATGGCAAAAGACAATCAAGAAACAAAATCGCTTTTTTGGGAATATTATAAAGGCATTTTACCCGTTTTTATAGTCGGTATGGTTACTATTTATTTCTTGCGCGATTTTATAATTCAGGTGCTTTTTACCAAACAGTTTTTACCAGTTTCTAAATTGTTTTTCTGGCAATTAATAGGAGATACATTTAAAGCTGCTTCCTTTATTTTGGGATACCAATTTTACGCCAAAAAACTTACTAAAGCCTTTATTTTCTTTGAATTATTTTCGCTTGCAGTTTTATATTTTAGTAGCATTTACTTCATTTCCATATACCAAATAGAAGGTGTTGTAATGGCTTATGCTGTAACTTATGGTATTTATTTGGTGTCTTTGAGTATTTATTTTAGGAAGAGTTTATTTTAAGATTGTAAACAATTCTTAATTCTTAAAAATTCAGTAATATCCATTTATTCTGTAAAGGTTGAGTCGGTTGGTTGCACCACAATTTCTTTGGCAAAGTATTGGGATAGTTCTTCGTTTTTCCAATCTTTTATATTGGTGGTTAATCCCATTATGATGGGTTTAAAGATGGTTTCGGGTTGGTTTTTTAATGCAGGAACCACCACTTTTTTGGTAGTTGAATTTACAATTAAATCCAAACGATTATCCATTTCCTGACTATATTTAGAAGCTTTCCCAGTTAATAAATCCCTATAAGCAGTATAAATTGGCGTGTTGGAAAACATTGAAATAAAGATAATACTTCCCAATACATATTTTGATGTACTAGTTAGTTGAATTACAAATTGGTGTTTTGTATTCAAATAATGTAAAGTGCAAACCAACAGATAAATTGTAGCAAGGATAAAAAAGAAATAGACGGTGTTAATTGCTCTGTCCGGCAAGACATTTTTATTGATCCAAAATCCCGGAAAAAATCCAAAAAATAAAACAGAAAATAACACCCCGAAAGCTAACAACGGATTTATAAAAATGCTTTTGTTTTTAACTAAAGCTATCTTTTTATAAAGGATGTCCACAAAAAACAAACTACAAATTAGAATAATTGGCAACCATTTTAATAGAAACCCAATGCTGGTGGTAATGGAATGCGTTACTGAATAAATGAATTCATGCGGAACCGGAATTGCTTTCGCACGAATAGCATTTCCTGGGGCTAATATTGCAAAAGCAGAAAAACCGGTTGCAATGATTATAATTAATAATAAAGGAAGGTTTATTTTTTTTAAAATAAATATCGAATGCAATGCTATAAAATATAGAAACATTAGGGTAAGAACAATAGTAATCTCATTGCAACCTAAGGAGCCTATTAAAAATAAAGCTGCAAATAATAAGCGGATCACTTTTTTAGTTTTGTAAAATTGAGTTAAAAAAGCAAATCCTAATAAGCTGAGGGATAAGGATAATTGGTAGGAAATTGCTCCCGGCATCCAATAAAATGCAGAACAAGAATCGGGTAATTGATAAAGAAAAAGAGAGAAAATTAATCCGGTAAAGGCTATTTTTTTTGACTTTGAAGCTTCATCTAGTATACTTGAAATGAAGGTGTAAACAGAGAAACAAAAAAATATTAAAAGTAGTATTGGTAAGATTTTGAATAAATAAGTACAATCAAAATATACTGGATTAAAGCATAAAATTGTGTTTGCAAAATATCTACCACCCACATTATTATACATCCAAAAAGGAGATTCCGTTGCTGTGTAAAGTTTTGAATAATAGCTAAAATAGTAATCATCTGTTGCAGGATGATTGAAAAACGAAAGTAATAGAAATGGAACTAAAGTCAGAATTCCCAACAGAATAAAGAGTTGGTAACTATTTAGGTAATGCTTGTATTTTTTTAAAATTGCTATCATATCAAGAATTTAAATTCCATTTAGCACAATAATTTTCGGCAATGGTGATGTAATCGTGCTCTTTTTCTACAAATTGTCTAGCTCGTTTTCCGATAACTGTTATCTCGGTTGGATTTTCTATTAAATAAACCAATTCGGATACCAAATAATCTACATCGGGTAAAGCATTTATGGCGACTTTTTCAGTTAAATTATAATGTTTTTCAAATTCTTTTTCGGCTCCAGTAAAAACTACTTTGCCCTTCGCCATGGCTTCTAAGGCATTATACCCTTGATCAAAGCCATACACTTGATCCAAAATAATATGTGCCTGATTGTATTTGTAAATGTAGTTTTGATACGGAAGATTTTCGGCTAGGATTATCTCAATTTTGTCACCCATTTTTTGTTGGAGAATTTCCAATGCTTTTTCAAAAAAGGAAATCCCTTTGGTGTAATAAGTGCCGCGATTGATACCTAGAAAAATAACAATTTTATCGTTAATTTCCATTTCTGAAAATTCAATTTTTGACGTATTTACTGGATTCGGAACCATTCCTAAAAACTTAGGATGCTTTTTCATTGGCAATAAATAATCAATATCAGAAGCAATGACTCCTTGAATATTTTGATATACTAAATCGTGCGTTTTCTTATGGCTAGGCGATAAAAATTCCAATATAAATTGGTATTCTTTTTTTGATTTAGGATTTTCAAAATACGGATTTAGGATCGAATACCGTTCTTTTTTTTCCATCAAATACTTCGCAACCAAATAATCTACTCCGCAACACAGCAAGAACATTTTTTTATTTTGTTTAAAAATTTTCTTCAAAAGAAATCGCTCCAACTTCGGTATGGTTTGTATCGGAGTTTCATTAATCAACTGAACCACATCAAAATTTTTCAATTGATTCAAATGAAAATAAAATCGAATGCCAAATTCTAATGTCGCAATATCAAAATTAGTTAATCGGTAAATTATTTGACGCGGAATATTTCCTAACGGGGTTTCGCACCATTTTGCTTTGGTAGATAAATCAACAGGATAATTCTTGAAACCATCGCCATTAGCAACGATTACCACTTCATGGCCAAGCGCAACCAACCCTTCTTTTAAGGAATTGTGCAGCCGACTAAATTCTCCTATTAATAAAATTCTCACTTATTGCTTATATTTGTTGCTAAAATAGTCAAAAATTGAACGTTCCCGAAAAAAAGCAACATAGAATTTGTATCGTTACCGACCAGCTAGCCACTGGAGGTGCCGAGCGTTGTGCCGCTTTATTGTCGATTTTTTTTGAGAAAAACAACTGCAAAGTACACCATGTAGTGGTTGTGGATAAAATAGAATATGAATTTGCAGGTGAAGTTTTAAATCTTGGAAAACTTAAAAATCAGTCGAATGGATTTTTCAATAGACTCAAACGATTTAAGGTTTTAAAGCAATTTTTCCAGAGTAATAAATTTAATTTTATTATTGATTTTCGTGTGAAACGACATTCCTTACAAGAATATTTTATTGCAAAATATATTTTCAATTCCCCTTTGATTGTTACCATTCACAGTTTTATGACCGATTTATATTTTCCAAAAAATAATTTTTTGGCAAATAACATTTATTCGCATTGTTATAAAATTGTGGCCGTTTCTAAAGCAATTAAAGAAAAAATAAGTTCCGAATTTTCCTATTCTACTATTCAAACTATATACAACCCGATTGATTTTGAGCTTATAGAAAAAGCTACCAAGGAAGAATTAGCAATAGATTTTAAATACATTTTGGCAGTAGGACGCATGCAAGATTCGGTGAAACAATTGGATGTTTTAATCAATTGTTATGCTGCTTCCAATTTGCCAAAGCAAAATATAAAATTGGTGCTTTTAGGCGATGGCTTGCTGCGAAAAGATTTAGAAAAACAGGTAGCAAATCTTCAATTGGAAGGTTTTATTTTATTTAAAGGAAAAGTTGCTAATCCGTTTCAGTATTATAAAAAAGCACTTTACACTGTTTTGTCTAGTAAAAACGAAGGTTTTCCGACGGTGCTTATAGAATCGTTGGCTTGCGAAACACCAGTTGTTGCATTCAATTGTTTTTCTGGCCCTAGCGAAATTATCGTCGATCAAGAAAACGGACTTTTAGTAGAAAATCAAAATCAAGAAAAATTAATTCTTGCCATGAATGAAATGGTATTAAACGAAAAATTGTATTATCATTGTAAGCAAAATGCAAAACTAAGTGTACAACGTTTTTCTTTGGAGACTATAGGAAATCAATGGTTGGAACTGATGAAAATAAAATAACATGGAAGCACGAAAAATTAATTTACCAGTAGTAGAGGACACTCGAGGTAATTTGGCATTTATTCAAGAAGATGTAATTCCGTTTGCATTCCAGCGGGTTTATTACCTTTTTGATGTTCCAAGTACTGCTTTTAGAGGTGGTCACTCGCACATACATCAAAGTGAATTTTTAATTCCTTTAAGCGGCAGTTTTGAAGTGGTAACGGATGATGGTACTACCAAAACTACTCACATAATGAACAAACCCAACATAGGCTTGTATATTCCAACCGGAATTTGGCGGGAATTGCAGAATTTTTCTTCTGGTGCGGTTTGTTTGGTTTTGGCTTCCGATGTTTTTAAAGAAGAAGATTACATTCGTAATTATGAGGATTTTATAAAGAATAAAGTTTCTAATAACTTGTAAATTTTAATCCTTTTTTAATTAAAATTTCCTTGTATTTTTTTATTAATTTCAAAATAAAAGCAGGTAATTTCAAAAGTATTTTTTGTTTCCAATTAAGATATTTATAATCTATTTTAGAACTAATTTTTTTGTACAATTCATAACCTCCATCGGTTTTAATATGTTTGGCTAAGACATATCTTTCAAAAGCTAAATACTTGGCTACAGTATTATTTCCATTAGCAAAAGTATCGTATTTATCATAATCTGGAAGTCTTTTTTTTAAGATGGAACTCCTTGTTAGTTGTGCTCCAGTTTCCATAAAATACTGCATCTGAATTGTGTGAGAATAGGCCAATTTGAAATAATAATTCGCTCGAATATTGAAATCGATATCTTCTGAAAAATCAATAGTTTCGTCATATAAACCAGCTTTTTCATAAACACTTTTATGAAAACAAACGCTTCCGTGGTTGTAAATTCCTTGTCCTAGATTGTATTTGAAAAAGTCCATTATTTGAGAATTTTTTAAAGCTGTTCCAACTGGAAAATTAGTGGGAGTAGCTATTTTATTAGAATACACTTCTTCATAATTGGTGCCGAAAATCTTTGCTTCTGGGAAATCAGTTATTAACTGATAAATGGTTTCTAGAAAAGTTGGTTTCCATAAATCATCGGCATCGAGAAAAGTGATATAATTGGCCTCCGCCTTTTTTATTCCAGTGTTTCTACTTGCCGAAAGTCCTTTATTTTCTGGATGTTCTAGTAACTTTATAGATTCAGAAAGAAAGGGTTTTATTATTTCAACACTTTCATCTGTCGAGCAATCGTTAACAATCAATACTTCATAATTGGTAAAGGTTTGATTGAGAATACTTTTTAGCGTATTTTCAACAAATTTCTCTTTGTTATAAAGCGGTAGGATGACAGTGAAAAAAGGCATTGGTTAGTCTTTTAGAATATAATCAAAAATAGAATTCCAATCGTTTAATTGGTCGTTTTTATCAAATGTAGCACTATTTCCTTCAAAATGGATGGTTTTCGTTACAAAATTTGTTAGGAGTTGTGCTAGCTCTTTTGGATTTTCTGTATCAAAAAAAGATACTTTATCGTAATCTCCAACGGTTTCTTTTGCATAAGGCAAATTGGCTGCAAGAATTGGTTTTTTAAACGCTTTAGCTTCCGATAAGGGCAATCCCCAAGTTTCTAGTTTGGATGGAAAAATAATGCAATCTACAGAATTATATAATTTCAATACCTCTTCTCTAGAAATCCATCCCTTAAAATCAACTTCGGGCATCGAATTGTATTTGCTATAAAGATGTTTAGCAAATTTATGAGGGTTGTCTTTTATTGTTGTAAAATGGAAACGAACCTTATTTCTTAAAGAACTATCTAATAATTCAATGGCATCAAACAGTAGCTCAAAATTTTTAAATGTCCTAGGGAAACTAGGGTAGAAGAAGTGAATTTTATCTTTTTCTAATACTGTTGTTTTAGTAGTTAGTTCTTCCGTATATTCCGGATTGCAAACTTTGATGTTTTGGATTTTGTATAGTTTTTCAAATTCCGTTTTAATCCAGTTTTGTTGTACAAAAACGGTATGATTTTTTTTGAGATTTATTCTTGTTAAGTACTCATATAAAATAGAGAATACCCCAATTTTATAATCGTATTTCCAGTCTTTAAAACTTGATTTATAAAAAATTGTAGGATGGTGAAAATATACAAACCGCTTTTTTGCAATTACATTCGGACTCATGTCATGCAAAGAAAACCAAACGTCAGGCTGTAATTCTTTGGATAATTTTTTGAAGTAAAAATACTCGTAATATACTCGTTTAAACCAAGATTTTTTAGATTCCGGAAACGCAATATATTCAATGTTTGGATAGTTGAATTGCGATGCATCGGGTACTAAAGCAATTACTTTAAGGTTTTTATCTTCAGCATAATCGGATATTTTTTGCAAACAATTATCTAGGATGGTAAAAATACCACCTTCTTTCATGTTAATTCCCGAGAGGATGATTTTTTTTTGAGTCAAATTGTTGAAATTACAATTTTTATACCGATCGCTGTACCACTTCAAAAATAGCGCCATCTTCACATTTCAAAGTTTTAGATGGAAATTTCATCAATAAAGCATAATCGTGGGTTGCCATAATGATGGTTTTACCGTTAGCATTGATGTTTTTTAAAACTTCCAAAACTTCGGCACTTGTTTGTGGGTCAAGATTTCCGGTAGGTTCATCGGCAAGAATTAATTCGGGGTCGTTCAGTAAAGCACGAGCAATTGCAACACGTTGTTGCTCACCACCTGAAAGTTGGTGCGGCATTTGATTAGCAAATCCTTTCATGCCAACCTTATCCAAAACTTCATCAATTTTATTTTGCATTTCTGTAACATCCGTCCAACCAGTAGCTTTTAGTACAAAAAGCATGTTGTCATTTACACTTCTGTCTGGAAGCAATTTAAAATCTTGAAACACAATGCCTATTTTTCTTCTTAAATACGGAATATCTTTTTCTTGTAGCGTTGCTAAATCATATTCCACAATGTGACCTTCGCCTTCGGTAAGAGGCAAATCGCCATACAAAGTTTTCATAAAACTACTTTTTCCAGTACCAGTTTTTCCAATGATGTATAGGAATTCTCCATGATTTACTTCAAGATTTATTTGAGATAAAATCACTTTATTTTCTTGATAAATGGTAACGTCTTTTAAAGATAAAACAGGATTTGACATAGAAAAAATTTGTTTATTGGGTAAAAGTAATAAGATAACGTAGGTTTTCAAAATAAATTTCAAGAATAGTTTGTAAAATCTTCCATCTACTATCTTCTAACTTCCTGCTTTTTCAATTGTTAAAAAAAATGTTTATAATAAAAACCCAATTTTTCTCGTTATACCTTGTATAATCTTACTTTTGATTTACTTTTAAATTCCATGCCATGCGAAAAACAGCAGCTTTTTTACTTTTAAATTTATTGGTTTCAGGAGCGACTATAACGGCGCAACAATCTGCCATTTATACTAATCAGTTATCTGAAATGGACAAAGCAGTTTCGTTATATCAAGACAAGCAATATCTAGCAGCTCAAATTTTATTTGATAAAGTCCAACAAAACTCTAAAGATCAAGATGTTCTTTCGGACTGTTCTTATTATATTGCTAATTGTGCCATACGATTAAACCAATCGGGAGCGGATAAAATGATGGAGGATTTTGTTGCGAACTATCCTACAAGTACCAAACAAAATCAAGCTTATGTAGGTGTTGCGACTTATTATTTTGAAAACGGAAATTTTCCTCAGGCCTTAAAATATTTTGATAAAATTGACGAAAGTGCTTTGACTTATGACGAGATAGAAAAATACAACTTCCAAAAAGGCTATGCTTATTTTTCTGCAAAAAACAAAAAGGAAGCAACCACTTATTTGAATAAAGTAGCAAATTCCAAAGAATACGGCTCACAAGCCAAGTATTATTTAGGATTTATGGCTTATGAAGGAGACGATTACAAAGAAGCAACCAAATATTTTGACCAAGTTTCAGGCGAAGAAAAATACAAAGAAAAGCTGTCTTACTTTCAAGCGGATATGAATTTTAAATTAGGAAATTTCCAAAAAGCAATCGATTTGGGTAAGGCTGCTATGGCAAAATTTAATGCAATAGAAAAATCGGAATTGAACAAAATCATCGGAGAAAGTTATTTTAATTTAAAAAAATACGATGACGCGCTTCCGTATTTGAAACAATACAATGGCAAAAAAGGAAAATGGAGTAACACTGATTTTTACCAATTAGGATATACCTATTACCAACAAAAAGATTTTGAAAATGCCATTTCGCAATTCAATAAAATCATTGACGGGAAAGACTTTGTAGCGCAAAATGCTTACTATCATTTGGGTCAGAGCTATATGAATACGGATAAAAAGCAACAGGCTTTAAATGCTTTTAAAACGGCTTCGGAAATGGGTTTTGATAAGAAAATTCAAGAAGATGCGCATTTGAATTATGCGAAAATTAGTTACGAAATAGGAAATTCCTACCAATCGGTGCCCGATGTTTTAAGTTCGTTTTTGAATAAATATCCAAATTCTCCAAGCAAAAATGAAATTGAAAGTTTGTTGATTAATTCCTATATCACCTCTAAAAATTATAAAGAAGCTCTGACTTTATTGGAAAAAAATAAAAATCCAGAAAACCGTTTGGCGTACCAAAAAGTAACATTTTATCGCGGTTTAGAATTGTTTACCGATGGGAATTACCAAGAAGCCCAAAAGATGTTTGTTACTTCTATTGGAGTTCCAAAGGACGCAAAATTCTCGGCTCGTGCAACCTTTTGGAAAGCAGAAACCGAATATACTTTAGATAATTTTAAAGATGCTTTGTTAAGCTTTAAGCAATTTGAAGGAATGACGGAAGCTAAAAACACACCCGAATTTAAAAATCTAAATTATAATATTGCCTATAGTTATTTCAAACAAAAAGAGTACGATCAGGCAGGAAATTATTACCAGAGTTTTATTAATGGGGCTAAAGACGATAAAATCCGTTTAAACGATGCATATTTAAGATTAGGTGATAGCCGATTTGTAACTTCCAAATATTGGCCAGCAATGGATGCTTACAATAAAGCTATCGAATTGAAAAGTGTGGATGCGGATTATGCTGCATTTCAAAAAGCAATCAGTTACGGATTTGTTAGTAAAAACGATAAGAAAATTGAAGATTTTAATAAATTTTTACAAACATTTAAAACGTCGCAATACCGTGATGATGCTTTGTTTGAGTTAGGGAATACTTACGTTACCGAAAATAAAATCGATTTAGCTATCAAAACGTACGACCAATTATTAAGCGAATTTAAAAATGGTTCCTATGCTTCAAAATCTGTTTTGCGAGAAGGATTGATTTATTATAATGCCAATAAAGACGAACTGGCAATTGCTAAATTCAAAAAAGTCGCAGCCGATTATCCTAGAACTCCTGAGGCTTTAGAAGCAGTTTCTACGGCACGATTGATTTATGTAGATAACGGAAAAGTAGATGAATATGCCACTTGGGTTAGAACATTAGATTTTGTGGAAGTCTCGGATGCCGATTTGGATAATGATACTTATGAAGCTGCCGAAAAACAATATTTGCAAAATAACACCAAACAAGCCATTGCTACATTGAGTGGTTATGTTGCGAAATTTCCAAAAGGAATTCATGCCTTGAAAGCGAATTTCTATTTGGCACAATCCTATTATGCAGATGGTTTGGAATCCAATTCGGTTGCAAATTACGACTATGTTGTAGCACAATCTAAAAGTGAATTTACCGAACAAGCTTTGGCTCGTTTGTGTGAGATTCATTTGAAAAAGAATGATTTTACAAATGCAATTCCGGTTTTAAAACGATTGGAAACAGAAGCCGATTTTCCTCAAAATGTAACCTTTTCACAAGCTAATTTAATGCGTGCTTATTACGATCAAAAAGATTATCCCAATGCGGTGGTTTATGCTGATAAAGTAATTTCGAATCCTAAAACGGATGACAAAGTAAAAAGTGATGCACAAATCATTGTAGCACGTTCGGCAATTAAAGCCAATGACGAAGTTAAGGCAAGATTGGCTTATGCAAGTTTGTTGAAAATTGCCAAAGGAGAATTGGCTGCTGAGGCTTTATATTATGATGCTTATTTCAAAAATAAAGACGGGAAATTTGCCGATTCGAATAAAACAGTTCAGAAATTGGCTAAAGATTATTCAGGTTATAAATTCTTTGGAGCTAGAGGTTTAATCGTGATGGCTAAAAACTATTACGGATTAAAAGACAGTTTCCAAGCGACCTCTATTTTAGATAGTGTTATCGAAAATTTCACCGATTTTCCAGAGGTAGTAAAAGAAGCCCAAACCGAATTGGATGCTATTAAATCAGAAGAAAGTAAAACGAATTCATCAATAGTTAAATAATTAATTGTCACACTGAGCGCAGTCGAAATGCTTCAAAATAATATAAACATGAAAATCAATTTTCAATATAAAATCGCAATAGTAGTAGTTCTTTTTGGAACTCAAATCACTATTGCCCAAAAGAAAGACGAAAACATCGGAACCGAAGTGGTGAATGTAGTTAAAGCCTACACGCCAACTATTTCGGATGCTTTTAAAGTGAAAGAAACGCCAACTCTGGACGATGAAGATAATTCGAAAAAAGAAGCAATTCAGTATTCTATTTTTTCCTCTCCAGTAGCGTCTACATTTACGCCTTCCAAAGGAAAAGCAGCAGGTGTTGAAAATGGTGCAAAAGAAAAATTATTTAGTAATTATGCCACTTTAGCAGCAGGGAATTATGGAACTATTAACGCCGAATTGTTTGTTACTCAAACTTTAGAAAATGGCGATTATGTAGGAGCCATGTTGCGCCACCTTTCTTCGCAAGGAGGGATTAAAAATGTGGAATTAGACGATAATTTTTCTAATACTTCAATAGATGCTACTTACGGCAGTAAATCTAACAAACTATCTTGGAATGGCGATTTAGGTTACCAACGTCAAACCTATAATTGGTATGGTTTGGATCCTTCTTTATATCAAAATTTACTCACATCGGATAAAGATTTATTCCTTAACGGAATTAACCCAAAACAAACCTATCAAAATATTTATTTAGGCGGCAGATTAGCTCTTGGCGAAAGTGTTTTTAAAGATGCAACTATTAAATTCAATCATTTTTCGGATGCTTTTTCTTCTGCAGAAAATCGTTTTGTTGTGAAACCTTCGTTTCAGTTTGATGTGATGGATGTAAAATTGAAAACTAATTTTGCTTTGGATTATCTTAATGGTAGTTTTCAAAAAGATTATTTTACTGGAACAGAGAGAAAATATGGCTTTACCAATGTAGGATTCCAACCAAGTTTCCAAATTAACAAAGACGATTTTTCGGTGAATGTTGGAGTAGGGGTTTTCTATAGTATGGCTGCTGCATCTGGAACTTCAGAAGCCAAAAATAAATTATTTGTTTATCCAAATATTACAGGTTCCTACAAAGTAGTAGGTGATTTAATGATTGCTTATGCAGGAGCCGAAGGAGAATTAAAACAAAATACCTATCAAGATTTTGCACAAGAAAATTTCTTCGTTTCGCCAACATTAACGGTTGCACCAACCGATCAAAAGTTTGATGTTTATGTTGGTTTGAAAGGAAAATTAGCAAATACAGTTGGATACAATATTCGTGGATCGGTTAAAAATGAAGATAATAAATCGTTGTTTAAAAACAATGTTTACAACGTTTTAAATACCAATACATCAGGATACGCTAACGGAAATTCGTTTGGTGTAGTGTATGATAATGTTAAAACAGTAAGTTTCTTTGGTGAATTGAAAGCCGATTTTTCTAAAAATGTTTCTTTCGGAATCAACGGAACATTTAATAGTTATGCAACCAAAGACGAAAAAGAGGCCTGGAATTTACCCGGAATTAAATTGGGTTCTACTTTAGATTTAACATTGACTTCTAAATGGTATGCTAGTGCAAATGTATTTTTTGTAGGACAACGAAAAGACCAATTTACCAACTTTTCCTTGACCGAACCAGTTAAAGACGTGACTCTAGATAGTTATTTCGATTTGAATGCACACGTAGGTTACAAACACAACGAGCGATTGACTTTTTTCTTAAAAGGAAACAACTTAGCCAACCAAAATTACCAACGTTGGTTGAATTATCCTGTTCAAGGAGTTCAGGTTTTGGTGGGTGCTAATTATAAATTTGACTTTTAATTAATGCCACAAAGACACGAAGGCACAAAGTAAATTAATAGTATCTTTATGCCTTTATTTTATAAATTACTTTGCGCCTTTGCGCCTTCGCGGCAAATAAACATGAAACAACAAGTTTTACAACGTTACCACCAAATCCTCCAAGATAGAATCGATATTTTTCGCGATATGATTGCAGGTTTAACCGAAGATGCGCAAAACGATGCCAAAGGTTCGGCTGGAGATAAACACGAAACTGCTTTATCGATGATGCATCTTGAGCAAGAAAAACTCAATTATAAACTGCAAGAAATTTTGGCTCAAAAAGCCATTTTAGATAAAATTGACGCCGCCGGCAAGCATACCAAAATTGCTTTAGGAAGTTTGGTGCAATCCAATGGTATGCTGCTTTTTGTAAGTGCTGCTTTACCCAAAATAACTATCGAAGACGCTACCATAATAGCAGTTTCACCCCAATCTCCTTTAGGAAATAAATTGATGGGAAATGCCGTTGGGTTTACTTTTGAAATCAACACAACAAAGTATGTCATTGAATCAATTCAGTAATAAAATTGTACTATTTTTCGTAATATTCATTTTTTGATACAATTATTCATTTTAAAATTTTATTTTTGCTGCTGATTGCAGAAGTAAAGCCCCTTCATAATCTATTTAAATTTAATACCATTTCCTGTTTTTCATTGGATTTTTGTGCAAACAAAATACAATGAGAGTAAGCTTTTATTGGTCTAAAACAATTTAAAATAGTTATATATGAAAAAGAATTTTATTTATTTGGTAATCTTATCTACAATTGGGTGTTCGGCACCTAAACAAGTTTCTGCAGAAAATCAAACTTCAAAACCAGAATTAAAGAGTAATCCGTTGGAAGGTACTTGGGTACTAAAAAACGTCTTAATGGGCGATGCTATGGATGCGCCTTGCGGTTTTGCTAATGAAGGAAAGGTTAAAGAAATGAACTTGTCCTTCACCTCCGAAAAAGGAAACTCTGGAGATCAACAAAAATTGTCGGGGCAGTCTTCGGTAAACGGCTTTGTTGGATGGTATACTATTTTGTCATTTGACGAAAAATCCAAAACTGGAAAAATCCAATTTGACCCATTGATTACTTCTAGAATGGCATCTGTTGATCCAACTTTTATGGAATGCGAAAATCGTTATTTTTTATATTTACAAAAATCAGAAGATTTTAAAATAGAAGGAGGGAAGTTGCAATTGAGCAAAACTTATCCTCTTGCTAAAGGAGACACAGGAAATTCTCCTTTTGGTGAGAGTTATAAAAATGTACTTTATTTCGAGAAGAAATAACAGTTTTAAATTTTAATTAGATTTTTTTAAATTTTTACTTTAAAATTTACTTTAAAAATCCAATATTAGTTACAAAATGTAATTAATATTTGGTTTTTGGTTTTAATAATAAAAGTAAATGCCCAATTTTGCTTTATCAAATAAATATTATTAAAACGAAAAGATTATGTGCGGATTTTTAGCAATTATAGGAAAAGGAAAAGACGAACTTTTAGTTAAAGAACTATCTAAAAGAATGGCACATCGTGGACCAGATGAAAGCGATTTACATATAACACCTGGTGGCCATATATTATGTCACGAACGTTTATCTATTATAGATTTACATTCGGGTAAACAACCCATTCAAGGTTGTGATTCGGCTTGGATGGTCCACAATGGCGAAATCTATAACCACCAAGAATTGCGTGATGGATTGTTAAAAGACCATACTTTTCGTTCTAAATCCGATTCGGAAGTAATTGTGCATTTGTATGAAAAATTCGAATACAATTTTCTACATTTATTAGATGGCGATTTTGCTTTTGTAGTCGTTGATGGCGATGATTTTATCGCAGGACGCGATCCACTTGGCGTAAAACCTTTGTATTATGGTATGGACGATAGAGGCCGTATGTATTTTGCATCCGAAATGAAACCCATAGCCGACCAATGTTTAACTTTTTCTACTTTTCCTCCAGGACACTATTATACACCAGAAACAGGTTTTGTTAAATACTACAAGCCAGAATATGAAGATTATACTAAAGCAACTAACGAATTAGATTTGGATGCATTAAGAGAATCGTTAACCGAAGCAACCCGCAAACGATTAATGAGCGATGTGCCAATTGGAGTATTGCTTTCTGGCGGATTAGATTCGTCATTAACATCTTCCATTGCTGCTCGTTTATTGAAAGAACAAGGTAAAGAATTGCATTCGTTTTCTATAGGCTTGGATGCCGATGCTCCTGATGCAAAAGCAGCGCGAAAAGTTGCTGAATTTTTAGGAACCGAACATCATGAGGTACACTTTACCATCGAACAAGGAATTGAGATTTTAGATAAGTTAATTTGGCATCTAGAAACTTATGATGTAACCTCAATAAGAGCAAGTACTCCAATGTTTTTCTTATCGAAAGCCATAACCGATTTAGGAATTAAAGTAGTACTTTCTGGAGAAGGAGCCGACGAAATTTTTGGTGGGTATTTGTACTTTAGAAATGCACCTTCCACCGAAGATTTCCAAAAGGAAACTATAGAAAGAGTGCAAAAATTATTTACTGCCGATTTACTTCGTGCCGATAAATCGACTATGGCGCATGGGCTAGAAGCACGAGTTCCGTTTTTAGACAAAGCATTCTTGGACGTTGCAATGCTGATTAAAGGCGAAGAAAAACAACCAAAAACTTACGACGGAAAAGAAAAATACATATTAAGAAAAGCATTCGATACTCCAGATAATCCCTATTTGCCAGACGAAGTTTTATGGCGTCAAAAAGAGCAATTTTCGGATGGAGTAGGGTACAACTGGATAGATCAATTAATAGAATACTGCGCTTCTAAGGTAACGGATGTCGAGCTAGAACATGCCTCAAATCTTTTTGCTTACAATACCCCAACTACCAAGGAAGCGTATTTTTATAGAACTATTTTTCATAAATACTATCCACAACTTAGCGCGGCACAAACGGTTAGAAAATGGATACCTAAATGGCAAGAAAATCAAGACCCTAGTGGAAGAGCAAATGCGGCACACGTTCAAGCGGATACCGAAATTGCTAAAACCACTATTACAGCATAATCGTGAGATTATATTAAGTTTAGTTTGTTTGTAAAAAAAACACTTATCGCGAGATAAGTGTTTTTTGTTTTTAATAGCAATAAAAAGATTAGATTTTCTTCATCTGATCTTTCATCAATTTGATTTGATCTTTCAGCATACCTTGTTTGTCCAATTTTTTCACTTCACTTATTAAGTTGGTTGCTTCCAGTTTTCTTCTTCTAGAAAGTGCAACTCCAGCAAGGTTTAGTTTGGCAACAGCTAAATCCATATCCATATTCAATCCCAATTCGATAGCTTTTTTAAAATATTTTTCGGCCTGAATCAAATTCGTTTGCGAAAGCATTAAACCTTGAAGATAGTTATAATATCCTTGTTGTTTTTGCACCAAAGCAGTTTCTGGATTCTTGATTTTAGTTAGCCATTTTTTAGCTCCTTCGAAATTTTGCTTACGCAATTGAAGAAAAGCCAACAAAATAAATTCATTTTTGTAATAAAGAAAAACAGGAACTAAAGATAAAAAGATAAGAAAAATCCCATTTCCAATGTTACTTTCTGTGAACTGCCATACTGCCGTTGCTACAATTAGCGCCGCAAGTACAAGTTTGATATTTTTATGAAACATAATTAAATTAATTTAGGTTACAAAGGTAATAAAAGGTTTTTAAAATATTTTTAAAAAACTACTTGCAAGTAATAAAAACCTTTGTATATTTGCACTCGGTTTTAAAAGGGCCTACCAAATAGATTAATACACGATTTAAAGATAAAAAGCAATGAGCAAAAGAACGTTTCAACCATCGAAAAGAAAAAGAAGAAATAAACACGGATTTATGGACAGAATGGCTTCTGCAAATGGAAGAAAAGTCCTTGCGCGTCGTAGAGCTAAAGGAAGACATAAATT
>CANFHX010000006.1 GCA_947446865.1 Flavobacteriaceae bacterium | reverse complement strand
TGGAGAAGTAAAGTCGAACACCTATCTTGATGTACAAACTATAGCAAGAGATGTAATACGAAAAATTGGTTATACCAAAAGCGAATACATGTTTGAAGCTAATTCATGCGGTGTTCTTTCAGCAATACATGAACAATCTGCAGATATCAACCAAGGAGTTGACAGAGCTAATAAAGAAGAGCAAGGTGCTGGAGACCAAGGAATGATGTTTGGTTACGCTACCAATGAAACCGAAAACTATATGCCTTTGGCTTTAGATTTATCGCATGCTTTATTGATTGAATTAGCTAATTTAAGAAGAGAAAATTCTGAAATTACCTATTTACGTCCAGATGCTAAGTCGCAAGTGACTTTAGAATATTCGGATGACAATAAACCACAACGAATTGACGCAATTGTAATTTCTACCCAACACGATGATTTCGATGAAGAAAAAACAATGTTGGCAAAAATAAAAAGCGATTTAATTTCTATTTTAATTCCAAGAATTAAAGCTAAATATCCGCAATATGCTCATTTCTTTAACGACAATATCACTTACCATATTAACCCAACGGGTAAATTTGTAATTGGAGGACCTCACGGAGACACAGGTTTAACAGGAAGAAAAATCATTGTAGATACTTATGGCGGAAAAGGTGCTCACGGTGGTGGAGCTTTCTCAGGAAAAGATCCAAGTAAAGTAGATAGAAGTGCTGCTTATGCAACCCGTCATATCGCTAAAAACTTAGTTGCTGCAGGATTATGCGACCAAGTTTTGGTTCAAGTTTCGTATGCAATTGGAGTTGCAAAACCAACATCCATTTATGTAGATACTTATGGAACGGCTAAAGTAAGCTTGACCGATGGAGCAATTAGTACTATTGTGGAAGGTATTTTTGACATGCGTCCGTACTTTATTGAGCAACGATTAAAATTAAGAAACCCAATTTATAGTGAAACTGCAGCTTATGGCCACATGGGAAGAACACCAGAAACCGTAACTAAAACTTTTTCTGCACCAGGTGGAAACGAAAAAACAATAACCGTTGAATTGTTTACTTGGGAAAAATTAGATTTCGTAGACCAAGTTAAAGCCGCATTTAACTTATAAGAATTTATTTGATTATACTTAAAAACAGCAGTTTCCAATTGGTTACTGCTGTTTTTTTATATTTAATTGTTGTATTATCATTTTCATGGCGTGCCCCTTCGGGTCGGGCTGTCCGCTGTATCTTTGCTTTTTTGCTCGTGACCTCGCAGTAAAAAGCAAAGGATGCCGCTACCATCCCTCACGCAACACGTTTAAAATCCTTTAGAACTTTCAGTTTTTCAAATTCTATGCTAAATATACTAGTACACTATTTCTCTAAAATTGATTTTTCTTTTATATTTGGTCTTGCATACTCCAATCGGTCAATTAGTTTAGGTAAAGCATAACCATCCAATCCGTTAATAGCAATTACATTTGCTTTGTCTAATTGTAACCAATGATCTTTATGTAATAATTCTTCCTCAAAAAATAAATTTTCAATAGAAGCAATAATGTGAATAGTATCATTTTCTTTAATGTGGTATTCGTTGAGGTATTTGCAATACAATTGAACAGGACTCCCTTTCACAAAAGGAATTAAAATAGATTCTTTATACTCTTCTATCAAGTTAGTTTTATCAAATTCAGAAATAGATTCGTCGTAATTTGCAGAAGTATGGTGCGCATCGGCAACCATGTTTTCGGTGATGTGGTTTACCGTAAAAAATCCAATTTCTTTAATGTTGGTATAGGTATCCCGTTTAACAGAAAGAGGTCTTGTAATAAAACTAATCATTGGTGGATTACTGCCAATATGAGTAATACTACTAAATATTGCTACATTTGAAATACCGTCTTTAGATTTGGTTGCAATTAAATTCGCCGATTTATATCCTGTACAAGAGTTGATAAGGTTCAATCTTGTAATGGATTCCATTTCGTTTATTGCTTCCTTAGAAAAGTTTATCATCGTTATTTTTTCTCAAAGATACCATTTGTTTAACAAATAATTAAAAAGAATAAACAAAGTAATTGTTTGGTTGTAATTATTTTAGGTTATTTCCCAAGGTTTAATACTTTAATTCTGTAGTTTTGCACAACTTTTTTATTTGATTCAATGCAAACTTCTCAAAAAATTGCTGTAGTAGGTTCAGGTTTAGTAGGAACTTTACTAGCAATATACCTTAAAAAATTAGGACATATAGTTCATGTGTACGACAGAAGTCCTGACATTAGAACAGTAGAGTTTTCGGGGCGTTCCATTAACTTAGTAATGTCTAATAGGGGGTGGAAAGCCATGCAAGATGTGGGCTTGGAAGAGGAGATTAGAAAGATTGGTATTCCTGTAGATAAGCGTGCTATACATACGCAATATGATAAAATAAACAATCAATTTTATGGTAAAGAAGGGGAGGCTATTTTTTCTCTTTCCCGAGGCGTCTTAAATCGTAGAATGATTGATTTAGCAGAAGCCGAAGGAGTAGAATTCTTTTTTGATCAAAAAATTTGGGACGTCACTCTAGCCGATGCCACTTTGCATATTGGCGAAACCGAAAGAGGCGAGTGGGAAGATATAAAATACGACAAAGTATTTGGTGCCGATGGTGCTTTTTCTAGAATTAGACATAGAATGCAACGCCAATCGATGTTTGATTATTCGCAGGAATTCATGAAAATCGGGTACAAAGAATTGCATATTCCAGCCAATGTGGATGGAACCCATAAAATTGATAAAAACTCCCTACATATTTGGCCAAGAGGAAACTTTATGTTGATGGCCTTGCCTAATTTAGACGGAACTTTTACTTGCACTTTGTTTATGCCGTTTGAAGGAGAAAATTCATTTGAACAATTAAAAGACGAAACCAGCTTGGTAGAATTCTTTGCCAAATATTTCCCAGATACTAAAGAGGTAATTCCCGATTTAGTTAATGATTTCTTCCGAAACCCAACGAGTTATTTAGCCATAATGAAATGCTATCCTTGGACGTATGAAGATAAAGTCGCTTTAATAGGAGATTCGGCGCATGCCATTGTGCCTTTTTATGGTCACGGAATGAATGCTGGCTTTGAAGATATTACAGTATTAAGTGAACTGATTGTTAAATATGGTGACGATTGGAAGATGATTTTTTCAGAATACCAAAAATCACGCAAGCCTAATGCGGATGCCATTACGGAGCTTTCCAGAAGAAATTTCATCGAAATGAGCACTAAAACTGCCGATGAAAAATTCCTTTTACAAAAGAAAATTGAGAAATGGTTTTCGGATAAACATCCTGATAAATGGATGCCACTTTATAGTCGAGTAACATTTAGTTTGCAACCGTATTCCGAAGCACTTGCTATTGGGGATTTCCAAAATAAAATCATGGAAGAGGTAATGCAAATTCCAAATATTGAAGAAAAATGGGATTCAGTAGAAGTAGAAAACTTGATTATAAAATTATTAAATTCCAATTAAGAAATTCCAAATTTCAAATTCGACTATCGCTGGAATTTGGAATTTAAATACTGGAATTTCACTCCCGATGTACTTTGTTAAAATCAAATGCCGGAGTACAAATGGCGATATACTCGCAAGGTTCGTCAAACGGATTGGAATATTGCACCCTTGTATTTTTTTCTATCTTAATAGATTGACCTGCTTCTAATATTAAAGTTTCCCCTTCAATAATGAATTGCTTTTTACCAGAAATGATATAGGTATATTCTTCAAAATCAGGCGTTTGAAAAGGCTCGCTCCATTTAGGTGGCGCAATCATGTGTGCAATTGAAATCTCGTGATTTCCTGTTGTTGGTATTCCGTGGTGCTCTTCAATTAGTTTGCCATCGGTTGTAGGAACTACAAAAGGTGTTTTTTGAATTAAATATTTTTTCATTTTACAGCAAAGGCGCTAATTCGCCAATTATAATACAAAGTTAATTTTATTTTGGATTTCAAAGCGAATTTATTGTAACTTTTATAATACACCGCCAAAACTAAAAAGCAAATTTCTTTAATATAAGATTCTGTTTTAAGTTTCATTTGCAAAAATGACCACATGAAGAGAATATTATTTTTATCTCAAATAAATATATGATAAATTTGGTTTTCATCTTCATAAAAGACAAAATTCTATTTCTATAATTTGAATTTTTAATCCATAAAAATCAGATTATTAATTTTTTAACCTTTTTTTATCATTTTGCTAAACAATATTTTTAAGTATTTGTAGTTAATAATAATTCATGGTTTAGGGCTTGCTAATGTTAAGTTTATGTTACCGAAAACGTTTTCGTAAATAGACCTTTAATTAAAAGTAAAAAAAAGTTTTTTTATTACAACTAAAAAATTAAATTTGCTCCTATTCAAGTTTATTACAATTAAAACTTATAAATTATTAAAAACTATTAAATTTAAAAAAAAATGGCAAACGCAAAAAAAGAAAATGGGGCTAATGGTGGAGGAATGATGACAGGAATTATCATCGCATCTTGTATCGTTGTAGGATTTTTAGTATGGAAATTTATCATGGGTGCTCCAGGAAATTTTCAAAATGCTGAAGCAATGAAATCTGGTGCTGAAGCAGGTGCTCCAATTGCAGGAAATTATTTAGGAATGGTTTATAAAGGTGGTTCTATTGTGCCAGTTTTATTAGGATGTTTATTGATGGTTATTGTGTTCTCTTTCGAAAGATTTTTCGTTATTTCTAAAGCTTCTGGTACAGGAAATTTAGATAAATTTATGGCTTCTATTCAATCTAATATATCTCAAGGTAATATGGAAGATGCAATTGCAACTTGTGATAAACAACAAGGTTCTGTTGCAAATGCAATAAAATCAGCATTAGTTAAATACCAAGAAGTGAAAAAAGAAGGTTTTAATAGCGAAGAAGCATCTGAAATGATTCATAAAGAAATAGAAGAAGCTACTTCTCTTGAAATGCCAATGTTAGAAAAACACATGACTATTCTTTCTACTTTAGTATCTTTAGGTACTCTTGCTGGATTATTAGGAACAGTAACTGGTATGATTAAAGCGTTTGGTGCATTAGCATCATCAGGAACTCCAGATCAAGCGATGCTTGCAAATGGTATCTCTGAAGCGCTTATCAATACTGCAACAGGAATTTCTACTTCTGCTTTAGCAATTATTATGTACAATCTTTTTACTTCAAAAATTGATACTCTAACGTATTCTATTGACGAAGCAGGTACTGCAATTGTGAATTCTTACAGAAGAATGAGAGGAAGTATTAAATAATAATTAATTTTTTTGAAATTAATTTTTCAAAGAGATAACAAATAGATAAAAATGGCTAAAATAAAAATGTCCAAAAAGGCAACATCTATTGACATGACCGCTATGTGTGATGTGGCTTTCCTTTTGCTTACGTTCTTCATTTTGACCGCTACAGCAAAACAACCAGAGCCATTACCAGTACAAACACCTGCATCTACTGTGCAAACTAAACTTCCTGAAACAGGATTAGTTACCCTTACAGTTGGTAAAAATAGTGTTGGCGAAAGTGTATTTTTTGGGATGAAGGATAGAGATGTTCGTGCTAAAACCCTTGAATTAATGGGGGAAAAGTACGGAGTTAAATTCACTCCTGCCGAAATTGCTCAGTTTTCTTTGATTGAAGAATTTGGTGTTCCTGTTTCTGGTTTGAAACAATTAATTGCAATGCCAAATGCAGAAAGAAATAAAAGTGGCGTTCAACCAGGTATTCCAATAGATTCAACTAATAATGAATTAAAAGATTGGATTATGTATGTTAGAAAAGCTAATAATGTAGATTTAGCTAAAGATAAAGAACTGGACTTCGCAATTAAAGGCGATGCTAAACAACAATATCCACAAATTAGAAAAATTATGGATATGTTACAAGATCAAAAAATAAATAATTTTGCTTTAGTAACTGGCTTAAGAGCTAAACCTAAAACAAATTAATTTAATAATTATTTAAAAGATATACAATGGCTGAATTAAATACCGGCGATGGTGGCGGTGGTAAAGGTGGCAAAGTAAGAAGTAAAAAACAAAACTCTAAAGTAGATCTTACCGCAATGGTAGATTTAGCGTTCTTGTTGATTACCTTCTTTATGCTAACTACCTCGTTGTCTAAACCACAATCGATGCCTTTAGGTTTACCTGCTAAAGATGATACTTTAACAAAAATAAAACCTATTAAAACAGATCAAAGAAGAACACTTACTATTATTCTAGGTGCGAATGACCAAATTAAATGGTATCACGGACTTTTAGATGCTCCAGAAGTTGGAGGTGCTCCAACAACGACTGATTACAGTAGTAATGGAATTCGTAAAGAATTATTGAAAAGAGTACTATCTATTCCAGAAGTTATGGGGGACAAAAAGAAGGGAATGATTGTTATCATTAAACCTACCAAAAAGTCAACCTACAAAAACTTGGTGGATATTTTAGATGAAATGGCAATTTGTAAAGTGCCTACTTATGCTATAGTTAATGAGTTTACCCCTGAGGAAAATAAATTAGCAGAAGAAATTAATAAATAATGCTTTTGGCATTTATAAAATAACAAAAAGATGAAAATAGACCTATTAGGAAAAAAATGGTTGGACATCGTTTTTGAAGGACGTAACAAAAGTTATGGTGCCTATGACTTGCGTAAACGAAGTGATAGTACTAATTTAAAAGCATTAGGAATAGGAGCTATAGTTTTTGCTTTAGCAATGGCTACTCCTATCATTGCAGATTTTATTAGTAATGTTACAAGTAGCAATGATGAAGGTTTGCATGATAGAATAACTGCAGTTAAACTACCTCCTAAAGCAGAAAAGCCAAAAGAAGATTTAAAACCACCTCCACCTCCAAAACCAAAAGAGGATGTGGTAAAGTTTGTAAAGCCTGTTGTTGCTAGAAAAGAAGATGTAACCGAAGAGCCACCAAAAACAGAAGATCTTAAAGATAAAAATCTTGGAAAAGAAGATATCAAAGGAGATAAAGACGCTCCTTTATCTGTTGATCCTCCAGGAAATGGACCACCTCAAGATGTGGTAGATGATAATACTATTTATAATTCAGCAGGTATTGAGGTGCAACCATCTTTTCCAGGTGGAAAGTGGGCTAGTTTCCTTAAAAATAATTTCTCTCCTCCAGATGAACCAGGTCTTAAAGGTAAAGTAACCGTTTCATTTGTTGTGGAAAAAGATGGTTCCTTAACGGATATTAAAGTATTGAAAGATATTGGATATGGTTCTGGAAAAGAAGCAGAAAGAGTATTGCGTAAAAGCCCTAAATGGACTCCAGCAGAACAAAATGGTAGAAAAGTGCGTTGTGCTTTTATACAAACTTTCTCTATTGAAAATCCTGAAGAATAATATGTTTAAGCAAATAGTTATAAACTACAAGAAGAAATCGCTTAAAGAGCGATTTCTTCTATTTATAGGTATTTTGTTTCTTATGATATATTTAACACTAGGAGTAATTCTTATATTTTGGACCAAATTTCCTATTCGAATGGAAACCAAATATCGAATTGCTTTAGGGGTTTTACTAATTGTATATGGATTTTTTAGATTTTGGCGATTATTAAAAACCGATTCAGATGATTAATTTCAAAAACAAAATAGCAGCCATTTTATTTGGTATTGGATTGGTGCTTGTTGGCCTTTATTCTTGCAAAGGAGATTCGGATAACAAAGAAACCATACTAACTGGAACTACTTCTATTTTAGTAGATGAATCTATTTTGCCAATAATTGAAGATCAGGTTGCGGTATTTGAAAGTCAATACAATGCTACTATTAAATTACTGCCACAATCGGAAAAAGAAAGCGTACAGTCGTTTGTAAACAATAAAGCTCGTACAATAATTTTATCCCGAAAATTGAATGCAGTTGAAAAAACAATATTCAAAAACAAAAAAATAACTCCTTTAGAAACTCCTTTTGCTATTGACGCAATAGCATTAATAAAAAATAAAACATCAAAGGATTCCATTCAAGATATTTCTGAAATTGTAGCGTTTTTAAAAGGAAATCCAACAAAAATTAAAGGTTTGGTATTTGACAATGCTAACTCTAGCACAACTCGTTATTTTTTAGAATTAGCAGGATTAAAAAGCATGCCCGATACAGGAGTTTTTTCATTTACAACCAATGAGGAAGTACTTCAATATGTATCTAAAAATGAAGGAATGATTGGAGTGGTAGGTGTTAATTGGATTTTTCAACCGAGTCCAGCAACAAAAAAAATTCTTGAAAAAATTACAGTTTTAAGTATAAAAGATAAGAATACAAATGGATATGTTTATCCCAGTCAAGAGAATATAGCAACTAGAAAATACCCTTTGGCACGTGTTTTGTATATTATCAATTGTCAAGGATTTGAAGGTTTAGGCATTGGCTTTGCTTCTTTTATATCTGGAGAAATTGGACAAAGAATAATATTAAAATCCGGTCTTGCTCCTGTGCGAGAACCAAGTCGAAATATAAGTATTAGAAATAAAATTGAAAGTAATTAGAAATACGCAATAAGATGAAAAATTATAAGATATTAAGCCTAGTTTTTTTAACAGCTGCTGTAGCTGGGCATGCCCAAGATATAGATCAAGCAAAAAAAGCAATCGATGCAGAACAATATGAAAAAGCTAAAACTATGCTTAAAAATAGTATTCAAGCTAAAGCAGATAACGGAAAAGCAGACTTTTTACTCGGATCTATTTATCTTAAACAAAGCCTAGAAGACTCCGCTAAAATTTATTTTCAGAAAGGATTGTCCGCTACCGATGGAGCTAGATTTAACACTATTGGTTTAGGTCAAATGGATTTGGAAAACGGAAATACTGTTGCAGCTCAATCTAAGTTTGATCAAGTTATTAAGGAATTAAAAAAGAGAGATGTTGAAGAATACTTATATATAGCGCAAGCTTATATGAATAATTCTAAACCAGATTATAAAGCTGCTATTAATTTATTAACTAAAGCACAGCTTGTAAATCCTAATGATGCAAATGTAAAATTAATTTTAGGCGATGCTTATTATGGAGATAAAAGCCAAAATGATGCTTATGTTTCCTATAGAGATGCTTATGCAATTGATAATACTTTAATAAGAGCCAAAATGCAATTAGGGGTTTTGTTAAAAGGAGCTAAAGCTTATGTAGAAGCAATAAAAGCTTATGACGAAGTATTGGCTTTGAATCCAAATTACGGACCTTTATATCGTGAATATGCTGAAACCTATTATTTATGGGCTAATAACAAACCATCAACTTACACCGAAAATATTGCTAAGGCCTTAAGCAATTATGAAAAGTACATGAGTTTAACGGATTATTCTTTGCCTTCTCGTATGCGCCATGCTGATTTTTTAATCTTAGCAAAAGATTATAAAGCTTTGGAATTGGAAGCAAATGCAATGCAAAAATTAGATAAAGTAAATCCTCGTATCTTGAGATACCTAGGGTATTCTGCTTATCAAAACGGAAATTTTGATGCTGCTATTAAAGCATTAACTGACTTTACATCCTCAAGTACAAATAAAATTATTGCGGCAGATTATTATAATTTAGGATTGGCAAAAGTTGCTAAATCAGTTGCTGCAGATGGTAAAACAGTTGATTCTGCAATGTTAACATTAGGAACAACCGATTTGAAAAAAGCATTAGAAATGGATATCGTAATGACTAATGGGTTAAATGAAGTTGGAAAAAAATATTTCGCTCTAAAGTTATATGATATTTCTAGTTCTTTATTTGAATTGGCAATTACCAATCCTAATTCTAGAAACAATTTAGAGGATAATGTATATTATGGACTTTCTGTTTTAACCGAAAATAGAGGTAAAGAGCTAAAAGATGTAAATGTAGTTGCCCTTCAAAATGCGGATAAAGCTATGGATACTGTAATAACTGCAACTCCAACTTATCAAGAAGCTTATTTATATAAAGCTAGAATTAACAGCACTTTAGAAAAGGACGATGTAATGGCAGACACTTATCAAAAATATTTGGATATAGTAATTGCTAAAGGAGAGGAAGAAATTAATAAAAACAAAACCAAGGTAACAGAAGCTTATAATAGTATTGCAGCTTTTTATGCTAATACCGATAAGGCAAAAGCTAAAGAGTATTTTGGTAAAACATTAGCTTTAGACGCAACTAATGTTTATGCAACGGAATCATTAAAAAAATTAAAATAAAAATTAATAGTCCTAAAAAAACTCGTTTAGATTTCTAAACGAGTTTTTTTTATGTTCTTTTTTTAAGAATATTATTCAAATTCTGAGGTGAAAAATAATTTCACACTTGGATATTTGCTTTGTGTCATTTGAATAGTAAAATCCGAATCGGCTAAAAACACCAATTGGTTGTATTTATCATGAGCTAAGAATTTTTGCTTTACTCGTTTAAATTCTCTAAACTCTTCATTTTTTGCATCATCAGGCTTTACCCAACACGCTTTATGAACTGGGAAATTCTCATAAGTACATTTCGCGCCGTATTCGTGTTCCAAACGGTATTGGATTACTTCATACTGCAACGCACCAACTGTTCCAATTACTTTTCGGTTGTTCATTTCCAAAGTAAATAACTGTGCAACCCCTTCATCCATTAATTGATCCACCCCTTTTTCCAATTGTTTTGCTTTCATTGGGTCGGCATTATTAATGTATCTAAAATGTTCTGGAGAGAAACTAGGAATTCCTCTAAAATTCATTATTTCTCCTTCGGTTAAAGTATCTCCAATTTTGAAATTACCCGTATCATGCAATCCAACAATATCTCCAGGGTAGGAAATATCTACAATTTCTTTCTTTTCTGCAAAAAAAGCATTCGGACTAGAAAATTTTAAACTCTTATTTAATCGAACGTGCATATATGGTTTGTTCCGCTCAAAAGTTCCCGATACAATTTTGATAAAAGCAAGACGGTCCCGGTGTTTCGGGTCCATATTAGCATGGATTTTAAACACAAATCCAGATAGTTTTTCTTCTTCCGGCATTACTAATCGGGTGTCTGATTCTTTAGGTCTTGGAGTTGGAGCGATTTCTACAAAACAATCTAGTAGTTCGCGAACTCCAAAATTATTTAATGCCGAACCAAAAAACACTGGTTGCAAATTTCCTTCTAAATATTCTTCTTTGTTAAATGGAGGGTAAACCTCCTCAATCAATTCTAATTCTTCCCTAAGTTTTTCTGCTGGTTTTTCTCCAATAAGTTTCCCTAATTCTGGACTCATTAAATCCGAAATAGCGATAGTGTCTTCAATGTTTTTTCTGCTATCTCCACTAAAAAGATTGATATTCTTTTCCCAAATATTATAAATTCCTTGAAAATCATACCCCATCCCAATAGGAAAACTCAACGGGGTTACATGAAGACCAAGTTTCTTTTCTACTTCATCCATTAAATCGAAGGCATCTTTTCCTTCTCTATCCAATTTGTTTATAAAAACAATAATCGGAATTTTACGCATTCTACAAACCGACACTAATTTTTCGGTTTGTTCCTCAACACCTTTCGCAACGTCAATCACAACAATTACGCTATCTACAGCCGTTAAGGTTCTAAAAGTATCTTCGGCAAAATCCTTGTGACCTGGTGTGTCTAGGATGTTTATCTTTTTATTTTTATAATTAAAAGCTAAAACCGAGGTGGCCACAGAAATCCCCCTTTGGCGTTCAATTTCCATAAAGTCACTAGTTGCACCTTTCTTAATCTTATTGTTTTTAACAGCGCCAGCCTCTTGGATGGCTCCTCCAAAAAGCAATAATTTCTCGGTTAAAGTAGTTTTTCCAGCATCGGGATGCGATATAATTCCGAAAGTTCTGCGACGTAATATTTCTTTTAAAAAACTCATATTTATTATAATGGATTGCAAAAATACTATTTATTAAATAAATAACTAATGCAACTTTGCTTTTCAAATAGAATATAGTTAATTTCTGTTAATAAATTTTTGTTAATAGTAGAAGCTATACTTGTTTAATACAGTCGATTTGTTACTTTTGTTGATTGTATTTACTTTTGTCAAGTTGGTAAATACGTTTAATTTTTAAATAACTTAATTTAATTGAATAGATAATGAAGTTAAAGCATATTTTTTTAGGATTTTTGATGGGTTTTGTTTTGGTAACAAATGCACAAACAAGCCCCAAAGAGGTTTTATTTACTATTAATGATAAACCTTTTTATACCGATGAGTTTATTAGAGTTTATAATAAAAACTTAGATTTAGTTAAGGATGAATCCCAAAAAGATTTAAATCAATATCTAGAATTATTTGTAGGATACAAACTTAAAGTATCTAAAGCAAATATATTGGGTTTGCAAAATAACACGCAATACCAAACGGAACTTAAAAGTTACAGAACACAGTTGTCTAAAAACTACACGACTGATTCTAAAGTTACCAAAGAATTAGTAGACGAAGGATATAAAAGACTATTAAAAGAAGTTAATGCATCTCACATATTAATATTAGTAGATGAAAATGCAGCTGCAGCAGATACTTTGATAGCATACAATAAAGCAATAAGTATTCGAGATAAAGTTTTAAAAGGTGAAGATTTTGGAGCATTAGCGCAAGAATTATCTCAAGACCCATCTGCTAAAGAAAATAAAGGTAACTTAGGCTATTTCACTAGCTTTAAAATGGTATATGCTTTTGAAAATGGCGCTTACAATACTTCAATAGGTTCTGTTTCTATGCCGGTAAGAACACGTTTTGGATATCATTTGATAAAAGTGAACGACATAAGAGATAATAGAGGGGAAGTTGCAGTGGCGCATATCATGATATTAAAGCCAAAAGAAGGCGGAGATATTGCTAAAGCCAAAACTACAATTGATGATATCTATCAAAAACTACAACAAGGAGAAAAATTTGAAGAATTAGCTAAACAATTTTCGGAAGATAAATCTTCTGCCTCCAAAGGTGGTGTTTTAAACCGTTTTGCTTCAGGTCAATTGAGCTCTGAAGAATTTGAAACTCAAGCATTTTCTTTGAGTAAAGAAAATCTAATTTCTAAACCATTTGAAACTCAATTTGGTTGGCATATTGTGAAATTCATAGATAGATTTCCTGTGAAATCGTATGACGATTCTAAAGTGGAATTAGAAAATAAAATCAGTAAAGACGATCGTTCTAGATTAATTACCAATTCGTTAACTGAAAAACTTGCAGCAAAGTATCCGATAAAAAAAGATGCTAAACTATACAACTCTTTAGTTAAATTAGTGACTAACGATTTCTATGATAATAAATGGACACTTCCTACGGATTCTAAAAAATATTCTAAAACTTTGTTTGCAATTGCAAACAAAAACTATACTGGATCTGATTTTCTAGATTATGTTTATTCTAAACAAAAAGCAGGATCAACCTTAAAACCAATAGAAAAATTAGCAGATAATTTATTTGAAACTTTTGTCGATGAACAACGTAATCAATATTATAATGATAATTTAGAGAATGAATTTCCTGAATTTTCAGCCGTAATGGATGAATATCGTGACGGTTTATTATTATTTGATTTAATGGATAAAGAAATCTGGCAACGATCTAAAACAGACACTATTGGTTTGAAATCTTTTTATGAAACACAAAAAGACAAACATCTTTGGAAAACTAGAGTAGATGCTGAAATTTATTCTTCTACCGATTTAGAGAAAATGAAAAAAGCTTTAAGTATGTTGAAAAAAAATCAAACATCTAAAGAAATAAAAGAAAAATTCAATACCAAAGAAAATGTAAACATCATGTACTATCAAGGAGTATATGAAGAAGGTGCAGATGCTTTGCCGAAAGAAACTAAAATGGAATTAGGCCTTTCTGAAATCACTAAAAAGGGCGATTATTATTATATCATAAATGTTATAAAAGTGCTTCCTGCAGCGCCAAAAACACTTGACGAATGCAGAGGAAAGTTAGTTAACGATTACCAACAGTATTTAGAGCAAAATTGGGTTAATGAACTCAAGAAAGAATTTACTGTAAAAGTAAATCAAGATACATTTGAAAAAGTAAAAAATCAAATTAAAAAATAAAACATAGTAATGATGAATGTATTGAATTGTAAACGAGTACTAGGTATTTTCCTTTTTTTAATTGGTTTTTACGCTAACGCGCAAGAGATTATTAAAGATAAAGAACCAGAGAAAAAGCCCGTAAACCAACAAAAAAGACAAAAAGTAGATGGTATTGTTGCCACTGTTGGAGACTATATTGTATTGGATTCTGATATTGATAAAGCATTTTTAGAAATTGAAAGTTCTGGAAATTCCATTAAAGATATTACCCGTTGTCAAATGTTAGGAAAATTACTTGAAGACAAACTGTATGCGCACCAAGCTATTCAGGATTCTATTGTAGTTAAAGACGAGGAGGTAAAAGAAAAAATGAACCAACAACTAGACTATATGGTAGAGCAATTGAAGTCTATGGAGAATGTGGTGAAATATTTCAAAAAGAATAATGAAGACGAATTTAAAACGGAACTTTTTGAACTTCTAAAGCAACAAAAATTGGCTGCAGAAATGCAAAAAAAGATTATTGATCCAATTCAAATCACACCCGAAGAGACTAGAAATTTCTTTAAGAAAATTCCAGAATCGGAAAGACCTTTATTAGGTGCTGAATTAGAAATGGCGCAAATTGTTATTACTCCAAAAGTTTCTGCGGCAGAAAAGCAAGCAGTTATAGATAGATTAAAAGAGATTAAAAAAGAAGTAATGGCAGGATCAAGTTTCACAACTAAAGCGGTATTATATACTGAAGATCCAGGTTCAAGATCCAGCGGTGGATTCTATAAAATTAACAAAAAAACTCCTTTTGTAAAAGAATTTAAAGATGTTGCCTATTCGTTACAAGAAGGCGAAATTTCTGAACCTTTCGAAACGGAATTTGGTTTTCATATAATCTATTTAGAAAAAATTAAAGGACAAGATTTGGAATTGCGTCATATTTTAATGGCTGCCAAAATTACTCCAGATGCTTTAAAAGAAGCAAAAGATAAAATTGAATTGATTAAAAAACGTATTCAAGATAAAGAAATTACGTTTGCAGATGCTGCTAGAACTTTGTCTGATGAAAAAGAAACTCGTGCTAATGGAGGGACATTAATCAATCCAAAAACACAAGACACCCATTTTGAATTAACTAAAATGGATCCTGAATTTTACAGTCAAGTTTCTAACATGAGCAATGGTCAAGTTTCCTCAGTAATTTTAGATGAAGACCCTAAGGCTGGAAAACGTTATAAAATCATTATGGTTACCAATAAAATTGAGCAACACGTAGCAGATTTTAGTAAAGATTATACCAAAATTAAAGATTTAGCGCTTAAAGAAAAACAAATTAATGCCATTGCAAAATGGTCAGAAAATAAAATTAAAGAAACGTATATCAAGATTAACGGAGAATATAAAGATTGTAAATTCACTAATAATTGGCTAAAAAAATAGTCCGTTGTAAGCAGATGTTAGTTCACAGATTTTGCTAACTCCCAACTACAAACTTCCAAATTCAAACTCAAATATTATGTCCGACGTAGCAGCAATTCAAAATCTAGTTCAAAAAAGATTAGAACTTAAAAAAGAAATATCTAAAATAATCATTGGTCAAGACGCTGTTGTTGACCAAGTGTTGTTAAGTATCTTTTCTGGAGGTCACGCACTTTTAGTTGGGGTTCCTGGTTTAGCTAAAACCTTAATGGTAAATACAATTTCACAAGCCTTGGGTTTGGGTTTTAAACGAATTCAATTTACTCCCGATTTAATGCCATCCGATATCTTAGGAAGTGAAATTCTTGATGAAAATCGTCAATTTAAATTTATCAAAGGACCTATTTTTTCTAATATTATCCTTGCCGATGAGATTAACAGAACACCACCAAAAACACAAGCAGCTTTATTAGAAGCGATGCAGGAACGTTCAGTAACTATTGCAGGACAAAACTATAAATTAGATTTACCTTATTTTGTATTAGCAACCCAAAACCCAATTGAGCAAGAAGGAACTTATCCTTTGCCAGAAGCCCAGTTAGACCGTTTTATGTTCGCAATTAAATTAGATTATCCTTCTTTTGCAGAAGAGGTAGAAGTAGTTAAAAGTACTACTTCCGATGCGAAACAAACTATAAATCCATTATTTACTGCGCAAGAAATTATCGATTTCCAACACTTAATTCGCCGTATTCCAGTTGCCGATAATGTAATTGAATATGCGGTAACTTTAGTTAGTAAAACACGACCAGACAATGCACTTTCGAATGAGTTTGTAAAAAATTATTTAGACTGGGGTGCAGGTCCAAGAGCTTCCCAAAATTTAATATTGGCTGCCAAAGCCAATGCTGCTTTCAACGGAAAATTCTCTCCAGATATTGAAGATGTAAAAGCAGTTGCAGTTGGAATACTTCGCCACAGAATCATCAAGAACTACAAGGCCGACGCCGAAGGAATCACCGAAGAAATGATTATTGATAAGTTACTTTAATTATAAAAACACCCTTACTTATTCCTAATAGATTTTCGAAATCTGTTAGGAATTTTTATTTCTACTATAATAATACATTTGCTAAAGTCAAACTTTACATTAACCATAACTTGAAAATTCTAACATCAAAATTACCATTTCAAATAATATCCAATTTAATTACTTAATAGTTGTTCAATAGAAACAATGACTAATTAAATCAATTTGATAAGCTAAACGGATTTTTTTTCTAAACAGCATTAATTTTCATTTAAACGATTTTAATTTATTTTCATCGATAATATTTGTCCTTTAAAATCAATATTTTTATTTTTACAAACATTTAGCTTTATATTTAAGTATTTTGTCGATTTTAATTATTCTATGTTCTTAATTTTGTGTTTTTTCAAAAATAAATTTTGTAAAACATAAACATTTTTTCATAAATGCCTATGGGGTTTTTATGTTTAATAACTTAATCTAAATATTTTCTTTTTTAGATTATTACAATTGCTTCTTCTGTTACCCAAGTGCAGTAAAGTATATTATTTTCAACCTACTATTAATTTTAAATTAATATAATTGATTAAGTCATTTATATTATTAAATAACGTAAACAATTGAATTTATGAAAAACTTTACACAAACAATGTTTTCTTCTAAAAGAAAATTTTCGAAAATGTCAGTTTCATTAATCAGCTTTTTGTTGGTTTTTTTAACTGCCGAATTTAGTATTGCTCAAACCGGAGCAATTATTGTAACAAGTTCAGGTGGAACTCTTGCTAATATTCCTACTGGCTATTCTACTTTTACTGTTGCAGGAGGTCTTTTTTCTGTTTTAAACACGGGAACCGCACATACTGGAACAGTTTCGGTATTAGTAACTGCTGACATAACTACAGAAACTGGAGCAGTTACATTGACAAATTCTACTAATTGGACTTCATTATTGATTAACCCAAGTGGAGCCAGAACAATTAGTGGTTCGGTAGCTCTTCCATTAATTGATTTTGCTGGAGCAGATAATGTAACCATAAATGGATTAAATTCTGGAGGTAATAGTTTAACTATTTCTAATTTAAGTACTGCTGCAACTTCTGGTACAAGTACCATTAAATTGGATACGGATGCTACTAATAATACGATTACCAATTGTATTATTCTTGGTTCTTCAACCATGACAGCAGGAACCAATGGAGGGAATATTTGGTTTGGAGCCGGCGCAGTTACTACAGGAAGTGATAATAATACCATTTCAAATTGTACTATAGGTCCTGCAGGAAGTAATTTACCAACCAAAGGAATTCATTTTGGAGGAACAAGTAATACTTTAAATAATAGTGGAAATAGTATCGTTAACAATTCTATTTATGACTATTTTGGTGCAGCAGTTGCTAGTGCCGGAATATATATTACAACGGGTACGCAAGATGTTACTATTTCTGGAAACAAGTTTTATCAAACAGCAACAAGAACACAGACAACAGGTGCGAATCATTCTGCTATTTACATTACAAATGCGTCTTCTACTTCATTTTATTCTATTTCTGGAAATACTATTGGATATTCTTCCGCAATAGGAACGGGAACCTATAATCTTGTTGAAACTATTGGAAGTATATTTACTCCAATTTATTTAAATGTTGGAACAACAGCAGCAACTAGTGTTCAAGGAAACACTATTAAAGCAATTGCAGTTAGTGGCGCAGGAAGTGGCACTTCAACCGCATCACCATTTATTGGGGTATATGTAAGTTCTGGTTTAACAACCATTGGGGATGTTACAGGAAATACTATAGGAGATATGTCTTCTACAGGAAGTATTACTTATACTTCTTCTTCCACTTCTACGTCCGATGTTATTGGAATGTTAAATTGGGGTATTAGTAATTGGACAACCAATAATAACAATATTGGAGGAATTACGGTATCTAATTCTAACACTGGCGCAAGTAATTTTTATGGGTTGCGATGTTTTACTAGTTTAGCTGTTGCTTGGTCTGTTCTAGGAAATACAATTGGAGGAACTATTTCTAACTCCATTAGTAATACAGCAACCGCAACAGGTTCAGTAACCGAGGGAATTTTAAATTCTGCTCCAGCAATGACTGCTACAAATAATACGATAAGAAATATTACTGCTGCAGGAGGAACCGGTACTGGAATAACAGCATCTTTAGTAGGAATTTCCAATCAAGGAAGTTCTGCTAATCATAGTATTACTCAAAACACTATTTATGCATTGAATAATAGTAACTCGGGTGCTACTGCAGTAGTTGTAGATGGTATTTATTTTAACGCTTCAACAGGAACTAACGTAATTGCAAAAAATAATATCCATTCGTTTTCAGTTGCAACTTCTGTTGCTTCTTCTATAAATGGAGTTGAAATTGCTGGTGGAACCGCAACCTATCAAAACAATATGATTCGTTTAGGAGTTAAATCGGATGGAACTGATCTAACAGGTGGACATGCTATAAGTGGAATAAAATCTACTGGAGGGACTAATAATTTTTACTTTAATAGTGTTTATATCGGTGGCGCTTCTGTTGTAGGAAGTGCTATGAGTTATGCTTTTAATAATTCTACTACAAATACAAGAAGTATTAGGAATAATATTTTTTCAAATGCAAGAAGTAATAGCACCGGAACTGGTAAACACTATGCTTTTATAGAGCCAAGTGTAACAGGATTAACCATTAATTATAATGATTATTTTGTTAGTGGAACTGGAGGAGTTTTGGCAAATGTAATTAGTGCCGACAGAACAAGTTTGGCTAGTGTGCAAACAGGAACAACACAAGATAGCAACAGTTATAATGGAGATCCACAATTTATTGCGCCTGCTGCAACTACACCTGATTTACATATTAGTGCTTCCAATCCTACACCAGTGGAAGGAACAGGTTTGGCTATTGGTACTGTTACAGATGATTTTGACGGACAAACTCGTGCAGGTTTAACACCAACAGATATTGGTGCCGATGCAGGGAATTTTGTTCCGTCTGTAAGTGCATGTGTAGCGCCAACAGCACAACCAACAACTTTGACTTTTTCTTTAGTTACTACTACAACTTTATCTGGTTCTTTTACTGCTGCTAGTACCCCACCAACAGGATATTTAGTAATTAGAAGTACTTCTTCTACTTTAGCAGGTAACCCTGTAGATGGTACGGCATATACTACAGGAAATTCTTTGGGAGGTGGAACGGTAATTGTACCTACTGGAACTACTTTTACCGATTCGGGTTTAATTGCTGGAACTACCTATTACTATTATGTTATGTCTTATAATAGTAGTTCTTGTACAGGTGGGCCTAAATATTTCACCACTTCACCATTAACTAATAGTCAAGTTACGGTATGTTCTGCTGCTGCAAGTTTAGTTGCTGGAACAGTTACAACTACAGGAGCAACCTTAACTTGGACTGGTTCTGGAAACTATATAGTAGAATATGGTGCTGCTGGATTTACACCTGGAACTGGTGCAACTGCTGGAACAGGAGGTACTATTGCGTCAAGTTCTGCAACAACTCCTTATGCTTTAACCGGTTTGTCTAGTTCTACAACTTATGATGTATATGTAAGACAAGCATGTGCTTTAGGAGGTTTTTATAGTGCCAATAGCACTAAAGTAACTTTTGCTACAACTTGTGTTGCAATTTCCTCTTTCCCATGGTTGGAAAGTATTTCTTCTGCAACTTTGCCTTCTTGTTTTACTGTAGGTGAAACAACTGTTGGAGCATCATACCATTGGACTGCGGTTTCTTCCGATGCTTCCCATGGGGTAACTTCTCCAGCTTCTGGAACTAATTTTTTAGCATTAAATGTATTTAACGCTTCAACAACTTATAATACGTATAATGTAACATTACCTACTTTTGTTTTAGATGCTACTCCTAAGCAATTTATATATAATTATTGGCTAGGATCAACAGGTTCAGCAACACCATTGCTTGTTGAAATCTCTACAAATTCTGGAACTACTTGGAGTACATTATATACTCACGGAGCAGGAACACAAACAACTACAACATCTGCTTGGTCATTAAATACCATTGATTTAACGGCATATGTAAGTCAAGCCGTAATGATTAGATTTAGAGCTAGTTCTAATTTTGGATCAGGATTTTGTAATCAAGGTTTAGATGAATTTAAAATACAAACTATTCCAGCCTGTGCATCTGCCCCAGCAAGTGTTTCTGTTACTACGGCTATTACAGCAACATCTGCTACTTTAAATTGGGCTGCTGCAACAACTCCTCCTGCAAGTGGTTATGAATATTATTATAGTACAAATGCTACTGCGCCAACTGCTGGAACAACAGTATCTGGTAGTGTAGGAGCAGGGGTGCTAACTGCTAATGTTACTGGTTTAACTTCTAATACTGTTTATTATTTCTGGGTTCGCTCAAATTGTAATGGAACAGACAAGAGTAACTGGACTGGTTCAGGTACTTTTACAACTGCTTGCGGAAATTTTGCGTTAAATGTTCTGGAAGGATTTAATGCTACTTCCATTCCTGCTTGTTGGACACAACTGACCGTGGTTGGAACCTCTTTGTTAACATTTTTGGCTTCAAATTCTAATCCGACAACTACTTCACCAGAGGGGGCTGATTATGCTTTTTGGAATTCTTTTAATATTACTGCAGGTAATGAAACTAGATTGGTTTCTCCAGGGATTACTACCACTGGAGTAAATTCTGTAGATGTATCGTTCCAATGGAGAAATAATAATAATTCTTCGTATAACTCTGGGGCTTATTTAAATGAAGGTGTACAAGTGCAATACTCATTAAATGGAACTACTTGGGTTAATGCTGGATCTTTGTATCCAAGAAACGATAGTAGTCTTGCTAGTGGATCTGCACAATGGAATTTAAAATCACTTACTTTACCAGTTGCAGCAGGAAATCAAGCAACCGTTTATGTAGGGTTTAAATTCCATTCTGAGTTTGGAAACAACTGTGCATTAGATGCAGTTGCTATAAAAGCAACTCCAATTCCTATTAGCATTACCCCGTCTCCAAGTGCTACAATATGTAGTGGTTCTAGTACAACGTTAACCGCTTCGAGTACTGAAGGATATACTTATACTTGGTCGCCAAGCATAGGATTAAATACCTCGAGTGGTGCGGTGGTTACAGCAAGTCCAACCACAACAACATCTTATACCGTAACGGGTGTGGCTGGAGCAATGACTAATACACAAACAATTACTGTAATTGTAAATTCTAAACCAACAGCAATTACATTAACACCTTCAACAGCATCTATTTGTCCAAATGCAATACAGTCTATTGTTGCTTCGGGTGGCGTATATAGTACAACACCATTATTAGAGTTAGCAAATACTTTACCTGCTTCTTTTTCATTAACTTCAACTAGCGGAACAGGCACTGCTACTTTGAGTTCTTTGTATAGTGAAGGTTCTGGATCGGTATTATTTAATACTGGTAGTACTAATGCAGATGTGCAATATGCTATGAATTCTAATATTGACTTGACTAATGCAAGTGCAGCACAATTGACTTTTTCTCATATTGCAAATATGGAAGGGATTACCACTACTTACGATGGTGGATATGTTCAATACACTACCAATGGAGGTACCTCTTGGACTACTTTCCCAACTAGTTCTTATGCAGGTAGCGGAACTCTAATTACTACTTTAAATTCTGTACCAGTTTCTGGAGTTGTCTTTTCTTCCATGAGTTATCCTGATTGGATTTCGGTTGGCTCAGGCATTCCATCTAATGCTAATTGGAAATCAGAAACAATTACTATTCCTGCTGCTGCGTTAACTAGTTCTCAATTTAGAATTCGATTTAGATATACAACCGATGGGTCTAATTTTTATAATGGTTGGTTGTTAGATAATATCAGAGTTTCTAAAACCCTAACGCCATTCATTACTTGGTCGCCAACTACTGCATTATATACCGATGCAGCGGCAACTATTCCTTATGTTGCCAATGCCAATGCGACAACAGTATACGTAAAATCGGCTACTCCAGGATTAACTACCTATACTGCTTTGGCAGCAAATGGTACTTGCACGGCTTCAAATACGGCCTCAATTACAGTTAAAACTCCAGTAGCTATCGCTTCTGCAAGTGCAGTTGCAAGTCCAATATGTAGTAATGCCACTACTACTTTAACTGCTAATGGAGTTGATGGAGATAATGCATTAGTTACTTGGTGGACAGGAACTGGTGGAACAGGAACTAATAAAGGAACTGGACTAACATTAACTGCAGGTCCTGGAACTTATTATGCTCAAGTTACAGGCGATTGCGGAACACCTGCAGAAGCAAGTGTTACAGTTGGAGCAAAAGTAGATGTAGCAATTACGAATATTACCGCTACAACTAACCCAATTTGTGCTTCAGCTACAACTCTACTTACAGCAAATGGTGTTGTAGGTACAAACGCAATTGTTACTTGGTACACAGGAGCAGGAGGAGCCGGTACTAATTTGGGTGCTAGTTCTACTTTAACTGCAGGGCCAGGTACTTATTATGCTAGAGTTACTGGAGATTGTGGTGTTGCTGTAGAGGCTAATTATACTATTAATGAAATCAGTGCTATAACTTGGGCTAACTTGCAATGGCCTGCATCAGGAAATATTTGTCAAGGAGGAACTTTAGATGCCTATGGACAAGTGTATCAATCAGGTGTTACGGATAATGTTGGGCAAGGTACTGGAATTACTGTAGAATTTGGTTACAATAGCACCAATACAGATCCAGCTACATGGACCAATTGGACTGCTGCAACTTATAATGTGGACAGTGGAAATAATGACGAATATAAATTCACCTTTACGCCACCATCAACAGGAACTTATTATTATACATTCCGTTATCGTCCAAGCACTTGTGCTTGGCAATATGGAGGATATAATGGAGGCTTTTGGAATGGAACTGCTAATGTTAGTGGTCAATTGACTGTTAATGCAAATGTTAACTATTATGCCGATGCCGATAATGATGGTTTTGGTAATTTAGCAGTAACGCAACCTTCTTGTTCTGGTGTGCCTTCAGGATATGTTACAAATAATACCGATTGTGATGATACTAATGCTACAATATGGCATACAGGAAGTTTTTATGTTGATGCCGATGGTGATCATTATACTATTGGTTCAGCGGTATCTTTATGTTACGGAGCAACAACCCCTATAGGATATTCTGCAACAAGTTTAGGTGCTGATTGTGAAGATACTAATGCAGCAAAATGGCGTACAGGAAGTTTCTATGTTGACGCCGATGGGGATCATTATACCCTAGGAACGGCAGTTTCTTTATGTTATGGCGCAACAACACCATTAGGATATTCTGCAACTACTTTAGGGACTGATTGTGACGATACTCGCGCTAACACCCATCCGGGTGCAGTAGAAGTTTGTTATGATGGAGTGGATAATGATTGTAACGGATATATAGACAACGTTGGTTTACCTGGTGGATGTATTCCTATAGTTTCAAATGTAATTCCAGCACAATGCGGAATCACTTTAGGATTAATTGATGACCAAGTAATGGCAGTATTAGTTGCAAACGCACAAGGATACCGTTGGAGAATAACTAAAATTATTTCTGGTTTAGTAAGTAATGATCCTGCAGACATTCAAACATTTGACACAGGTCTAAGAGTATTTAAATTTACTCAATTAGTAAGTTATGCTTTTGATACTTATTATCAAATAGAAGTATCGGTTCGTTTAAACAATGTATGGCAACCTTTTTATGGAACTGCTTGTGAGGTTAAAACTCCTGCAACTACAACGAAGGTAGTAACTTCACAATGCGGTACCACTTTATCTTTGATGACCGATATAGTGTATGCTAATATAGTTACTTATGCAACAGGTTACCGATTTAAAGTAACTAACTTACTTACAAATGATGTGCAAACAATTGATAGAGGTTTAAGAGAATTTAGATTCAATTTATTGAGTTCTATTACTTTTAATACTACTTATAAAGTGGAGGTAGCAGTTAGGAATACGGATGGAACCTATCTGCCTTTCGGGCAAAGTTGTACTATAACGACACCTGTATTTCCAACAACAAGTTTGCAAAATTCACAATGTGATTATACAACTGTTAGTTCTACAGAAATGATTTATGCAAATTTAGTAGCAAATGCTACAGCCTATAGATTTAGCATTACAAATGCTACTTTAGGATATAGTTATGTTTTTGATACTACGCTTCGTGCATTTGGCTTGAATACTGTTCCAGGTTTGTTACCTGCAACTACTTATTCGGTTCAAGTAAAAGTTAAAATTGGAGGTTATTGGGGAGAATATGGAAGAATATGTAATTTAACTACTTTAGGTGGAGTTTCAAAAACAGAAATAAAAACAGAAACATTTAAATTGTTTGACGCTAAAGCATATCCAAACCCATTTGCGGACAATTTCAAATTAGAAGTAATAACTAATGAAGAAGAAACTTTACAGATTAAAGTATATGATATGTTAGGAAAACTTATTGATAATAGAATTATTGAAAAGAAGCAAATTAAAGAATTTGAAATTGGAAATGATTTTCCGTCGGGAGTTTATAATGTAGTTATTAGTCAGGGAGAAAATGTAAAAAACATTCGAGTTATTAAACGATAAACTTCAATAATTTTCAGAAACCGTCTCCTAACCGAGGCGGTTTTTTATTAGTTAATTACTATTAATATTGTGAATCTGATAATGCAATGGAGTTAAAGATAAAAGGAGCCTATGTCTAAAATTCTTCCCTTTTTTGTATTAGCAATAAAAGATATATAAGGGGGTATTGTTTGTTAGGAAAATTGTTTGTATCTATATCTTATCAAAAACTAATTGCGTTCTATTAAAGTAAAAAAATTATATTTCAAGTATTGGATTAGGTTTTTAAATTATTTCATTAATTATTACTTCGGATGCTTTGTATTTATGTTGTTGATAGCTCAAAAATAAATATTTAATGCAAATGTTATTTGATTTTTTTATCGAGAATTTATGTTTTTTATCGAATTTATAAGGATAAATCATTTTTTTTTAAATAAAACAAAAAAAAATTGTATTTTTAACCGCCTTAAATTATATCAATATGACACAATTAATACCTATCAGATTTAAGAATACATTTAACATTTCTGCTAAATCAAGATTTCTTCTTGTTTTGCTTTTAATATTATTTAGTAAAATCAATTTAAACGCACAGTGTATTGGGCCATATGCTCGGTTTGAGAGTATTAGTGCTGCAGGAACAACTCCTCCAACTGGTTTTACATCTTCTTTTGTGACTTCAACTTTTGCCAGTCCTGTGTTTACTAATTCTGGACAAACTCCAAGATCCGGCATCTATTTTATGTTAAGTACCAAACAGAATACATGGTTGAAAACACCTAGTATAAATTATGCTAAAACTTTTTCATTTTATGTTAAAACTAGTGCAACAGCTACAGGTACATTTTCGTTGTTAGTTGAATATTCTACAGATGGTTTTGTTACTCCAATAAATATTAATACCGTTGCTGGATATACACTTCCTTCTTCAATAACTACAGGTTATCAATTAGTTTCTGTAACACTTCCTTCCAACACTTATCCAAATGTTCAATTTAGAATTACAGACACAACCCTCAGAACACCTGCTGTAGGCGGTTCGTCAGGTTCTTTAGTTATTGATGATATTTCATGGGATACCTATAAAAGTGATGGAACATTAAGTAGTGGTTATCCAGAAAATACTATTGTATCACCTATTCAATCTGGCAATGGAACTGCTATAGCAAATTGTACTGGTGGAACAATCAATGTTGACTCTAATGCAGTATATAATTTTTATGATAATGGAGGTCCAGATCAATATAATGCAAATCAAATCAATCAAGTTACCTTTAAGCCTACCGGAATAGGCTATACGGCAGGAGATCGGGTAAGGATTCAGTTTGTTACTTATACAGGTGCTGCTTCAGACAAGATTGAAGTTTGGGATGATAATGGCTCGGCTTTAAATGCAACCACTAATCTTTTAACGCATACTGCTACAACTATTCCAGTTGTTTCAACTTATATATCTTCAATTTCTACAGATGGTTCTATCACAATAAAATTTACCTCAGATGCCGCAACAAATGCTGCAGGTTTTAATATAAAGGTAGATTGTGTTCGTTGTCCAACCCCAACAGGTTTAGCAACTACAGTTGTTGGGGCATCAAATGCTTCTTTAACATGGGATACTACAAGTGCAGCTAATTATGATGTTTATTACAGTACAAGTAATACTCCTCCAACAGGAGCTGTAACTCCTCAAGGTTCAAATTTAACAACAAATTCCTATAGTATTACAGGTTTAACCCCAGGATCTTATTATGTTTGGGTTCGCTCTAGATGTGGTTCCTTGCCAGATAGTTATAGCCCTTGGTCACCTTCATTAAATTTTATAATAGCTAGTTGTTCTTTTGCGTTAGCAAATTCACCATCTACGGTTATCCAAAATCTTTGTAAAAATGCAACAAATGCAACTGCTTTAACAGCTGCTGCATCAGGCGGAATAGTAAGTACCTATCAATGGTTTAGTAACGCTACTGCAACTACAATAGGAGGTACAGCTGTAGGAACAAATAGTTCTAGTTATACTCCACTTACTACAACCGTTGGTACATTATATTATTATTGTGTAATTACTAGTACATTAGGGTGCACGGTTACCACAGCTATTTCTGGTGCTGTAAATATAACTGCGCCAACAGCTGTTCCATCTGCAGCTGCAGCAACAGCTATAACGACTTCTGCTTTTTCTGCAAACTGGAATTTAATTGCTGGGGTCACCGCATATTATCTTGACGTTTCCACAAGCAGTACGTTTACATCTTTTGTAACTGGGTATAATAACTTGCTTGTTGGTAATGTGAATACTTGGCCTGTTGCCGGTTTAGGAGCAGGAACTACCTATTATTATAGAGTTAGTACCAATAACAATTCTTGTGGGACATCCTATTCTAGTACAATTTCTTTAACTACTATAGGTGTTACTTATTGCATACCAACAGCACCATCAAGCGTAACTACTTTTGTAAATAGTTTTTCAACTACAGCAGGTATTACAAATATTACAAATAATATTACTGGATTTACAACGGGTGGTTATGCAAATTATACTACTCAATCGTGTTCGCAATTTCCTTCTTCTTTGATTAATTATTCTATAACTAGTGTTAGAACAGATTCAACAGATCAAACTTTTTTCTATTATATATGGATTGATTGGAATCAAGATGGCGATTTTGCAGATGTTGGAGAAACAATTTTAGCTACAACCACTTATCTATTAGGACCGTTTACAGGAGCCTTTGCAATTCCAAATGGGCAAACACCAGGTAATTACCGTATGCGTGTTTCCACCAGTTGGGTAGGGGCTAACACTTCTTGTTCTATTAATGGTTCAGGATTAGGTGAGATGGAGGATTATACTCTTATTGTAGTTCCTGTTCCACCATGTGCTCCAAGTACACCGTCGGCTTTAACTACGGCAAGTATTACAGGTACTTCTGCAATAATTACATGGACAGATGCTGGTTTGACTCCAAATAGTGTATATAATTATTATTATAGTACATCACCAATCCCTCCAACACCAACATCCACCCCGTCTGGAACTGTTACTGGGGTTAATTCAGTTGCATTAACTGGTTTAACTGTAAATGGAACCTATTATTTTTGGGTTCGTTCCAATTGTGGAACACCAAATCCTTGGGTAATGTTATTGCCTTATTTTATCACAGTGAATCAAGATGTTATTAACATGGCAAATGGTAGTTTCACTTCATGTAATGTTATTTTTTATGATAGTGCAGGACCAGTGAACAGTTATAGTAATAATGAAATTTATACTTATACTTTTTATCCTTCATCACCAAACTCAAAGTTGAAAGTTACATTTAATTCTTTTGTAACAGAAAATTCATGGGATGGATTGTCAATTTATAATGGAAATAGTACAACTGCTCCACTTATTTCTTCTGGTTTACCAGTAGGAATTCTTGCTTCAACTTGTCCTGCAGGATCGTTTTATGGAACTCATTCTCCAGGCACAATAATTTCAACAGCTACTGATGGATCTTTAACCTTTAAATTCACTTCAGATACTTCAGTTACTTATGCAGGATGGAATGCGTCAATTGTATGTGTAACAGTTCCTAAAATTACAAGCTTTACTCCTACAAGTACCTGTGTCGGAACGACTCCAATAGTAACCTTAACAGGAAGTAATTTTACAAATGCTACCTCAGTAAAGTTTAATGGAGTGAGTGCATTGACTTATACCGTAAATTCAGATACTTCTATAACAGTTACTTTACCTGCTTCAGCAACAACTGGTTTTATTACAGTTTCAAATGCGCAAGCTACAGGAACAAGTTCTACAATATTTACTGTTAACCCAATTCCAAGTACTCCTGTTGCATATCCTCCTGGGCCTTCTCCTAGTATTTGTTCTGGAAGTTCAATTACTTTAGGAGCATCAGCATTGGGCTTCCCGACTACAGTATTAAGTCAAGATTTTAATGCTGGGACTTGGCCATCAACTTGGACTAGAACTATTAACGGTGGGCGTAGTCCTGGAGATTTCCGAACAACTTTTGAGGCTACCTCAAGTGGAAATACATGGGCTGGTGCTGGCCATACAGGTTTCTGCAGTTATTTTTACTCTACCTTAGTTGGAAGTGCAGTAAGTGGTGACATGATATCGCCTACTATGGATATGACAACTTATTCTGTTTCTACTTTAACTTTTTGGATTTACAACTCAGCGGGTTCCGACTTCCTGAAAGTTTATGCTAATAACAACGGAGGAGCCTATTCTCAAGTTGGGGCTGCTTCTTATAATAACTATGGTTCATGGACTCAATTAACAATTAGTTTAAATAATTTTGTTGGGGTTGGATTTAATTCAGTAAGAATAAAAATCACTGGAACCAGTGACGTAGGAGTTGGTTCTTCCGATATTGGAGTTGATGACATAATTGTTACAGGATATACTAATCCTATACTTAGTTGGTCTCCAGCAACAGGATTAAGCGCAACAAATATTCTAAATCCAGATGCTAGTCCAATAACAGATACAAGTTATATATTAACATCAACTTATGGTAATGGTTGTTCTTCTTCAAGTGCACCTGTAACAATTACAGTAAAACCAAGGCCAACAATTACATTTTCTTCTGCTTCTGCTTCTACAACGCTATGTTATAGTCCAAATAGTCAAACGGTGCAATTATCCTATAGTGCAGTGACCGGAAATCCTGTAGCTTATAGTACAACTTCTAATGATTCTTCTCTAGGATTTGATCCAGTAGATGGAGAGCCATTAACACTATCAACCATTTCAATTAATGTTCCTGCAAATACAGTAGGAGGCACTTATACTGGTAATTTAATAGTAACAAATACAGATGGTTGTGAAAGTTTACCATTTACTTATTTAATAATTATAAAACCAAAATTATCAATAACTACAGCTCCTTCAGTACAATCGTTATGTGGTAGCGTAATCCAAACTACAAGACCATTAGTGTTTACCGCAACTACAGGATCTCCAACTACCTATAGTATTAATTGGAATGCATTGCCATCAAATAGTTTTGCAAATGTTACAAATTTAAATTTGTTATCAAGTCCAATTTATATTACTGTTCCTGGAGGGACATTAGGAGGAACTTACACAGGAACTATTACGGTTCAAAATAATGGATGCGAAAGTTCAGGAAGTCCGTTTACAGTTACAATAAATCAACAGCCAACTATAATTTTAGATGCAGCGGCAGCTACTTTATGTCTTAATGCTAGTGCTCAAACAACCACTATTGGTTATAGTAATCCTTATGGAACACCAGATAAATATAAAATAGTCTGGAGTGCAGCAGCATTGAGTACAGGCTTTGCTAATGTGGCATTTACAAGTCCTTTAACTACTCCGTTTACAAATCCATTAGTAATTTCTGTTCCTGCAGGTGTGCCAGGTGGAACTTATACTGGCGAATTAACCGTTGCTAATACAGGATGTCAAAGTCCACCAATGACTTTTACAATTAGCATTGGTAAAGCATGGAATGGTAGTATATCTACTGATTGGTCAAACGCCTCCAACTGGAATCCTATTGGAGTGCCAGCAGACACAGATTGTGTCTCTATTTCTTCAGGAACAACCTTTAGTCCAATTATTAGCGCAAATGCTTTTTCACGTAATTTAACAATTAATACAGCTGCAACTTTAACTGTAAACTCCGGATTCACACTTAAGGTTTTGGATGTGGTGAAGACTTTTGGAACATTAACTTTCCAGGATGGGTCAAGTTTATATCAACCAACTGATGTGACTAACGGACCAGGTACTTATAATGGAGGGAATGTAGGTAATATCAATTATAGTAGAATTACCAAACCAATAAATAGATACGATTTCAATTACTGGTCAACCCCGGTTAGTCCACAAACATTATTTAACTTATCCCCATTAACATTGTCAGATAAATACTTTTATTATGATACTACTATAGATAATTGGGCTAATATGGATAGTAGTGATTCAATGACACCTGGAAAAGGATACATTATAAGAGGGCCACAAACCTATGACTTAACATTAAGACAAACATTTACTGGCTTGTTTACGGGTGTGCCTAATAATGGTACCATAGCTACTCCAATTGCTTCAAGTATTTACAATCTTATAGGAAATCCATATCCTAGTGCAATAAGTGCCGATTTATTTTTGTCTAATGCATTAAATACTTCTTCAGTTGAAGGAACAATTTATTTATGGACTCATAATACTGCGGTTACTAATCTCCAATACACTTCTGATGATTATGCAGTTTATAATTATTTAGGTGGAACTGGAACTGCTGCGCCATCCAATGGATTTAATATGTCTATTCCAAATGGTAAAATAGCATCAGGAGAATCCTTTTTTATTAAAGGAATAAATACTGGTGGATCTGCAACTTTTTTAAACTCTATGCGTTTGTCTGGAAATAACAATCAGTTTTTTAAAAATAATTCATCAGCAACTGCTTCAAGTCCAGAAGAAAAACATAGAATTTGGATTGGAGTAAATGATGCGAATGGAGCTTACAAGCAAACTCTTGTTGGTTATGCTTCGGGAGCTACTTCTGGATTAGATAGAGGATATGATGGTGAGCTTTTAAGCAAAACACCAGTTTGTATTTACACATTGTCTGCAACTACTGCATTATCTATTCAAGGAAGAGCATTGCCGTTTGAGATTTCGGATAGAGTTCCTGTAGGTTTTCATGCCGATACTAATGGAACCTTTACAATCAGTTTAGTTGATTTTGATGGTTTATTTGCAGGTCAAGATATCTTTTTGGAAGATAAATTATTGAACGTTATCCAAGATCTAAAAGCAAGTAATTATACCTTTGTTTCTAATGCAGGAACTTTTGAAGATCGTTTTGTATTGCGATACACTAACTCTACCTTAAATACCAATGCATCTATATTTTCAGAGCAATCGGTAATTGTTTATAAAAACAATCAAAATATAATGATTAATGCCAACAATACAATTATCGAATCTATTGAAGTTTTCGACATCAGAGGTAGAGAGTTGTTCAATCAAAAAGATATTCACTCGTCACAATTTGAAATAACCAATTTTGTTTCTTCGCAAGAAGTATTACTTGTAAAAGTTACTTCAGAAGATGGAAGAGTAGTTACTAAGAAAATCATTTATTAATCCTAATAATCATTTAAGTTTTAATTGCATAAAAAACTCGTTTAGATATTTCTAAACGAGTTTTTTTATGTTGTAAATGTTAAAGTTCTTCGGGAAGCCTATCAACAAACAATAATCTTAGAACTGCAGCGTTCTCTTAAATCAAAAAAAATATTTATGTCAAAAGTTTACGCCTGTTTTTTAGTGATTTTTATTTGCTCTTTATCGTATTCGCAAAATGTAGTTTCCTTAAAAGGAAAAGTAGTAGAAGAAACCACCAAATCTCCTGTTCAATCGGCTACTGTGTATCTTTCTAATACCAAAGACTCTACCGTGGTAGATTATACGATTACCGATAAAAACGGAAAATTTGAATTCAAAATAAAAAAAATAAACCAACCGGTATTCCTTAAAGTTTCTTTTGTTTCGTTCGAAGATTTTAAATTAGCTTTAAAAAGTATTGATGCGGATAAAGATTTTGGAACTGTATCGTTAAAAGAAGCTATAAAATCACTTAACGAAGTGGTTTTTAAAGGTCAAGCGCCACCAATTCGAATTAAAAAAGACACCTTAGAATTCAATGTTTCCTCTTTCAAAGTGCGTCCCGATGCCAATGTAGAAACCTTATTAAAACAATTACCAGGTGTTGAAATTGATGCCGATGGAAAAATTACCGTAAACGGAAAAGAAGTCAACCAAATTTTAGTAAACGGCAAACCATTTTTTGACAAAGATGGAAAAGTTGCCCTGCAAAATCTTCCTTCGGATATTGTAAATAAAGTTCAGATAACGGATACCAAAACCAAAAAAGAAGAAAAAACAGGTGCGGCTGCAAGTTCTAATTCTGCTAGCATAAACCTTACTATAGATGAAGACAAGAATAAAGGTTTTTTCGGAAAAGTAATGGGTGGTAAAGGTTCCGATGGGCGATATGAAAGTAGCGCTTTGATAAACTATTTTAAAAATAAAAGAAAAATTAGCGTTCTTGCTTCTTCCAACAACATCAATTCCATTGGATTTTCAATGGACGAAGTTTTTGATAATATGGGAGGTGGGCGAGTGAGAAATATGAATACCTATTCCGATGGTTCTTTTAGTATAGATGGTAAGCGCTATGGTGGCGGAAGTGGCATAACACAATCTAACTTAGTTGGAATTAATTATTCGGATGAATGGACTAAAAACTCCGAATCTTCCTTGAGTTATTTCTATTCGGGAGCCAATACCAAGAACGATAATAAAACAAGTCAAATTAACTTCTTACCTTCTGGAAATTTTACGACTAACTCCAATTCTAGTTCCAATGAAGACCGATATACGCACAATGTCAGTTCTGTATTTGAATATAAATTAGACTCCTTAACTTCTATAGTAATTGAACCTAATTTTACCAAATCGAATACTAAAAATAGAAATTTAGCGGTCCAATCTTCTTTTGATGCTACAAATGCAATGCTGAATTCTAGCACTTCCAATACTAATAATGAGAACGATGCGAATACGTTCAATAATACCCTGTCCTTTACAAAATCGTTCAAAAAGAAAAATAAATATTTGAGTTTGGTTTTTGAAAACGAAAACGGAACTACTACTGAAGACGATTACCTTCAGTCTAATACAGTTTTCTATCAAGGAACAGTAACTCAGGATAACAGAAATCAGTTTAATAAATCGAAAACTATAAATGCTAATTACCGAACGGAGTTTGAGTTTACACAGCCCATTACCGATTCTCTTCAAATAAAAGTTGGGTTGGAATATAAAATAGATAAAAATAAAGACAGTAGAAATTCCTTTAATTACGATCCTGCCAACGAATCCTATTCTGTTGCAAATGATTTATTAACAAATGCTTTTAATTCTACAGAAAAAACATTTACACCCAATACTGGGATAATTTTCAGCAGAAAAAAATACAATTTAAATGTAAATTTAGGTACCAATATTATTAATTTTAATAACGATGCCAATTATTTAAATGTAAATTCTACTCTAAATAAAGAATTTATTTTGCCTTATGCAAATGCTTATGGGAATTACAGATTTACCAAAACTAAAAATTTATGGGTAAATTATAACTACTCTTATAGTCTTCCTTCTGCAAGACAAATGCTTCCTATTGAGGATTTGGCCAATCCTTTAAATACTTATATAGGTAATCCTAATTTGGATTTGAATAAATACCACGGAATTTACTTCTCTTACAGAGATTATGATTACGCCACAAAATCAGGATATGGAATGTATTCTGGAGGAAATTTTTATGACAATCAAATAGTTTCTTCGGTTTCGTATGATGAAAACAAAAAACGGACTACTACTTATGCTAATGTTTCAGGAACTTACAACTCTTGGCTTGGGGTGTATTGGAATAAAACCATTAAAAAGGATGCCAATAAATACCGATTTGAATTGCGAATGAATAACAATTTCGGACTTTCTAAAGGATATACGGATGGTGAAATGTACCAAGCAAAAACCTATACTTTTTCTCCAAGAGTAAATTTCACGTATGATTATGGCGAATTATTGACAATAAATCCATCCTATAATTATTCGTATAACACCACTAATTATACCAATTATGTGATTGGTTCGGCATCTAATTATACGCATAAATTCAACTTGCAGGTAACTAATTACTATCCTAAAAATTGGATATTCGGTAATGACTTTGGCTACACTTATAATTCTAATATTGCAGATGGTTTCAAAAAAGATTTCTTTTTATGGAATACCAGTTTGTCTTATGGCTTTTTTGAAAAGAAATTAATGGCTAAGATAAAAGTGTACGATTTATTAAATCAAAATCAGAGTGCCATAAGAACCATAACTCCAACCACCATTAGAGATGAGGAAAACACGGTTTTAAAACGATATGTAATGTTTTCATTGACTTACAAATTAGAAAAATTTGCAGGAAAAGAGAAAAAATCAAGTGGAGGATTCAATTGGTATTAAAACCAAAAAACTCGTTTAGAAATTTCTAAACGAGTTTTTTTATAGTGTTTTTATTTTCAAATAATTAAAAGGTTACCAGCCACCACTAGCACCACCACCGGAAAATCCTCCACCGCCAAAGCCGCCGCCGAAGCCGCCACCTCCACCAGAAGAACCTCCAAAGCCGCCGCCAAAGCCGCCACCGCCACCACCGCCACTTCTTCCTAAACTGCTGAGAATAATGATGTCTAGTAAACTAGGGCTACTGCCAAGTCCAGAGCCAGTTCCTGTTCCTTTATTTCTAGAAATGATAATCAATACAATTACAAAAAGCACCAGGAAGATTACTAATGGCAAACTACCATTTTTATTGTCGTGTTTTCGAGTGCCTTTATATTTTCCTTTTACGACTTCAATAATAGCATCAGCACCTTTGTCAAGGCCATTGTAATAACTACCGGCTTTAAATTCGGGAACAATTACATTCCGAATTATTTCACCGCAAATTCCTGCTACCAATCGGTCTTCTACACCATATCCGGGACGGATACTTACTTTTCGTTCGTCTTTGGCAACCATAATCATTACGCCATTATCTTGTTTGGCTTGACCAATTCCCCATTTTTGTGCCCAATTGGTAGAGAGCACATCAATATCTTCATTTTTCAGACTTTCAATAGTTACAACTACTATTTGGGTACTAGTAGAATCCGAATAACGAACTAGTTTTTCTTCAAGTTGTTGTTTTTCTGAATCGCTAAGTAGTTTAGCATAATCGTAAACTGAAGTTTGAAAATCTGGTTTTTCAGGAATTGTAAACTGTGAAAATCCTACTTGAGAAATGAAACAAATTGCAAGTATCCAAAGGCTTTTCGGAAATTTAATTAAAATCTTCATAATTCTCCTTTAGATATTTCGTTAGAAAGTTCGTTCACATCATCCGCTTGGTGCGGAAAATAATTTTTCAATTGCTCTCCCGCTTTACTAATTCCGTCAACTAAGGCTTGCTTATTGTTGCCATTTTTAAAATGGTGCAACATGATATCTTTAGTACTATCCCAAAAAGAATCGGTTACTTTGTCATGAATGCCTTGGTCGCCATAAATGGCAAATTGTTTGCTTTTCACAGCTACATAAATAATAACGCCATTTCGGTCTTGGGTATTCCCCATTTTTAGTAAATCAAAAACCTCCACTGCTCGCTCCATGGGAGCAATGGAAGTTTCTTTTTCTATATGTACTCGAATCTCTCCAGAAGTGTTTTGTTCGGCCAAACGAATGGCTTCTACAACTTCTAGCTCTTCCTCTTTCGATAAAAATGCTTCTACTTTTGACATGTTAAAATTTAACTTCTACTGGTTTATCTGCTCCAGCAACCGATTGGAAGTAAGCTTTTTCTTTGTAACTTCCTAAAAACCAACTTTGCGGCATTGCCAATACATATCCGTTATATTCTTGAACACTTTCGTTAAAACGAGTTCTAGCAGTTAAAATTTGATTCTCTGTGCTAGCCAATTCGTCTTGTAGTTTCAAGAAATTTTCATTTGCTTTTAACTCTGGATATTTTTCTACAGAAACCAATAATCTAGATAATGAACTGCTTACACCACTTTGCGCTTGATTGAATTGTGCTAATTGTTCTGCAGAAACATTAGTAGGGTCAACAGTAATTGCAGTAGCTTTTGCTCTCGCTTCAATAACCGCAGTTAAAGTACTTTTTTCAAAATCAGCAGCACCTTTAACAGTGTTTACTAAATTTCCAATAAGGTCATTTCTTCTTTGGTAAGAAGTTTGAACATTACCCCATTCTTTCTCTGTTGCTTGGCTGAAACGTAAACCGCTATTTTTAACACCCATAACCCAAAAAGCAATTACTAAAATTGCCCCTATTCCAATAATCCAAGGTAAAAATTTTTTAAAATCCATTTTCTAATTTATTTAAAGTTTATTTAATGTTTCTATTCCATATACAAAAATCATTCCTAAAGTTGATTTTTAATATTTGTCAGTTCAGCTTTGATGCCCTCCAACTTCGAAATGATGTCAAATTTATCCAAAGTTTTCTTTTTCCCTTCTTTCAAATGCGTTTTTGCCCCTTCCAAAGTAAAGCCACGTTCTTTAACCAAATGATAAATCAATTGTAAATTTTTCACATCTTCTTGTGTGAACATTCTATTTCCTTTAGCATTTTTCTTTGGTTTCAGAATATCAAATTCTTTATCCCAAAATCGAATAAGGGATGCATTCACTCCAAAAGCCTCGGCAACTTCACCAATGCTAAAATATAATTTGTCTTTAGATAATTCTATCTGCATATTTTTATTTTTTTAATTTATCGCGCCTCTATTTATCGCGTCTCTATTTATCCTCTCTATAAATCAAGACGCGATAAATCGCGTCTCTACATTAATCCAACGACTGGTTTTCCTGATTCGCAATTTTTGAAATTGCCACATATTCTGCTGCCGAAATATTTCCGTAATAAAAATTAATCGGGTTCACTACTTTTCCATCTTTATGCACTTCATAATGACAATGTGGCGCTTGACTTCTTCCAGTACTTCCTACATATCCAATAATGTCCCCACGTTTTACACGTTGACCTGGTCGTGCTTTGTATTTACTTAAATGTCCGTACAATGTCAAATAACCAAATCCATGATTAATCTCAATATGATTACCAAATCCCGATAACGAATTGTCTGCATTTTTCACAACCCCATCGCCAGTAGCATAAATAGGAGTGCCCGTTCTTGCAGTAAAATCCATTCCTTCGTGCATTTTTCTTGCTTTAGTAAATGGGTCACTTCGATACCCAAAACCCGAAGCCATGTGTTTTAAATCTTCATTTTTAACAGGCTGAATTGCCGGTATTGCACTTAATAATTTATCTTTTGCTTTGGCTAATTTTAAAATTTCATCCAACGATTTCGATTGTACTACCAATGCTTTCGAAATCCCATCCACTTTTTCAGATGTATTAATCACCAACTCCGAATTATTAAAACCTTCCAATTCTTGGTACCTTTTTTTATCAATAATACCTCTCCTTTTTTCATTTGAAATCGGAGAAGAATTAAAATACACACGGTATAAATTGTTGTCCCTGTCCTCTAAATCCGATGCTACTTGATCAATTGCTTCTATTTTTTTATTCAAAATAGCATAGCTAAGTTTCAAATTTTCAATTTCTCGAGCCTGAATCTTGTCTTTTGGCGTCTCAAAATACGAAGTATTCATTAAAACCACAAAGCATAAAAACCCAAATAATGCCGAAGCCAACAAGAATAGCGCAGGATAGCCAAACTTTTTTCGCTTCTGTGAGCCAATTATTCGGTAAGCCAAACTTTCGGGGTCGTAATAATACTTAACTTTCTTCGACATTTCTTAAATTATACTATTTTTGTACTCGTTTTAAGAATAACAATGGTTCTTTCAACAAATTTATGAAATGTTTTCTTCTAAATCTATTTTTTGTTTTTTTTAGGAGCGAAACATTTGGCACTTTAGTTAATGCAATTCCCGCTTTCACCTTTAGTCTCGTTCCGTTCCTCCACGAGAGCTATCGGTTCAATCGGGGCTAAAAAGCAAGCCAATGGTATGAAAATAAAATTTTAAACCACTATTCGTAAAAATAAAAATAATAACTTTGTGACTTAGCGCCTTCAGGGCAAAATAACATATGAAATCAAAAGACATCCGCAAGCAATTTCTTCAATTCTTTGAATCCAAAGGACATTTAATAGTGCCTTCTGCACCAATCGTTTTAAAAGACGATCCAACCCTAATGTTTAACAACTCTGGGATGGCGCAATTCAAAGAATACTTTTTAGGAAACGGAACCCCTAAAAGCAAGCGTATAGCCGATACCCAAAAATGCCTTCGTGTTTCCGGGAAACACAACGATTTAGAAGACGTAGGTTTCGACACCTACCACCATACCATGTTCGAAATGCTAGGAAACTGGTCTTTTGGCGATTATTTTAAGAAAGAAGCCATCAATTGGGCATGGGAATTATTGACCGAAGTATATAAAATTCCTAAAGAAAATTTATACGTTTCTGTTTTTGAAGGAAACCCCGAAGAAAATGTTCCTTTCGATCAAGAGGCTTGGGATATTTGGAAAGAACTTATTGACGAAGACCGAATCATCTTAGGAAATAAGAAAGACAATTTCTGGGAAATGGGCGATCAAGGTCCGTGTGGCCCATGTTCTGAAATCCACGTAGACATTCGTTCTGCCGAAGAAAAAGCCTTAGTTTCTGGAAAAAGTTTGGTCAACAACGACCATCCACAAGTTGTTGAAATCTGGAACAATGTGTTCATGGAATTCAACCGTAAAGCGGATGGTTCTCTAGAAAAACTTCCTGCACAACACGTAGATACCGGAATGGGATTTGAGCGTTTGTGTATGGCATTACAAAATAAAACATCCAATTACGACACCGATGTTTTCACGCCACTTATTGAAAAAGTAGAACAAATTACGGGGTTAAAATACACTTCAAACGAAATTAAAAACATATCCGAAGGGCAAAATAAAACCAACATCGCCATTCGTGTGGTGGTAGACCACGTTCGTGCTGTAGCATTCGCTATTGCAGATGGTCAATTGCCATCCAATACTGGTGCGGGTTATGTAATTCGTAGAATTTTACGTCGTGCCATCCGTTACGGATTTACCTTTTTAGATACCAAAGAACCATTCATTAATAAATTAGTGGAAGTTTTAGCGAATCAAATGGGCGAATTTTTCCCAGAAATCAAAGCACAACAACAATTAGTTACCAATGTAATTCGGGAAGAAGAAGCATCCTTCTTGAGAACTTTAGACCAAGGATTACAATTGCTAGACAAAGTAATATTGGAATCCAACGGAAAAATAATTCAAGGGGAAAAAGCATTCGAATTGTACGATACTTTTGGTTTCCCGATTGATTTAACCGCTTTAATCTTAAGAGAAAAAGGATTCGAACTAGACGAAGCCGGATTTAATGCATCGATGCAAGAGCAAAAAAATCGATCTCGTGCTGCCTCCGAAGTATCAACAGAAGATTGGTCGGTTTTAATTCCTGGAAATGTAGAAACTTTTGTTGGTTACGACCAAACCGAAAACGAAGTGAAAATAACTCGCATCCGAAAAGTAGATTCTAAAAAAGACGGAATTTTATACCAAATAGTTTTAGATAACACGCCTTTTTATCCAGAAGGTGGGGGACAAGTTGGCGATAAAGGAACCTTAGTTTCTGCTAACGAAACCATTGAAATTATAGACACTAAAAAAGAAAATAACTTAATTCTACATTTTGCTAAACAACTTCCAGAGAATATTTCTGCTGGTTTTGTTGCCAAAGTAAACACCGATTTAAGAACTTCGACTTCCAAAAATCACTCCGCTACCCACTTGATGCATCAAGCATTGCGCTCCATTTTAGGAACGCATGTAGAGCAAAAAGGTTCCTTAGTAAATCAAGACCGTTTGCGTTTCGACTTTTCGCATTTTGCAAAAGTTACCGACGAAGAAATTAAGCAAGTAGAAGATTTTGTAAATGCAAGAATTGAAGAGCAATTGCCTTTAATTGAAAGAAGAAGTATTCCAATTCAGCAAGCATTGGACGAAGGTGCGATGGCATTATTTGGAGAAAAATATGGCGATAGTGTTCGTGCTATTAAGTTCGGTCAAAGCATGGAACTTTGTGGTGGAATTCACGTGAAAAATACTGCCGAGATTTGGCATTTCAAAATAGTTTCTGAAGGTGCTGTTGCGGCAGGAATTCGAAGAATTGAAGCCATTACAGGTGCTGCGGTTAAGAATTTCTATACCAATCAAGAAAACACTTTAGCAGAAATTACAGCCACTTTAAAAAATCCTCAAGACACGATTAAAGCGGTAGTTGCTTTGCAAGAAGACAATGCCAAATTGAAAAAGCAACTAGAACAATTATTGAAAGAAAAGATAGACGGATTGAAAACTATTTTATCTGCCGATTTTCAAGAAATAAATGGAATTAACTTTTTAGCAAAACAAGTGGACTTGAGCATGAGTGCTACTAAAGATTTAGCACAGGCAATTGGAAGTTACAAACCAAATTCGTTTGTGGTATTGGCTTCTGTCGAAGATAATACGCCAAATATCCATTGTTATATTGCAAAAGAATTGGTTGCTGCCAAAAGTTTAAATGCTAATGCAGTAATTAAAGAATTAGGCAAATACATTGAAGGTAACGGTGGCGGACAACCATTTTTTGCATCTGGAAAAGGGAAAAATGTTGCTGGAATTGCAGAAGCATTGGCTAAAGCAGTTGATTTTGTGAAGTAAATTCCGTATATTTATACTCGTTAAACTGCTCAATTTGTTTAGTTTGCGAAGTTTTTCAAAACCAATAAAATGACAAGAGACGAATTCATAACTAAAAATTCCCATCTTTTTTGGTACATCAAGAAAGAGGCAATTCCTAATATCAGTAATGAGGTGTTAGTGGAATTTATTTTTAATTATGGTACTTGGCAAGATGTAAAAGACCTCATAAAAATCATTGGTTTTCAAGAGTTAAAACGAGTTTATGAAGATGTAACCGATAGAAAAGTTGGGAACTATCTTCCGGAAATGTTAAGTTTAATGGGACGAATTAGCGATAAATATGCATCTTGAAATATTAAGCCAAGAGCAAAAGGAATTACTTCCAATAATTTCTCAATTTAAAAGAGAGTATTATTTGGTTGGCGGAACTGCTATTGCCTTACATATTGGGCATAGAGAGTCTATAGATTTTGACTTGTTTAAAGAAAAAGATATTCGTAAGAAAGTTGTTTTTTCTAAACTTAAAAATATTGATTATAAAGTTTCCTTTTCAGATTATAATCAAATTAATATGCTTTCGAGTGGTGTTAAAATCACTTTTTTTTCTTTTCCCTATAATTTCCCTGTAAATTCAGAATTGGAAAAATTCATAAAAATGCCTGATTTGCTAACTCTTGCCGCAATGAAAGCCTTTGCTTTGGGCAGACGTGCAAAATGGAAAGACTATGTAGACTTGTATTTTATTTTAAAATTTCATTTTTCATTTGAAGAAATTTCTAATAAGGCAAAAATGATTTTCAAAGACGAATTCATTGAGAAACAATTCATTGCGCAATTGGGCTATTTTAAAGGAATTAATTATAGTGAAGAAGTAGTTTTTGTTATTCCAAATCCACCAACGGAAGAGGAAATCAAATTATTTCTTACGGATATTAGTATTTCGGGATTATCCGATAACTAAAAATTATTTTCGTTCCCCAATTTGCTGTCTCCACATGGCATAATACAAGCCTTTTTCTACTAATAAATCCTCGTGTTTTCCTTGCTCGATAATTTTTCCTTGTTCTAAAACAAATATTTTGTCGGCATGCATAATCGTAGATAATCGGTGTGCAATTAAAACGGTAATTCGATTGCTATCGGAAATATTTCGGATGGTAGTGTTGATTTCTTCTTCAGTTATTGAATCAAGTGCTGAAGTCGCTTCGTCAAAAATCAACAAATTTGGATTTCGCAAAATAGCACGCGCAATAGACAAACGTTGTTTTTCACCTCCAGAAATTTTCATTCCGCCTTCGCCAATAGTGGAATTCAATCCGTCTTCGGCTCGGTTTAATAAATTTTCACAACTGGCTTTTTTTAATACTTCATTGAGTTCTTCGTCGGTTGCGGTTGATTTAACAAACAATAAATTTTCTCTAATAGTTCCTGAAAAAAGTTGCGCGTCTTGTGTTACAAAACCTAATTGTTTTCTCAAATCCAATAAATCAATTTTTGTAGATTCGATACCATTATAAAGAACTTTCCCTTGCTCTGGCGGATACAATCCAACAAGTAATTTTACTAAAGTTGTTTTTCCAGCACCTGATGGCCCAACAAAAGCCACCGTTTCTCCTTGCTTGATTTCAAAATTAATTCCGTCAACCGCTTTATAATTGGCAGTTTTATGTTGAAAACTCACATTAGAAAAAAGTAAGGAATGAATAGCACCAACATGTTCTGGATTTTTTGGTCGGAATTCTTTAGGAGCACTCAATAGAATTTTAAAATTTTCCATTGAAACTTTGGTTTCATTAAGAGCGATAATAAAATTGCCTAATTCTTGCAATGGACCAAATATATAAAAGGTAAAAAACACCATTGTTAGTAAATCACCAACAATAATTTTACCGCCAAATAAGAAGTAATACAAAGTAAAAACTACGGAAGTTCTTAAAAAATGAACCGTTGTCCCTTGAATAAAACTCAAACTTCTAATAAATCGAATTTTTTCCAATTCTAGTTGTAGAATTTTAAAGGTATTCAAATTCAAACGTTTCTCTTCTTGATACGTTAAACCTAAACTTTTAACTAGTTCAATGTTTCTCAAACTTTCCGTTGTAGAACCTGCCAAAGCATTAGTTTGATTGACAATTTTTCTAGAAACTACTTTTATTTTTTTACCCAAATAAGAACTTACCAAGGCAATTATTGGTGCGGTAATTAGAAAAATTAATGAAATTCTATAATCAATTCGAGATACATAAATAATTACAAAAATGAATCCAATAACGGTTTGAAAAATCAATGAAATTGAAAATGTAATCAACTTTTCGGAATCCGAACGTACTTTGGTTAATTTGCTTAAAGTTTCCCCACTGCGTTGGTCTTCAAAATCTTCAAATGGTAAGTCTAACGATTTTTTGATTCCGTCAGTATACATTTGAGCGCCAGTTCGTTGAATTACAATATTGGTGAAATAATCCTGAAAGTTTTTAGTTATTCTCGAAATCATTGCTGCACCAAGGGAAAGTCCGAGCCAAAAACTTAATACTTTGATAAATGCTATTTTATCTCCTTTAAAACTTCCAATTTCAACACCGCAATGCTGCATTAATTTTCCTGTAATAATGGAATCGGATAAACTGAAACAAATGTTGACTGCTGCCATAAGTAGTGCGAAAAACAGCAAAACTTTGTGTTTAATTATATAGGAATAGAGAAGTTTCATAGGACCTTTGTTTTTAAAGAAGTGCAAAAGTAGTGAATTGATTTGCATTTGTAACCACCACAGGGAAATGGTTAAGATAACCTATTGATTTTTTTTCACACGAATTGCACTAATTTTCACGAAAACCAAATAATTTTTGATTTCACTAATCTTCTTAGGGAGGTTAAATTTGTGTAATTTCTTTTGAATTATAAAAATTTGTGCAAATTCGTGCAATTCGTGTTTAACTTTTGTTGCTTTTAAGAAACTTTAGAGGTTTATTTTCATTCTTTTATCCTATCGGAATTGCGATATGTATTGCGCCTTGTGGCACTGAAGGGACTTTTATTTCTTGAATAATTTCTTTGCTCAAGGCAAAATTTACGTCTTTTCCTTCTCCTTGTTGAAATAAAGCGGTTAATTCTTTTTCAGTTAGTTTAGAGTTTGCACTCACGGTTTGTGCAATCCGGTTTTCCATTCCTTCTATTCGGCTAAGGGCTTCTTTTATTGCAGTTCTAGTTTGTGGTCCACCAAAATTCATAGAAACGCCATGGAATAAAAAAGCGGCATTTGGTGCGGCATATCGGTTTTGACCACTAGCAAAAATTACATTTGCAATAGAATCAATAGTGCCTGTATTGTGCATGGTGATGGTCATTTTGCCTTGAAGCGAAACCAGAAAATTATATAAAACAAATCCAGAATCTACATCACCACCATTGGAAGAAATGAAGAAATATAGTTCTGTGGGATTGTGTTGCTGAATAACATCCGAAGTAAATTGAATAAACTTAGATACTTTTATCGGGTCAATTGCATCAAAAAAATTAAGGTATATGGTTTTGTTTTCCATCCGGAATAGTTTTTAGAATTTAAATTTCTATAAATATAAAAAAATCCCCAACTGTTTTCACAAATGGGGAATAAGAAAAGTATTATTAATTGTTAAATTGCGTTTACAATTGCAACAAAATCATCGGCTTTCAAGGCTGCTCCACCAATTAAGCCCCCATCCACATCTGGTTTTCCAAATATTTCTTTGGCATTGTCAGGTTTTACACTTCCGCCATAAAGGATAGAAACGTCTTCTGCTATCTCACTTCCGTAAGTATGTCTAACGGTTTCTCTAATAAATGCGTGCATTTCTTGTGCTTGTTCTGGGCTAGCAGTTTCTCCTGTGCCTATTGCCCAAACTGGCTCGTAAGCAAGGATGATATCTTCCCAAGCGTCTTTTTCTAAATGGAATAAACCATCGCGTAATTGGTTTTCAACCACATTAAAATGTTGGTTGTTTTGACGGTCTTTCAACTCTTCTCCAAAACAAAAAATCACGGTCATGTCATGTTTTAAAGCAGTATCTACTTTGTTAGCAATCATTGCATCCGTTTCATGAAAAATTGCACGACGCTCTGAATGTCCAAGAATTACTGTATTTACACCAACACTTTTCAGCATGTCTGCAGATATTTCTCCGGTATAGGCTCCGTTTTCTGCTTGGTGCATATTTTGTGCAGCAACACTAATATTGGTAAATTCTAAATGATCTACAGCAGATGCTAGGTTAACAAATGTAGGTGCAACTACAATTTGAACTTCTTTATCCAACGGTAATTTATCAATTAATTCGTTCAATAAATCTTCCGTTTCTTCACTGTTTTTATTCATTTTCCAGTTACCAGCAACAATCTTTGTTCTCATTTTTATAAAGTTTTTAGAGTAGTATTTATTTTATCAAAATCAGTTTCGATAGCACGATAAATCGCAATCGATCCATTTTTATTTATAACCATATATCTCGGAATCCAATCTAAATCAATTGATTTTCCAAACGTACCTTTCATGCCATCCACATCATTCACCCAATAGTGATCGCCTTTTATTTGGTGTTTTTCAATTCCTGCTTTCCATTTGTCAAATGTTTTATCCATAGAAATAAACACATAAGCCACCTCTGGATTATTCGCTTGCAATTCCTTTACTTTCGGCATTGCGCCCACACAATCTCCGCACCAAGAAGCCCAAACTTCTACCACTAAGGTTTTGCCTTTGTATTTTTCTAATACTTCTTTAAAAGTAACTTCTTTATTGTCGGAATTCGTTAAAATTCCTTTAAGTGCTTTTTTAGAAAATTCTTTTTTTTGTGCATTGCTGCAAGAAATAGAAGCCATAGTTATAACGAATAATAAGAATATTTTCTTCATGATTATTTTTTTAAAAAGTTAGATTTAATTATTTGTTGGCTTGTGAAAGCGGCCAATCCATTTTAATAATAATACGGAATTTACTACCACCGCCAAAATCCCTATTGTTGGATATAATGGCAAATCTAGTATTTTCAAATTGCTTTTGGTAATTATAAGGAAGATGCCAATCTTAATAAATACAATACAAATGATTATATTATAAATTGCTTTTACTTTTCCTTTAACTACTATTTTAAATCGATTAATCAATTATTTCTTTAAATCTGCAAATGATTTATGAAGATACACATTTAAATCGGCACCGTTAAATTTATCCTCCGTAATTCCCCAATAGTATTTAATTTCGTTTCCATTCCAAAGGTATTTTACTCCAGGAGTGTCTTTTCCTTTTCCTAAAATATTCCAAAAAGGGATAACTTCTATAATTGTATATGGATAGGTTGCGCCTGCTTCTTTAAAGAAATCCGGAATCAAATCGGCTTCTTCATTCATGAAAATAACAGAAAGTGGAGGCAGGGTAGCATCTTTCTTTCTCATTTCGGTCAATTCTTTTGCGGCAGCACGGCAATGATCGCATCCTGGAACGAAGTAACAAAGGATCTTTTTACCTTTATCAATACTCGGAAAAAATTTAGCATTCCCCGATTTTACTTTCTTTGGTTCATTTATATTTTCAACTTCTACCTTTTTAATGGTATCTTTTTTTGCTTCCGTAATAGGATTTTCTGTTTTAATTGTATCTGCTGGAACAACTGCTTCCGAAATAGTGTCTTGTGGCGTTTCCATCATTGGAGAAACTGTAAAATTCGATGCTGGTGGCTGAATAGGAGCCAACATATAAATCCCTAAAATGGTTGCAAAAAGTACCGTTGTTAAAATCCAGAAGTTTCCGTTATTAGAAACTTTTGGTAGTAATTTGTATAAATAAACTAGCATCCCAATCGCTACAATATTTTTAATAATGGCCTCAATTGGAGTCATTGGTAACAATTCACCAAAGCAACCGCAGTTGCCAGAATTCCCGCCACTTAAAAAGGTTACATACGTTAAATGCCCAATAAATACGGCTAGCATTGCAATAGTAACTGGAATTAAAAATTTCCGTAGCCAATTATTTTGCAACAGCAATAATCCTAAAGCGAGTTCAATTCCGATAAGGGTTCGTGAAAAATAAGGTGCAAAACCTTCCGAAAATCCAATGGTATAAAGTTGTTTTACTTCAAATGTTGAAATAGCAAAATAAGGAGAATCTAATAAATGTCCCTTAGAAAGTTTTGCCAATGCCGAAAGAATGAACAATGCCGAAACAATAATTCGGAGACTCCAAGCGATGTAGGTTTTTTTAGTTGCCATAAAATAGGTTTTTACAAAGATAAAAAGGCTTTTAATAGTATATTGTTAATGAATTGTTATTGTCCGAATTTCATCAAAATCAAAGCAAAAACAGAATAATTTATCATGTCCTGATAATTGGCATCAATACCTTCCGAAACTATTGTTTTTCCTTGATTGTCTTCAATTTGTTTCACGCGAAGTAATTTTTGAAGAATCAAATCGGTTAATGAACTCACACGCATTTCGCGCCAAGCCTCACCATAATCGTGGTTTTTATCTTCCATCAATTGCTTGGTTAAGGCAATTTTAGTATCGTATAATTCGACTGCTTTTTCAACGCCTAAATCAGGTTGTTCCACAACGCCCAATTCCAATTGAATCAACGCCATTATGCAGTAATTGATGATGCCTATAAATTCTCCAGTTTCATCTTCATCAATTTTGCGGACTTCATTTTGTTGCAAACTTCTTATGCGTTGCGCTTTGATGAATATCTGATCGGTTAAAGATGGCAAACGTAAAATACGCCAGGCACTTCCGTAATCGGTCATTTTTTTAACAAATAAATCCCGGCAAATGCCAATTACTTTATCGTATTCTTGTGAAGTATTCTTCATTAATGGTATCTTTGTATGAAATATATTATTTTTTACAATGCGACTTAAAAGTCTGGCATCAAAAGTAAATAATATTTATCGGATTGAAGAATGATGCTTAACGATTTTTTATTAAACCACATAGAATCATAGATTTGATTACAAATAAAAGGTTTGATTAGAAAATCTTTGATTTCATAGTTCAAAAACTAGGAATTCTATTGCCGAGCAAAGCGACTTAAAATGAAATAAACTAATGCTTCTATGTGGTTTAATTTAATTTTACGAAAATAATTAAAAATGACTATCAACTGTAACGGAAAACTAATCGATTTATCTTCGCCAAAAGTAATGGGAATACTTAATGTAACACCCAATTCTTTTTTTGATGGAGGAAAACATGCCAACGAAAAAGCGATTTTAATTCAAGTTAAAAAAATGCTTTTGGAAGGTGCTACCTTTGTTGATATTGGCGGGTATTCTAGTAAACCAAGTGCCGAATTTGTTTCGGAAGAAGAAGAATTACAACGATTAATTCCAGTAATTAAGGATGTTGTTAAAGAGTTTCCAGATGTGATTATTTCAGTGGATACTTTCAGAAGTAAAGTTGCTAAAGAAGCAATTGAAAATGGTGCTGCGATTATTAACGATATTTCTGCTGGAAATTTAGATTCCAAAATGATGGAAACCGTTGCCAAATTGCAAGTGCCTTACCTCATGATGCACATGAAAGGAACGCCACAAACCATGCAATCTTTAACGCAATACGAAAACATTGTTAAAGAAATGTTGTTTTATTTTTCTCAAAAAATAGCACAAGCGAGAAGTTTGGGAATTAACGATTTAATTCTAGATCCTGGTTTTGGATTTGCCAAAACATTAGAACAAAACTTTGAAGTTTTAAGCAAATTAGAATTGTTTCAAATGACAGAATTCCCTTTGCTTGTAGGAGTTTCCAGAAAATCAATGGTATATAAAACTTTAGAAACCACCGCAGAATTTGCCTTAAACGGAACTACTTCATTAAACACCATTTCTTTGCTTAAAGGAGCCAAAATCTTACGCGTTCATGATGTGAAAGAAGCAGTAGAATGTGTGAAATTACTCCAACAATTAAATAAATAAAATGAAAAAATATTTAGCACTTATAATTACTTTTGCCTTATTTTCTTGCGAAGGAAATAAAGATATTTTACTTCCAAAAGCCGATAAAACGATAGTTGCCGATGTGCAAGAACATTCGCCAATTTATATCTTTTTCAAAGTAGAAGGAAAAGACACTATTGCCGATGTAAACCGAAAAAATTCCATTGTTTCTACCAATTGGATTTTCAATATCGACAAGCGATTGCCTTTACGTTTAGTAATTCCTGAGTTGATAAAACTCCAAGTAAAAAAGGAGGGAAGTATGCACAAAAATGAAGCAGCCGAAAACTTTTTTTCGTATGCAAATGATGTAAAAAAAACTATGGCTTTTTTACCGTTTACTAAAGTGAAATATACTCTTGCTAAACCAAAAACTGGTGTAATTGTTTATTTTGCTAAAAAGAATAAAGTTTTAGTGGATGGTGTTGATGTGAAAAAAGCAGAATTAAAAAATTATTTAGAAAATGTTTTAAAAGATAAATCCGTAAAAATCAATTTCTGTTTTGATAATAATTGTAATTACGATACTTATATAAAAAATGAAATTATTATTTGGGATTTAAAATTGGCAAGTTCGTCATTAAATTCCTTTCCAACACATTTTATTTATTAGTGGATTTTTAATGAGATTCTTCCTTCGTCAGAAGGACAACTTTGGGGATATAGTTTCTAACCTACAACCTACAACCTACTACCTACTGCGTCTACTGATGGTGATACGGTTCATTCTTTAAAATCGTAAACCCGCGATACAACTGCTCAATCACAAAAAGTCGAACCATTTGATGCGAAAAAGTCATTGCCGAAAGCGAAATTTTTCCTTGTGCTTTTTTGTAGACTTCATCGCTAAATCCATAAGGGCCACCAATTACAAAAACTAGGGTTTTAATTCCGGCATTCATTTTCTTTTGCAAATAATCCGAAAATGCCACACTCGAAAAAGTACTTCCGTTTTCGTCCAATAAAATCAATTGATCTGTTGGAGAGAGTTTGGCTAATATCAATTCGCCTTCTTTTTCTTTTTGTTGCGCTTCCGATAAATTCTTTACATTTTTAATATCTGGAATTACTTCCAAATCAAATTTTATATAAAACGAAAGTCGTTTTGTATAACCATCAATCAAAGTTTGTAGCGATTTATTGTCGGTTTTACCAATGGCCAGAAGACGTATGTTCATTTGAATTGCAAATTAAAACGCAAATCTACAAATTGATTTCTATTTTATTCCAACTTCCAACTTCCAACTCCAAACAATTTTCTATTTTTGCAGCACACAACTACAACACTATGTACAAATTACTAATTCGTCCGTTGCTTTTTCTTTTTGATCCTGAGGAAGTACATTATTTCACCTTTTCTTTAATTCGATTTTTATCTAAAATCCCTGGAGTTCCATCACTTTTTAGAGCCTTATATTTAGTTAATGACAAACGATTGGAAACCGAAGTTTTCGGATTAAAATTCAAAAATCCAGTCGGACTAGCAGCAGGTTTTGATAAAGATGCCAAGTTGTACAGCGAACTTTCCAATTTTGGTTTCGGATTTATTGAAATCGGAACTTTAACCCCAGTAGGTCAAAAGGGAAATCCGAAAAAACGATTGTTTCGTTTAAAAGAAGATTCGGCAATCATCAACCGAATGGGATTTAATAACGGGGGCGTTCAAGAAGCAGTAACCCGTTTAAAGAAAAATAAAAACGTTCTAATAGGCGGAAACATTGGAAAAAATAAACTTACGCCAAATGAAAATGCCACCCAAGATTATGAAATTTGCTTTGAAGCACTTTTTGATTATGTTGATTATTTTGTAGTAAATGTAAGTTCCCCGAACACTCCAAATCTTCGCGAACTTCAAGATAAAAAGCCATTAACGGAACTTTTAACAACACTCGAAACTCGAAACTCGAAACACGCAACCAAAAAACCAATATTACTAAAAATCGCTCCCGATTTAACCGATTCCCAACTTTTGGACATTATCGACATTGTCAACGAAACTAAAATTGCGGGTGTAATTGCAACTAATACCACGTTATCTAGAGAAGGTTTGAAATCTGAAAATAAAGCAGAAACAGGCGGTTTGTCGGGTAAACCATTAACTAATCGTTCTACTGAAGTCATTCGTTTTCTTTCGGAAAAAAGTAATAAATCGTTTCCTATTATTGGAGTTGGTGGAATCCATTCTGCTCAAGATGCCATCGATAAATTGAATGCTGGAGCCAGTTTAATTCAATTGTATACTGGATTTATTTATGAAGGACCAAAATTAGTAAAGGACATTAATAAAGAAATTTTAAGAAGAAAATCCTAAACACATTTGTGTTAAAAGTCCAATAACCAAAGCAATTCCGAAACTCAATAAGGTTCCGATTAAAACATATTCGGTTAGTTTTCGGTCTTTTGCTTCCTTTAAATCACCAAATCTAAAAATAGATTTTGCTGCCAATAAAAAGCCTATTGCTTCAAAATGGCCTGTTACTATAAAACAGAATACAAAAAGGCGTTCCAAAATACCAATGTAATTCCCAGCATTTTGAAGTGAATCGTCTTGAGTTTTATTCTCTGGAGTCCATATAGAAATGATGTTCTTGATGATTATAGAAGTTGGTTTTGTCAATAAAATAATTCCTGTAAACACTATCCAAAAAGAGTTATTTAAAGTAGTGAAATCTACAAGCGTGTTATTGTAAATCATTGTAATTAAAACAATTACAATCAAATGTAAAACTTGATCTACCGAAAACCAAGTGCGTTTTGTTTTTTGAGTTTGAAAATGCAATTTCAAAAAATCAATAAATCCGTGTGAAATTGCTAACGCCAATGCGTACCAACCAAATGCAATTTCCCCCACTAATAGCCAGGCTAAAATGAAATGTAAAAGGGTGTGAAAGTACAAATAAACACTTCGATGCTTTTTCTTTTCTTTATTGAGAACCCAAGAGGTAGGTTGCAATAAAAAATCACCAAATAAGTGCGCTAAAAGAAGTTTTACAAAGATAATCATGCCTCAAGTGTTTCGACTTTTTTTCTAAAATAATGTTCTAATTGCTCTACTAATTCATAGTTGGAACGTTTTTGTCTTCGGCTTACAGCAGCTTGATTTATGCCAAGTTTCACTCCAATTTCTTCTTGTGAAAGCGTAGGATTTTGAATGGCAACTAAAACAAATTCAGCAGATTGCTGTAACCAATTATCCATAAAAGACAAACTTAATTTCAACATCAAATTTAACTCTTCGTCAAACGCTTCATTTCCCGAATTAACTGCTAAATTTAGTTTTTGCTTTTTTAAAGTTTCAAATAATTCTCCAGATCGAATAAAGGCGCTACCATTACTTTCTGTAATTTTTCTAGACTTATACGTTTTATCTCCAAAACCCAAACTGATACGCACATCTAAGTGGATTGATCTAAAGAACGCTTTTATCTGAAACGCTATTAAAAAGGCATCTTCAGGGTTTTTGATTTCCATCTGAAATTCATCTCCACGATAGATCTCCCAATCGTTTGGAGTCTTTCCAAAAGGCTGGAATAACGTTTTTAAATCGTCCATCCATTTTTTAGAAACTACCTTTCTCGAGTTAATAATATCTGCTGTAAGTATCACAATCATAGACCAAAAGTACTATTAATTTTCAATAAAACAAAAATTATTACCAAAAAGTGTAATATTTCAAGTTATTACCGAAATACGTAATATTATTAATTATTACCAAAAAGTGTAATATTTTACATTATTACCGAAAAGTGTAATATTTTCAAAAAATATATTTTAGCACTTCTATAAAAATCGATTTCGTAAAATCGATTTCTTTAGTATCTTTGACAACAGATGAACAAAATTAAAATCATAGAATGTCCACGCGATGCCATGCAAGGTATCAAGCCTTTCATTCCCACCGAACGGAAGGTAGATTACATTCAATCTTTGCTTCGGGTAGGGTTTGACACTATTGATTTTGGAAGTTTCGTTTCACCCAAAGCCATTCCCCAAATGGTGGATACGGCGGAGGTATTGGCACAATTAGATTTATCCCAAACGACCAGTAAATTATTAGCAATTATCGCCAATACACAAGGCGCAACGATGGCTTCGGCTCATAAAGAAATTCAGTATTTAGGGTTTCCTTTCTCAATTTCTGAGAATTTTCAAATGCGAAATACCCATAAAACTATTGCCGAAAGTTTAATCACCTTACAAGAGATTTTAGAAATTGCCGATAAGACCAATAAAGAAGTCGTAACCTATATTTCTATGGGCTTCGGAAACCCTTATGGCGACCCATGGAATGTGGATGTAGTAGGCGAGTGGACCGAAAAATTAGCCACAATGGGAGTGAAAATTTTATCTCTTTCCGACACCATTGGAAGTTCTACGCCAGAGGTAATTAGTTATTTGTTTTCCAATTTAATTCCGAAATACCCAAACATCGAATTCGGTGCCCATCTGCACACCACTCCCGATAAATGGTTTGAAAAAATCGATGCCGCTTACCAAGCAGGTTGCCGCCGTTATGATGGCGCTATCCAAGGTTTTGGTGGCTGTCCGATGGCAAAAGACGACCTAACTGGCAACATGCCCACCGAAAAAATGTTGTCTTATTTCACTCAACACAAGGCCGACACCAATACAAGCCCGATGAGTTTTGAAAGCGCTTACAATGTCGCTTCCAGATTGTTTGGTGAGTTCCATTAGACTTTCTTCAATATTTGCAATTCGTGTAATTTCAATCCAAATTAATTTGTGCAAATTCGTGCAATTCGTGTCAAAAAAAACTAATGTCTTTTAAAAATCTTATAAATTTCAATCCACATTACAGAAATAAATCCAACTAAAATACTCAACCCAATTTGACTAAAACTCACTTTTTCAAATAAGAAAAATCGGGAGAAAACAGGAACAAATAATAGTAACGAAGTAATTAGAATTGTAATTCCAATAATCATTAAAACGAGATTATTTTTATACCGAATAGTAGTAAAAATAGAATAGTAAAACGAACGATTTTCTAAAGTTAAAAATATATTTGAAGCAATTAATGTCAAGAAAATAGTTGTTCTTGTTACGTTTTCAGTACATCCTTCTGCTAAGCAATATTGGTAAACAAAAAGCAATCCTAAAGTAATTACTAAACCTTGAATGATACTCATTGTAATTTCTTTCAAATTGAAAAAAGTAGTCGTTAATTGTCTCGGTTTCTCCAACATTAAATTACCTTCCATCGGCTCGTTTTCATAAATTATAGAGCAAGTCGGACCCATAATAATCTCCAAGAATATGATGTGAACGGGAGTAAAAATATTTGGATACATCCAACCCAAAGCCAACGGAATAAATACAATCAAGATAATCGGAATATGAATAGAAATAATATATTGAATTGCCTTTTTCAAATTCAAATATATTTTTCTTCCCATTGCAATGGCATCCACCATTTTAGAAAAATCATCGTTAATCAAAATTAAATTAGCGGCTTGTTTTGCAATTTCAGTGCCTTTTTCTCCCATTGCAATTCCAATATTCGCTGATTTTAAGGCAGGTCCATCATTTACCCCATCGCCAGTCATGGCAACAATTTGATTATTATCTTTTAAGGCTTGAATGATTTTTAGTTTGGCTTCGGGAAACATTCTCGTGAAAATTGCAGTTTCCATAACCTTTTGCTTTAAAGTTGCTGCGTCCATCTCCATTAGTTCATCTCCGTTCAGTACTTTATCGGCATCTTTAAAACCAACTTGTTTTGCAATAATGGTTGTAGTTGCAGCATTATCTCCAGTAACAATTTTTACTTGAATTCCGGCTTTGTAAAAGGCCTCAAAAACCTTCTGAATATTTTCTTTTGGGGGATCATAAAATGCTACTAATCCTTTAAAAACAAATTGAAATTCTTGTTGCGTTTTCGGGTAATTCGTTCCAGCAAATTCGGCAACTCCTACCCCAAGAACTCTATAGCCTTCTGCAGCCATAGTATTCATGGCGTCTAAAACGGTATTCTTTTCGACTTCCGATAAATTACAAACTTCCAAAATGGCTTCGGGTGCTCCTTTAGTTGCAATGATTTTTCCTTTTGAACCTTCAAAAATATGTGTCATCATTGGCGGTTTACCACCCAACGGATATTCGTGAACCAATTTATAATTGGGTCTTTCATCAACGCTTTCTAAATTTGCGTAAGCATCATGAATGGCAAGTTCCATAGCATCAAACGGAATCGGTTCGCTAGACCACATAGCGTAACTTAAAACTTCCTCGGCTTCTGAATTTAATTTTTCTTTGGCATCAACAATAATATTATAATTGAAAAGATACAATTGTGCCAAACTCATTTTATTTTCGGTAATTGTTCCCGTTTTATCGGTACAAATAACGGTGGCACTTCCTAAAGTTTCCACAGTTTTGGTTTGCTTTGTAATGATTCCAATTTTCATCAATCGCCATGCACCAAGTGCCATAAAAGAAGCAAACGCCACCGGAATTTCTTCTGGAATAACACTCATGGCAATAGTTAAGGCTTTGAGTAAACTATCTAAAATAAGTTTGGAGCGGTAAAATTGCATTCCCCAAACGATTCCAAAAATCACCAATCCAATGAGGGACATTTTCTTTACAAAATTCCCAATTTGAATTTGCAAAGGTGTTTTTTCTTCAACTATTTCCTCTAAACTAGCACCTATTTTTCCAAGATTAGTTTGATTTCCAATAGCATTTACTTCACAAATTGCCAATCCTGTTGCTACTATAGTCCCTTGAAAAACTTGTTTGTTTTCGGAATTTTCATCTTTAAATACCGATAGCGATTCGCCAGTTAAAATGGATTCGTTAACCGAAAAATCATTCGATTGTACAATGATTGCATCCGCCGGAATAAAGTGACCTTCTTCTATTTGAAGGATATCACCAAGCACAATTTCTTCACTTGGAATTTCAACCAAAACACTATTTCGAAATACTTTACTGTTGGGTTGGGATAATTTTTTTAAGGCATCAATTGCGTTACGACTTCTAGATTCTTGAAATAAAGATATAGCAGAAACCAAAATAATGGCAACCGTCATGAAGATACCATCGCCATAATCTCCCGAAATATAATAAATACCTGCGGCAGCAACCAATAGTAAGAACATTGGTTCCTTAATCATTTCTAATAAGGAAATAAGAAAATGATTTTTTTGTTGGTGTTCTAAAGAGTTAGTTCCGCCTTTGTTTCTTGATGAAATTACTTCTTCATTAGAGAGTCCAGTAGGTATTTTTGTAGTATCTAACATAAAAGTGGAATGAGGTTAACTAAGGTAGTGATTTTATTCCAATTTTGGATTTATTTAACTCTTTATAATACAAAGGTTTTAGGACTTTAGAAAAAACTTCCATCTTCCATCTTCCATCTTCCAACTTTTTACTATATTTGCTCGCAATTTAACTACAACTACAAATTGCATGAAAGCACACACTTCTAAAATCGTTGGCGAAGGTCTTACTTACGACGATGTTCTGCTCATCCCAAATTATTCCGAAGTTTTACCACGCGAAGTTAGTACCCAATCGAAGTTTTCTAGAAACATTACGTTGAACGTTCCTATTGTTTCTGCTGCTATGGATACCGTTACTGAAAGTTCGATGGCAATTGCTATGGCGCAAGAAGGAGGAATAGGTGTTTTGCATAAAAACATGACTATTGAGCAACAAGCAGCCAAAGTTAGAAAGGTAAAACGTGCTGAAGCCGGAATGATTATCGATCCAGTAACATTGCCTTTAACCGCAACTGTTGGGGATGCCAAACAAGCCATGAAAGAATTTGGTATTGGCGGAATTCCTGTGGTGGATGAAAATGGAATCCTTAAGGGAATTGCAACCAACCGCGATTTACGATTTGAAAAAATAAACTCCCGTTCTATTGTTGAAGTCATGACTTCTAAAAATTTAGTGACTGCTGCTTTAGGAACTACTTTGCAAGAGGCAGAGGGGATTTTGCAACAAAATAAAATTGAAAAACTTCCAGTAGTAGATGCCAATTATAAATTAGTTGGATTAATTACTTTTAGAGATATTACAAAATTGGCTCAGAAACCAAATGCCAATAAAGATAGATTCGGACGTTTACGTGTTGCTGCTGCTTTAGGAGTAACTGCCGATGTTCTAGAAAGAGCAACTGCTTTAGTTAATGCGGGAGTAGATGCCGTAATTATTGATACTGCTCACGGACATACGCAAGGTGTGGTTACAGTTTTGAAACAAGTAAAAGAAAAATTTCCAGAATTGGATGTAGTAGTTGGAAACATTGCTACACCAGAAGCGGCTTTGTATTTGGTTGCCAATGGTGCCGATGCTGTAAAAGTTGGGATTGGACCTGGATCTATTTGTACTACGAGAGTAGTTGCAGGGGTTGGGTTTCCACAATTTTCTGCAGTTTTAGAAGTTGCTGCAGCCTTAAAAGGGACTGGAGTTCCAGTTATTGCTGATGGTGGAATTCGTTACACAGGGGATATTCCGAAGGCAATTGCTGCGGGAGCCGATTGTGTAATGCTAGGATCGTTATTAGCCGGAACCAAAGAATCTCCTGGCGAAACTATTATTTTTGAAGGAAGAAAATTCAAATCCTACCGCGGAATGGGTTCTATTGAAGCCATGGAAGATGGGTCGAAAGACCGTTATTTTCAAGATGTGGAAGACGATATTAAGAAATTAGTTCCAGAAGGAATTGTTGGTCGTGTTCCTTACAAAGGAGAATTAAACGAAAGTATGCAACAATTTGTTGGTGGACTTCGTGCCGGAATGGGATACTGCGGAGCCAAAGACGTTCCGACTCTTCAAGAAACGGGTCGTTTTGTAAGAATTACTGCTAGCGGAATTGGCGAAAGTCATCCACATAATGTGACGATTACGAAAGAAGCACCGAATTATTCACGATAATTTTTATTTTACCGCAAAGTGCACAAATAAAAAACGCAAGGTTGGCAAATTAAATCTTTGCGAACCTTGCGTAAAACCTTAGCGTTCTTTGCGGTTAAATTTTAAATCCCTAAATAATTACTTGGACTAATTTGCATCAATTCCACTTTTATTGCATCGGAAACTTTTAAAGTTTGAATAAAATTTTGAATGGCTTCTTTATTGATGACCGTATTGGTTCTGGTTAAATCTTTCAAGGCTTCATACGGATTTGGATAACCTTCACGACGTAATATAGTTTGAATCGCTTCAGCAACAACGGCCCAATTTTTTTCTAGATCTTCTGCGAATTTTGGTTCGTTTAAAACCAATTTATTCAACCCTTTTAAGGTTGCTTCAAATGCAATTAAGGTGTGTCCCATTGGAACTCCTATATTTCTTAAAACGGTGCTATCGGTTAAATCACGTTGCAATCTAGACAGTGGTAATTTTGCCGAAAGGTGCTCAAAAATGGCATTGGCAATTCCTAAATTTCCTTCACTATTTTCAAAATCAATTGGGTTCACTTTATGCGGCATGGCAGAAGAACCAATTTCACCTGCTTTGATTTTTTGTTTGAAATAATCCATCGAAACATACGTCCAGATATCACGATCCAAATCCATTATAATGGTGTTGATTCTTTTTAATGCATCAAAAAAGGCAGCAAAATGATCGTAATGTTCTATTTGTGTCGTAGGAAAAGAATGATGCAAACCTAATGTAGTTTCTACAAAATCAGTTCCGAATTTCTTCCAATCGGTTGTTGGATACGCCACGTGGTGGGCATTGTAATTTCCGGTAGCACCACCAAATTTAGCCGCAAACGGAATGTTAAACAACAAACGCATTTGCTCTTCTAGACGTTCCACAAAAACCAAAATTTCTTTCCCTAAACGAGTTGGAGAGGCGGGTTGCCCATGGGTTCTAGCAAGCATCGGAATGTCTTTCCACTCAATGGCTAATTCTTTTAACTTAGCAATAACCGAAATCAATCCGGGTAAATATACTTTTTCAAAAGCCTCTTTGGTAGAAAGCGGAATTGCTGTATTATTGATGTCCTGAGAAGTCAATCCGAAGTGGATGAACTCTTTATATTGGTCTAAATCTAAGGCTTCAAATTTAGTTTTGATGAAATATTCAACCGCTTTCACATCGTGGTTGGTAGTTTTTTCCGTTTCTTTTATCCAAAGAGCATCTTCGGTAGAAAAATTGGTGTAAATTTTACGTAAATCCTCAAAAACAGATTTGTTTACACCTTTAAGTTGTGGTAAATCGGCTTCGCAAAGCGCAATAAAATATTCTACTTCTACTAAAACTCTATATTTAATTAGTGCTTCTTCTGAAAAAAAGGTGGATAAGGAAACGGTTTTGCTTCTATATCTTCCATCAATAGGAGAAATAGCGTTTAATTCGGTTAGTTGCATGTTGTTGTGTTGTTATTTGAAGTCGCAAAAGTAAGCAATAGTGTTCAGTGTTCAGTGCTCAGCATTCATTTTTTTATCTATTTCATAGGTGGAAAATTTTAAAAATTAAGGTGTTTCCCTGTTTTTAATAACTAACACTCCTTTTATTATTTGAAAAAAGAACCTTCAAATTTACTATTTTTGCAAAAATAATTCCCAAAATGGTCGATTTAGAATACCTCGCTTTTTTAGAAAATATCCTTACCGATAATCGAAAGGAACGCTTCCAACAAGTTTTGGCAAAAAGAACCAATCATTTTACCATTGCCATGGAAGATATTTTCCAGTTGCACAATACCAGTGCAGTAATGCGGAGTTGTGAGGTTTTCGGTATCCAACAATTGAATGTAATTGAAGAACGGTACACTAAATCTATTGATAAAGAAATTGCGATGGGTGCCCAAAAATGGGTAGACGTCAATCGGTTTGATAGTATTTCGGGCTGTATTTCTAATTTGAAAAGTAAAGGCTATCAAATTATTGCCACCACGCCACACGAAAACGATTGTGATTTGGATGATTTTGATATCACAAAACCAAGTGCTCTTTTTTTCGGAACCGAAAGGGATGGATTGTCTGCAGAAGTGCTTCAAAATGCCGATGGATTTCTTAAAATTCCCATGGCTGGATTTACCGAGAGTTTGAATATATCGGTTTCGGCTGCGATTATTATTCAAAATTTAATGAGTCGTTTGCACAAGTCGGACATCCATTGGCAATTATCTGAAAACGAAATCCTAGAAAAAAGATTGCAATGGGCTAAGAATACCATCAAGGATATTAAACGAATAGAAGCACGGTATAATGCCGAACACAATATCTAAGCAATAGAAACATGAATTTCATCACTAAAATTCCAATCGCAAAATCCAATTTTCCAATAGATTATTCTTCTAGAATAGTTTCTTTGGGTTCTTGCTTTGCTGAAAACATGGGAGAAAAATTTGATTTTTTTAAGTTTCAAAACACTACCAATCCCTTCGGAATTATTTTTAATCCGGTTTCTATTGAAACGATTATCGACAGAGCCATCAACCTAAATTATTTCACCGAAGACGATCTTTTTTTTCATAACGAATTATGGCATTGTTATGAAGTGCATTCCGATTTAAGTAACGATAATAAAGAAGTTTTTTTATCTAATTTGAATCAAATTCTTAAAGAAACCAACCAGCAATTAACTAATGCTTCTCATACAATTATCACCTACGGAACCTCTTGGGTTTATAAATTAAAATCATCTGGAACTATTGTTGCCAATTGCCATAAAGTACCCCAAAATCAATTTGATAAAGAAATTTTATCTGTTGAAGAAATAGAAAAATCCATCCAAAATACTTTAGATTTAATTCAAAAAGTAAATCCAAATTGCAATGTGATTTTCACCATTTCACCTGTACGTCATCTAAAAGATGGCTTTGTAGAAAACCAACGAAGCAAGGCTCATTTGATAACTGCTTTGCAAGCTTCCATCTTCCATCTCCCAACTTCCATATATTTCCCTTCTTTCGAAATTCAAATGGACGAACTTCGCGATTATCGATTTTATGCCCAAGATATGTTGCATCCAAACGCAATTGCGATAGATTACATCTGGGAACGCTTTTGCGATTGCACTGTTGCCGAAGAAGCAAATCCAATTATGCAAGAGGTAGCAAGTATCCAAAAAGGAATGGCCCATCGTCCGTTTCATCCACAGTCGATAAGCCATACAAAATTTCTTCAAAACATTTCCCAAAAAGCAGCCCAACTTAAGGCGCAATTTCCATTTATGAATTTCTAAAAAAGAACGTTTACAATTTATTTTCCAAACTACTCCATCCGCCACCATTCATAGCCTCCACATCATTACTTTTTAAAATAGATGTTGCCTGAGCGCTTCGCATACCGCTGGCGCAACAAGCAATAACTGGTTTATTCCATTTTTTTATTTCCGATATTTTGTCAGAAAGTACGTTCAAAGGAATATTCTTAGATCCTTTAATATGTCCTCCTTGGTATTCTCCTGGAGTTCTAACATCAACAATTACGGCTCCTTTAGCCATAAATTCGGCAACATTTTCTTGTTTTCCGCTTAAACCTAACATGCTTAATAATCCCATATTTTTATTTTTTTAATAATTAAATCCAATTTTTTGTTTCTATAATGCAAACAATAAAAACAATCTGAGGACAAAACTATAGTATTTTGACCTACAATTTTGTAACAAAGGTTACGCAAGCCAAAATATTCTTTATATTTGAAATCGTATGAAGATTACCGATAGAAAAACCGAAATCATAAATATCTCCGCCAAACTTTTCAAAGAGAAAGGCTACAGCGCCGTGACCATGCGCGACATAGCCCAGGCTATGGATATTAAAGCCGCAAGTTTGTACAACCACATCAAATCCAAACAGGAAATTCTGGTTTTAATTATTATCGAAATTGCCGAAGAATTTACCAATACCATGAATGATGTGGTAAATTCAAACGAATCCTCAATAAAGAAAATTGAGCGAATTATTCAATTGCATATTGATATTACACTTAGAGATTCTAATGCTCTCGCTTGTTTAAATAATGATTGGATGCATCTTACTGATTCCGATTTAGAGTATTTTATAAAAATGCGAAACGACTATGAGGATAACTTCAGAATAATCGTAAAAAAAGGAATTCAAGAGGGAGAAATTCAAAAACACAATCAAGATGTAATTATTTTCTCCATACTTTCTACTTTGCGAACTATGTATATTTGGTATAAAAAAACCAATCAACTTAGTGAAAAAACCCTTAGAAACAATATGACAAAAGTGCTTTTAAAAGGAATAGTTTAATAATTAATCAACCCTTGAAAATATTTCTTTGCAAGAAAACCCAAAAAAACTTAATGAACCTTAATTTCTTAATGGTTTAAAAAAAAACATCCTTTTAATTTAAAGTAAATAAATGGTTAATTAAAAAATTACAACGTTTTCGTAACATATCAAAAAATTCAGTAAATTTGCATTGTAAACTAACAGTTGTTAGTTTGATTAAAAATAATTTTTATGTCCAAATTTCATAGCATACAAGTTGCGGATATTTATAAAGAAACCAAGGATTGTTCGGTTATCACTTTTGATATCCCCGAAAATTTAAAATCCGATTTCTCCTACAATTCAGGGCAGCACCTTACCTTAAGAACCACTATTAATGGCCAAGAAGTAAGGCGTTCTTATTCTCTATGTTCCAGTCCAACCCAAAATACTTGGCAAGTTGCCGTTAAAAAAATTGATTCCGGTTTGTTCTCCACTTTTGTAAACGACCAATTAAAAAAAGGCGATTTTCTAGAAGTGATGCCGCCAAATGGCACTTTTTTTACAGAAGTCAATCCAAGTTTAGCAAAAAACTATATTGCATTTGCCGCAGGAAGTGGTATCACGCCCGTTCTTTCCATCATAAAAAACCATTTGGCAAGCGAGCCAAACAGCACTTTTCAACTTTTTTATTTAAATAGAACGGTTAAATCCATCATCTTTAAAGAAGAATTAGAGCAACTAAAAAACGTATATTTCAATCGCTTCGAAATTTTCCATTTCCTAACCAAAGAACACCGCGTTTCCGAATTGTTTAACGGCCGTTTCACCAAAGAAAAATTACAGGTTTTAACCGAAAAAATAATTAACATTCCTGCTATAAACGAGTGTTTCATCTGCGGACCCGAAGACATGATTTTCCTCGTTCGTGACGAACTAACAGCAGCCGGATTGCCAAAAGACAAAATCCATTACGAACTGTTCACCACCGGTTTAACCGAAGAAGATAAGCAACGAATAAACAAAATTGTAGAGAAAAAAGTAGAAGGAACCGAAGTAACCATAGTCGATGGTGGCAAGGAATTCCACTTCGTTATGGGCGAAGATTTTGATAACATTCTTGATGGTGCGTTGGCTGCAGGAGCCGATCTTCCTTTCGCTTGCAAAGGCGGAGTTTGCAGTACCTGCCGATGTAAGGTCCTTGAAGGAACCGTCGAAATGAAATTGAATTATTCCCTTGAAGAAGAAGAATTGGCCAAAAATTACGTGCTAAGTTGCCAAGCCGTCCCTACCTCCAAAAAAGTGGTAGTCGATTTCGGAGTATAGAAAGTACTATCCTAACAGGTTTTTTTTTACCTGTTAGGTATAAAAATTAGAAGCGAATGTTTCGGGCATTTTAGTAAACCATTTTCCCGCTTTTCGTTGCAATCTTTTCTTTTTTTAAAGAAAAAAAAGAAAAGGATTTCCACTACAAATGAAATTCATCGAACTCCGCTAAAAAATAAAAGCAAAGTGAGATAATCGGGGCTAAAAAGTAAGCATAAAGCAAGAAAATAAAAGTAGAAACAACAATAAAAAACCTTTGCGACTTCCTGCCTTTGCGAGCAAAAAGAAAGTAAGAAGGTAAAAAAACTTAATGAATCTTAATACCTTAATGGTTTAAAAAAAATTAATTTTAACTGTAATCAAAGAAAAAAGTAAATAAAATTATTTCATATAAATTGTTTCATTTTTAAAGATTCAAGCCAACAACTTGAAACATTAAACTTGAAACCTGAAACAAAAAAGATATGTCAGAAAAAGAAGTAAAAAATTTAGAAGCAATCTTCGACGCACGAATAGCCCGCGACGAAAAAATCGAACCAAAAGAATGGATGCCCGAAAAATACCGAATGACACACATTCGCCAAATTTCGCAACACGCCCATTCTGAAATTGTAGGAATGCTTCCCGAAGCAAACTGGATAACTCGCGCACCTTCCCTAAGAAGAAAAGTAGCTCTATTAGCCAAAATCCAAGACGAAGGCGGTCACGGTTTGTATTTGTATAGTGCCGCAGAAACCCTCGGAATTTCAAGAGAAGAACTTTACGACCAACTCCATTCTGGAAAAGCAAAATACTCCAGTATTTTCAACTATCCAACTTTAACTTGGGCCGATATGGGATCGGTGGGATGGTTAGTAGATGGCGCAGCCATTATCAACCAAGTAGCACTTATGGGAACTTCTTATGGTCCTTATGCGCGTGCAATGGTTCGTATATGTAAAGAAGAAAGTTTTCACCAACGTCAAGGATACGAAATACTTTTATCCCTTTGCAATGGAACACCAGAGCAAAAAGCAATGGCACAAGATTCCTTAAACCGATGGTGGTGGCCCTCACTAATGATGTTCGGACCAATTGATGCCGAATCTCCAAATACAGAACAATCTGTAAAATGGAAATTAAAAAGAAAAACCAACGACGAATTACGCCAACAATTTATAGATCAAACCGTTCCGCAAGCCAATATTTTAGGCTTAACCATTCCGGATTCAAAACTAAAATGGAATGAAACTACCAAACGTTACGATTGGGGTGATATCGATTGGAACGAATTCTGGCAAGTAGTAAAAGGACATGGTCCATGTAATAAACAACGCCTTGAAGCCAGAAAATCTGCCTGGAATGAAGGCGCTTGGGTCCGTGATGCAGCAATGGCTTACGCCGAAAAACAAACAAATAAAGAATTGAAACAAGCAATATAACAGAGTGCTCAGTGTTCAGTATTCAGTCAGCAGTTTTAAACTGAACACTGAACACTGAACACTGAACACCAAAAAATAAGCACTATGAAAAACTGGCCACTTTGGGAAGTATTTATTAGAAGTAAAAACGGATTAGAACACCGCCACTGCGGAAGTTTACATGCTAGCGATGCCAACATGGCACTTGAAAACGCTCGTGATGTTTACACTCGCAGAATGGAGGGAGTAAGTATTTGGGTAGTACCTTCTGCACAAATCACTGCAACCAATCCAGAGAATAACGGAGAAACTTTCGAACCAGCAATGGATAAAGCCTACCGTCATCCAACATTCTACGAACTTCCAGACGAATTAAAACACATGTAAACCGCTTCACATTCCCCTCCTTTGGAGTGGTGCCCAAAGGGCGGGGTGGTTAATAAACTAAATGTTTAATTAGTGAAATTTATAGGTCACATTGAATTTGTGCAAATTTGTGCAATTCGTGTCAAAAAACAAAAATATGAACAAAAATTTAATTCAATACATCTACGGTATAGCCGATAACTCACTAATTCTCGGGCAGCGTCTTGGGGAACTTTGCGGTCATGGTCCGAGCCTAGAAACCGATATTGCACTTACCAATATTTCATTAGATTTATTTGGACAAGTACGAAGTTATTACCAATACGTAGCCAAATTACAAGGGGGAGATGCTACCGAAGACACGGTTGCTTTCCTTCGTTTAGAAAGAGAATACAAAAACGTTTTATTGGTAGAACAACCCAATACCGATTTTGCTTATTCTATAACCAAACAATTTCTATTTGATATTTTCCATTTGGCATTATTAGAAGAATTGCAAAATAGCAAAGACGAAATGTTGGCAGCAATTGCCAAAAAAAGCATCAAAGAAGTTTTATACCACACCCGATTTTCTTCCGATTGGATTAAAAGATTAGGAGATGGAACCGAAGAAAGTAGCAATAGAATCCAAACCGCAATAAACGACTTATGGATTTTCACCGACGAGTTATTTCACCAAACCGATGCCGATAAAGCAATGGTTGCAGAAGGAATCGGAGTAGATACCACACTTTTAAAAGTAAATTATTACAAAAAAGTAAGCGCTATTTTAGATGAAGCAACTTTACAAACACCAACAATTGAATATTTCCAAAAAGGAGGAAAACAAGGCATTCACAGCGAACACATGGGTTTCATTCTAACCGAATTACAATTCATGCAACGAACTTACTCAAACATGACGTGGTAATTTGGTATTCAGTGCAGTTTTAAATAAAAAATCCGTGAAAATCCGTTAAATCTGTGTCATCCGTGATCCAAAATAAGTAAGCAAAGCGCACGCATAAAAATGCAGTTAAACAAATGACAGAACAACTACCACATATCGATTCAAAACTATTCGAAATTCTAGATACGGTTTCCGATCCAGAAATTCCAGTTTTATCTATCATGGAAATGGGAGTAGTGCGTTCTACAAAAATAATAAACGATATTGTTGAGGTTCAAATAACACCAACCTACAGCGGTTGCCCAGCAATGGATGTTATTGGAGACGACATCAAAGCAGCATTTAAAAAAGAAGGCTTCGAAGCCAAAATTGAATTAATCCTTTCACCGGCCTGGACTACTGATTGGATTACTCCAAAAGGCAGAACAGCATTAGAAAAATACGGAATTGCTTCCCCATTATCTGAATCAGCCGATAAAGAAGCACTTCTTGGAAACAAAAAATTAGTTAAATGTCCACAATGCGGGTCATTAAATACTAAATTAATCAGTCAATTTGGGTCTACAGCATGCAAAGCATTATTTAAATGTGATGATTGTTTAGAACCATTTGATTATTTCAAATGTTTAAAATAAAATGATTAACGATTGATGAATGTTGATTTTTGATTTTAGAAGTTATGCAATACTTCATAAATCAAAATTCGTTAATCATCAATCTTCAATAAATAAAGGTATGAGCAATAATTCACACGAGCTTCAGCGAACTGGCGAAGCAATAGAACTTAAAATTGAAAACAATGTTGCGTGGATTTCACTCAACAGACCAGAAGTATTTAATAGTTTCAATCGTGAAATGGCATTGCTATTGCAAAAAATCTTAGACGATTGTAATACAGATGCAAATGTTCGTGCCATTGTAATCACTGGAAACGGAAAAGCATTTTGTGCCGGACAAGATTTAAAAGAAGTCACCGATCCAAAATTAAATCCAGGTTTCAGAAAAATATTGGAGGAACACTATAATCCAATAATTAAAAAAATAAGAACCATTGAAAAACCTATTGTTGCAGCCGTTAATGGAGTTGCAGCTGGTGCAGGCGCAAATATTGCATTGGCTTGTGATTTTGTGGTAGCAACAGAGCACGCAAGTTTTATTCAAGCATTCAGCAAAATCGGATTAATTCCAGATAGTGCTGGAACCTTTTTTCTGCCAAGATTAATCGGATTTCAAAAAGCGTCAGCATTAATGATGCTTGGAGATAAAGTTACCGCAACTGAAGCATTAACTTTAGGAATGATTTATAAATTATACCCCACTGCAATTTTTGAAGAAGAAGTAAAAATTCTTGTAGAAAATTTAGCACAAATGCCAACTAAAGCATTAGGTTTAACCAAAAGATTATTAAACCAATCTATGAACAATAATTTAGAACAACAATTAGCATTAGAATCTGATTTGCAAATAGAGGCAAGTTCAACTAACGATTACACGGAAGGCGTAACCGCATTTGTAGAAAAAAGAAAACCAGAGTTTAAAGGGAATTGATTAACGATTGCTGATTAACGATTTTTAATTTTTTGAACTAAAAAAAAATGTAATAGAATGAAACCAAACCAACTTGAAGAAAGATTAATTCAATTTGCTGTAGACGTAATTTTAATGTGTAAGAGAATTGACAAATCCTTTGCCTCAGAGCATTTAGCAAAACAATTAATAAGATCAGCAACATCATCTGCATTAAATTATGGTGAAGCTAGAAGTGGAGAATCTACAAATGATTTTTTACATAAAATGAAGATTTGTCTAAAAGAATTAAGAGAGAGTTTGATTAATATGAAAATTCAAAAAGGTGCAGTATTAATAATGGATATTGATAGTTTGAATAAATTATTAAAGGAGAATGATGAGTTAATTTCAATTTTTGTTGCAAGTATTAAAACAGCATCTTTAAAAAAACAATTATAAATATCAAGATGGACGAAAAAAATCAAAAATCAGCAATCGTTAATCAGCAATCGTTAATCAAAATTTCAATAATAGGTTCCGGAACCATGGGAAGTGGCATTGCGCAAGTAGCAGCAACTGCTGGTTGTACAGTTAAATTATTCGATTTAAATCAAGAAGCATTAGCCAAAAGCAAAAATGCGTTGGAAACTACTTTAACCAAATTAGTAGAAAAAGAAAAAATAGATTCCATTGAAAAAACCCGAATCCAAAATAATATCTCCTATGTTAATACTCTAAAAGATTTATCCGATTCCGATTTGGTTATTGAGGCAATTGTTGAAAATTTAGAAGTCAAGCGAAAACTTTTTTCTGAATTAGAAAATTACGTCTCGCCAGAAACCATTTTAGCTTCCAATACCTCGTCATTATCCATTGCTTCCATTGCCGCCTCTTGCCAAAAACCAGAACGTGTCATTGGAATTCACTTTTTTAATCCTGCCCCATTAATGCAGTTGGTGGAAGTAATTCCAGCAGTACAAACAAGTGCCGAGGTTTTAGAAAAAACCATAAAAACTATAACCGATTGGAAAAAAACGGTAGCCGTTGCTAAAGACACCCCAGGATTTATTGTAAATCGAGTGGCACGACCTTTTTATAGCGAAAGTTTACGCATTTATGAAGAAGGCGTAGCCGACTTTGCAACCATCGATTGGGCTGTAAAAACGCTAGGAGGTTTCCGTATGGGGCCATTTGAATTAATGGATTTCATAGGACACGATGTAAATTATGTGGTAACAGAAACTGTTTTCACAGCATTTTATTTTGATCCAAAATTCAAACCTTCCTTCACCCAAAAAAGATTGGTCGAAGCAGGATTTCTAGGAAGAAAATCAGGAAGAGGATTTTACAATTATAGTAAAGAATTACCTACTCCAAAAGAAGATTCAGCGTTAGCAAAATCTATATTCGAAAGAGTAATCGTAATGCTCATCAACGAAGCAGCCGATACTTTCTTTTTAAATATAGCATCTGCCAAAGACATTGATAACGCCATGACCAAAGGAGTAAATTATCCAAAAGGATTACTCGCTTGGGCAGACGAACTCGGAATCCAATGGTGCGTCAATAAAATAGACGAATTATACAACGAATACCACGAAGACCGTTACCGTTGCAGTCCAATTTTAAGAAGAATGAATACAGAAAACAAATCTTTTTACTAAATAAACTTAGCGAACCTTGCGTAATACCTTGCGCTCTTTGCGGTTAAAACAAACAAATGGAAGGAACAAAAATCCCTTATATAATGCTCTCTCTTGACCCTTTCAGTCAATGGCTTGGCATAGAAATACTCGAATGCGAGCTCGGAAATTGCAAAGTAGCCATGACCATCCGCAAAGAAATGCTTAATAGTATGGGGAAAGCACATGGCGGAATTACCTATTCGTTGGCCGACACCGCATTTGGATTTTCGGCTAACACCAATGGCCGATTTGCTGTTTCCATCGAATCTTCCATCAACCATATAGAAGCATTAGAAGAAGGCGATTATATTGTGGCCGAAGCCAGTATTGAAAGTCTGAAAAACAAAGTTGGATTTTATATTATAGAAGTAAAAAAAGGAGATATGTTGGTAGCACTTTTCAAAGGAGTTGCCTATAGAACCACTAAAGAATGGGAATAGAAATTATAAAAAAATAGAAGGTCACTATAAATGAACATAAAAAAAATATTTTTCATACTCTTATTAATAAATAGTGTATTAATTTTTGGACAGGATAAAAAGTCAAATAATCCTTCCAAGAAGTTAATAGTGGATATTTATTATTTAATAAGATCCGATAAATATTTAGAGGCAAATCAAAAAAATGATAGCCTAATGGCTTTAGCATTAAAGCAAAAAGACACAACATTAATTGCAGATTCGTATACTCTTAGCGGTATTATTTTCTCAGCAATTGGAAATTTTAGTGCTTCTGAGAATAAAATGAATCAGGCATTGCATTTGTATCAAAAAACAAAGGATACCATAAATATTCTAACTACTAAGGCCAATTTATATAGATTAAAAAGATACAAAAACAGAAAATCAGTTCAGGATACCGTAATTAGCTATATAATAAACGAACTAAAACAATTACATTCTCATAAATATTTTAAAATAAAAAAAGAATATCTAAACTACTTATTTGAAGATGAAAAATTCTCCGAATTGGTAAAAAATTCTCGTGAATGGCTCCAAGATTTTGATGATTTTAATTTCAAAAAAAATGAAGAAGAATATAAAAATGATTATTTAAATAATCTAAAGCCTGCTTGTTTAGCATTAATGGCCTATGGACTCATTGAAACACAACAATTTCAAAATGGAAATAATATATTAAACCAACGCCAAATAAAAAATTATCTATATAGAAATACCAATGTAGATCAACTGTCAAAAGAAAAAGAAATAGGTGTGTTTTGTTTTTATAAAACAAAATATTTCTTAAGCCAACAGGCAAAATCCGATTCTTTAAAATATTATTTAAACAATTACAATAAATACAACAATCTATTTTACACCAATTTCCAAGATAAATTCAGAACCACGACTACTAATTTTGTAGAAAATCAAAATAAAATAAAATTACTTTCTATTGAAAATCAGAAGAATAAAGACATAGCCGAAAAATCAAAGGTAATTTCCATAATCACTTTATTTTGTGTTTTTATCCTGATAATTTTGATTCTAATTTTATATAGAACCTTTATTTTTAGAAAGAGAAATAGTATATTATTAGAAAACAAAAACAAAGAATTACTATCAATTGATAAGGAAAGAAATCGCTTCTTCTCTGTAGTAACACACGAATTGCGAACGCCAATTTATAGCATTAAAGGCCTTACGCATTTGTTATTAGAAGAATCTAAAAGTGATGACAACAAAGTAAAAGGATATCTAAAATCATTAAATTCATTAGGAGAACTCTTATACTCATTAACCAATAACTTGCTGTTGTATGCAAAATTTAATTTAGGAGAAAGTAATGTAAGGCGAAATGAAATTACATTGAGACAATTTATCAATAAAACTATTCAATCCATCGCTTTCGAAAATGAAATTATAATTGAAATAGGTCAAGATGTTTGGGATTATGTAATTGTGGATAAAATTAAATTAAGTCAAATACTAATTAATTTAGTCAGTAACGCAATGAAATTTTCAAACAAAGAACCTATTAATTTAACAATAAAAAATATTCATCAAGACGAAAACACCTGCAAATTAAAATTTAGCGTAAAAGATGCAGGCAAAGGAATTTCAATCGAAAAACAAAAAGCAATTTTTGAACCCTTTAATAAAAATGAAGATAATACATTAGATGTTGCAGGAACAGGGCTTGGGCTTTACATTGTAAAAAACATTCTAAAACTTTACAACTCTAAAATTGAAATACAATCTGAAATAGGTAAAGGCTCTGAATTTAGTTTCGAATTAATTTTAGAAAAATATCTAAAACCCGAAGAAGAAAAAGAATTCCCATTGGATGGATTAAAGATTTTAGTGGTAGACGACAACAAACTAAATTTAATGATTACCAAAAAAATAGTTGAAAGCGCCAATGCAATTTGTCAAACAACCGACAACGGTTTTGATGCCATTAATTTAACAAAAAATAACCAATTCGATTTGATTCTGATGGACGTGCACATGCCCAATATAGATGGCTTGGAAGCAACAAGACAAATTAGAAAATTCAATAAGAACATCCCAATAATTGCCTTAACAGCAGTAGATTTTGAAACCAACCATCAAACAATTTTAGAATCTGGAATGAATGATATTGTTTCAAAACCATTCACCAATAATTATTTATATGAACGAATAAGTTATTATTGCGAATGAAAAAAACAAAGTATTTATCCTTCGTGCAGCCGATATTAGGAGCGAAAGGTCAGGCATTTTCAGCAATGGCAATTCCTGCTGCCTTTCCAAAGCTCGCCAAAAAAGGCGAGGCTTTTCCCTTGCATCAGGGCTAAAAAGTAAATGTATTGAATAGATAATAAAATAAAGAAATAAAGAAATAAATAATGGGAACAAAGTTGTACAACCTAAACCCAAAACCTACAACCTAAAATGGAAGCATACATCATAGACGGAGCTCGAACTCCAATAGGAAGTTACCAAGGAACACTAGCATCGGTTCGCGCCGATGATTTAGGAGCATTGGTAATCAAAACCGTAGTAGAAAATAATCCAAGCATTCCCAAAGACGCCTACGATGACGTAATTCTAGGCTGCGCCAACCAAGCCGGAGAAGATAACCGCAACGTAGCACGCATGTCATTGCTACTTGCAGGATTGCCTTATACGGTTCCTGGAGAAACCGTAAACCGTTTGTGCAGTTCGGGTTTGTCGGCAATAATTCATGCTAGTCGTGCCATTAAAGCAGGCGACGGACACGTTTTTATTGCAGGCGGAGTAGAAAATATGACCCGTGGTCCATTAGTAGTTTCCAAACCATCAACGGCTTATGGAACCGATAGCAAAATGTACGATTCCAGTTTTGGATGGCGTTTCACTAACCCAAAAATGCACTCCATGTTCGGCACCGATGCCATGGGAGAAACCGCTGAAAATTTAGTAGAAAAATACAATATTACACGCGAAGACCAGGATGCTTTTGCCTTGCACAGCCAACAAAAAGCAACTGCGGCACAAGCCTCAGGAAGACTAGCCAAAGAAATAGTAACCGTGGAAATTCCACAACGAAAAGGCGATGCACTTCAGTTCAGTAAAGACGAATTTGTAAAATCTAATTCCTCCATGGAAGGGTTGTCCAAATTACGACCTGCCTTCAAAAAAGACGGAAGCGTAACGGCAGGAAATTCTTCAGGTTTAAATGATGGTGCAGCCGCAACAATTATTGCATCTGCAGAAGCAGTACAAAAATATAACTTGAAACCCTTGGCTCGAATAGTAAGTTCAGCAGTAGTTGGTGTAGAGCCAAGAATCATGGGGATAGGACCAGTGGAAGCCACTAAAAAAGCATTAGTAAAAGCAGGTTTAACAATAGACCAAATAGACATTATAGAATTAAACGAAGCCTTTGCTGCACAAAGTATTGCTTGCATTCGCGAATTGGGATTGAAAGATAATGACCCAAGAATCAACCCTAACGGGGGAGCCATTGCAATAGGCCACCCATTAGGTGTTACAGGAGCCAGAATTATGTATTCCGCGGCATTAGAGTTGCAACTAACTGGAAAACGATATGCATTAATAACGATGTGTATTGGAGTTGGTCAAGGTTACGCAGCAATTATTGAAAGAGTTTAACTCTTAATCGGTTTTTAAAATCTATTAGATTTATATAGTTAACAAATACAAAAATGAAAACCTATCTAGCCCTGATGCAAGGGAAAAGCCTCGCCTTTTTTGGCGAGCTTTGGAAAAGCAGCAGGAAAATGGTTTATAAATAAAGACCAAGCCATTCGCTTCTAAAAAAACTTAATGCACCTTAATATCTTAATGGTTCAAAAAGAAAAAGAAATTTTATGGTTAAAAAAAATAGTGCAAATCATAGTAATAAAGCTCCGAAGGAGTGACATATTGGTAACATGAACAAAACACAACATTACGTACTCGGAAAATGGACTTCGGCAACCGGCGAAGGAAAAGCGTCTTATGATGCGGTAACAGGCGAATTTATTGCAGAAACTTCGGTGGAAGGATTGGATATTCCTGCTATTTTGCATTACGGAAGAACCAAAGGTGGCGAAAAAATTCGCAAAATGACCTTCCAAGAAAGAGGTAATATGCTTAAAAGTTTGGCGATGTATTTGACCAAACGTAAAGAAGCATTCTACGAAATTAGTTATAAAACGGGAGCAACTCGTGTCGATTCTTGGATTGATATTGAAGGTGGATTCGGGAATTTATATGCTAATGCGTCGTTGCGAAAACTGTTTCCAAACCAACCGTATCATGTAGAAGGCGACCCAATTGACTTGTCAAAAGGCGGTCGTTTTATGGCGCATCATATTTTGGTTCCTAAAAAAGGAGTTGCGATACATATCAATGCGTTCAATTTTCCAATTTGGGGAATGCTTGAAAAATGTGCCGTAAACTGGATGGCTGGAATGCCTGCTGTGGTTTTGCCAGCACCTACAACGGCTTATTTGACCGAAGCAGTGGTTAGAGAAATTATCGCATCCAATATTTTGCCGGAAGGCGCTTTGCAATTAATTTGTGGAACGGCTAAAAATATATTTGATACGGTAGAAAGTCAAGATGTAATTACGTTTACAGGTTCGGCAACCACCGGAAGATTGTTGAAATCGCATCCAAGAATCATTCAAGAATCGGTGCCGTTTACAATGGAAGCTGATTCGTTAAATGCTTCTATTTTAGGGCAAGATGCCGTTCCTGGAACTCCCGAATTTGACTTGTTCATCAGTCAAGCACGAAGTGAAATCACAGTAAAATGTGGACAAAAATGTACTGCAATACGAAGAATGATTGTGCCTGAAAAGTTAATAGATGAGGTGCAAACCGCTCTAGGAAAAGCATTGGATAAAGTTGCTATTGGTGACCCACGATTGAAAGAAGTTCGAATGGGTGCTTTGGTAAACAAAAACCAAGTAACCGTTCTAAAAAGTAGGGTTGCCGAATTGTCTAAAACGGCCAAAATTGTTTATGGCGATTTAGAAAAAGTGACTCTAATTGGTGCCGACGCAAAAGGTGCTTTTGTGAGTCCTGTTTTACTTCGGGAAGATCATCCATTTACAAATTTAGCGGTGCATGAAACCGAAGCATTTGGACCCGTTTCTACCCTAATGCCGTATAAAAATCTAGACGAAGCCATCGAGTTAGCCCAAATGGGTAAAGGTTCGTTAGTGTCTTCTATAGTTACCAATTCTGATGAAATTGCTAAGGAATATGTTGTAAATGCTGCTTCCCATCACGGAAGAATTTTAGTGTTAAACCGAGAAAATGCCAAAGAAAGCACCGGTCACGGTTCGCCATTACCTTTGTTGGTTCATGGTGGTCCGGGTCGTGCTGGAGGTGGAGAAGAAATGGGCGGTGTTCGCGGTATCAAACATTATATGCAACGTTGCGCCATTCAAGGTTCGCCAACCACTTTAACTGAAATCACGGGCATTTACCAACCGAATTCCAAATATAAAGAGATTACCCAACATCCGTTTCAATACCATTGGGAAGACATCCAACCCGGAATGTCGTTGCGAACCCACAACCGTACTGTTACCGATACCGATATCATCAATTTTGCCAACATCACTTGGGATCATTTTTATGCCCACACCGATATTACATCGTTGGACGGAAGCATCTTTAAGAAAAGAACGGCTCATGGTTACTTCATTTTGGCAGCCGCAGCAGGATTGTTCGTCTATCCAAATAAAGGGCCCGTTGCCGCCAATTATGGGTTGGAAGAGTGCCGTTTCTTGCGTCCAATTTACCATAACGATACGGTTTATGTGCGCTTGACTTGCAAACAAAAAGTAGACAGAGATGTGGCTTCTGCCGAGCATCCAAGCGGCATCGTAAAATGGTTTGTTGAGGTTTTTGATACCGAAGACGAATTGGTTGCCGTGGCTACAATTTTGACAATGGTTCAGAAAAAGCAAGAGGTTTTTGTGGAAATGACCGAAGAGAAAATTCAAGAATGTTTGCATAAATTGACTGAAAATTCTAAACCAAAATGGGGCATATTAACTCCACAGCATCTATTGGAGCATTTGGAACATGGTTACAAAATAATGTCTGGTGAAATTCAAGATTTCGAAATTGCAACTCCCGAAAAGATTTTGGATAAAGTGCACAATTCGTTATACAATTACGATAAATTTCCAATGGGAACCAATTTTCCAACTATGAAAAAAGGTGCGTTAGAAGATTTAATTCATCCCAATTTCGAAACAGCAAAAACTAAATTTTTCGAAGCCAGAGAACAATATAAAGCCTTTTTCAAAGAAAATCCAGAAGCCACTTTAAATAATATGGTTTTCGGAGAAATGAATAAATACGCATCGTATCTATTAGAACGAAAACATTTGAACCATCATTTTGAACAATTTAATTTAATATAAAAATAAAGACTTAGCGAACCTTGCGTAAACTTTGCGCTCTTTGCGGTTAAATAATATAATGGAAGCATACGTAAAACAAAATATAGAGAATAACATCGCCACCATCGAGTTTTTTCATCCCGAACAAAACTCTTTGCCAGGCACCATTTTGGCGCAATTAGCCAACACAATAACAGAAGTTGGAAACAATCCCGAAGTGAAAGTCCTCATACTAAAAAGTGGTGGTGATAGAACCTTTTGCGCGGGAGCAAGTTTTCAAGAATTAATAGCAATTAACGATGCCGAAACAGGAAAAGTATTTTTCTCTGGATTTGCAAACGTAATCAACGCCATGCGAAAATGTCCGAAATTCATCCTAGGACGAATTCAAGGAAAAACCGTTGGAGGTGGAGTAGGAATTGCCGCAGCAACCGATTATTGTATGGCAACCAAATTTGCTGCCATAAAATTATCGGAACTAAACGTAGGAATTGGACCTTTTGTAGTTTCACCCGCTATTGAAAGAAAAATGGGAGTTTCTGCTATGTCCCAAATTGCTATTGATGCCAATACTTTTTACGAAGCAAATTGGGCAAAAGAAAAAGGTTTGTTTGCCAATGTTTACGATAGTATCGAAGAATTGGACCTCGAAGTTCAAAAATTTGCAGAACATTTGTGCACTTACAATCCGGAAGCCATGCTCGAAATGAAAAAAGTATTTTGGAGAGGCACCGAAGATTGGGATAATTTATTAGCAGAAAGAGCAGCCATTAGTGGGAGATTAGTGCTTTCTGATTTTACAAAAGAAACGTTGAAAAAATTTAAAGTTTAAAAAAGTTGTAGGTTGTAGGTTTTAAAACCTACAACCTACAACCTACAACCTAAAAAAATGATATACGAATTCAAAGGGTTCATCCCAGTCATACACGAAAGTAGTTTCATCCATCCGCAAGCCGCGGTAACGGGTAATGTGATTATTGGGAAAAATGTATATGTTGGTCCAGGTGCTGCCATTCGTGGCGATTGGGGCGAAATCATCATTGAAGATGGTTGCAACGTACAAGAAAACTGTACGATTCACATGTTTCCTGGGAAGACTATGGTTTTAAAAGCCGGAGCACATATAGGTCATGGAGCGATTATTCACGGAGCCAACATTGGCGCCAATTCCCTTATCGGAATGAATGCCGTAATCATGGATGACGTAACTGTTGGCGATGAATGTATCGTTGGAGCGTTAAGTTTCATCAAAGCCGGAATGCAAATTCCGAACCGAAAAATGGTGGTTGGAAATCCAGCAACTATAATAAAAGATGTTTCTGATGAAATGATCGATTGGAAAACTAAAGGAACTGCCTTGTACCAACAATTGCCAAAAGAATGTTACGAAACATTAAAAGCAGTAGAGCCGTTACGAGAAATTCCAGTGGATCGTCCAACACAAGAATCGTTTTACAAAACATTAGAAGAATTTAAGAAAAGGTAGGGACAATTCGCGAATTGTCCGTACGAAAAAAAAATATATGTCAATAATAGAATTCAAAATGCCCAAAATGGGTGAAAGCATTTCCGAAGCAACAATAATCAGTTGGTTGAAAAACGTTGGTGATTATGTAGAAGCCGAAGAAACTATTTTAGAAGTCGCTACCGATAAAGTCGATAGTGAAGTGCCAGCGCCAATTTCTGGAATTATTACAGAAATCCGTTTTCATAAAGATGCTGTCGTTGAAGTAGGAACTGTTTTGGCGTTGATTGAAGAAAAAGTAGGAAGTCAGAAGTCAGAAGTTGGAAGTAAAAAAACAGAGGTTAAAAAAGGCGAAGTTGTTTTAAATCAAAAAACTGAAACTCGCAACTCGCAACTCGCAACTCGCAACACTGACGCGTTTATTTCTCCATTAATCATTTCCATTGCCCAAAAAGAAAACCTTTCTATTGAAGAATTACAAACCATTCTAGGCTCAGGAGCAGAGGGGCGTTTACAAAAAAGGGATGTTTTCAACTATTTGAAGGATAGAAAATACCCAATACAATCAAAACCTACAACCCAAAACCTACAACCTACAACATCTTATCCTAAGCCAAAAATCAATTTTGTAGAAGGCAAAGACCGAATTGTAGAAATGGATCGCATGCGCAAAATGATTGCGGATCATATGGTGTATTCCAAACAAACATCGCCACACGTAACTTCGTATATTGAAGTGGATGTTACGAATTTGGTGAATTGGAGAAATGAAAATAAAGAGAATTTTCAAGAGAAATACAACCAAAAACTTACGTTTACGCCCGTTTTTGTTCAAGCAGTAGCGAAAGCAATTGTAGATTTTCCGATGATTAATGTTTCTGTGGATGAGAAGAATATTATCGTGCACAACGACATCCATATCGGAATGGCAACGGCCTTACCTAATGGAAATTTGATTGTTCCAGTAGTTCGAAATGCCAATGAAAAAGATTTAGTAGCATTAGCAACAGATGTTAATTATTTGGCAGATGCTTCTCGAAACAACAAATTAAAGCCTGAAGAAATTCAAGGAAGCACCTTTACGATTTCCAATGTGGGAACCTTTGGAAGTTTGATGGGAACCCCAATTATCAACCAACCCGAAGTTGCTATTTTAGCACTCGGAATTATTAAAAAACGTCCCGAAGTGATTACCACTGAAAAAGGGGACGAAATTGCCATTAGAAGTATGATGTATCTTTCTTTATCCTTTGACCACAGAGTAGTGGATGGATTTTTAGGAGGCTCTTTCTTAAGAAAAATTGGCGATTATTTAGAACAATTTGAAACAAACACAACGCTATAAATTATGCAAGATATATTGACACCATCTATTAAAATAACTAAAGTTTCCGAATCGAAAGTTAACGAAGTAGATTTGAATAACATCACGATGGGAACCAATTTCACCGATCACATGTTTATTTGTGATTATGAAAATGGAGCATGGAGCAATCCAAGAATAGAACCTTTAGCCTTAATTCCAACGCATCCAGCAGCCATGGCGTTGCATTACGGTCAAGCGATTTTTGAAGGGATGAAAGCAACTTTAGGAAAAGACGGAACTGCCTTATTGTTTCGTCCAGATGAGAATGCAAAACGATTTAATCATAGTGCGGATCGAATGGGAATGCCTTCGTTTCCGGAAGATTTATTTGTGGAAGCATTAAAACAATTTACTGCTTTAGAAAAAAATTGGATTCCAACTAAAGTAGGAAGTGCCTTGTATTTGCGCCCATTTATGTATGCCGATGAAGCGTTTATTGGAATGCGTGCCGCAACTAGTTTTAAATTTATTGTGATGGCATCTCCAGCAGGGCCTTTTTTCAATAGAAAAATTAAATTATACGCTGAAAAAAAATACGTTCGTGCCGTAAATGGCGGTACTGGTGAAGCAAAAGCAGCCGGGAATTATGCCGCAGCGATTCGCCCAACGGAATACGCTAAAGCAAAAGGTTATGACCAGGTATTGTGGTTGGACGCTCAAGATTTTCAATACATTCAAGAAGTGGGAACGATGAATATTTTCTTTAAAATAGATGGAAAATTCATTACCCCCGATTTAAGTGGTTCTATTTTATCTGGAATTACAAGAATGAGTGTGATCGATTTATTGCGAAGCAAAGGTTTTGAAGTGACCGAAAGACCGATTACGATTTCTGAAATTATGGAAGCCTCTAAAAACGGAACTTTGGAAGAAGCCTTCGGAACCGGAACTGCAGTAGGAATTGCGATGATTGAAGAAATTGGAAACAACGATTTATTGATTCAATTTCCTGAAGAAAATCCAGTTTCTGTGATGGTAAACGATACATTGAATGCTATAAAATTGCAAAACGAAGAAGATAAATTCGGTTGGATTGTAGAAGCAAAGTAATAAAAAATTAAACCATTAAGGTTCATTAAGTTTTACCTTAATACCTTAATGGTTAAAAAAAATAGTTCGAACAAATGTTAGACAAAAATATCCTCGAAAAAGCATTTTCAACAATGGCAACTGCTAAGGCAATGTCGACTTTGTATGAAGATAATTTTAAGATTGTTTCCAAATACGTACATGCTACTTCCCGCGGTCATGAAGCGATTCAAATTGCAATGGCGATGCAATTGTTGCCACAAGATTATGCGTTTCCGTATTATCGGGATGATGCAATGTTGTTGGGAATTGGGATGCAACCCTATGATTTGATGTTGCAATTAATGGCGAAAAAAGAGGATCCGTTTTCGGGTGGACGAACCTATTATTGCCATCCGAGTTTGAAAGATGCCGATAAACCAAAAATCCCACACCAATCCTCTGCAACCGGAATGCAAGCCATTCCTGCAACAGGAGCGGCAATGGGATTTTGGTATAAAGAAAATACAGGAATTCAAGAGGAGGATGATGAAAAACCATTCGTAGTTTGTTCTCTTGGTGATGCCTCGGTAACCGAAGGAGAAATTGCGGAAGCCCTGCAAATGGCAGCCTTAAAACAACTTCCAATTTTGTATTTGGTACAAGATAACGGTTGGGATATTTCTGCTAATGCTGCCGAAACTCGTGCACAAAATGCGTTTGAATATGCTAAAGGATTTCACGGAATTGAAGCCATTTCTATTGATGGCGCTAATTTTACCGAAAATTATTTGGCACTTCAAAAAGTGGTGAAAACTATTCGGGAAGAACGAAGACCGTTTTTAGTTCATGCCAAAGTTCCGTTGTTGAACCACCATACTTCTGGAGTTCGCATGGAATGGTATCGCGATGATTTGGAAGAAGCACAATCTCGGGATCCTTATCCAGTATTGATGCAGCAATTGTTGGACGCTGGATTTAAACAAGAAGAAATAAATAAAATAGAATCGGAGGTTGCCACTTTGGTTCAGAATGATTTTGATAGAGCACAAGTAGCAGAAGATCCTTCTCCGGAAGATTTATTTACGCACGATTTTGCTCCAACACCCATTACGGAAGAAGTTGGAGAACGAAATCCACCACGAGAAGACAAAGTAGTGATGGTAGATTGCGCCTTATTTGCTGTGGAAGAATTAATGAAAAAACACCCCGAATGTTTGCTTTACGGACAAGACGTAGGCGGACGATTGGGTGGCGTTTTTAGAGAAGCAGCAACTTTGGCACAAAAATTTGGCGACGAACGGGTTTTCAATACACCCATTCAAGAAGCATTTATTGTAGGTTCTACCGTTGGGATGTCGGCAGTTGGATTGAAGCCAATTGTTGAGGTACAGTTTGCCGATTATATTTGGCCAGGATTGAACCAATTGTTTACCGAAGTTAGTCGCTCGTGTTATTTATCCAACGGAAAATGGCCGGTAAGCATGATTTTGCGAGTGCCAATTGGCGCTTACGGAAGTGGCGGACCTTACCATTCGTCTTCTGTAGAAAGCGTTCTGACCAATATTCGAGGAATAAAAATCGCCTATCCAAGTAATGGCGCCGACTTAAAAGGACTCTTAAAAGCCGCTTATTACGACCCAAATCCGGTGGTGATTTTAGAGCATAAAGGTTTGTATTGGAGTAAAGTGAAAGGTACCGATGCCGCAAGAGTGAACGAGCCGAGTGAAGATTATATGTTGCCATTTGGAAAAGCGAATGTCGTTCAAGAAATATGGGAGCAAGAAACTGATGAAACTATAACTGTTATCACCTACGGAATGGGAGTGCATTGGGCATTAAATGCTTCGGCAACAATGAAAAACCAAGTGGAGATTATCGATTTGCGAACTTTGTATCCACTTGATGAAGAAGCGATTTTTAAATCGGTTAAGAAAGCCAAAAAATGTTTGGTTGTAACCGAAGAGCCTACCAATAACTCTTTCGCCAGAAGTTTGGCAGGATTAATTCAAGAAAAGTGTTTTAAATATTTGGACGCACCCGTTATGGTGATTGGCTCCGAGAACATGCCAGCCATCCCGCTTAACAGCGTTTTGGAGTTTACTATGATTCCGAATGTGGATAAAGTACGATTGAAAATGGAGGAACTTTTGGAGTATTAGAAGCAATTTCCAGCTTTCCATTACAAGTTTTTGTGAACAATGCTTTTTTTGTAAGCCATAAAAAGAGCTTCCGTTGGTCGCTTTTTTATGTCAACAAAAAATAGCATTCTTTCACAAAAAGCTTTCCATTACAATCTGGGCTAGGGCAGTTGGTTTTCAAATGAACATTTTGTTTCTAAAATCCTTTAAGATTTTTTTTTTTTGCTAGATTAAAAGTATAATTCAGTTATATATTTTTTAGTATCTTTACTTTATAAAATTTTGATTATGAATTTAGAACAACATAAAACCAAAATCATTCAAAAAGTAAAAAACATTCAAGACGACAACCTTTTGAATCAAATTGATACTGTTTTAAATGGTAATTATGTTGTGGCATACACAATTGATGGTAAACCTTTAACTAAAAACCAATACGTTAGTCACATAGAATCAATCAGTGAATCTATTGCAAAAGGTACCAAAACCTTTACTACAGAAGAGGTTAAAAAACATATTTTCTCCGTAAAATAATGAATCTTGTTTGGTCGGAAGAAGCGAGAAATTCTTTAGCTAGAATTTACTTTTATATACTTCAAGAAAGCCCGCAAAATGCAGAAATGGTCGTTGATAAAATCATCGAACTTGCAGAGGATTTAAAAGACGATCGTTTCGAATATTCAATAGATCCAATAATAAACAAACAAAAATTTCGTCATAAAAGTATTTGGAGTTATAAAATAATCTATGAAAGAAGTTTTGAGAATGTTATAATATTGGATATTTTTGATGCAAGACAAAATCCAGATAAGTTGAATAGGTATTAAGTTTCTTGGTAATTTTATCTGTTAATGCCATTTTATTAAAACCTGAGAGATGTTTAAATCCTTTTGTGGCTGCGAGGTCGGGAGACCAACGCAGAGCATCTTGTTACTCTAGCACACTTCGGGGAGCGGTTTAGTTGTTTATATTTTTAAAATATTTTATATTAATTTCCTAATTCCAATTGGTTTTTAACTAAATTGAAATAATCGGCTTTATTTTGTACTAATTGCTGATGATTTCCTATTTCTGCAATTTCTCCATTTTTTAAAACAATTATTTGGTCGGCATTTTTAACAGTGCTTAAACGGTGTGCAATTATTAAAACTGTTTTGCCTTTAAAAAATTGTTGCAAATTATCGTGTATTATTTTTTCGTTTTCGGCATCGAGTGCCGAAGTTGCTTCGTCAAAAAATATATAATGAGGGTTTTTATATACGGCTCTTGCAATTAAAATTCTTTGTTTTTGTCCGCCTGAAATCCCATTGCCAGATGCTCCAATTTTGGTATTATAGCCAAGTGGTAATGTGTTTATAAATTCTTCTATGTTTGCAATTTTTACAGCGTTTTGAAGTTTTTCTTTATCTATGTTTTCATCGCCTGTGGCGATGTTTCTTTCGATTGTGTCCGAAAATATAAAACCGTCTTGCATTACTACACCACAATTTTTACGCAAACTTTTTGGTGAAATGTTATTAATGTTTACTGAATTAAAAAATAATTCTCCTTCTGTTGGTTCATAAAATTTTAAAAGTAATTTCATTAATGTTGTTTTTCCGCTTCCACTTGCTCCAACTATTGCGGTTATTTTTCCGTCTGGAATTGTGAAATTAATATCTTTCAGTACATACGGAGATTTTGGGCCTTCGTATTGAAATGATACGTTATTAAATTGTATTTCTGAATTTTGATTACGATTGTCAGATATTAAAATTGTTTTTTGATTTGAGTTTTGTTCTTCAGTTGGGTGGTTCTGAACTTCATTTAAACGCTCTAAACTTAATTTTGCTTCTTGTAGTGAACGAAAGAAGTTTACTAATTGGTTTACTGGAGAGTTCATTTGTCCTACAATATATGAAACACTTAATAATTCTCCCAAAGTCATTTTACCTTTTATAACAAAAGTAGCCGCTATAAATGTTACAAGAATGTTTTTAACCTGATTAATAAATTCAAAGCCTGATATTTGTATTTGGTCTATTTTTAATACTCGTATGTTTATTTTAAATATGTTTTCTTGTATTATTTCCCAGTTTTTACGTTTTAGATTTTCAAATTGATTGAGTTTCATTTCTGTAACACCGTTTAGCATTTCATAAATGCTATCTTGATTTTCACTACGATGTTTAAATTTGAAATAATCTAAAATATATCTTTTGTTTAGCCAAAAAATTGACCAAGCAATTGCAAGTAAAGTTAATAACAAATAAATAAATAAAATTTTGAAATCATAATACCATAATACGCCAAAAAAAACAGAAAATGTTATAATAGAGAAAAGAGTTAATAAACTTTGAGAGGTTAAAAAATGCTCAATTCTTTCATTATCTTGTATTCGTTGATTAAAATCACCAACTAATTTAGTGTCAAAATATTTAATAGGTAGTTTTAATAATTTACTTAAAAAGTCGGAAATAATAGATATACTAATTTTTGTACCTATATATAACATTAACCAATTCCTGATAATTTCAAAAACGATTGCTCCTAAAAATACTGATAATTGAGCAAATAAAATAATAGTAATATTATTTACATTTTTAGTGTTAATTCCATTATCTATTAAATTTTGAGTTAAAAAAGGCAAAATTAATGTTAATAAACTACCAAATAGCAATAATAGTAACATTATACTCAATTTTTTTGTATAAGGTTTTAGATATGTAAATAGGTATTTTATCGTTACGGTGGTGTTTACTGGAGGTGTTTTTTTATAAAAATCATCTGTTGGTTCTAAAAAAAGTGAAACCCCTTTATTATCATCAACAATCCAAGAATTTTTAAATTTTATTTCATCTAATTTTATTAATCCGTGAGCAGGGTCGGCTAAATGAAAAAAATGTTTTTTTGTAAATATGTTTCTAGTAATTTTTTTTAATACAACAAAATGGTTTTGATTCCAATGCAATATACAAGGTAATGTTTGTTTTTCTTGTATTAATTTTTCAATTGTAAGTTTTGCAGATAGCGTTTCAAATCCGATTTTTTTAGATGCTTCAGTTAGACCCAACAACGAAACGCCCTCTCTTGTTAGAAAAGAATTGTCACGGAGATATTGAAGTGAATAATTTTTGCCATATTTACTAGCTATCATTGATAAACAAGCTGGTCCGCAATCCATTTGGTCGTGTTGGGGTGTAAATTTCATAAATTTATTTTAAAATGAACACACTTTAATTTTTTCGTCTTGTAATAATTTTTCAACAAAACATTTATAGGATTCTGTTTTTTCTTTTGATTTTAATAGTTCAATAGATTTTTTATAGATAGTTTCATCATTTTGAATAACATTTAAAAAGACTTTATAAAAAATATAAGAAATACTACAAGAAGTATTTTTGTTAAGTGTTGTGTCTAGATTTTTACAAGAAAAAGTAATAAATTCATCATTGTTATTTGAATATAAAATTTTTAATGCCTCAAAGTTTAATGATAAATCAGTGTATATGCTTCCTTTTTCTTCTAATAATATTTGATTAATACATTCAATAAAAGTAATAGCATCACTGTTTCCTTTCTTGATTTGGTCTTTTTCTATCAAAATATAGGTATTGCAAATATCAAGGATATAATTCAAATAGGACAACAATTCATCATTGTTTATACAGACATCTTTAAAGTTTATTTTAAAATGATAAAAATTATTATCAGAAATAATATTTTGAAAGAGTGATTGAATTAATTCAATTGCTTTGTCATTTTCTTTTTTTTGATAAAGTATTCTAAATTCATTAATTTTTTGCTCTACAAAATTAAAAATTACATTTTTATACCCCATATTAAAAAGAGTATCAAATTCAATATAAGATTTTTCTATATTAATTTGGGCTTTTTCATAATCTTGTTTTTTAAAAAAATAATATGCTACAACAGGGAAATATAAACTATTCATTGCAATTTCAGATAGTTTATTTGAGTAAGTTATATTTTTATCCGTTAGATATTTCAAGTTGTATTCGGCTAACACAATATCGCCAACTCTCAATGAATGAAGAATTTTTTTGTATTTATTAAATACGAAATACATTTTAAAAACGTCTTCTTCATTAGATACTGGTTTCGAGAAATTTAGTAATTCAGAAAATACCGTTTCTCTGTCGAATGAGTCTATTATGTCGTAATTTGAAATTGTATTTTCTATTATAGAAAATAATTTATTTTCAATTTTCATAAGTTAAATAGTTAAAGCATTATTTTTATTAAGATAATCAATTAAAAGTCTATCACTTATATTGAATTTAAAACCTGGGCAACCAGTTTCATCGTTGTACCAATTTTTAACACAACCACCACCACAAACAGGAAGTAATTCACATTTATTACAAGTAGCAAAATCTTCTTTTCTTATATCATTATACCAATTTCTAGTAGTTGCCATATCATTAGGCACAAAATTTTCGGTTAAAAGATTACCTACTTTGTGAATATCGTCTTTGTATGCTGGAGTATAAGTAAATTCATAACAAGGATATACATTACCAAAAGCATCGTAAACTTCGGAATCTTTTGCAACAACCATACAAGGCATAAACTCTCTTTTTGGTACAAGTGAAGTATTAATTAAAAAACCTTTTTGATGAGCGTATAACATTAAATCAATTTCTATATCTGCAAAATCTTTTTTTGTAAAACCATCTGAAGTTCCAAATTTCTTATCCCCCCAGTCTACAATTGGTGCAAAACTAAACTGTATTTTTCCTTGTGCATTATTTTCAGCGAACAAATCTATTAAAGGTTTTATTCCTTCAATATTTGTTTTGTCAATGTTTGTTCGGATTAATATTGGTTCGTGATTTTTTTCTTGATAACAGTCCAAATTGATAATATCAATTATGTTTTTGAAAATTAAGTCAAAAGTTTTTTCTCCTTTTTTAGTAATTCTTCGAGTATCGTGAAATTCAGCCGTTGCATCTAATGTAATTTGATAATTTAATACATTATGATTAAGGTACAAATCTTTAAAAACATTAGGTTTTAAACTTAACCCATTTGTAATTATGGAGCCATCATAAATAACATTGTTAATTTCGCAAAGTTTTATTATTTCTGTGCTTATTTTTTTTAATTGAGTGAGTGCATTTAAAGGTTCTCCACCATACCAAGTAACGGAAAGATTTTTAAATTTATCAGATTCAAGTTTTAATTTTACTCTTTCTAAAGTTTTATTGTAAACATCGTCTGCCATATTTACTTTTGAATGTTCTTGAGCACAATAATGACAGCCTAACTGGCAGTTGGCGGTTGGTTGAATAGTTAAATCTAAATGATGATTTACTTCTAACATTGAATTATTTTGTACCATAATTTCTTCAAACTCATTTTCATTTTCAGGAATAATGATTTCCATAGAAAAAAGCAGGTCTAATAATTCACTTTCAATGTTTGAATAATTATTTTTCAATAAATCTTGAAAAATATTCTCTTTAATTAATGCAGTAATAGAGGTTCTTGTAGAATATATTATTCTTTTATAAATTTCATTTTCCTCAAATGAATCTGAAAATGCTAAATATCTGGATGTTACAAATTTCATATTTTTAGTTTTTTAAGATTAAAAATACTGGGCTAATAATTTAGCCCAGTATAACATACGGTTTTATCCGTTGTTTGTAGTACCACCTGTACCACCAGATTGCTTTTTCTTGCAATTGGTACATCCTAAAGCAGCTTCTAAACCACCTTTGATACTTCCTAAAGAAGTAATAACCTCGAAGTTTTTAGTTGAAACTTCTTTTTTAGCTGCGAATGTGCTTAAAGCACTTTTTAAAATTGAATTTTTCATTTTGTTAAAATTTTGAAAATTTAAAAATATTACGTTCAGCATATTATTACACCGTACTGATGCGGTGTTGCTTGCAAGCGGGTTATTTAGAATTCTTTTCTTTTGCATTGTACACTACAAAATACACAGAATGATAAATCAATTAATTGGTTCTTTCTTTTTCTTCTTGATTACCAAATTCTTTTTTCTCTACATTGATATTCTTGTTGCCAAATTTGTAAACTAATGATAAGCGGAATAATCGGACATCATAATAATTTTTGTAATCTATTTGTATATTATTTGTAAAACTGCTATAAATAGGTCTGTTTGTGCTTAAAATATCATTTGCATTGAAACTTATTTGTAATTTTTTATCAAAGGCAAAATATTTAATTGATGCATCTAATTGGCTGTAAGCATTGTTTTTATCTAAATCTGAAGTTCCTTTAAAGTTATACCAATAAGAAAAATTAAAAAGTAATGTTTTGTATTTGTTTAAATTAAAATCGGTACTTGTTGAAAAATAAGCATTTGAACCATTTAAATTTTGATTTGTTATTGGTATCAAAGATTCTGATTTGCTATAATTCCAATCAAATGAAAATGTACTTGATAACCATTTTAATTTATTATAAGTATATGATTCTGAAATACCTATTATTGTTGTTTTGAAAAAATTTTGTGCAATTGTTTTTTGAATATTATCTGTGTTATCCACAATAGTAATTTGTTCAAATCCATTATCAGAATGAGAATAATAGATGCTATTTGACCAATTATCATTAAATGTGTAGTTTAATTCTAAATTGTTTGAAAATGATGGTTGCAAAAATGGATTTCCCTCTGTGTAAGAAAATGGATTACTATACCATCTAAACGGATTTAATCTATTGTAAGAAGGTCTATTTATTCTTTTATTATAGTTTATCGAAAATGAGTGTTTCTCATTTGGTGTATAGGTAAGGTAAAATGTTGGAAACAATTTTGTATAAGAATTTGTGTTTTTTTGATTAAGTGTTTTTGAAACCCCCTCTGTTTGTGTATTTTCTAATCTAAAACCTAATTGAGTTTCCCATTTTTCATTTAATTTTTTTGTCCCATTTAGATAAATTGCTTGTGTGTTTTCATCGTAATTAAATTCGTTACTTTGGGTTGGGTCAAAAATTGGAGTACCTAACGTTGTGTCAAAATAGTTTACATTATTTTGAGTTTTAATAAAAGATAATTTCCCGCCATAACTTAAATTAATCCATTTTAAAGGATGTTCAAAATCAATTTTAGCTGAATAATTTTGAATATCTTGTAAACTGGTATTATTGGCGGATAATAAATTTATGGTATTAAAAATTCTATTATCATCATTTTTGAATTTAAAATAATCTAAATTGATATTCATTTTTTTTCCAATTGTATCAAAAACTACTGTGGAGTTTAGATTTAGAGAATGATTATTATTTTTGCCCAAATTTTCGGATAAAGTATTTATATAAGAATCTATTTGAGAGTTTGTTTGATTGTAAATAGTAGTCAAACTATTTTCTGCAATTTTTGGTTTGCTAAAACTTCCTAAATATTGCATACCAACTGAAAATTTTTCAGATATTTTATAATCTGCTCCAATTCTACCATTTACAGAATTTTGGAAATCTCTTCTTTTGTTTTCTTCATTCCATAACCCCAAAGGATAATATATTTTATTTGTTTCAACTTGAGCATTTGAACCATTAACATAATTCAAATTTGAATATAAAGAAAGTTTGTTTTTTTGATAATCAAAATTACCAACAAAAGAGCCTTTTGGGTAGGTACTTTGAATGTATGAATTTCTTAAAGAAGCATTCCATTGATTTAATTTAGACTTTTTTAGTTTTATATTAATCAAACCACTATTACCTTCCGCATCGTATTTTGCTGGTGGAGTGGTAATAACCTCAATACTTTTAATGTTATCAGATGGAATGCTTTTAAGAAAATTAATAAGTTCATCACCCGTTAAAAGTATAAGTTTATCATCAACCATTACGGACATATTATTTTTTCCAATCATTGAAATATTATCATTCTTTACTTTAACACGAGGAGCAATTTTCAAAGCATCAATAGCATCACCACCGGAGGCGGAGATACTATTTTCTACATTGAAAATTAATCTATCCACTTTTCTTTCTATAAGTTTCTTTTTTGAAGTAATTACAACTTCTTGAAGTTGCTGTTCTTTTTTAGTAATATTAATTATACCTATATATGTATCTTGGTTTACATTTATCTTTTGTTTGTGATAAACTACCCCTAATTGTCTAACAAGCAATGAATATTCTCCTTTTTCAGTTTCTAGAATGAATTTGCCCTCTGCATTTGTAAGTTCACTTTTTAATATGATTGAATCTTTATTTTGTAATTGAATTTCAATAAACTCAACAGGATTATTTTTTTCGTTTTTTATTTGTCCGCTTATTTTTATTTGTGAAAAAACTTGATTTTGAAATAAAATAATTAGTAATAATGATAGTAAATGTCTTTTTGTCATCTTATTTTCTATGTTTATTTAGTTTAGTTATTTTTTTGTGTAAAGGTGGTCAATTGTTTGATGCGACTCTTAAATACACGTATTGATAACTCGACAAAACGCATTTAAGTTTAGACTAAAAATAATATTTATTTTTAAATAAAAAAAATATTTTTCACTAACGAGATGAATTTTGGAGCAGTAATTATATAAATAATAAGATGTAAGATGCTTTTTGAGTCAGTGATGAAGAAGGGTAAGAGGTGTTTTTACTTCCAACGAATTATATAATAAATAATTTCTTTTGAAACTTTTATTTCACAAAAGGCATAAACTTTTTAGCCCTGACAGAAGTGGAAATCCTGGCATTGCAATTAATGATATGTTGTTGTTGGATTGTTGCTGCCTTGCAATGACAGATTGCAAAGGATGGCAGGAAAGACGTTTACTAAAATGCCTAAAAATTCGCTTCAAAAAAAAACCGCAACATTACTGCTGCGGTTTGAGAGATTATTTGGCTTTGTATTTACAATAGTGTAAACTGCCAACTGAAAACGAAACACTACTTACTTTTTAACTGGTGGATATTGCGATAAAATTCTATCTACAAATTCTTTAATACGGGCGTCTTTTTGTTCGGTGTCTTTGGTTAGATAGCCGCTTCCTTCGCCTTGCCACACTAATTCTTTGGTTTTAGCATCGACTAAATCAATGTATAAAGTGCCTTCGGGAGTGACGTATGTGGAACTGTAACCCATACCCATGTAAGGGCTCCATCCCCAACCGAATCCCCAGCCAAAACCGGCGTTGTTATAGATGTCTACTCTTTGGTTTTCTTTGGTGAAAATGCTAATTAGTAAATCGGGGGTTTCACTTTTGGTGAATCCTTTGGTTGCTAGGGCATCGTCTATAGAATGCAAAATTCGTTTCTTGTCTAAATCGGAAATTTCTACTTTGTCTATGGCACTTTTTAAGTAGGCGTAGGTTTTGTAACTTGAAAAATTCGCTTTTTTGTCGTAATCGGCATTTACTCTAACCGAATTGCAAGATGCCAAAACGAAGAGCAGAAGTACGGGGATAAATTTTAGTTTTTTCATAGCTTTATAATTTTTTGTTTAATAAGTTTAAAGTTGTTTAAAATTGTTTGACTTGTGGTGCGTTTTTTTTAAACCCTTAAACCTAAAACAATTTTAAACTAAAATAAATTTTCATCAACTAAATTAGGGATGGTAATTTTTAATAAAGGTTGCGCATCCATGGCTCTTTTTATTGCAAAAATTGCTCCTTCGTTTCGCGCCCAACTTCTTCTTGAAATTCCGTTGTTTACATCCCAGAACAGCATCGATTCCAAACGTTTAGATGCTTCTTTAGAACCATCAAGAACCATACCAAAACCACCATTAATTACTTCGCCCCAACCAACGCCACCACCATTGTGAATGGATACCCAAGTTGCTCCGCGGAAACTATCGCCAATGACATTTTGTATTGCCATATCGGCAGTAAAACGTGAGCCATCATAAATATTGGAAGTTTCTCTGTAAGGAGAATCGGTTCCGGAAACATCGTGGTGATCACGGCCTAAAATAATGTAGCCAATTTCGCCACGAGCTATGGCTTGGTTAAAGGCTTCGGCTATTTTAATTCTACCTTCGGCATCGGCATAAAGAATTCGTGCTTGCGACCCTACGACCAATTTATTTTCTTGGGCTCCTTTTATCCATTGGATATTATCGGCCATTTGTTGCTGAATTTCTATGGGTGAATTCTGCATCATTTCTTCCAAGACATCGCAAGCAATTTTGTCGGTTTTGGCTAAATCTTCTGGATTTCCAGAAGCGCAAACCCAACGGAACGGTCCAAATCCATAATCAAAACACATAGGCCCCATGATGTCTTGCACGTAACTGTTGTATTTAAAATCGATGTGGTTTTCGGCAAAAACATCGGCACCTGCTCGAGAGGCTTCTAATAAGAATGCATTTCCATAATCGAAGAAATAGGTTCCTTTTTCGGTATGTTTATTAATTGCAGCGGCATGACGACGAAGTGTTTTTTGCACTTCTTCTTTGAATTTATCTGGATTATTAGCCATCAATTCATTCGATTCTTCAAAGGTGTGTCCGATAGGGTAGTATCCTCCAGCCCATGGATTGTGCAGTGAAGTTTGATCAGAACCTAAATCGATGTGAAGGTTTTCTTGATCGAAACGTTCCCAAATATCTACCACGTTACCGAGGTAAGCGATGGAAACAACTTCTTTATTTTCTAGTGCTTTTTTAACTCTCGGCACTAAATCTTCAATATGTTCTACCACTTCATTTATCCATCCTTGCGAATGTCGAATGTGGGTTATTTTCGGATTTACTTCGGCACAAACCGTTACACAGCCAGCAATATTACCTGCTTTAGGTTGTGCGCCCGACATTCCGCCAAGTCCAGATGTTACAAATAAACCTCCAGTTGGAGATTTTTTTATTTTTCGGAAACCATTCAAAACAGTTATGGTAGTTCCGTGAACAATTCCTTGCGGACCTATATACATATAACTTCCAGCCGTCATTTGTCCGTATTGCGAAACGCCTAAGGCATTCATTTTTTCCCAATCATCGGGCTTGGAATAATTTGGAATAACCATTCCGTTAGTGACAACAACTCTTGGAGCCTCTTTGTGTGATGGAAATAAACCCATCGGGTGTCCAGAATACATGGCTAATGTTTGTTCTTCGGTCATTTCGGCCAGATATTTCATGGTCAAGCGGTATTGCGCCCAATTTTGAAATACGGCCCCATTTCCGCCATAGGTAATTAATTCATGTGGATGTTGTGCTACGGCATAATCCAAATTATTTTGAATCATCAACATGATGGCTTTTGCTTGTTCGCATTTTCCGGGATATTCCTGAATTGGTCGGGCGTATATGTTGTAATCTGGTCGAAAACGATACATATAAATACGACCATACGTTTCTAGTTCCGCTTTAAATTCGGGAAGTAATGTTGCATGATGTTCTGCTTCAAAATAGCGTAAAGCATTCTTTAACGCTAATTTTTTTTCTTCGGTTGAAAGAATTTCCTTGCGTTTAGGTGCGTGATTTATTTCGGTTTCATAAGGTTTTATATTCGGTAGCACCGATGGAATTCCTTGTAGTATTTGTTCTTTAAAAGTCATTATAAATTTATAGTTTGTTGTTTATGGTTTGTTGTTTAGTAACAATTACTTTTTTTTAATAGTCCCCGTTTTTTTATCAAAACCATACGGGCAATGACGGCAGCCACTTCGGCAACAGTGTCCTCGTTTTAAATGGTATTTTTCGGTGAAACAGCGGTAACCTTCGGGGGTGATGTAATAATCCTCGCCTTCAATTAATTTATTTTCCTTTTTATCTTCAAACATAACTACAAATTTAGCAACTTTGTACTATATGAGAGTAGTAGTTTTTAAATATTTAACGCCCAAAGGTTTTCGAGGGTTAACTTTATATCCTTTTGTTTTAATTTCTAATGCGAATGATAGAAACGATAAGGTCTTTCTTAATCATGAAAAAATCCATATAAGACAACAGTTGGAGTTGTTTGTCTTGCCATTTTACGTTTGGTATATTTTAGAATTTTTGTTTCGATGGATTCAATTTAAAGATAGAAAAATAGCGTATTATGCTATTTCATTTGAACGGGAAGCCTATGCAAATGAAAAGGATTTGGAATATTTGAAAACAAGATCTTTTTGGAAATTCTTGATTTATTGTAGAGGTTTTCAGTATTAAAAAGGGGAGAATAAGGAAAGATAATTGTCCGATAAATTTAAATAGGCTTTAAGATTGTTAACTTTGTAAAAAAAACAATTGGAAGTTCTAACCCAAGAAATAAAAATTAGTAATTCTACCGTGAAAGTATTTATTCGACGGGAAGATTTAATCCATCCGTTTGTTTCTGGAAATAAATTCCGAAAACTCAAATATAATTTATTGCAAGTAACTAAAGAAAATCAAAAAACTCTTTTGACTTTTGGAGGAGCTTATTCCAATCATATTGCTGCTACTGCTTTTGCAGGAAAAGAAAATGGATTTCAAACTATCGGAATTATTAGAGGAGATGAATTGGAGTCTAAAATAGAAGACAACCCAACTTTAAAATTTGCTCAAGAATGTGGTATGAAATTTGAGTTTGTTTCAAGGGATGAATATCGATTAAAAGACACGGCTGATTTTATAGCTAATTTAAAAGAAAAATACGGTTCTTTTTATTTAGTGCCAGAAGGAGGAACGAATGCTTTTGCAGTTGCAGGATGTGAGGAAATCCTTTCAAAAGAAGATGCTATTTATGATTATGTCTGTTGTTCTGTTGGAACGGGAGGAACTATTGCAGGAATAAGCAATAGTGCTTCTGCAAAGCAAAAAGTTTTAGGTTTTCCTTCCTTAAAAGGCGACTTTTTACAAAAAGATATTTGTAATTTTGCAAAGAAAGATAATTTTAGTTTAATTTCTGATTATCACTTTGGAGGTTACGGCAAAGTCAACGAGGAATTAATTGCATTTATAAATTTATTTTATGTTCAAAATAAAATTCCTTTAGATCCTATTTATACTGGAAAGATGGTTTTTGGCGTTATAGAATTAATAAAGAATAATTATTTTCCAGAAAATTCTAAAATTCTGCTAATACATACTGGAGGAATTCAAGGCGTAGCAGGAATGAATATAAAATTGAAAAACAAAAAATTACAAACAATACAATTTAATGATTAAGAAAATAGTCTTTGGTTGCAGTGTTATTTTGGCTACCGCTTGCGGTACTAGTCATCCTGTGGCTACCTATTCCAAAAATTCTAAAACACCTGCAAAGACTGTTGCTAAAACAGTCAAAAAACAGACGACACCAAGTCTAGAAAATAAAACGCAAGGAACCAAAAGTACTGGATCTACTGCTTCAGATACAACGAAGTCGAATAATTCTACTGAGATTTTAGCTGCTACCACTAGAGTAAAAGTCACCACGGCTATGGTTTTGGAATACATTGAAAAATACAAAGAAATTGCCAAGCAAGATATGGTGCAATACGGAATTCCTGCAAGTATCACTTTAGGTCAAGGGATTTTGGAATCGGGTGCTGGTACTGGGCCATTGAGTATTCAAGCCAATAACCATTTTGGAATTAAATGCCATAAAGAATGGACCGGACCGAGTATTAATTACGATGACGATACTGCCCAAGAATGCTTTAGAAAATACACCGAACCTAAAGAATCGTACAGAGATCATTCTTTATTTTTAACTTCTAGAGATCGATATTCCAGTTTGTTTCAGTTAGAAAAAGACGATTATAAATCTTGGGCAAAAGGGCTGAAAGATGCTGGTTATGCTACGGATATAGCCTATCCTACTAAATTAGTTGGACTTATTGAACGGTACCAATTGCAAAAATTAGACGCTGAAGTTCTTGGTAAAAATTATACGGCGCCTACTTTGAATTCTATAGATAAAACTACAGTTGCCAATATGTCTAGTTCCGATTTTCATCAAGTAATTAAAGGCGATACCTTATATTCTATATCTAAAAGGTATAATATTTCGATAGAGGATTTAAAAAAGAAAAACAATATTTCAGATACTGGAATAGCAATTGGTCAAAATTTAATTGTGAAATAAAAATTCGCAGAAAAAATATAAAATAATGCAATATCAAAGAAGCAGTCAGTTATTTGCTGAAGCAGAAAAAGTAATACCAGGTGGCGTAAACTCTCCAGTCCGAGCATTTAAAGGAGTAGGAGGTACACCAATTTTCGTTAAAAGCGCTAAGGGTGCTTACCTATATGACGAAGATGGTAATAAACTTATAGATTATATTAATTCGTGGGGTCCTATGATTTTAGGGCATGCACACCAACCAGTTATTGATGCCATTACCGAAAGAGCAAAACTTGGCACTTCTTTTGGGATGCCAACCGAACTTGAAACTCAAATTGCGCAATTGGCAGTTTCAATGGTTCCAAATATTGATAAAATACGATTCGTAAATTCCGGAACTGAGGCTTGTATGAGTGCCATTCGTTTGGCTCGCGGATTTACCAAAAGAGATAAAATAATAAAATTTGCAGGTTGCTACCACGGCCATTCCGATTCTTTTTTAATTCAGGCGGGTAGTGGCGCTAGTACTTTTGGAACTCCAAATAGTCCCGGAGTAACTCAAGGAACTGCCAAAGATACTTTGCTTGCTAATTATAATGATTTAGAATGTGTAAGAGTATTATTTGAAGCAAATAAAAATGAAATTGCTGCTTTAATTGTAGAACCAGTTGCTGGAAATATGGGGTGTATTCCGCCACTTCCTGGATTCTTAGATGGGTTGCGAAAAATATGCACTGATAATAATGCTTTATTAATCTTTGATGAAGTAATGACAGGATTTCGTTTGGCCAAAGGTGGCGTTCAAGAATTATACAACATCAAAGCAGATATCGTTTGCTTCGGAAAAGTTATAGGTGGTGGATTGCCTGTTGGTGCCTTTGCAGCAAGAGAAGAAATAATGAATCACCTAGCGCCTTTAGGTCCAGTATATCAAGCAGGAACGCTTTCTGGTAATCCTTTAGCAATGGCTGCTGGTTTATCGATGTTGCAATCTATAAACAATGATGCAGAACTTTTTCAAAGACTCGCCGATAAAACTGCTTATTTGGAAGTAGGAATTGCTAAAGTGCTTAAGCAAAATGGAATTCAATTTACTATTAACCGAGTAGGTTCTATGATTTCGGTTCATTTTGATAAAAACCCAGTATTCGATTTTCAAACTGCCAAAAATGGTGATAATGAAACTTTCAAAAAGTTCTTCCACGGCTTGTTAAACGAAGGGGTTTATATTGCGCCTTCTGCCTACGAGACTTGGTTTATAACTGACGCTTTGTCCTATGAAGATTTAGATTTTACTATTAATGCAGTAGATAAAGTCTCTAAAACTTTTTAAAATTAAACGAAAAATGCTCCAAATTGGAGCATTTTTTTTATAAATATTCTAAGGTTCGTTCCAAAGCCATACCTCGAGAACCCTTTATTAATAAGGTTTTATTCTGAAAAGGATTTTCTTTTAGAAATTCTGTAAAAGAGTCAAAGTCTTTGTAAAAATGAAAATTAGGATTTTCTATCTTGTTACTATAAAATTCATTTCCAATAAAGTAACATTCTACATTGGAGTTGGATTTTAAATAAGTAATAATGGATTTATGCTCCTCATGGCTTTCCTCGCCAAGTTCAAACATATCCCCTATAACAATTGCTTTATTGGTTTTGTTTAATTGCAAAAAGTTTTCCAGCGCTACTAGCATGCTACTTGGGTTGGCATTATAGGCATCCAAGATAATTTCATTGGAATTTTTGTTCAGCAATTGCGACCGATTATTTTCTGGAATATAACTTTCTATAGCTTCTTTAATATCTAAATCGGGGACTTCAAAATAAGTTCCTATAGTAATCGCTGCACTAATGTTGTTGGCATTATACAATCCTATTAAATGCGAATGTACTTCTAATCCATGAAACTGTAATTGCACCAATGGATTTGCAACTACATTTTCAATAGCAACATTTGCTAATTTAGTTGTTTGACTAAAAGTAATTCGTTCCATTTCGTTTGTTCTTTCTGCTTGAATAAGATCGTCAAGATTTACAAATACTTTCTTGTGGTTGGATTTTAAATAGTGGTACATTTCGCTTTTGCCTTGAATTACACCTTGCACTCCGCCAAAACCTTCAAGATGGGCTTTCCCGAAATTAGTTATATACCCATAATCGGGTTGGGCAATATCGCAAAGGAATTCTATTTCTTTTAAATGGTTAGCTCCCATTTCAACGATTCCAATTTCAGTTCCTTTAGTGAATGACAATAGTGTTAAAGGAACGCCAATATGATTATTCAAATTGCCAATCGTAGCAGTAGTCCGGTATTTTTTTGATAAAACTACTAATATTAATTCTTTTGTAGTAGTTTTTCCATTGCTTCCAGTTAATGCAATGATAGGGATGTTTAAAAATTCCCTATGAAACTTTGCTAATTCTTGTAAAGCAGTAAGGCAATTATCAACAAGAATAGTTCGGGAATCTATATAGTAGTTCTTATTGTCAATCAATACATAAGATGCCCCTTTTTCTATAGCTTCTTTCGCAAAAGTATTAGCATCAAATCGTTCTCCTTTTAAGGCAACAAAAAAAGAGTTAGTTACTATTTTTCTAGTGTCTATAACTACTGAAGTGCAGTCAAGGAATAGTTTATGAATTTCTTGAATATTCATTTTTAAAATATTTTAAAAAACAAAAAGCCCTAATGAAAGGGCTTTTGCTATATTAGATTTAAAAAATTATCTTTTTTTATTTCTTGCAGATTTTTTGAAATCTGATTTTGGTCCTACTCTAGACATTGCACATCTAAATCCGATATAGTCTGTTGCCATATCTTGTGGAAAATATCTTCTTTGAGCTGGATCTAACCAGTAAGCTCTGTCTCTCCAAGAACCACCTTTGTATACTCTAGATACATCATCTACTAAAGTTGTTCTTTTGCTAGAGTGGTCATATTTACGAATCATGTTTCCAATACTATCTGTAGATACATTGTGAATTGGTGAATCGTACATTCTTTGAGTGTCTTTTAGTTTTCCATCTCCTTCTTCAGAGCCACTACCTAATTTGAAGTTTCTTGAAGATTGTTTATCACCATCTCTATAATCTACTTCAAAACTTTTATCAAAATTTTGTCTTAAATAAGTTTCTTTATCATCTACAGGTACTTGAGCGATTTGTCCAGCAAAGTTTCTAGCAATAAGTTTACCGTTTCTCATAGTGTCAAATTTTTGAGTTTCTGGAGTCACTAATTCAACTTTTCCGTCTTCGCCTAATTTGTTTTTAAAATACTCATTCCCTCTAAAGTAGTTAAAGTCATTAGCTTCATCATCAACTATTGGACGATAAACATCGGCTACCCATTCGGCAACATTTCCAGCCATGTCGTACAATCCAAAATCATTTGGAGGGTATGATTTTACTCTGTTTGTGATATCAGCATTGTCATCAGACCATCCTGCAATTCCACCATAATCCCCTTTACCTTGTTTAAAGTTGGCCAATTGATCTCCTTTAATTTGTCTTTTACTTGTACGAGTATAACTTCCAGACCAAGGATATTTTTTCTGTCCTTTATAAGTATTGTATTCTCTTTGACCTACATCTGATGCAGCAGCATATTCCCATTCTGCTTCAGTTGGTAAACGATATTCTGGCAATATTATTCCAGAAGTTCTTTGAGCATAAACGTTTTTAGCTTCTTTAGTTGTTCCGTCAGCACCTTTAGTTCCACCTTTACCAGCGGCTTTAGAGTTTCTTGGTCCTTTTAAAACAATTTTATCATCTCCACCAAAAGTTTTGGTAGGAGCAGCTAAATAGGTAGCAGTACTAAAAGTTGCTTCTGCTTTCACATCAACTACTTTAGCATCTTTTTTCAAAAAGCCTTCTCTTTCTAAAACAGATTCGTTTACACGATCTGTTCTCCATTTGCTAAATTCAGTTGCTTGAATCCAATTTACACCAACTACAGGATATTCTGCATAAGCAGGATGTCTTAAATAATGTTCGGTCATGGTTTCATTATACCCTAAACGGTTTCTCCATACTAAAGTATCAGGAGAAGCGCCTTCATAGATGTTTTTGTAATTGTCTTCCTCAGGAGGAAAAACTCTTTTTAACCAATCTAAGTACTCCATGTACATTAAATTAGTTACTTCTGTTTCGTCCATATAAAAGGACATAACATGTTGTTGGTTTGGCGTGTTGTTCCAATCGTGCATAGGGTCGTCTTGAACTCTTCCCATGGTAAAAGTTCCACCTTCCACTAATACTAATCCTGGTCCAGTCTCTTGCTTCTTAAATTTAGAAGCATACTGAAATCCGCCTTTTTTGTCATTAATTTTCCAACCTGTACCTTTTGATCCAGCATTAGAACTAGATTTTTTGCTACAACTTGTAAAACTTAATGTGATTACTACTGCTAGTAATACTCTAATTGCCATAAACTTGTTTACTTTCATACTTAAGGAGGTAATAAATTTCGAGCCGCAATATAAGAATTAACCTTGAAATTGCAACATCTTTTTTAAAAAATAGATAAAATTATTTTCAATACAAATATATAACGTTATCTCCTTTTTTTTATTGTATAAACTAATTATTAATTTTATTTTTACAAATTGTAATATTTACAGCAAATTCACGTTTCTCTATTTAATGAAAAAGATTGTTACTTGTTTTATAGTTTTATTATGTGGCTTTGTTAATGCACAACAAAGTGCAACTATTACTTTGGATTGGGTCGCTAAAACTACCTATTCTATTGGTGATGTTAAATTAAACGTTCCGCAATTTTCAACGGATAGTTATAATTTTGATTTGCAAAATAAATCAATACAATTTATAAAAAAAATCCCCACCGATTTTTTTGTTAATGAATCCTCCTTGCAAATTAATACTATAGAGTTTGAATCTATTTCAACTTCACAACTCGGAGACTTGTCCCAGTCCGCAATAAATAACACTATTAATGCTTCTATTAAGACTTCAGTTTCTAGAGACCAGTTTTTTGGTTATTTATCTTTTTCTCCTATAATTAAAGATGAATCAGGTTTTAAAAGAGTAAAATCATTAACTTATTCTTTCGTAAGAGAGACCAATGCATCTAAAATTCCAACTAATAATTCGGTTGCAGCAATTACAAATTCTGTTTTAGCAACAGGAACTTGGAAACGTATTTACATACAAAAATCTGGAGTTTATAGAATATCTAAAAGTTTTTTATCTGATTTAGGGTTTAATGTAAACGCTATAAATCCTCAAAAAATTCAAATTTATGGATTAGGAGGAAGAATGGCACCTTTGTTAAATAGTGTTTCCTATCCTAATGATTTAGCCGAAAATGCTATTCAAGTTGTTGGGGAATCGGATGGCACTTTTAATGACGATGATTATATTTTATTTTATGGGGAAGGAATGGACAATTGGAGTTCAGAAAATAAAACCAATTTGAATTTATATGCAGATAAGTCTTATTATTATATTACGATTGGTGCTGCTGATGGAAAAAGAATAAGTACAATTTCTCAACCTTCGGGAACCCCCGATATAAATATTACAAAATTTGATGATTACCAATTTCATGAAGTTGATTTGACTAATATTGGAAAATTAGGTAGAACTTGGTTTGGTGAAGATTTTAGTTTGAAAAGCGAACAGACTTTTGATTTTTCTTTCCCAAATATTGATACCACAGTGCCAGTTAGTATTGCATTGCATACTGGAGCTCTTTCAGTAGTTTCTACTTCTTTTGTTGCAACGGCAAATGGTTTAAATTTAGGTACTTTATCCATGGTTGACGTTGCCTTGAATTCCGGTAAAGTTGCGTCAGAAGCTAATTTATCGTCTACAACTACTTTTCCTGCTGTTGCAAATATTAGTATAAAACTTACTTATAATAATAATGGGGTTCCTACTTCTAAAGGCTATTTAGATTATATTAATTTAAAGGCTAAAAGTAATTTAACGGGCTACGGAAAACAATTTCGTTTTACTTACAATTCTGCTAGTACTCTTACTGGAATAGCCCAATATCAAATTGCTAATGCTGTTGGAATTTCTCAAGTTTGGGATATTTCAGATATTTATAATGTTGGCTCTATTACAAATGCAGGGCAAAGTAGTTTTTCGTTTACGTCTCTTTTAGGTCAAGATAAAAAATATATTGCTTTAGATTTGAATGATTTATACACTCCTTCCAAAGACTCCAATCCTTCGGTTGCAAATCAAGATTTAAAAGGAACTATTTTTAAAAATACACAAGGTGTTTTTCAAGATGTTGATTATTTAATTATTACACCAAGTTTTTTAAATGCCCAAGCCGAAAAATTAGCTAATTTTCATCGAAATTACTCAGGATTGAATGTGAAAGTAGTTAATCTGGAACTTATTTATTCAGAATTTGGTGGCGGAAAACAAGATATTGGCGCCATTAGAAATTTCATTAAATATGTGTACCAAAACGCATCTACACCTGCTAACAAAGTTAAATATGTAAATCTTTTTGGCGATGCTTCTTACGATTTTAAAAATAGAATTTCCAATAACACTAACATTGTTCCTATATATCATGCTGTAAATAGTTATACTGAATTTGCAACCTCTTTTTCATCGGATGATTATTTTGTAATGATGGACGCTATTGAGGGTAATCTAGATTATAACTCTTATGGAGCTCCAGATATTGCAGTTGGTAGAATGCTAATTTCCTCGGTACAGCAAGCCGAAGAAATGGTAAACAAAGTTATAGAATACCACGATATTAAATCCTACGGAAGTTGGAGAAACAATTATGTGTCTATTTCCGACGATACCGATAAAGATGGGGATCAAGTTTTGCAAGCAGCTCAAAATAATCTTACAGATCTTATTTACACTAACAAGCCGTTTGTTAATTTCAAGAAAATCCTCTTAGATTCCTACCAACAAGAAACTTCTGCTGGGGGCGCAAGGTATCCTAAGGCAAAAGAAGATTTGACTAATTATTTTGAAAAAGGAGCTTTAGTTTTTAATTATCTCGGACATGGTGGAGAAGATGGTTTAACTGGAGAACGACTTTGGGATAAATTGGATGGTGCTAATTTCCATAACCAATATAGATATCCTTTATTTATAACAATCACTTGTCAGTTTACTCGTTTTGACAATCCATATAGACCAACAGCTGGAGAATATACTTACTGGAATCCATCAGGGGGTGTTATTTCTTTAGTCTCTACTACTAGAGAAATTAGTTATGCGTTTGATTTTAATACCACCCTTACAGGGATTCTTTTTTCAATTGGTGCTACTCCAAGTGTTTCTATTGCTGAGGCGTTACGTCAAACTAAAAGCATGAGCAATGCAGACGCATCCGCCATTCGAGTAACTTCCTATATTGGAGACCCTGCTTTAATGTTGGCTATCCCTAAGCCTAATGTAGTGCTAACCAAAATTAACGACATTCCTATGTTGCAACCCGTAGATGATTTGAAAGCATTGGGATATGTAAAATTCACTGGAGAAGTGCAGGACGAAAACGGTTTATTATTAACATCCTATAACGGAGATCTATCCGTTAATGTTTTTGACAAAAATTATTCTCAAATGACCCTAAATAACGATGGATTTAGCCCGCCAATTTCTTTTGTAAATTTAGGAGAAACCATATTTAGAGGAAATGCTTCCATTAATAATGGTTTGTTTGAACTTGGATTCGTTGTTCCAAAAGACATCAAAATTCCACTTGGAAATGGTAGAGTGAGTTTTTATGCTAAAAGAAATCAAGTACTTTTAGATAAAACAGGATACAATTTAAATATAAAAGTAGGAGGGGTAAATACCAATGCTGTTGCAGATGTAACTCCGCCACGAGTTCGATTATATATGAATGATGAAACTTTTGTAAATGGAGGAATCACTAATGAGTCTCCTTATTTTTTAGCCTTTCTTGAAGACGAACACGGAATTAATACCGCAAGTGGAATAGGGCATGATATAGTAGCAATATTAGATGGCGACGAAACCAAACCCTATGTATTGAATGATTATTACGAAACCGAACTTAATAATTATACTAAAGGTAAAATTCGTTTTCCTTTACGAAATTTATCTGCAGGATTGCATACTATAATTTTTAAAGCTTGGGATGTTTATAATAATTATGTGTCTAGTGAAATTCAATTTGTGGTTGCCAATAGTCAAGACGTTACCTTGACCAATGTGTTAAATTATCCAAATCCATTTGTAAATTATACTCAATTTTGGTTCAATCATAACAAACCTTATGAACCTTTAGAAGTGCAAGTGCAGGTCATGACCATTACGGGAAAAATTGTAAAAACTATCAATCAAATCATTACTACTGAAGGGTTTTTGTCTAGAGAAATCACCTGGGATGGCAAAGATGATTTTGGAGATAAAATAGGAAAGGGTGTCTATATTTATAAACTAACCGTCAAGTCAAATATTTCTAATAATAAGGCGGAAAAATTTGAAAAACTTGTTATCCTATAAGAAAATGTTATATTTGTTAAATAATAATACAATGAAAATGAAATCGAAACTTCAACAATTTAAAATAAATAAGCAGATTTGCAGTACTAAAGCGATATTGTTATTAGCAATAGTAGCATTTACCAATCAATTTATTAATGCACAAGAACGGGTTATTACTACAGGTGTTCCTTTTTTAATGGTAGCTGCCGATGCAAGAGCTGCAGGTATGGCAGACCAAGGGGTTGCAACTTCTGCAGATGCCTATTCCCAACAATGGAATCCAGCAAAATATGTTTTTTCATTAGATAAACAAGGGTTTTCTATAAGTTACACTCCTTACTTAACCCAATTAGTAAACGATATTTCTTTAGGACAAGTAAATTATTTCAACCGCATTTCCGAAAGAAGTGCTTTTGCAACAAGTTTGCGTTATTTTAGTTTAGGAGAAATTGAATTACGACAAAATTTTGACGATCCAGCGAATGTTGTTAAACCAAATGAATTAGCTTTAGACGGTTCGTACTCTTTGAAATTAAGTGATCATTTTGGTATGGCAGTTGGAGGAAGATATATTAGATCCAATTTAAAAATTGCAGACATTAATACCGATGCAGTTGCTGGAACTTCCTTTGCAGTAGATGTTGCTGGTTTTTTTCAATCAGAAGAAATTGCTTTTAATGATTTTAATGCAAAATACCGTTTTGGGTTTAACTTCCAAAATATGGGTCCAAAAATTAGCTATGACGCTACTAAAAATGATATTACCTCTAATTATTTACCGGCTAATATGCGTATTGGTGGAGGTTTTGATTTTATTTTAGACGAGTATAATAAAGTAGCTGTAAACGTCGAATTTGCTAAATTAATGGTTCCAACTCCACAAGCACTTACCGATGTTAATGGAGATGGAGTGATTGACAATACAGATCAATCTATAATTAATACGGATTACAAAAAAATAAACTGGGTTTCTGGTATGTTTAAATCTTTTGGAGACGCTCCAGGAGGAATGTCAGAAGAACTTAAAGAATTTACCTATTCAGCTGGTGCAGAATATTCGTATCAGGATTCTTTCGCATTTCGAATGGGATATTTTCACGAAAGCCCTATGAAAGGTGCAAGGAAATTTTTCTCTCTTGGAGCAGGTTTTAAATACAACGTAGTTAAAGTAGACGTCTCTTATTTATTCAACGCATCTAGAATAAAAAGCCCTTTAGAAAATACACTTCGTTTTTCACTAACCTTTAATTTTGGTGATAAATATGATGATTTATAAAAGATATAAAAATTAATAATAATCCAAATTTCAGTTTTGAAATTTGGATTTTTTTTCCTCAATAATCCAATGAAAGAAATACACATTACCACAACCTTTGAAGTATTCCAAAGCGTTGCCGATTTGTCTGAAAATATTCAGGCTTTAATGCAGCAAGCTATCGAAACAAGAAAAAAAGCGTATGCGCCTTATTCTCATTTTAGAGTGGGTGCTGCCATATTATTAGATAATGGTAAAATTGTTTTGGGGTCGAATCAAGAAAATGCGGCCTATCCTTCTGGGCTTTGTGCCGAAAGGGTAGCAATATATCAAGCAGGTGCAATTTATCCAGATGTCCGGATGTTAACCATTGCAATTACAGCGGCTTCCGATTCTAATCCTACTTTGTCGCCAATTCCACCTTGTGGTTCTTGTCGTCAATCTATTGCCGAATACGAATTCAAACAAGACACTCCAATTGAAATATATTTTATGGGAGAATCGGGTGAGGTTTACAAGTCAAATTCTATTAATAATTTATTGCCTTTATCTTTTAATAAAACATCCTTATAGGCTATATCGATATAGTTAATATTTTTGATGGAACAATTATTTAAAAATACCATTTTCGTCGGTAATAATTTTTACATCTAATAGCAATATCCTACTTTTGCAATTCGCGAATTTTTGATATTCTATATATTTGCTAAATAAAAACAAAAAACAACATCCGTAATTCATTAAAAATGAAAGAGATTACTAAAGAAGTATACTTAAACTGGTATGAAGATATGCAGTTCTGGAGAAAATTTGAAGATAAATTAGCTGCAGTTTACATCCAACAAAAAGTCAGAGGATTTTTACATTTATATAATGGACAAGAAGCAGTTCTAGCAGGAGCGCTTCACGCAATGGACTTGTCTAAAGATAAAATGATTACTGCTTACCGTAATCACGTGCAACCAATCGGAATGGGTGTGGACCCAAAACGAGTTATGGCAGAACTTTACGGAAAAGTAACTGGAACTTCTAAAGGAATGGGTGGATCTATGCACATTTTCTCTAAAGAAAAAGGATTTTTTGGTGGTCACGGAATCGTGGGTGCTCAAATTCCTGTTGGAGCTGGTATGGCTTTCGCCGATAAATATTTTGAAACCGGTGGCGTAACTTTAACCTATTTTGGTGATGGTGCTGCACGTCAAGGATCGCTTCACGAAGCGTTTAATATGGCAATGTTATGGAAACTTCCCGTAGTATTTATTTGTGAAAACAATGGATATGCCATGGGAACTTCTGTAGAAAGAACCGCAAATCACACTGATGTTTGGAAACTTGGTCTAGGATACGAAATGCCTTGTGGACCAGTAGACGGAATGAACCCAGTGAAAGTTGCTGAGGCAATGACCGAAGCAATTGACAGAGCACGCCGTGGTGATGGACCAACATTTTTAGAAATGAAAACGTACCGTTATAGAGGTCACTCAATGTCGGATGCTCAATTATATAGAACCAAAGACGAAGTGGAAGAATATAGAAAAATAGATCCAATTACCCAAGTTTTGGATGTAATTAAGGAAAACAACTATGCTACCGAAGCAGAAATTGAAGCAATTGATCAAAGAGTAAAAGACTTAGTTGACGAATGCGAAAAATTTGCTGAAGAATCTCCGTTTCCAGAAGTACAACAATTGTACGATGTGGTTTACGATCAAGAAAATTATCCTTTCATTTCTCATAGATTATAATTATGGCTACAGTAATAAACATGCCTCGTTTGAGCGACACAATGACCGAAGGAACTGTTGCTACTTGGCTTAAAAAAGTAGGAGATACTATAAAAGAAGGAGACATCTTAGCCGAAATCGAAACCGACAAAGCTACTATGGAATTTGAATCTTTCAATTCAGGTGTTTTATTATACATCGGAATTCCAGAAGGAGAATCGGCACCAGTAGATTCACTTTTAGCAATTATTGGTAAAGAAGGGGAAGATATAACTTCTTTAATTTCCAATAATTCAAATTCCAAAACCCAAGAAGAAAAAGTTGTTGCAACAGAAGAAGTTACAGCTAAAACTCTTCCAGCTTCTAACTCCCAACTTCCTGCTAATGTAAAAGTAATCACTATGCCACGTTTAAGTGACACTATGACTACCGGAACCGTTGCAAATTGGTTGAAAAAAGTTGGTGATGTAATTAAAGAAGGCGATATTCTTGCCGAAATTGAAACGGATAAAGCAACCATGGAATTTGAATCTTTCAATTCAGGTACTTTATTGTTTATCGGAATTAACGAAGGCGAATCTGCACCAGTAGATAGCGTATTAGCTATCATCGGGCCTGCAGGAACAGACATTACAGGAATAGCAGAGAATTACGGAAACACAGAAGCAGCAGTTGCTAAAAGTGTAGAACAAGCAGAAGCGCCAGCTGCTGTAACTTCTAGCTCCCAACTTCCAGCTTCCAACTCTAATGATCGCATTTTCGCTTCTCCATTAGCAAAACAAATAGCTAAAGATAAAGGTATAAACCTTTCTCAGGTGCAAGGTTCTGGCGAAAACGGAAGAATTACAAAAAGTGATGTAGAAAACTTTACAGCTTCGGCTCCCGTTGCAGCATCTCAAACAATTCCGCAACCAGCAACTATTGCAGCAGCAAAACCATTCGTTCCAGCTGGTGAAGTAGTTACTGAAGAAATCAAAAATTCGCAAATGCGAAAAATCATTGCAAAACGTTTGGCAGAATCTTTATTCACAGCCCCGCACTACAACCTAACCATTGAAGTGAGTATGGACGACGCAATGAAATCAAGAGCTATTATTAATGCAGTGCCAGATACCAAAGTTTCATTTAACGATATGGTAATCAAAGCCTGTGCAATGGCATTGAAAAAACATCCAAAAATCAATTCACAGTGGAAAGAAGAGGCAATTACCATCAACCACCACGTGAATATTGGCGTTGCAGTAGCAGTTGAAGACGGATTAGTAGTGCCTGTTTTACGTTTTACCGATGCCATGAGTTTATCTCAAATAGGGGCAGGAGTTAGAGATTTAGCAGGAAGAGCAAAAACTAAAAAATTACTACCAACCGAAATGGAAGGAAGTACTTTTACTGTTTCTAATCTTGGAATGTTCGGAATTGTAGAATTCAATTCCATCATTAACCAACCCAATTCAGCTATCCTTTCTGTAGGAGCAATCGTTGAAAAACCAGTGGTTAAAAACGGTCAAATTGTAGTTGGAAACACCATGATGTTATCTTTAGCTTGTGACCATCGAACTATCGATGGAGCTACAGGCGCACAATTCTTACAAACATTAAAACTGTTTATTGAAAATCCAGTAACGATGTTAGCATAATAAGAAATTAATTTAAATAGTAAACCCGTTCATTTTCATGAACGGGTTTTTTTCAAACTTATAATATTAAGGTTTTAATTATTATAAATTGGTAGTCATTTAAAATTCTTGGAAAATTTAATTAAAATTTGTAGTTAAATCCTAATCCAACTGATGAAATAGATCCACCGTCAACTGAGATACCTTTGTAGCCAGCATAAATTTCGTATTTTTCAGTTTGGTAACCTACTTTTGGTTGGTAATAAAAACCACCATTTCCTGAACCATCTCCAGCATAAATTGCATATCCAAGATCTAAACCTCCAAAGATTTTATCCGAAAAAGAATATTGACCAGTTGCAGCAACAGGAATAAAAGCACCATTCACCTTTACACTAGTGCCAGGAATTGTTATTGCTCCTATTGTAATAGATGGAGTAGACACCTCTTTTCCAGCGTAATAAGAATAACCAGTAGTTAATCCGGCTTGAAACTTATCAGCAACAGACCACATGTATGCAGCATCAACACCTCCATTGAATGAATAAGAATCTCCAGCAGTGCCTATTGGGATTCCTAAATGAATTCCTGCTTTAAAACCTGCATCTTGAGCATTTGAAAAAGCAAAAGCAAAAGCTGCTGCTGCCGTAAAAATGATTTTTTTCATTGTAATAAAAATTTAAAGTTATACTTAAAGTTAAAAAAATAAAATAATCTGTGCAAAAAAAAAATGTCTACTTTTAATATTTAGAATAGTTCTAAAAAAATCTTAAAACACCTTATTTATAACAAAGTTTATTTAATTTTACCGAAACCTTTTACATGAAAATTATTATTATCAACGGTCCCAACTTGAATTTACTGGGAAAACGAGAGCCTGAAATTTATGGAGACCAAAATTTTGAAGATTATTTTAATTTTTTAAAAGTGAAATTTCCTACATTAGAATTAGAATATTACCAAAGTAATGTTGAAGGAGAATTGATAAATAAATTACAAGATTCAGGTTTTTCCTACGACGGAATCGTTCTAAATGCCGCTGCCTACACTCATACTTCCATAGGAATTGGAGATGCAGTTAAAGCAATTACAACCCCGGTAATTGAAGTGCATATTTCTAATACTTTTGCAAGGGAAGATTTTCGCCACCAATCCTTTATTTCTCCCAATGCTAAAGGAGTTATTCTTGGTTTCGGATTGAAAAGTTACGAACTCGCTTTACAATCTTTTTTATTACAATAGTTAGCATTTCTTTTATTTATAATTTCCAATAAACATTTTTTATGAAAAAAATCGGCACCCTTTTGTTTCTAATTTTCTCAGTAATTTCTTTCAGTCAAGTAAAAGGAGTAGTTATCGACTCCAAAGGAAATCCCATCGCTTTTGCCAATGTATATGTCAAAGACACCTATATTAGCACTACTACTAATGACCAAGGAAAATATGAACTAAACATTAAAATTCCCGGAACGTATATCATTCTTTATAAATATTTAGGGTATAAAACCGAAAAGAAAATTGTGGAATTTAATAAAGTTGCGCTTACAGTAGACGCTACCTTACAAGAGGAAGAAATCCAATTGAATGAGGTGTCGATTAGTTCTAAAGTAAATCCTGCAATTGAAATTATAAAAAATGCCATTGCTAGCAGAAAAGAAAATTCGGCTAAAACTGCTAGATACAATGCCGATTTTTATTCTAGAGGAATCTTTCGGGTTAAAAACCTTCCGAAAACAATATTGGGACAAAAACTAGATTTCTTTGATGAAATGATTGATTCCACCCGAAGTGGTATTTTATATTTATCGGAAACGGTTTCTAAAATAACATTCCAAAAGCCTGATAAAATGAAGGAAACTATCATTGCCTCTAAAGTTAGTGGCAACGATAATGGTTTTAGTTTTAATAATGCTGCCGAGGCTAATTTTGACTTTTACGAAAACTATTTGGATTTTAATGTAAAAGTTGTTTCTCCTATTGCAGACAACGCTTTTAATTATTATAAATATAAATTTGATGGCTCGTTTGTAGATGAAAACAACAAAATTATAGATAAAATCAAGGTAACAGCCAAACGAGAAACCGAACCAGCAATGACTGGCTACATTTACATTGTAGACGATTCATGGGCTATTTATGCTGTAGATTTATCTATTAAAGGGAGTCAAATGCAAAATCCAGCAATAAATACATTAACATTAAAACAGAACTTTAGTTATAATAACACCAATAAAATTTGGGCTAAAAATACCCAAACGATAGATTTTGAAGCAGGAATGTTTGGCATCAATATTAATGGTCGCTTTACTTATGTGTTCTCAAATTTTGATTTTCCAGAAAAATTAGAAAAGAAAACGTTTACTAATGAAGTCCTAAAATTTGAAGCAAATGCTAATAAAAAAGAAGACTCTTTTTGGAATACCATTCGTCCTGTTCCTTTAACTATAGAAGAAAGCACCGATTACTTAAAAAAAGACGCTTTACAAACTAAGAAAAAATCCAAAACCTATTTAGATTCTATCGATAACAAACGAAATAAATTTAGAGTTGCAGATGTCCTTATGGGCTATAACTATTCCAATTCTTATAAAAAATGGACCATTAATTACGATGGACCATTAATGAAAACCTCTTTTAACACGGTTCAAGGTTGGAAAACACAAGTAGGTTTGTCGTATACCAAACGAGATCAAGAAAAAAGAACTTTTACTAGAATTGGTTCTAATTTTGATTACGGATTTTCAGAAAATAAATTGCGTGCTACCGGAAGTTATGTACGTAAATTCAATAATATTAATAATGCCATGCTTTATGTAAATGGAGGAAGCAGCGTGAACCAATTCAACGGAAATAATCCTATTTCAAGTATGGTTAATACCTTTAGCAGTTTGTTGTTTAAAAACAATTTTATGAAGTTGTATGAGAAGAATTTTGTTTCTGCCAACTTTGGAAGAGAGATTGTAAATGGTTTAAACATGAATTTCAATTTAGAATATTCGGAAAGAAAACCATTATGGAATACCACCGACCAAAGCACCACCAAAACCAATGACATCTATTCGTCCAACAACCCAATGCTACCAAACGACTTTGTAACTCCTGCATTTGAAAAACACAATTTAATGAAAGCCAACGTAGTTGCAGTAATCAAATTTGGGCAACACTACTGGACCAGACCCGATGGAAAATATAATATTGGAAATGATGCCTACCCAACTATTTCGGTAGGTCTTGAAAAAACCTTTGCTGCAACCGACAAAAAAATCGAATACACTTTGCTATCTGCAAGAGTTCAGCAGGATTTCTCTCTTGGCAACAAAGGCGACATGAAAATCAACCTTAAAGGAGGTAAATTCTTTAATGCCGATAACATATCGTTTGTAGATTACCGACACTTTAACGGTAATCAAACCCATATTAGCAATGGAGAAAGTTATACCAATCAGTTTAACAACTTACCTTATTATTCGGCAAGCACCAACAACAGTTATTTTGAAACCCATATGGAGCATAACGACAAAGGATTTTTAATGAATAAAATTCCGTTATTGAATAAACTGCAATCGCAGTTAGTTTTAGGATTCCACAATTTGGCAATTCCAGGAAGAAATCCGTACCAAGAGTTTTCGGTAGGATTGGACAATTTAGGGGTTGGAAAAGCAAAACTTTTCAGAGTAGATTATGTTCGTTCCTACCAAAATGGCTACCAAGGTGACGCCGTTATTTTCGGATTGAAATTCTTGAATATATTAGAATAAAACAGTTTTCTTGCCACAGATTAAAAAGATTAATAGGTTTTAAAAAATCTGTGTAATCCTTGTAATCTGTGGCAAAAAACAATTAGTGAAAATTAGTGGCATTCGTGGCAAAAAAAAAATCACTTAAAAAACACATCATATCCAAATCGGATTAATGTGCCAACCACCACTATTAAAAAGAAAACTCTAATAAAACCGTTTCCTTTTTTAATAGCCAACTTGGCTCCCATACATCCACCAAAAGCATTGCACACCGCCATCGGAATTGCAATTGCCCAAATTATTTTTCCCTTCAACACAAACAAACAAATTGAACCGAAATTCGTAGCTAGATTCACCATTTTAGCATTTGCGGAAGCATGTAAAAAATCAAAACCCAAGATTGCCACAAATCCTAAAACTAAAAAACTCCCAGTTCCCGGGCCAATAAATCCGTCATAAAATCCAATGCAAATACTCATTACAACGGCAAGAAGTAATTGTTTTTTTGGAGACAAATTCTTCTCTTGGTGGGTTCCAAAATTCTTTTTGGCAAATGTGTAAATGGCAATCAAAGTCAACACCACAAGCAGTAACGGTTTCATAAAATTATTACTAACCAAAGTCAATAAATTAGATCCTAAAAATGCCGCACTAAAAGCAGTAATGGCCATAATGGAAAGTAACTTCCAATTCATTTGTACTTTCTTCAAATACTGATTTGCAGCAAAAGAAGTCCCGCTAAAAGCAGGGATTTTCAACGATCCTATTATAGAAGAAACCGCCAAATTAGGCAACAATACCAAAGCCACCGGAGTTTGAATCAATCCGCCACCGCCTACTATGGCATCTACAAATCCTGCAAAAAATGCCGCTAAACAAAGAAGTATAATTATATAGGTTTCCATAAATATTTTAAATTCCAATAATTAAATTCCAAATTCCAATTCCTTAAAGTAAAGTTGAAATATTGGATTTCATCAATCTTAATAACTTCAAAAAAAAATCCAAATCCCAAGGTATCAAAGATAAATTTGGAATTTGGAATTTTAAAATATTGGAATTTTATTTAAACCCTCACGATATTCGCACCAAGTGCACGCAAGCGTTCGTCAATTCGTTCGTAACCTCTATCAATTTGTTCAATGTTTTGAATAGTAGAAGTGCCTTTAGCAGAAAGTGCTGCAATTAATAACGAGATTCCCGCTCTAATATCTGGCGAACTCATTACAGTTGCTTTCAATTGCGATTTAAAATTATGTCCCATAACCACCGCACGGTGCGGATCGCATAACATAATCTTAGCACCCATATCAATCAATTTGTCTACAAAGAACAAACGGCTTTCAAACATTTTTTGGTGAATCAACACATCGCCATTGGCTTGCGTTGCAACCACAAGAATAATACTTAATAAATCGGGAGTAAATCCTGGCCATGGCGCATCGGCAATGGTTAAAATAGATCCATCAATATCGGTTTTTACTTCATACCCATTTTCATGCGTAGGAATATAAATATCATCGCCTCTTCGTTCCAGAGTAATTCCTAATTTTCTAAACACACTCGGAATCACCCCTAGGTTATCCCAACTTACATTTTTAATTGTGATTTCACTTCTAGTCATGGCCGCAAGACCAATCCAAGAACCAATTTCAATCATATCCGGAAGAATTCGATGATCGCAACCACCCAGACTTTCAACGCCTTCAATGATTAACATATTCGACCCAACACCTTTAATGTTGGCACCCATAGAGTTCAACATTTTACACAACTGTTGCAAATAAGGCTCACAAGCAGCATTATAAATAGTGGTTATACCTTCGGCTAAAACAGCAGCCATAACAATATTGGCAGTACCCGTTACCGAGGCTTCGTCCAACAACATATAGGCTCCTTGTAATCTTCCCTTGCTTTCCACACCATAAAAATGGTCTTCTTTTTCGTATCTAAATTTAGCACCAAGATTAATAAATCCTTCAAAGTGGGTATCCAATCTTCGTCTTCCAATTTTATCACCACCTGGTTTCGGAATATATCCTTTCCCAAATCGAGTCAACAATGGCCCAACAATCATGATAGAACCTCTAAGAGAACCACCTTCTTTTTTAAATGCTTCCGTTTCAAGATACCCAACATTAACCTCATCGGCTTGAAAAGTAATAGACCCAGGTCCGTTTTTTTGTAATTTAACCCCCAAGTTTCCTAAAAGCGTTATCAATTTGTTGACATCAATAATATCCGGAATATTATTAATTGTTACTTTTTCTGGTGTTAAAAGCACGGCACACAATATTTGTAATGCTTCGTTTTTAGCGCCTTGTGGTGTAACATCCCCTTTTAGTCTAATGCCTCCTTCAATTTTAAAAGTTCCCATTTCTTTGGTTATAAGTTAGTAGGTTCAAAGTGTAAAGGTTCTAAGATTCCTCAGATCCTTAGTGCCTTAGCACCTTTTTTTATTTTGGATTATTATTATTATTTTTCACAAAAGGCTTTTTGCCTAAAGTTGGTTTTTTAAAACCTTGTATTTTCATGTTTTTCTGAGCTGGTGCCAACGTTTTGTTAGACACTTTTTTGTTGGTACGAATTAAATCGTTAGTAGTAGATAATTCTTCTTCACTGCCCAAAAGATTGATAGTCCCTTCGGATAGTTCATACAAATGTTCAAAAATAACGGTATCTGTAACTGTGTCTTTATTCCAACTCAAATACGATTTTTTCATATGGTTGGCAATAACTTTCACCAACGCACTTTTCATTTCGCCTTCCTCCCATTTATTGGCAACTTCTATCATGTATTTGATATTGTTTCCATAAAAACGGTACTTCGGATTTTTCTGCGGATACGCCAATCGTTCTGGCTTCAAGTTAATTACCTCCCGAGTTGGGATAGGATAGGGCGAATCTACATCCAACATAAAATCGGCCATAATAAAAATCTGGTCCCACAATTTATGCTGAAAATCGGGCACATCCCGCAAATGCGGATTCAAACTCCCCATCACCTGAATGATGTAACGAGCCGCCTTGTTGCGTTCTTCCCTATCGGCAATAACCTTAGCCTGATCAATCAATTTTTGCAAATGACGACCATATTCTGGTATAATTAAATGCGGTCTTTCGGCGTTGTATTCTAAATTAAATACCACGTCGTTAGCATTCTCTTTGATATATTTTGGTACCATATTAAAATGAAATTATTCCTTCTATTGTAGAAACTTCAATGTATTTTTCCACCACATCCGCGGGAGAATTCATCGTTAAATTAACCGAAATACTAGTGTATTTCCCTGCTTTAGACGGATGCGTTTTAATCACCGCTCCCAAATTATCAAACGCATTTTCCACCTCTTCTATTTTCTTGGCATCGGTAGGAACAATGAATTTATAAAGGTATTCTGATGGCCAACTGGAAGTACTATTCAATTCTTCCTTGAGGCGAATATAAAATTCTTCGGTTTTCTTATCCATTCTTTAATTAAAATAAACGCAAATATACATTTTTGATATTAGATATAAGATATCCCCTATTAGATTTTTAAGATTTACACCATGAATTTTCAGGAGCGAATGGTTTGCGCATTTTAGTAAACGACCTTCCCGCTTTTCGTTGCAATCTTTTTTTATATAGCCCATGGTTTAAACCATGGGCTATATAAAAAAAGGATTTCCACTGCAATCGGGGCTAAATAGGTCCTGTCTTTTGTGAAATAAAAATTCCAAAAGAGACATTGAAATAAAATAAGTTTAAATAAAAAAAGACCCCTCAACTCTTTTCCTGACTGACTCAGGAAGTACCTAAAACTATTTTTTATATAATTAATGCACTGCAATTCAAATTATTCGTGATTTTTTTTTTAGATTTAAAAATAAATAGTATTTTCGTCTATAGAAAATAGCGTATAGTCTAATTATTAATGCGTAAATATTAGATTAGACACCCGCCCCGCTCCCCCGCTCCGCAAAGTCTCCCGACTTTGAGGTAAAACAAAAAAAAGTAAGAGTTACAATGAAAACAAATGCAAATAGAAAATTAATAAATATTCCTCAAAGTCGGGAGACTTTGCGGAGCGGGTTGATTATTTTATTATTAATTATTTTTATAGGTTGTTCTCCTAATTATAAAAATAATTTTAGAGTTCTTAAGAGCAATAAAAATTATCGTATATGGGCAAGTTATTATACCAAACAAAAAGATTCGATAGAGCTAAATTGGCTTTTATCATACCAAATAGAAAATAATACTTTTAGAGGGGTAAAATTTGATTGGGTTAGAAAAAGACCTTTTTATACATATCAAGCAGCTCAAATGATTTTAAATGATTCTTTAGTTTTATTTAAAAAATCCATAAATGATAAAAGTGTAAGGGAATTAAATATATATGTATCTAAAATAGTTTCGTCCAAAGATTTTCCAGATTACGCATTAAATAACAAAAATGAAATAAAAACTTTTGGTGATTATCACAAAAACATTACAAAAATTCCGCAAGAACAAATAAAGTTCAGAGAAAGTAAATATTTTAAAAACATTTTAAAAGAAATAGAAAATGATTCCATAGCAATTGTTTTTCGTGATACAGTTGCCGATGATTATTTTCAGTTTAAAGGAGTTATTAAAGACAAAGAATTAAAATTTTCAAGATGATTTTAAGTAATACTCCCCGCTGCGCAAAGTCTCCTGACTTTGAGCTACTTTAAAATATGCATCATTTTTATTTTTTTAAAATTATATATATGTTTTTAAACTTTTTAAACGGTAGTCTTTTTTTAACTTGGCTCAAAGTCGGGAGACTTTGCGCAGCGGGGAGGTCAAGGAGATGGAAAAATTTACACAATAAATCAAGATGTTTTTATGAAACATTTTTATGGATACATAAAAGTTAAAGTTAAATAATCATGGAGAAAATAGTATTGTTTTTCGTAGCAATTATAATAACTTTAATATTAGGAGTTTGCATTTTTTTTACTATTTACATTTTGACTATGATTTATAGTGATTTTAAGGATCCAAAGCCAGCACACACTACGATGCCTCTAGGTGCTGCTGTTTTTGCTTTTATAACGACCATTCCAATATCTCTATTCATTTTATATAAATCTTATATATTGCTTGTGAAAAAATATTACAATAATTAAATGGAAACATAACAGAAAATGAATAAAAAAAAACCGCTTCGCAAAGTCCCCGCTGTGCAAAGTCTACTGACTTTGAGCTACTTTAGAATATTGACATTTTTAATTTTTTCAAATAATATATATGTTTTTAAACTTTTTAAACTGTAGTCATTTCTTAACTTGGCTCAAAGTCGGGAGACTTTGCGCAGCGGGGAAAATAGACAATTCTTATATATTAAACAGATGGTGGTAAGGTATATAATATTTTTCTATTTATTATTTTTTATTATTAGTTGTAAAAAAGATAATAAGACAATAATAAACATCAAAGAAAGTCAAGATTCTATAGTGAATATTAAAAAAAATAAGAACGATTCACTTTTAAAAAGAAAAAAAAGGTATTTAATAACAACTGCTAAAAACAAAAAGTTTTTAGAATCTATTGTTAGCGAAAAAATTAATTATTATAGAGAAAGTGATTATTATAATATTAAATCAGTTTTATCAGGAACACCTAGTGAAATTGATTTTACCCATTTACATAATAAAACCAATAAAAAAGGAATCATTTTTAAGAATTTTGATTTAGTTAATTTTTTAGAATATAAAGAACCATATAAAGAATACTCTCCTTTTATAAATCAAGAAACTAGACAAATTGATTTTATAATTAGTTATGATGTGAGTACTAAAGTTCCTTTGAAAATTTCATTTAAAAAAGGGCAGTATTTTTGGTTTGGAAAAAACTTTAAATGGATTACTCCAAAAATAAAAGTTAATCACTCATTAGAAGACTATCAAAGAGTTATAAGTAAAAACTCATTCTCCAATGGGAATAATCAAAAAATGATTAAAGAAGGAAATATTTTTGAATTTAAGAATAAAAAATATTTGCTTTTTACTTTTTGGAATAATATATGGTGCATTCACCACTTATTTGATATTACAGATGATAAAAACATAAAATATTATATACTAAATAGTATTTACACAAATGAAGAAGGATATGGCGATTTTAATAAAGATAATAAACTCGATTTTAAACAACGTTATTTTTATTTAAGAAATAGCACAGATACTTCTCGATATAAATATAAAATTTATACTATTAAATAAAACCTATGAACATACCCTAGGCTGTGTAAAGTCCCCGTCTTTGAGCTTCTTTAGAATATTTATCATTTTTAATTTTTCAAAGAATATATATGTTTTTAACCTTATTAATAGGTAGTTTTTTCTTAACTTGGCTCAAAGTCGGGAGGAGACTTTGCGCAGCGGTATAAAAGTTAAAAAAGAACACGTTGTGGGTTTAGCCCACAATGTGTTTTATTAATTTCATAAAACATTTTACCATTATGGATAGAGCAACACTAGACCGACTCAAAGCCCGAGACTTTGAATTTGATAGTCGACATGAAGAATTGGCAGATAGGCAGACAAAATATAATTTAGAAAGAGAAGAAGCAAAAAAGAAAAAAGAAGCTGTTTTAAAATTAGAAAAAAATATTTTAAACCAGACAGAAATTGGTTTTGTAAAATTTTTATTTAAAATTAGAAATGCTTATAATGTAAAATCTGATACTGATATAAAAAACAAGAAACATATAATTCAAAACAACCATTTCTTTGAGAGAAATCCTGAGAATTTTGTTGAAAGAGAAAGAGTATTCATTGCAGGTAAAATTTTTCCTATAATGACTAGCATTATGGAGTCAGGTGTTGTAGCCGATGCTAGAAAATTAAAGTTAAAATCAATAGAAAATTTTACAACTAATTTCCATAACACAAAAGGAATTAAAAAAATGTTTGGAAGTCAATACATAAGTATTGATGATGATAACTTAAAAATACTTCTTCCTAAAAATTATTCAGGGGTTAATTTTGGTGAATTAATGTTAGATTTTCTTACTAACGGCACAAAAACAGCTCATACAATAGGAGGAGAATTTCCTGATTTTGAAACCTACAAACTTGCCTTAAGAAAAGACGATAAATTTTTAGAAAAAAATTGGAAAGGTGAAGATGGTTCTTGGCTACTTTCGGATAGAGCAAACAATACAAATCCAGAAAGATGGAGAAATGGCTATTCTTATATCATAAAGCATAAAATACAAGGTAGATTAGCTCCTTTTAAACAAATTTATGATTTTTATAATGCTGTTGATGGTTGGCTTTTTAGACTTGGACACATGGTAAAGTGGTGTATTGGCGCTAAGGAATTGGTTAAAGCTTTAGCAGAAAGCCCTTTGTGGTTCAATGTTGGCGGGCAAGAAGGTGGAAGTGGATTAATTTATAATGATGTAGAAACTACATTAAATGAATTAAATTTAGGAATTTGTGATTATGCTATAACAAAATTTCATGAATTAATTTATGGTAAATTTGCAACAACACCACTAAAAGGAGATGAAGCTTACCAATGGGATAAAGAATTTATCACATTCGAACAAGGAACTGTTGCGCCACCAATTTATAATAAAACACCAAAAGAAACAATAAATAAACTACAAAATATGGTGGACAAAGATTGGTGGAAAGGTCAGCATGGTGCGGGATCTTGGATTTTTAATGATATCACTCCTGCATTTGATGATTTTGATCCACCAGCATTGATAACCGATAATGATTTTAGAATTGACTTACCTTTATTGATGCTTTATTTAGACAAGCATAAACCAAGAAAAACAACAAAATCATTTGCCAAACATCTTAATCAAGATGGAACAGTTGATGAAAGTGTCAAAAAAATAATTCGTGATTATGTCAGATAAAAATCCTTTTAAATATTCAGTAGTATTAATAAAAATATGGCTATTACATTATTTAATTTATTATTGGTCATTTGGATTAATATATCATACAATTAATTATTTTTTTAGAAAATGGCATTTCAGTTTTGAATACTTTCAAAAAATATTACTATCACCAATAATTGGAATGATAGGTTTTTATGACGGATTAATTATTTTTATTCCTATAATTATAAGTCATTTTATGAAAATTAAATTTGGTGTTTTTAAGTCATATTATTATACAGTTTTGTTATGTCAATTTGGGTTATATTTTGCATCTATTTTATTTTCAGAAAGAACATCAACTATTAATTTCACAAGAAATTTTGATGATGAAACTCTTAAAATAAATTATATTTTTATAATAACTCCTTGCATAGTAATTTCAATTTTAATCAATTGGTTAGTTTTCAAAAAAACATATAATAAACTTGAAAATTAGACATAAGTAGTATTTATTTAGACAAACATAAACCAACTGCTAAATCATTTATAAAACATTGTAAAGAAGACGGAACTTTGAATGATATTTATAAATCTAAAATAAGCGATTATGCACTCTAATAAAAAAAGGATTTGTTTATATTTAAAAATTTGGATTACACATATAATTTTTTACTATTTTTTAGAAAGTTTGTTTTTTTTAAATCACATCTATATAGAAAATACTTTTAAACTTCCTGCAAAAAAAATTATTACGACTATATTAGGAAGTTCAATCATAGGATTTTTTGGTCTTTTTGATGGTTTTCCCTTTTTTGTTTTAATTCCAATAATAATAATGATTTTGTTAAAGCTCAAAATGAATAGTTATTTTAAAAGTTATTTTTTATCTTTAATTATAGCATATTTTTTCTTATTTATTTTCTATGGATTTAAAACAGAAAATTTTGAATTTATTGTAATTGGTATTATTATAACAATGTTAATTAACTATTTAATATTGCGAAGAACTTATCAAAAACTAGCAAATGAAAAGAAATGAAACCCCGATAGCGCGGATTTACAATCATAAGTGTTCGAAACCTTATTCAGAGTTTAAAATTTCATTTACTTTATTGGGATTCCCTCCACATTTTTCGACTATATCTTTGATAATTAAAACTTCTAATTCTTGCGCAAACTTCAATTTGGGTATTTTATATCCTTTTAAAT
>CANFHX010000005.1 GCA_947446865.1 Flavobacteriaceae bacterium | reverse complement strand
TGGAGGTTTCTGACCTGGAGAGCTTGGAAAAAGCCACGCATGGGGCTCTGGAGCTGCTGTACACGGCTGTTAAATCTGGCCAGGGCCACAACAGCCTGGACCAACTGGATCAAGTGCTGCAGCCTGAGCAGCAACAGCTGTTTTAACCACCAGCCTGCGGAGTGCAAACTCCAGCAGGCTTTTTTGCGCCAAATTATACCAGTGTTAATTCAATGTGTCAAGTGAGAATTCTTCGAAGAGTGCCGTGGTTAACCGAAATTTGTAGTTGGCCGTGGTTAACCGAAATTTGTAGTTGGCCAAGGTTAACTGACTTGTCAAGTCGAAATTCTTAGAGTTGCGGCTATTGGTGAAGTTTGGTATAATGTGTTGTTGTTGTTGTTGTTGTTGTTGTTGTTGTTGTTGTTGTTGTTGTTGTTGTTGTTGTTGTTGTTGTTGTTGTTGTTGTTGTTGTTGCAAAAATAGATTGTTTCGTTATAATACACAACGAAGAAACCGTTTTTAATACAATTTAAGAATTTAGAGGTTTCCATTGGGATAAAATCTCCAATCCTTTGGCTTCAACGTTAGTGAGTTTTTCAGAATCTTCTATTCCATTAGCATTATAAAAGTGAATGGTAGCCTCATTTTCATGAAGGTTAATATTAATTATTTTGGAAGTCGGAATTTTATAACGTTTGCCCGTTTCTCTTTTTAAATATGCAAATGTACCAAGGCCTAACAACACTATACCGAAAGGAATGGAACCACTTTTAGCTTTGGAAAGTATTAGAATAATCAAACAGGCAACTACAAATAAATAGATGTAAATTTTAAATCCTTTAAAGTTGTTTTGCCGAATCGATTTAGGCGATTTCTCTAGTAAATTTAAGGTTTCCGACCAATTGCCAGAATTAGTTAGAAATAGATTTTCGTCGTTAAGGTTTACAAAACCATTGGCATATTTGAAATATTCTTTCATTATTTATTTTAAAATGGGATACTAAAAAAGTTGAACTGAAATCATCCAACCTCTAATTAATCGTTATTTTCTATACTCTTGTAGGCATCAATAACTTTTTTTACCAATCGATGGCGCACAATATCTTTATCGTCAAGATATATAATTCCGATGCCATCAATATCTTTCAACACTAGGATAGCTTCTTTTAATCCAGAGATGGTTCTTCGAGGTAAATCTACTTGACCTGGGTCACCAGTAATAATGAATTTGGCGTTTTTCCCCATACGGGTTAAGAACATTTTCATCTGTGAATGTGTGGTGTTTTGTGCTTCATCTAGAATCACAAAAGCATTATCTAAAGTCCGCCCACGCATAAATGCCAAGGGTGCAATTTGAATAATTCCTTTTAAGATATAATCTTCCAAGGTTTGCGGAGGCAACATATCCCGCAAGGCATCGTACAACGGTTGCATATAAGGATCTAGTTTTTCTTTCATATCGCCAGGCAAAAAACCAAGATTTTCACCAGCTTCAACTGCAGGACGGGTTAAAATGATGCGTTTTACTTGTTTTTCTTTTAGAGCTTTAACTGCAAGAGCAACTCCGGTATACGTTTTTCCTGTACCTGCAGGACCTACAGCAAAAACCATATCGTTTTTAAAAACCGATTCTACCAATTTATGTTGGTTGGGCGTCATGGCTTTAATGAGCTTACCTCCTAGCCCATGCACCAAAATCTTTTCGTGATCGGGCATGCGTTGCTCTTCGGCAGAATTACTTTGAATAACTCTTTCAATAACATTGGAATCAATATTATTATAGCGCGTAAAATGTAGCATCAATCGGTTGAATCGGTTTTCAAATTCATCCAATTCGGCTTTCTCTCCAAATGCTTTGAGAGTAGTACCTCGTGCTACAATTTTTAATCTAGGATAGTATTTTTTAATGGTTTCAAGATGTGCGTCTTGCGTGCCCCAAAATTCTTTTGGAGCGATGTCGTGTAATTCAATGATACGTTCGTTCAAATGGAGGGTGTTTTTTTAATTATTTTTTACTAAATATTAGTAGCTTTGCAATCATTTCAAATTTAAGAAATAGAGCAGTACAAATCGCATTTAGTTATAAACAATTTTATGTCAATAATTACCCTTACTACCGATTACGGACTCAAAGACCATTTTGTTGGTGCTTTGAAAGGGAAAATTCTATCGCAACTTCAAGATGCTGTGTTAGTTGACATAACCCACCATGTAGATCCCTTTAATATTAGTGAAGCGAGTTATCTCATTCAAAGTGCCTATTCTAGTTTTCCTAAAGGAACGGTGCATCTTATTGGTGTGGATATCGAATTAAAAGAGAACAACCAACATATTGTAGTGCAATGGAATGACCATTTTTTTATTACTGCCGATAATGGGATAGTAAGCCTTTTAATTGCCAAAGTTAAACCCCAAAAAATGGTCGTTATAAACATTCACGACCGTTTATTACCCGAAGCAACCGATATGGATGTTTTGGTAACAGTAGCGGTTCATATTGCTAAAGGTGGTTCGCTAAATGTAATTGGGAAAGAAATAAAAACTCTAAAAGAAATAACCGAATTGCAACCTGTGGTGGCATCGGATGCCAATTCTATAAAAGGTTATGTAGTTTATATTGACCATTTTGGAAATGCAATTTCTAATATTTCTAAAAATTTGTTTTTAGAAACAGCTAAAGGAAGACCTTATGAAGTGCATTTTAAAAACAAAAAAGTAAAAAGTATTTTCGCTAAATATTCGGATATTGAAACCATTGAAAAGCAATCTTTATCTAATATAATGGGAAAATCTTTAGCCATATTTAATGAAGCTGGTTTTTTAGAAATCGGAATTTATAAAAGCAACCCTAAAATTGGCTCGGCTTCTAGCTTATTAGGATTAGGATATCGGGATTTTGTAATGATAAACTTTAATATATAATATAATGTTTGTACGAATAGTAAAAATGTCGTTTCACGAAGAAAACATTCCAGCATTTCTAGAAAATTTCGAATTAATGAAATCCCACATACGAAATGCACCAGGAAATCGTTTTCTTGAATTGTATCAGGACAAAAATAATCCCGGAATTATGTTTACCTATAGTTATTGGGAAACCGAAGACGATTTGGAAAACTACCGAAAATCGGCTTTATTCGAGGAAGTTTGGACGTTTACCAAAAAGTTATTCAATGATAAACCCGAGGCTTGGAGTGTAGATAAATTAGTTTCTTTAGATTAAAGTTTAATTATATCAGATGTTAAAAAGAATTTTTATTAACGGGATATTAATCAGTTTATTAGAAGTAATATTATATATATTTTTTATAATATTATTATCTAAATTGATTTTATTTTATTACAAACCTTCTCATAAAGATGTATCTGATGGATTTACAATATTGTTTTCTATTTTTGTTTTTGCTATAATAATATGTATAAAAAATATTTACATTGAATTTATTAAAAAGTATACAAAGACAATAAACATAATTGCAATTTTACTTTTTTCCTTTTCTATTCAAAATTTTAAATCAATACCATTTCTAACAATTTTAATGATTTTTTCAGGGATATTAACATTAATATTTAGATATTATATTCAAAATTTGATGAAAAGTTATTCAGTTGAAAAATCATAAAATAAATAAAAACCTTAGTGACTTAGCGCCTTCGTGGCAAATTAAAACATGAAATCAATACTATTAAGAGAAATAAAATCCTTTTTTGGTTCGCCAATTGGGTATTTAGTAATCGCAATTTTTCTATTGCTTAACGGATTGTTCCTTTGGGTTTTCGAGGGAGATTACAACATTTTAAACAGTGGGTTTGCCGATTTATCGCCATTCTTCACCATTTCGCCATGGATATTAATTTTTTTGATTCCTGCTGTTACCATGCGCAGTTTTTCGGATGAAATGAAACAAGGAACCATCGAGTTATTACTTACCAAACCAATTTCAATTTGGGAAATTGTAGGCGGTAAATTCTTTGGTGCATTCTTATTGATTGTCATTGCTATAATCCCAACATTTATCTACGTTTACGTGCTTTATGGTTTAGGAATGCCCGCAGGAAATATCGATATGGGAAGCACCATGGGGTCGTATTTTGGTTTGTTATTTTTAATTTCTGGATATACCGCAATTGGAGTCTTTACTTCTACCCTTTCGGAAAATCAAATTGTGGCTTTTATTGTATCCGTTTTCTTGTGTTTTATTCTTTATTTCGGATTTCAAGGAGTGGCATCGCAATTTAAAGATTGGCAGGAATTAATTGCTTTCTTCGGAATGGATTACCACTTTAAAAGTATGAGCCGAGGAGTTATTGATACTCGAGATACTATTTATTTTGTAAGTATAACCTTACTGTTTTTATCCTTGACTGTTTACAAACTTAAATCGCTAAAATCGTAATGGAAAATAAGAACACAAACTTAAAAAATCTACTTACTATTCTAGGAATTTTAGTAATAGTAAACTTTGCTGGGCATTTCTTTTTCAAACGTTTCGATTTAACTGCCGATAAACGCTATACCCTTTCCGAAACTTCTTTAAACATTATTAAAGAAGTAAAAGAACCTTTGTATGTAGATGTATTTTTGGAAGGGAATTTCCCGGGAGAATTCAAGAAATTACAAACGGAAACCCAACAATTATTAGAAGAATTCAAAGCCTACAATCCGAATATTATATTCCAATTTGTAAACCCATTAGACAAAGAAGAAGATCGCGATAAAACCATGCAGAAATTTTACGATAGAGGGTTGACTCCTTTAAACGTAACAATGGACGAAAAAGGAAAGCAAACCCAAGAAGTGGTTTTTCCTTGGGCAGTGGTAACTTACGGAAATAAAAGCGCCAAAGTGCCTTTATTGAAAAACATGATGGGTGCTTCTACAGCACAAAAAGTGGTAAGTTCGGTACAACATTTAGAATATGCTTTTGCAAATGCTTTCAACACCGTTTCTAAAACCCGGGAGAAAAAAGTAGCCATAATTAAAGGAAATGGCGAACTACATGATTTGCTTATCGCCGATTTCTTAAAGTCGGTTAGAGAGAATTATTACATAGGGCCTTTCACTTTAGATTCGGTTGCTAAAAGCCCTGAGAATACATTAAAAGCCTTACAAAAATACGATTTGGCTATTATTGCAAAACCTACCGAAGCCTTTACAGATGAAGAAAAACAAGTGCTCGATCAATATCTTATGCAGGGCGGAAAAACACTTTGGTTGGTAGATCAAGTGAACATGGAAATGGACAGTTTGATGGCAACGGGAGAAAATTTAGCCTACCCGAGAGATTTGAATTTGAACGATATGTTCTTTAAATATGGCGTTCGAATTAAACCCGATTTGATTAAAGATGTTATGGCTACTCCTATTTCGTTGGCTACTGGCCAACAAGGAAGCGCTACCCAATATACCAAATTCCCATGGTTGTATTCGCCTATGATTTATCCGGTGGCAACTGTTGATAAATCCAAAATAAGTCCGATTGTGAGTAATTTGGATGGTATTAAATTTGAATTTACCACTCCGATTGAAGTGCTTAAAAACGATATTAAAAAGACTATTTTATTGCAGAGTTCTCCTTATTCTAAATCGGTGGGGACGCCAGTAGAAGTGAATTTGAAAATGGTAGAAGAACGACCAAATCAAAAAGATTTTTCTGGAACTGGAAATATGCCTGTGGCTGTTTTGATGGAAGGAAAATTTCGCTCAGTGTATCAAAACAGAGTGTTGCCATTTAAAGAAAATGACTTTACTCCTATTGGAAAAGATTCTAAAATGATTGTTATTTCGGATGGGGATGTGATTAAAAACCAATTGGATAAAAACTTTCAACCACTAGAATTGGGATTTGATAAATGGACTAATAATCTGTATGCCAATAAGGAATTTATGATGAATTGCGTGAATTATTTATTAGATGATAACGGACTTATTAACATCCGAAGCAAAGAAGTGGACTTGCCTATTTTGGATTCGCAAAAGGTTACTGATGAATATACTTTTTCGCAAATTCTAACTATTGGGGTTCCTTTGGTTTTGCTACTAGTCTTTGGATTGGTATTTACGTTCTTGAGAAAAAGAAGGTATAGTAAGGGTTTTAGGTTGTAGGTTGTAGGTTGTAGGTTGTAGGTTGTAGGTTGTAGGTTGTAGGTTGTAGGTTGTAGGTTTTAGGTTGTAGGTTGTGGGTTGTAGGTTGAGGGTTTTGGGTTGAGGGTTTTGGGTTGTGAGTGACTAAGTAACAAAATGACTTGTTGTTTTTTATACAGATTTTCTTTCGAAACTGTTATTTTTACAAAAGACAAAAACCGCTTAGCCCTGACAGAAGTGGAAATCCTGACATTGCGAACCGAATTAGTGGTATTAAATTGCTTCGTTTCTCGCAATGACAGATTGCAACGGATGGCAGGAATTGCCGTTACTAAAATGCCCAAACCATTCGCTCCTGAAAAAATAATTGAATAAATGTTAATAAAAATCTTTTTGAAATCTATTTCTTTAAGATATATTTGTAAAAAATAAAGAAAATGAAGTTTATTGTATCGAGCTCGTATTTATTAAAGCAACTACAAGTTTTAGGTAGTGTTATCAATAGTAGCAATACCTTACCAATTTTAGATAACTTTTTATTTGAATTGAATAAAAAAGAGTTGACTGTTTCGGCTTCCGATTTAGAGACTACTATGTCGGCTACTTTAGAAATTGAGTCTACCGATAAAGGTAGTGTGGCTGTGCCTGCTAAATTGTTGTTGGATATCTTGAAAACGTTTCCAGAGCAACCGTTAACCTTTACTGTGGAAGAAAATAGTACTATAGAAATAAGTTCTAATTCGGGGAAATATGCTATTGCGTATGCTCCGGGTGAGGAATTTCCAAAATCGGTACAACTAGAAGATCCATCTTCTACATTGGTTCCGGCTGAAGTATTGGCAACTGCTATAAGTAAAACAATTTTTGCTGCAGGAAATGACGATTTAAGACCCGTTATGTCTGGTGTTTTCTTTCAATTTTCTCCAGAAGGATTAATTTTTGTGGCTACTGATGCTCATAAATTGGTTAAATATACTCGCACGGATGTTAAGGCATCTCAAGTTGCTGATTTTATTATGCCTAAGAAACCTTTAAATATTTTGAAAAGTATTTTAGGTGCTTCGGATGCAGAAGTTAAAATTGATTACAATGATGCTAATGCTACGTTCTCGTTTGAAAACTACTTGTTAATCTGTAGATTGATTGATGGGAAATATCCAAACTACGAAGCGGTTATTCCAAAAGAGAATCCAAATAAATTATTGATTGATAGAGCGCAGTTTTTTAGTTCGGTTCGTCGTGTTGCGATTTTCTCAAATAAAACTACACACCAAATTCGATTGAAAATTGCGGGTGCCGAATTGAATATTTCTGCAGAGGATATTGATTATTCTAATAAAGCCGAAGAACGATTGACTTGTGATTACCAAGGTGATGATATGCAAATTGGTTTTAACTCTCGTTTTTTATTGGAAATGTTATCTAATTTACAATCGGATGAAATTCAATTGGAAATGTCGATGCCAAATCGTGCAGGAATTCTTACTCCTGTAGATGGTTTAGACGAAGGTGAAACTGTTACTATGCTTGTGATGCCTGTAATGCTGAACAACTAAAAATATAATTAACAACCAAACAAACCCTAAACCAAACAAAAACCGTCTCAGTACTGAAGACGGTTTTTTAGTTTTGATTAAGTCCCTACTTATTCATGCATTGCTAAAATTGGAATTATAGATGCAGCTGCCATTTCTTCGGTAAAACTTGAGGTAAACAACCATTGGAAGAAAGTTCTTTTATAAGAAATCATGGTTAGCACATCGATCTCTTGGCTAGTAATAAAATCTTCGATTGTTTCTTTTGCATATTCACTAGGGATGATAAAAAATTGGACCGGTTCGTCTTTAAATAAAGTTTCCCATTCTTGATACACTGCTGCGCTATTGTCGGACTCATTAGTTTCTACATAAAGACATTTAACAACCGCTTTAGCAGCTTTGGCAATTTTAATAACATTTTGCAAAGCAACTTTATCTTTTTCTCTAAAACGTGTGGTAAAGCCTATAGTGGCAATTTTTGTATACTTCGCTCCTTCTGGAATGCTAAAAACAGGAACATTTAAACTTGTAATTGCCTCGCCAGTATTGGTGCCGAAAAGTTTTTCAAACCATCCGCTAGCTCCAGAAGTACCCATTACTACATAATCTATTTTTTCTTTTTTGACTGCATCCTTAATGTTATGCAATAAATCGCCATCTGCAAGAATGTGACTCATTTTAATAGCTTCAAAACCATTTTCTTCGGCAATTTTTCTAAGTTTTGGAAGCTCGTCTTTAAATCGATCCAAATTAGATAACTCAATGGTATCGTAAACTTCTTTATAATTTTGAAGTCCAAATTGATTATCCATAATTGGTAATTCGTAAGTGTGAAGCAAAATCAATTCGCCGTGAACCAACTTGGCTAAACCTAATGCATGAACAAAAGCATTTGTTGCCACATTAGAAAAATCTGTAGGAAATAGAATTTTTTTCATAATAGTAACTATTAAATTGAATTCTAAATTTACGAATAGTTATTTAAAAAAAATGTGACAACTATCATATTTAACATTATTTAATACTAATTTAAGCTAGCATATTTGTGTTTCAGAAAGAATATAAAAATGATACCTTTGCAACTCCTATAAAAAAGAAACAATTATGATGGATACTAATACTATTGTTGCTCTAGCTACACCCTCTGGTGCTGGTGCTGTGGCAATCATCCGAATGTCGGGAGAAAATGCTATTAGTATTGCTTCGGAAGTATTTCAATCGGTTTCTGGAAAAAATATAACCAAGCAAAAAACACATACCATTCATTTGGGAACCATAGCAGAAGATGGTAAAATTTACGATCAAGTACTGCTTTCTATTTTTAAAAACCCAAATTCGTATACCGGAGAAAATGTAATTGAAATTTCGTGTCATGGTTCTACTTTTATACAACAACAAATCATTCAGTTGTTGTTGCGAAAAGGTTGCCGAATGGCGCAAGCCGGAGAATTCACTCTTAGAGCCTTCTTAAACGGTAAACTCGATTTATCGCAAGCAGAAGCCGTTGCCGATTTAATTTCTTCGGATAACGAGGCTTCGCATCAAATTGCGATGCAACAAATGCGTGGCGGATTTAGTAGTGAAATTAAAAAATTACGGGAGGAATTATTAAATTTTGCTTCCTTAATTGAACTCGAATTGGATTTTGCTGAAGAAGATGTAGAATTTGCCGATAGAACGCAATTTCATGATTTATTGAATAGAATAGAATTTGTATTAAAACGATTAATCGATTCTTTTGCAGTGGGTAACGTTATTAAAAACGGAATTCCGGTTGCTATTGTTGGTGAACCCAATGTAGGGAAATCTACTTTATTGAATGCTTTATTGAATGAAGAACGCGCCATAGTATCAGAAATTGCTGGAACTACGCGCGATACCATAGAAGACGAATTGGTAATTGGCGGTATTGGTTTTAGATTCATTGATACAGCAGGAATTAGGGAAACTATTGATGTAATTGAAAGTATCGGGATTAAGAAAACTTTTGAGAAAATTGAGCAAGCGCAGGTGGTTCTTTATTTAGTAGACAGTGTTCAGTGTTCAGTAAGCAGTTTGAACAGTTTAAAAATAGAAATTGAGAAAATCAAGAACCAATTTCCTCTAAAACCTATAATTGTAGTCGTAAATAAAGTAGATTTAATTTCAAGTAAACAACAGTTAGAACTGCTGCAACAACTGGAAACTTTAAACGTGAAACAAATTTTGTTGAGTGCTAAAAACAAAGAAGGAATTGACGAACTTAAAAATCAATTGCTGTCTTTTGTAAATACTGGTGCATTACGCAATAATGAAACTATTGTCACTAATACAAGACATTACGATTCTTTACTTAAAGCATTGGAGGAAATACAAAAAGTAAAATTTGGATTGCACAGCGGTATCCCTTCTGATCTTATGGCGATTGATATTCGTCAGGCTTTGTACTACTTTGGAGAGATTACTGGCGAGGTTACTAACGATGAATTGTTGGGGAATATTTTTGCAAACTTCTGTATCGGCAAATAGCATATACAAAACATCAAAAAATAAAACAAAATAAAACAAACAAAAACAATCTAATCCCTTTTAAATAAAGGGATGTTACATTTTATATAAAATATCAACTTTGTGATGTTTTGCTATTTTTTACTATTTTTTGTACCGTTTTTGTACCTCATATTCATATTTTTACTATTTTTGAAATGAAATGGCGAAATTATGTCCCTTATTTACCCTTAATTCTACTTATTTCGCCTTATATCCTCTTAATACAACTAAATATGAGTTCAAATATTATAGTAAAAAGAATATGTGATTATTGTAAAAATGCCTTTGATGCTAAAACAACAAAGACTAAATATTGTTCACATATTTGTAACAGCAGGGGTTATAAGTTAAATCAAAAATTGAAAAAAATTGAAACGAGCGATACAGAAACAAAAGCAAAAATTTCTAATTATGCTTTAGATGTAAATTCAAAAGATTTTTTAACTGTTAAAGAAGCATCTACACTACTTAATATGTCTTCCAAAACTATCTATAGATTAATTGAACAAAAAGATTTAAACGGATACAATTTTTCGGTTAGAAAAACACTTATAAGAAGAAAAGATATTGAGGGTTATTTTGATAGCAATTTGATAAGTACAGATTATGTTAACCCCGAAAGAAAAAGCGAAATAAATTTTAAAAATTCCTATACAATTAATGAAGCCCTAGAAAAATTTAATATTTCAAACGGTGCATTATACAATATTATTAAAAGGCATAACATCCCAAAAGAGAAACACGGAAAATATACATTAGTAAAAAAAGAAGATTTAAACAGAATTTTTCAATAACCAAATATGAGTAGAGTAACATTAAGAGAAAAAAAATTAAGTACTGGAAAAATAAGTCTTTATTTAGACTACTACCCTCCTATCATTAATCCTAAAAACGGAACGGAAACCCGTAGAGAATTTTTAAAGTTATATTTATTCAGTAACCCAAAAACAATAGAAGAAAAAAAGCAGAATACAGAAAATTTTGACCTTGCTGAAATAATCAAATCCAAAAGAAATGTTCAACTCAAAAATAAAGAATTTGGTTTTAAAGATAATGTAGTCTTGAATGTTAATTTTATAACTCTATACAAAAGTGTTGTTGATGACTATTTTAATACTGGAAGTAAATCAAATCACAGTTCATGGAAAGCTTCTTTAAATCATTTGGAAAATTTTAGTGGAGGTGTAATATTATCCAATAATTTAACTCTTGATTATATAAAAAAGTATAGAGCTTATCTTTTAAAGGCAAAAAGCACTAGAAATTCAAAAGTTGACAAAAACCTAGCAAAAAATACTGCTTCATCCTATTTTAAAAATTTTATTTCTGTTTTAAAGATTGCATATAAACAAAATTTAATTGAAAAGAATTTAGCCGAAGATGCGGAATACATCAAAGAAGAAGAAACCCACAGAGAGTATTTAACCGAAAAAGAAATTTCCTTGTTATGGAAAACCGAAATTAAAATCGAAAAAGTAAAATATATGGCAATATTTTCAGCTTTGAGTGGTTTGCGTTTTGTAGATATAAACAATCTTTACTGGGAAAACATATTTAATGACAAACATCAAGGGTATTACATTTCATTAAGAGAGGAAAAGACAAAATCTATTAAAAATCATCCTATTTCCGATACTGCATACAATATTCTAAAAACACAAAAAACAAATACAGGACTAATATTTGGAGGTATTCAATATTCTCAAATAACTAGACCTTTAAAAGATTGGATAGCAAAGTCCGGCATTAAAAAGAAAATTTCATTTCATAATTTCAGACATAGCTACGCAACCTTACAACTTGCAAATGGAACTGACATATACACCGTGTCAAAGTTATTAGGTCACAAAAACGTTTCTACAACACAGATTTACACCAAAGTAATGGACAAAAATAAAATTGAAGCTGCTAACCGTATAAATATCCAATTAGATGGAATTTCTTAACAATCACGTTAAAATAGCGGATGCAGAATTAAAAAAATTAACTGCCTTTTCTATTAATTCTTTAAAGTCGGATTCTGAAAATGGAATATCCGTTACTAAAGCTATTGATAATATACGTCGCAAAATTTGGGATGAATTTATAGAAACTAGTTTTATTTATCATTATAAAGATCATTTTGAAGAAGTTTATAGAATATATAGGCTTTCGTTTGACAACTATGATAATAATAAAATTGATGTAGTAAAAGCTGTCTTAAAAAATGAAGCATCTGATGAATTCTTAAAAAGGTTAAAAATCAAGAAAGTTTCAAATTACACATACGGCGAAGATTTTGATAATATCACATATGAAGACTTCGTTACCCATTTGTTAAAATATGATGTTTATCAAAAATGTTATAATAGATTCGGTGAAAACAGTGAGCTTTTTAAATTACTTTTTGAAGCTAATGATTATAAATATTTTACTTTTAATAAGTTTGAAGGTCATGTAGTCAATTCAACATTATATAGAAACATCTTTTCTGAATATTATCCAAACAAGCAAATTCCAATTGCAACATATAAAGAAAATGAATATGGCGGGGGCTATTACGAAATTAGTAGTTCAGTAGATAGAACCGATATTTCAACTAGCGAAAGATTAATAAATAACTTTAATTCATCAATCCAACAAGAAGGATTTACTACCACCGAAGAAAGTAGAATAAAAACTTCTATTGATAAATTAAGTAATGTTGAAAAGTCATTTTTGTTTCACATTATGTGTAAAGCATTAGGTGATAACATAGCAAATAATGCTATTCAGAAAAAAAACAACGAAAAACCATTCAATTTACCGGCTACAGAACTATGCCGCTTAATGAGCATTATAGAGATTAAAGATTTGAATTCATTTGACAAGATGAAATATAGAGACACCGTTCAGTATAAAGTTCTCACAAAGGGAATTGAATATATAGAAAAAGATGAAAGAATAATGTTCATTGAAACCTTAGTAAAAAAAATAAAAGATTTAAATCTTTCGGATACAACAAAATATATCAAATCAATACTCTATAAAGAACATACGAAACTAACTAATCTAAAAAAGTTAGCAAAAAATGAATAAATAATACATAAAAAAATCCACACATTTTTATTTACAAACCCAATTGATGTTTAAAGAAAACGTTAATTGGGTTTTATTTTTAATAAAATTAAAGTTGCAACGAATTGATTTATTTACATTTTTCTGAAAATTTCAAAACCACACATTAAACCACACAAATATCCACACCCATTAATATGAACCTTTGAAGTATGGAAAAACAACAATTTTACATGCTCTCAGAAGAAGGAATAAAAGTACTAGCAGAGCAAATTACAGAAAACATTAAAAAGGCAATTGCACCATCTGAATCTTCTAAAGATGATGCCTATATGAGTATTGACGAAACCGCTAAACTTATCAATCTGGCTAAGTCTAGCATATATGGTTTAGTTCATCGAAAAAAAATCCCCTTCCATAAAGTGGGCAAGAAATTATACTTTTCAAAGGAAAGTATTTTGCAATGGATTAATAATGGAAAGCACAATACAAAATCTGATATTGAAACTAAAGCAGATGAGTATTTGATGAAAAAACAGCTATTTAATCGTTAATCTAACGTAACATTTACGAACATGGACAATTATTTATACCGATGTCAGTATTGTGGTAAAGATTATAAACCCAATAGACGCAAGAAACAAAAGTATTGTAGTAATAGTTGCAGAACTAGAGCATTTGTAACAAAAAATACTACTGGATTAAACATTGCAAAAAAGGAAGTCGAAAAAAAAGAACCTCTAAAAGTTGAAAAAATGAGTTTAGCTGGTGTTGGCAATGCAGCGGCTGGTACATTAGCTGTGAATGCGTTAACAAGCCTATTCACAAGCGAAGAAAATAAGCCTGCGACAAGGAAAGATTTACAAAACTTGGCAAATAATTTAAAACAAAGGTATCATCTCATTATAAATGCTCCTGAATCGATCGATGGCACAAAGCCATATTACGATATGGAGACCAAAACCATTGTTTACCTAAAGCCTGAACTTAGATGGAAATAAACAGTATTAAAGAAATAGATACTATAATTGGTAACGCTTTTAAAACGAACAAAGAAATTGCAGTTAATCAATTGGAACAAATAATTTCCAAAATGCCAATTGAAATCAAAACATTAATTAACGATGCGTTTACTTTAAAAAGGATTCCAAAGGAGTATTTACTAAGTTCAATATTGTTTGCTTTCAGCAATGCTGGTGGTCTTGCCTTTTCAATAAAAGCGATGGGATATATAAATTATGCCAATCTATATTTTTCTATAATTGGAAGTCGTGGAGACATTAAATCCCCAGCAATGGATTTAGCAACATTTCCTTTGGTAAAATATGACAACGAAAAATATAAAGAATTCAAAAAAAACAATATCGAATTAGAAGAAACTGAAAAAAGCGACAGAAAACAATTATTTCTACAAGATGCTACAATTGAATCGGCAATTTATACACATTATAAAAACAAATATTCGATTGGAATTTTTATCGATGAACTCTATTTCATTATCGAAAAAATGGCAAGTAAAAGCAGTACGGAGGGCACAGCTTGGAGAACTTTCTTTTTGCAAGGAAATACTAATAAGCACATTGATATATCACGTAAAACAACAGAAAGTTTTAGGATTGAAAAATCATATCCAACGTTATTAGGTTCAATCCAAAGTCAATTTGTTCCGAAACTATTTGCAGACGGAAATTTAGAAAGCGGATTAATAGACCGAATCCTTTTTACTAATAAATTGACAATGAATAATCAATTATCGATAAATGATATTTCTATTGAAGTATCTGAAAATTACTCTAAATCCCTAATCAATCTTCTAAATTATCGTACCGAAATAGAAAACACTTTTGAAATGGATGATTTACAAATAGAGCTTGATTCAAATGCTAATAATAGGCTGTTTGATTATTCCCAAGAATTAATAAATCGTCAAAATAAAGCGAATGATTTAAGCAAAGAATATATCTCAAAAATGATGATAAACATTCACAAAATAAGCCTTTTAACACACTTAATTTTAAATTCAAAAAGGCAAACATATCAAAGTAAAATCAATGTTGAAACGGTTGAAATTGCAATTCTAATTCTTGAGTTCTATTTCATAAACTTCAAAATTGTTTTAGATGAAAATATCAGTCAAAAAGAAAAATTACCAACAACCGAAGATATTATCAGATTAGCAATAAAAAACAATGCCAGTCAAAAAGATGTTGTTGCCATTACTGGAATGAATAAATCATCAATATCAAGAAAATGGAATAACGTATTAATGCAACTTGCAACTTGAAATTAAAACATAAAACCCCTGAATAGTTAATAAATTCAATACTTAACAATGATTAATTAGAATATTGCAAGTTGCAGGTTGCAAACCAAAATAATATGATTATGCTCCAAAAAACCAAATTAGAACTTACATTCAATTCCAAAAGAGATTATAAATTAATCACTCCTTGTTGCGGTAGAAATAATACAGACGGAAAATTTATCAACTATAAAAATCTAGGTCAAGAGTATGGCTTTTGTCATTCTTGCGGAAAAACTTCATTACCTCCAACTATCTATGTTGATGAAAACGGAAACGAATATGTTTGGGATGAATTAGACAGCAAATTTCAAACAGACTTTATTCCGACTAAAAATAGCATTATAAATCCGCCCAAAATAACCACTCAAAAATTCATAGATGAATCAATAATTTGGAAGTATTTCAAAATAAATCCCGAAAACAATCTGCTTCAATATTTACGCAAAATGTACGGAGAATTAAAAACAGAAGATGCAAAAGAAACTTATTGCCTTGGCACAAGTAATGATGGTGGGATTATATTTTGGAGCATAAACACTAATCTAAATGTTCAAAAAGCTAAAATAGCTTACTATGATACAAATGGTAAACGAACTAATAAGTTTAAAGTTCCTTATAAAAATGAAGATGGGTATTTTAACTGCTTATTTGGAGAACATTTGATTTACGATAAAATCAAAACAAAGAGAACAATCGTATTAACTGAAAGCGAAAAAACAGCCATAATAGGCTATATCTTATTTCCACAATATGTTTGGTTGGCTTATGGCGGAATTAACGGATTAACAGAAAATAAAGTAAGCCCTTTAATTGGTCATAATGTGCTAATCATTCCCGATATGAGCGAAAATGCCGTCAGCATAATTTTGAACAAAATCCCATTTCTTATTTCATTGGGAATAAATGCCAAAATATGGGATATGACCGAAAGTAAAACGGACGAGCAATTAAAACTTGAAGGGATTTACAACAATGATTTGGAAGATATTTTTAGAAAAATAAATACTCTCCGATAAAAATAAGTGATTCTTATTTCTAATGATAATTACAATGGCATTGCAATTATCATCCTAAATCATTGCAATACCATTGCAATATCTTTCAATTCCTTTTAAATAAGGTGCTTTAGGTTTGTATTGTCACTGGGACGGCAATTAAAACTAAATAAATCATTTTTTATTCATACTGTCCTAAATACATATTATCCGTTTTTAAATAAAATAACGGAATTATATATTTCTTCTGCTCATTAAATTCGAACTTTTTAAAATCTGTTACATTTGTCATTATCTCAACAGGTGGAGGAGAATCAACTGTTAGAAAATAACCAAAAGGATTAAATGTAATTTCAGAATGAGTATTCATTCTCCCATTAAAATTATTACATTGAATTCCATATAGTCTTTTATGGTTTGAAATCGTATTATATAAATAAACTTGATACTTATCAGGTAATGAATTGTTATCTTTTTCTAAAATGAAATTTACTAATTCTTTATCATTTTTGAGAAAATTTGAATGGTCAATAGCTAAAAACATAGTTAGGATTTGCTTCAAAACATTCAAAGGTTTAAAATTAAATTCAATAAGATTAGTTCTATTTACTTTTTCAACATTATTAAAGTGAATGTGCGCTTGACCAACAAATTCCGAAAAATCTCTAGCATACCAAGTACCAGTATTATTGTTACAACTTTTACAAAAACAATAGGAACCAGAACCATTATTACTTCTTATTGATTTTCCATAAACATAACTTTTTTCATCAAACAAGTGTTCGTGTTTTTGAATTAATATTGGAGTATCATTGAAAGCTGCTTTCGGTGGAATATGCTCAAATGTAAGCTCTTTGAATTCTCCACATAAATGGCAATTTCCTTTTTTACTTTTCATAATTTATCAAATAGGAATTTCTTCTATTGCTCTTGGTGGCGTAGGATTGCCATAACTTCTTATATTATTAATAGCTCTTACCACTTTATTAAATTCTCTAATATATCCTTGAGCATCTAAAGTAGTTCTTACCTCTGGCGATGACTCGTGTACAGTTCCTTCTCCTGATATTTTATTGTGGACATCCATTAATGTATTATAGTCAGCTTCATCAATATCCCTCATGTCTCTCCATTCCTTTATTAAATCATTATTTTTATACACTTGCCTTTTAATATCATTCAAAACAAATCTTTCAAAAAAATTATTTATGGATGTTCTTAAATGTTTATCAACTTCAGATATGTCACCTGCTAAAAGATTGTTTCTAATAATCTCAAACCTTTTTTCCCAATTGAGAGTAAGAAACAAAACTTCTTCAACTATTTGTCCGGGTTGAATAATACTATTTATTGTATAATAGCTCGAACATTTGTGTGTACTACTTGTTGTAGTATTAAATCCAATACATTGATTTGCAATAATTTCATTATCACATATTTCACATTTTCCTTTATCAATTGGAGAGCCTCCTAAAGATTGTTGAACCAATCTATGATAGAATTCAAAATTGTGTGTGAAAACTATAACTTGATATGTTTTACTTAATTCAATTATTTTTTCTACAACTTTATATATGTTAACTTGGTCGAGACTGGTAATTGGATCGTCAAATACGAGAATGTTATTATCATCGTATTTTAATTCAGTCAGCCAATCACACAATGAGTAAACTTTTGCTTCTCCCTCACTTAAAATTGAGTTAATTGCAAAACTATCTCCACCACTTTTAATACTAACATCTATTTTACTTTTACCATCAGGATTTGAGAATGTCCTGTCGATTTTGTCTCGTTTTGGAAGTTCAAAGAAATCTAAGTTTTGATTAAAAGTAACTAAGTAATCAGCTTGTATTAATCGTCTTTCAACATTTCCTTTTTCTCGTGATATTTTGGTCTTATAAGTTGAAAAGAAACCGCTTTGTGCTTTATACTTTGAATGATTTACTAAATCGGCTAAAATCTTTTTGAGTAATTCTTTTTGGTTAAAACAAAACTCTGTGTCTAAGAGTTCATTTAATTCTTTTAATGCTTTTGCTTTTGTTTGCTCAATATCTTCTAATTCTTTGTTGGCTACTGACAGTTCTGTTTTTATGTTGTTTCTATCAGATGATGCAATAATTGATAACAGTTCGGTAAGTTCAATATTTACAGTAAAGTCAGTTGTGATATTTAAATCATCTAGTTCATTTTTTAAAGTAGATAAATCAGAATTTTTCAAAACATTTTCGTGAACATCCTTAATATTGACAACTGTCTTCAGTAAAATAGAATAAACTTCACCAATACTTTTGTAATCAAAGTCAAAGAATTCAAAAGTAATTCTATCTATTTTAGTTTTGAATAACTCAATTTCGTTTGATAATGTTTCGATTTCAGTATTAACTTCATTTCCAACAATAGAATGAATTTCTTGAATGAGTTTTAGATTTTCTTCGGGTAAGACTTGATTACAATAAAAACATTTATCTACATCATTTGGATAATTTATATAATTAAAAGCTAGTGCTGTTTCAGTAATCTTTTTTATCAATTCAATAAACTTGTCGTTATTTTCATTGGGATTAAATACTAATTGATATTGTTCAAATTTTGAAAAATCCAAACTCTCTTTCAATAGCTTTAAACGAGCAATTTTTACTTTTATACTTTCTATTTCATATAGTAATTTGCTTTTCGTTTCACAAAATGAAACGATTTTATCTAAACTAGTGATTTTTGATTTTAGTAGTTCAATTTTTGTTGTAAAATCAATAATTGATGTTGTTGACTTTCTTTGTGCAGTTTCTTTTTTTTCTACATGATTTGCTTCTAATTCAAGAGAAATAAGTTCCCCCAGTTTTGTAGTCAGTAATTCAAAGTTACTTTGATTTATTGTAAAATATGTTTTTATCGAATTTGGCTCATTGGAAACCAAGCCATTTGTGATAGTGGTTAAATTGGAAGTATATGAAGTTGAGAGACTATTAATTTTTTCTGTTGTTTTTTCTTCTACTTTCATTACTCCGTCTCTTAGAATATCAAAATATCCTAACTTATATCTATCAACACTCCATCCGGCTTCTTTTTTAGATAAAGAACTTTTTAAGATTTCACTATCACAGAATTTAATCTTTGAATTGTGTTGTGTACCAGCTATCCAATCTACAGTCTCAATATCACCTGAATTGATATTTGTACCTTTTTTTTGAAGTTTTAAATGCTCACTTTTTTTAGTAAAATCAAATTTTGCTTTTGATTCAGCAGTACTACCATTATATATATTTCCTTTTATGTTCTGATTACTATAAAAAGCATCTTTTAAAGCTTTATAATATGTTGATTTTCCACTACCATTTTTCCCGTAAATCAGAGTAAATAACGGACTAAAATCAATTTTTTTATTGTCATATAATCCGCCTATATTTTGATTTTCATAAATACTTAAAATCGTCTTTTCAACTACAGCGGTATTAGAATCAGAACTCAATATTTCAATATCTTCTAATTCAGTTTCTGAAAGTATTTTATCAAAAGCCGTTTGAATATCTTCAACTTCAAGTTTGCCATTTTGACAAACCTTGTTTTTAAGTTCAGTAATCCATTCTTTTTTATCAAATGATAATCTTGATAAATCCTCTATAGCGTTCGCCATTTTATTAAGTTTATTGAGATTTATGTTTTATTACATTAACTATTCTCTACAATTTCTTTTTCCGCATCACTCAACCCATACAACTCATAAACCATTTTATCTATTTCGTTTTCTGTAGTTTCAATTTGAGATTTTAGGTTTTGTGCTTTCGCTTTGTTTTCTTCAAACAACTCTATCCAATCAAACTCGTCCTTTTTGGTTAAAGGTGTTTTTCCTGTTGCCTTTATGGCTTTGTTAAGTTCTGAAATGAATTCTGTAAACGCTAATTCGCTCCAGTTTTCTAACTTTTTAGTTAATTTTTCTAGTTTGTATTGCCCTGAAAAGTAATTGTTGAATTTTGTATTTACTCCTTGAAAATCTTTATTTAAGCCTAGTATTTTATCAGCATTTTTAATAAATGGTTCTTGTTCAACTGGATTTATTTTTTTGATTGGGAACTTTCGTAAATCATTTAAAATAATTTTTGGGAATAGTTTTCTAACTGATTTTGCTGTGTTTTTTACAAAGTAGTAGGATAACAATTTGCTGTTTAAAACTGCTAGAATGTACTTTAAAGAAATATCAGAGTTCGTTTTTTCTACAATAGCAATATTACTTCTATTATACAAATATATTTCTTCATTGTAAGTTGCAATTATACACTTTGGGTAATTACCTGTTATCTCTCTGACTATGATTTTTTTTCCATCAAATAAGTTGAATGTTCTAGGTGCTGCGAGGTGTTTCCCATATTTTAAATATAAGCCTGACCAACTAGTAAAATATCTTCCAACATCTTTTCCGTCTAAATATTTATGAGTGTTATCGTCAAATTTATAGTCATAATCATAAGGTCTGTTTACAACATCTTGAGCCGTTTGTTTGGGTTCTCCTTTATCTTTTTCATAAGCTTGCAGACCTGCTTTAATTTCTACAAGATTATCTAATATTTCAGAGTTCTTAACTATTTTTAAATTCAATTCATCGCTATCATCATCTAAGAAAACTTTGAATTCATATCCTTTATTTTTAGAAAATTCAGTTTGTTTTTTTGAATGCGAAAAATAGAATTCGTTGCCATTGTTTAATAATATTTCAACGGTGTTTTCCTTTTTAATTGTTTCTTTTTCGGCTAATAAAATTACTGTTTCAACATTTGCCGTTTCAAAAGAAAATCCAGCCAAATTGATAATCTGATTTAGCTTATTAGTTTCTAATAAAAACTTCCTTAATCCTTCTCCCGAATACATCATTAGCCAAGAATTTGGAATAATCAAACCGTATATCCCACTATCTTTTAGAATAAGAACTGATTTTTCTATGAACAACAAATAAGTGTTGATTTGATATTTGGCTGATACATATTTCGAAACAAAATAATCCTTTTCATCTTGACGAAAATTATCTCTTGCAAAAACATAAGGAGGATTCCCAATAATAACATCAAAACCACCTTTAGCAAATACCTCTGGGAATTGTTCTTTCCAATTGAAAGCTTTGTCGCCGGCAATGGTTTTACTTTCTATAAGTGAGTTACCACATTTGATATTATTGTTTAAACTAGTTAGTTTTCGTTTTGGCTGCGCTGTCCTTAACCACAAAGAAAGTTTTGCAATTTCTACACTTTCATCATTGAGGTCAACTCCATAAATATTATGTTCCAAAATTTGGTTTTCAATATCGGGAAACACAAAAAAGCCACCTAAGAGCTGCTTGTTGAGTTCGTCTAAATAATTGTGTTCTTTTATCAAGAAATCTAATGCTTGGTTAAGAAATGCTCCTGAACCACAAGCAGGGTCACAAATGGTTAATTCTAATAGCCATTCTCGATAATCTTTAAGTTGTTGGTCTAGTTTTTTAATGGTTGCTTCGTGGCGGTTCTTACGCCCTTTTGCATATTCTTCGTCAACAATTCCAATCTCTTGTTTTTTCTCGGCACATAGTTTTCCAATGGTATTATCGACTATGTACTTAGTAATATATTTTGGAGTATAGAAAACACCATCTTTTTTTCGTTTAGTTTTTTGTTTATCGAAATCAGTTCCCTCAATTTCTGCGTTGATGCTTTCAATTTCATTTAAAGAATGTTCAAAGATGTGTCCAAGTATATTCACATCAACTTGACTTTCGAAATGATAGGTTGTTAAGTGTTTTGTATGTCGATAAAGTAGTTCATCGTCAATAATGATGGCATCTAAAATAGCATCAGGTTGAAACAATCCACCATTATAGGCAAAAACTTCTTCTTTCTTGTCTGTGCCTTTGCGACCAGTATCGAGAAAACTGAAGTATTGTTTATAACGGTCATATAATGGCATTTCCACATCCAACTCTTTCAATGCTTTCCATTCATTATTGATAGTTGTAATAGTATTTGGAGTTAATAAACCCCTATCTTCGGCAAACAATATGAAAAGAAAACGGTCTAAAAGTTTTTGTGACTTTTTGAAAAGTGTCAACTTGAATTTTTTGTCGCTCAAATCACGAAACAATACATTGCTTTGATTTTGCTTTACCAAATCACGAAACAACTCACGCTTGAATAATGAGTAGTCTCCATAAAATCTATTTGTAATCTCTTTTTCCTCCAGTATAGAGGTTTCTTTTATAGTGAGTGGTTTATTTGATAGTATGTTTTCCTTTGCCAAGCATAGGTATAACATTTCAAATTGCTTTACAGTAAGTGTAAATAAATTAAACTCTTCATATTCCACAGCATCATTGATGTAGAACCTTAATTTTTCGAAATTGGAAGTAATTACATAATTACAACCTACATGATTAGCTTTATAATCAAAAGCTTGTTGACGAATACTTTCGAGGTCTTTAGTATCAGTTCCTTTAAGTTCAATAACTCCTAAGGCTTTACCGTCTTTTAGTATTGCACCATCCGCTTTTTTAGCTCCTTTCAGATTTTTGAATTCGGTGGTTAGATTAAATTTTGGAACGGGATTGAGTGTATAACCCAAGATGTCGACAAATAACTCTCTTAAAAAACCCTCTTGAAATTGTTCTTCTTTGCTGTTGCGAATGTTTTCCTGAATAGCAGTATTGTGAAAATACTTGCTATATTTTTTATATGCTTTTTGAATCTGGTATGTATCTTGTTGGCTCAAATATTTTTTGAGTACAGATGCTTGGAATAACGCCATTTAGTAACACTTTATTTAGATTACCAAATTAGTTAATATTTTGCGAATTATGTAGGAATGCTGTAAGGATTTTTCATATCATTGGTGTCAAGGCTCTTCAATTCTATATGCGGTTAATATTCAGAGAATGAAGTTTTAGCTTAAACTATAATTAAAGCAAAAAAACTGAATGAATTATCAATAAAACACAAATTACAAGAAAGATTTTTGTTAACAAAACTAACTCTTATTCTGAAACTTAGGTTTGTTCAATGAGGAATTAAATAGAAGCTCTAAATCTACTCCAAATGCTTAAAATGTTTCTCGTTTTTATACACCAAACACAATATACTTGGCAATACGATTAGCAATAAAGGCATTGCAATTAGAAATCCACCAATGACTGCAATCGCCAAAGGTTGGTGTAATTCTGAACCTGTACCTATTCCAATTGCTAAAGGCAAAAGCGCAATTATAGCCCCTAAAGCCGTCATTAATTTTGGACGCAATCTCGTTGAAATGGAATAGATTATTGATTGATTTACGTTTCGAGTTAATTTGAATGTTTCTCTAAATTGCAGAAAAGTAAAAATGGCATTTTCTGATATAATACCAACGATCATAATAATACCAGTATAACTTCCAACATTTAAGGGAGTTCCAGTTATAAAGAGCAATATGTAGCTTCCTGAGATGCCTAACACAGAAATTAGAAGTATAGTTAAAGCAATTCTAAAATCTCTAAACAAAAATAAAATAACACCAAAAATCAACAAGGATGAAGCTATTAAAATCATTAATAATTCTCTAAAAGATTGTTGTTGGTCTTTGTAAGCTCCTGCATATTCAATATAATAACCAGTTGGCAAATGAATATCATTAGTAACTTTAGTCTGAATTTCTTGCATGACACTTCCTAAATCTCGGTTGTCTAATCGTCCTGTTATGACACTCATCATTTGAAGATTTTCACGCTCAATTTCGGCAACACCCTTTTGGACAGAAATTGTAACCAAACTCGAAATAGGTATAGATTGTCCGTTGGGTAAAAATATTTTGAGTTGTTTGATGTCCTCCAAACTTCGCTTCTGACCATTAGCATAAATCAATCTGATTGGCGTTTGTTTTTCATTTTCTAATAAACTGCCAACAACATTACCTTCTAGTGCTGTTTGCATTTGAAATTGCAAATCGGTAGGTGTAATTCCATACTGAGCTAATTTTGAATAATTGGGTTCAATATTTACAGCAGGACCAGCCAAAACAATTCCATCAAAAACATCCGCAGTTCCTTTTACTTTTTCAACAATAGCAGTAACTTCTTTGGCTATTTTTTGCAACTGGGCTTGGTTGTTTCCATATACTTTTACTTCGATTGGCGAAACGGAACTCATTAAATCACCCAACATATCGCCAATAACCTGTCCAAAATCTATTCGCAATGCGGGTTGTGTGGCTTCTACTTTAGCTCTAATTTCATCAATCACATCGTTACTGGTTTTACTTCGTTTTTTCTTTAGTTGAATTAAATAATCACCTCGATTGGGTTCTGTTATGAAAAAGCCCATTTGCGTTCCCGTTCTTCTGCTATATGCTTCAACTTCGGGAACTTTAATGATTATTTTTTCTACCTCGGTAAGCATTCTATCGGTTTCCTCAAGCGAAGTTCCCGGTGGACTTTCATAATCCAAAATGATACTACCTTCATCCATTTCGGGTAAAAACCCTGTTTCTAAATTTGGTAAAATGATAAAAATAGAGAGCACTAGAACGATACAAAAAACAATGCTAATAATAGGCTTTTCAATAAAATAAGCAACCCATTTTTGAGTTTTTACTTCATGTATTTCGAACGTTACTTGTTTTTCAGAAGTTGTTTTTTCTTTTTTGGTAAGCAACAAATAAACTACCGGAAGCAGCAACCAAGTGACAAAAAATGAGCAAACCAGTGTAATAATCATCGTATCCGTTAACACTTTGAAATAAGAACCTGCTACACCACTCATCAAAACAAAAGGGAAAAATATCACAATCGTACTAATGGAAGAACCAACCATTGCAGGAAATAAGTAGTGAATCGCTTTTTGCAAAAGTGTTACCGTTGGTTCGTCAGGATGCTCTTCGTGTGTTCGGTGAATTTGCTCAACAACTACAATCGCATCGTCTATAATCAATCCCAAAGCAGCTGCAATCGCACCCAAAGTCATAATATTGAACGTTCCTCCCGTGAGATACAAAACAATAAGTGTTAACCCTAACGTTACAGGAATCGTTATCAAAATGGTGGCACTTGCTTTGGCAGACTTCAAAAACAGTACAGCAACAATTATGGCTAATAATAATCCAATTAATAAACTATCGGTAACACTTTTTACTGCATCATTTACAAAAGTAGCCTGCTGATAATAAGGCGTTATTTTGATTCCGTTTGGAAGTATTTTTTTTAAATCTTCTAATTTAGAATTCATGGCATCTGTCAACGAAATCAAATTGGAATTGGGTTGTTTGATAACCGCAACCAGAATGCTTTCCTTGCCATTGGCATTGACTTTTATATATTCTTTGGCTTCTTTAATTTCAACAACTGCGATGTCTTTTAGGGTGACTATTCCTTTTCCGTTATTGCTGATAACTAGATTTTCGAGTTCGTCTTTTTTATCCACTTGCGCATCGGTAATGGTTAAATACAAATAGCGATAATCAGATAAATAACCATTCGATTTTATAAAATTAGTTTGGTTTAAAACTTGTGAAATAACATTTGGTGTAATACCCAATGCTGCCATTTTATCAAAATCCAAAGACAACCAATATTCTTTTTCTTTACCTCCAATAATTCGAATTTCGGAAACACCATCAATTTGAGAAAGGAATGGCTTGATAGTAAAATTGGCTATCTTTTTTAACTCAATCGCAGATTTCCCTTTACCTTCGATTGCATAACCAATAACTGGAAGAATAGAAGGATTCATTTTCTCCACCGTGATTTGTGTATCTGGCGGTAAATCATTTTTGATTTGGTTAATTTGTGCTTCTATTCTGGTTTTGCCCAAATCAATATCCGACTTCCAATCCATAAAAGCTGAGATTTCACAACTCCCACGACTGGTTGTACTGCGAACGGTTTTTAAATCCTGAACTTTTTTAATAGCATTTTCAAGTGGTTTAGTAACCGTAATCATCATTTTGTCTATGGGTTGTTGTCCCGCATCGGCAATGATTTTAATTTTTGGAAAGGTAATTTCGGGAAATAAACTAGTTTGCATTTTTGAATACGCAAAAAATCCACCCAAAATAATTAGGAAGATAACGGCACTTAAACCGTTTTTATGTTTTACAAAAAAGTTGTTCATTACAATTAGTTTTTAATCACTTTTACCTTAATCGTATCAGCTACGCCGTAATTTCCTGTTAGCAAAATTTTATCGTCACGAGTTAAAACTGGCGATAAAATTTCAATTTTATCTTCGGTTTGAATTCCTTTTTTAATTGGAATTTTTATAGCTGTATTGTCGTTTATCATTTTCATAATCCAAAAATCCGTTTCCGTTTCATCACTCAATACTGCCGATTTTGGTAGCGATATTGTTTTGGAATTCGATGATTTGTTTATTCTGACTTTTACAATTAAATTCTCTGGAATATCTTGTTTCCCATTTATTTTTAATACAACATTCTGAGTTTGTGAAGTTGCATCAACCGTTGGCATAAATTTTTGAACTGTTGCTTTTCTTGTAGTGCCATCGGGCAAAGCAACATTCAATTGTTGCCCAACTACGATATATCTTTTCAGTTCATAGGGCAAACTCAATACTATTCCAAAACTTTTAGTGTCATTTATTGTCACCAAAGCATCACCATCCTGAACATAATCTCCTTGTTGCACATTAACCATCGTTACAATTCCGTTAGTGTTAGAGCGAACTCGAATAGCACCACCAAAGTTGAGTGTTGGATCTATTTTATTAATGGTGTTTCCCAACACTTTTGCTTCACGAGTTTTGATTGAAAACAATTCCTTTCCGTTAGTTACAAAATCGTTAACCGAAACATTAACCGAGTTCAAATAACCTGTTGCATTGGCTTTTATAGTATTTTTTACCAAATAGGTTGCCGTTGCATTAAGGTCAATATAACTTGCAATTCCCGAAGTGTCAATTGTAGTTAAAGTTACTGGAACGCTTGCATCAATTGGTTTTTCTACTACATTGGTATCTTTACAAGAAATAAAGAAAGTAGTGATTAGAATAAAATATAGGATAGATTTTTTCATAATATTATTCATTAGAACTCCAATAATTGATTTCATTAATGAGTTGAAGTTTATTGATTTTATTTTGCGAAATTGAATTGTTTATAGTAATCACATTGCCAATAGCAATTACAAAATCGGTGATTTGAGCATCGCCTGTCAGTAACAATTTTTTATTTGCTTCAATCAGTGCATCCACAATTTGAAGTTGGGATTGTAATTGATTTTCAATGGCAACTGCTTGTTTTAATTTCTGATTGAGTATCAATAATTGCTGTTGATACTGTTTATTGAAATTAGCTTTATAAGCTAAGTTAGTAGCCAATGCTGTTTCATTCTTTTGATGCTGCAATGATTTTTTATTGCCATCATAAATAGGAACAGACAAACCTAACCCAACACTAAACCCAAAATTTTTATGCGCTTCATAAGTAAGACTTGATAAATATCCTGCATCACCTAATAATGACAAGGATGGTTTATAGGCATTATCAATTAGTTTGTTTTGGTTGATAATTTTAAGACTATCTACTTCAAATTGTTTTGCAAATACAATTTTGTCAGCAGATTGGATTGTCTTTAGCGTAACATCGGGCTTTTTTAAATTCACGAAAGTGGTATCGGCTTCTCCCGATAAGTAATTGAGCAATCCCAAATCATTTTGATATTGCTGCTTCAATTGTAAAACTTGTAATTCCTGTTGCTTTATGGTAGAAAGGAAAACCAAATAATCGGTTTGTTTGTATATGGAATTTTGGGTTAACTTCTTAAGAATGGTAGCTTCATCTTTGAGTAATGATGCCATTTTTTGGTTGTAATCCAATTGTTCAGCACTTCCCGAAGCAGTAATGTATTGAGCAGTAATTAATTTGTTTACATCTTTACTGGCGATTTTTTTGTTTAAAACTAATGATTCTTTGAGCAGTTGAAAACTTTCCGCTTGCGAATTAACTTGGTTTTTACCAATAATTTTTTTATTTACGCCAACTAGTCCTGAAATAGTTTGTCCATTACTTAAAGCCGTGTCATATCCAAAACCATTCAAAACTGGAGCATAATTTGCATTTAAGTTTCCTGCAATTTGAGGTTTATAATTGGCTTTATTCAACAAACTATCTATGGAATTCGATTTAATTTGATTGGATAAATCTTTTAGCAAAGGTGAATTTGTTTGTGCTTTTTCCATATAAAAGCGTAAGTCCTTTTCTTGCGAAAAAGACTTGACACTAAACAAAACAAGGATGAAAAAAAAGGTTGATTTCATTGTATTAATTTACTCAAAATCAATTAGTATTACTTAGCACTTTCAACTACCAAAACAACAAAAGAATTTGGAATTAAACTAGCGCGTGGTTTTGGATTTTCTGTTGTTGGTTCTGGTTTAGCACCAAAATCAGCTGTCGATAAATACAATTGGTCAGTCGATTTATTTAAGGCAATGGTTCTAGCCCCCTTTTGTGTTTTTACTGTTTCCTGAACTGAAAAGGCATTTGCATTTTCTTCTTTGACAACGGTAATAGTTCCTATTCCATTGGAACTAAAAGCCAATTTCCTTTTGGCATCAAAAGTCACTCCATCACAACCATCATCAATTGGTAAGGTTTTGATGATTTTCCCATTAGTGGCATCAACCACAATCATTAAATTATTACCACAAACCGAGAACAATCTGTTTGTTTCCAAATCTATGGCAAGCCCCGACGGTTCATCTCCAGGAGCGATGCTCCAAGTAGCAATCACTTCAAGAGTTTTGGTATCAATGGTTTTGATTTGGTTTTTATCTTCAATATTTACATAAATCAATCCTTTGGCGTTGGTCACAGAAAATTCAGGTTTGCCATCAAGCGGAATGTTTTTTATAATTTTATTGGTAACAGCATCAATAACTGTGGCATCACTGCTTTTGGCATTATAAGTAAATACCTTTTGCGAAAATTTATCATATAGAACAGCATCTGGTTTTTGTCCTTGAATAATAACTTTTTCAATTAGTTCAAAAGTGGTAAGATTAACAATCGTAACAGCATTGTCTTTGCCATCTGTAATAAACGCTTTATTCAAATCATTGGCAATAGCAATACCATGAACTCCTTTAGTATCGGGAATGGTCGCTATGGTTTTATCGGTTTTTAAATCAACCACATTCACCACACTCCCGTGCGACACAAATAAGTGTTGGTTTACATCGTCAACGGCAAGATAGTCCCATCCTTCATCGCCAACAATATTGATTTTTTTAGATACTTTATACGTTTGCGCTATGCAACTACTAATGCAAAAACTTATAAATAGAAGGGAAATTATTTTTTTCATAGTCTTATTTTTAAAGTGTAAATATCTGAATTACTTTTAGTTTAAATGGTTATTTTAGATTTAAAATCATGCCTAAGCCCATTTGATTTCCGTTATAAAAAGGAGCAATCATTCCTGTACTGATATTCTTTTTAGATTTAAAAATATGTTTATTTACATAAGGGAAAATCCAGTAAGCCACTTTAGTACTTAAAATTCCTATTCCAGCACCTGCGGCTACATCTGTTAACCAGTGTTTATTGTTATAAATTCTGAAAAACCCTGTTCCAGTAGCTACAATATATCCTGATATTCCATACCAAACAGAAACATCTTTATATTCTTGCCACATAAATTCTGCTCCTGCAAAAGCTGTAGCGGTATGACCTGAAGGAAATGAATTAAAACCACTCCCATCGGGGCGTTCCACTTTGGTTGACGACTTTAAACCCATCACTGTGCCTGACATTAATAAGTAAGATGTACCAAGAATTATACTCCTGTCACGCAAATTATTTTTGCCTTTTATTCCGCATAAATTTAAAGCATAAACCGACAATGCGGGAGCGTATTGTGAATAATCATCAATGGTAAGTTTGCCATCAATGTCGTCTGTCACTTCATTTCGTATTCCTAAATTGAAATCCTTTAAATCATCACTTGCTAAACCAATAACTCCATAGCCAATCAATAAGGTTGGAATAATTAATTGTTTATATTTAAACTTTAAATTTTCATTGCTTATGCTGTCTTTTTTTGACAGTTCCTGCGCATTTAATAAATAAAATGGGAGTACTAAAATTAGTAAAATTAGATTTTTTGTAGGGATGCTCATCAAAATTGATAATTACTGTTTTTTAATTTGAATGACACAAATATGAAATACAATTCTATTTAAAATCTATGTGAGTTTAAGAAAAATTATATAAAAAAAAGGAAGCCAGTTTTTACACTAACTCCCATTTTATTTTAAAACTAAAAGTTTAAAATTATTCTTTTACAGCTGTGCCATCTGCTTTAAAAGCAAGGCTTTTACTTTTTAATCCTTTTTTCAGGTCAAGTTCATAAATGATTCCGTGTTTAGCAGTTTCCGTTTTATCTGCTTCTGCAATTTTCCAATCACTATATTTCATTTTAACGTTAGCTAAAACGGCTGCGGGTAAACTTGAAGCTTTAATTTCTTGTTCCGTTTCTAACCAAGTACCATCTTGACCGAAATTAGCAGAAATTTTTTCGCCATTGAGCGTGAATTCTGCCTCCCATTCCTTTGGACCTTCCTTACCCCAACTAACTTTCGTTGCCGTAGGGAATTTTTTCGTAAAAGCATCAGATACCACTTTTGGTGGTGTGCTTGCAAAAGAGCAACTGTATATAAATACAATTGCTAAAATCATCATTACTTTTTTCATAATATCTTTATTTAATTTTATTGTAAATTATTTTACAGTACAAACCTAATAATCAAATCTATTTTGATTCTATTCTAATACTGTGGCAATTGTTATTTATTCGTTAATGTAAACCGATGCCTATTGGCAATGAATTTATATTTTAGCGATAATCCACTTACTTCAGCGATTTCATTTGCAATGGATAAACCCAATCCAATGGATAAATGTGATGTGGAGTTTTTTTGAAAACGTTTAAAAAGTAATGCCATGTTCAATGGTTCCTCAATACCTGTGTTATGTATAGTTAGACTGGTAGCTTTAATAAAAATCACAATACTTCCCTCTGCTACATTATGTCTAATGGCATTTTGTAATAAATTATTAATTAGTATCAAACATAAATCAGGATTCATAGTTATTAAAAAATCTTCTTCGATGTTTTTGAGTACAACTATTTTATTAGCTTTAATATGCTCTTCAAATAAAACTAACGAATTATCAATTATTTTTTCGACAGACACCTTTTCAGTAGTTTTAAATTGTCTGTTTTCAATTTTAGTCAATAATAAAAGGGATTGGTTTAAACGTATTAATTTAGAGCAAGCATCTTCAATACCGGCTATTAACTTCATTTCATAGTCTTTCAAATTCTCCGATTGAATAAGCAAATCAACCTTAGATTTTATAACTGCCAATGGCGTTTGTATTTCATGTGAAGCATTTTCAGTAAATCGTTTTTGACTGTTATAATCAGACATCATTTTATCCATCATAGCACTGAGGGAATCATTCAAAGCTGAAAATTCTTTTATAGTCGTTAATTCAAAATTAGGTAACACATCGTCACTGGCACGAAATTCCTTTAAAGAAGATACAGTCTTGTAAAATGGTTTCCACAAGGTTTTAGAAACCCAAAAATTAATAAGCATCGAAATCAGAAAAAGAAAAAACAATATAAAAACAAGCAGGTAAAATATCCCTCTAACCAATTCGTCAAATTCTATAGTGCTACGCCAAATCTTAATTTGATAATTGGTATTTCTAAAGGAAACATTGGATGTAATCATCCTGTTCGGTGCTAATTCATTTTCTTTTTTATCCAAAATTAACGTATCTGCAAACACAGGTTTAGCTACTGCTTTAGGATTAAATTTGGAAATGGTTTTAATTTGAGCTTCACCGCTTTTGGTGATTAACTTCAAAGCTACTGCTTCATTTTCTTTTAAGTATTGCTCAACTTGTGCTGAACGATTTAATAGTAACTCATTATTTCCATCCTGCACCTCTTTTGTGACGATGTAATAACAAACAAAACCCGACAATATTAATATTGGAATGCTGAATAACAGGTAGTAAAGACTGGTTTTAGCTAGTAATTTCATTCCACAGTTTTAAAATTATAACCTATTCCGTAGATGGTTTTCAGATAATCTTCACATTTTTTTTCCAGTAACTTTTTTCGTAGATTTTTTACATGGTTGTATATAAAATCAAAATTATCCAATCTATCGGCGTTGTCCCCCCAAAGATGTTCCGCTAAAGCATTTTTACTAACCACACGATTTTTATTGGCTATAAAATAAAGTAGTAAATCATATTCTTTAGAGGTCAAAATCACTGCTTTATTATGAACAAAAACACTTCTTTCAACTGGAAGAATTTTAATTTCATTGACAATAATTTCTAAATTACCATCAAAACTTTTTCGTCTAATTAAGGCTTTTATTCGGGAATTAAGTTCCGACAAATGAAAAGGTTTAGGCAAATAATCATCCGCACCTAAATCTAAACCATAAATCTTATCATCAATCGAATTTTTTGCCGAAATGATAATAATTCCAGCTTTTGATTTCTTCAGCTTTATTTCTTTGATTAAATCCAATCCAGAACCATTGGGCAACGTAATATCTACCAAGATGCAATCATAGTCATAAATCGCTATTTTCTGCTCTGCTTTACCATAATCAGAAGCAACTTCAACAACATTACCTTCCATTTCAAAGTATTGTTGGATACTTTTTTGCAATTCCAATTCATCTTCGATTAATAATATTTTCATAGTTGGTAAAGTAAGTAGTAATACAAATCTACAGTAAATTATATAATCGTATTTATTGAACTACAAACCGCAAAACTTTAGATTTTGTAGCATTAGAAACTTTACAAAAGTAAACTCCTGATTTCAAATCAGTCATGGTAATAAAACCTAAATTAATAGCATCATTTGATAATGCCATTTGTTTTATGGTTCTACCTAATGTATCATAAATAAAAAGTTGCGTAGGCTCATTATCTGAATTCACATAGGTAAACTTCAACTCTTTATTTTGAATAGGATTAGGGGCTATGGTAAATTTAATATCGGTTAAACTAGAAATTCCAACACTTAACGGACTTGCACTAGCTAGCCAAATAATTGCATTCATTAACAGTTTTTGATGATTCCCGCCTGCATCAACTATATAACCATTATAAAGCGTGTCTCCACTATCACCAGTCCCATCATCCGGAATAGAACTATCGCCAATGGCAACTACTTTACCGTTTTGATATGTTGCTGAAGCGCATAATACATTGATTAATCCAGTTGTACTAGAGCTGGCTTTATATACTAACCCCGTAGCGGTACTATTTTGAGTGTTATTTAAAGTCATTGTTGTTCCACTTGACCATTTTACTTGTGTAACATTCCCTGCTGTTCCATGGAGTATAGAATTAGTAGGTAGATTGGCAATATTAGACGAAGTTTGAGAAATATCATTGTAATCAAATGCAATCCCGAAAGGGTCATTTTGTACTGTGTTATTACTCATTAAATCATTTAAAACTTGTGGCGAATCAACTCCATCATTATTCCTATCAGAAATAGTATGGTCGGCAATAATACACAATCCTCCACCATTTTGAACGAAACTTATAATAGCGGCTTTCTCTGTGGCTGTAAATGAGATATTGGGCTCATCAATTACAAATACTTTATAATGGCTTAAATCCTGCAAATTAGAAGCTACACCATAAGTAATTTGACCATTATAAGGCAAACTTTCTACAACATAACCTAGTTTTACACAATCAATTCCCCAATTAGACAATCCACCATTCCAATAATCTTCAGGTGTAGATGCTGTTATGTTAGACTGTAAAGGAGTTGGTATTCTTTGTGGATTGGCTTCATTTCCTGTTCCAACTATTGCGGGACCTGATGAAAAACCTATATTATGTATGTCAGCATCAATAACCCAATCCGCATTTCCTGCACTTTCAGCTTTAGAGGCATCAAACAAAATTTTGATTTGAGCATTAGTATTTAATGATATGATTAAGAAAGCTAAGAATAAAATGTTTTTCATCTAAAATTGTGATTATAATTTTGATTACAAAATTGTGATTATAATTTTGATTACAAAATTATAATTCAATTCTATCGCAATTCTATGTTGTCTTTTTCAAACCTCAAATTCATAAAAATATATTAAACTAAGATTTTAGAAAAATATTAAATTATATTACTCAACACACTAATTACTATCTTCGAAAAAATTTTTAGAGAAATTTAAGAATTCATGAAATAAATCCATGATAAAATTTTAACAAAAATTTAAAAACTAAAGTAAGATATTTTTAATTATATCTTATGGAAATGAAATTGATAATATTAATACATAAAAAAGAAATTTGAAATGACTAATATTATTAAAATGTATCCAATTTGTACCTCAAAGCCCCTAACCCCTATAAATAAAAGAGAAACAACTTCCTGTATCGGCAAGTAAAATCTACTTTTTAATTTCCAATTTATTTAAATTTTTTGCGGTAAATAATACTCCTAATCACCGCAAATTTTGCGGTGATTAGAATTTTATGAATTAATTTCCCAAAACAATATATTTTTCTTCAAATTCTTCATTATTTCCATTTTCTAAATCACCTCAAAAAACTACTCTAACCTACATTTTAAACTGAAAATTTATTTGTAACCTATTGACTGGCTTTATTATTTTTTTTAAATTTAATAGTATTATTAATCTTTAATTGAAAATAACATGGCTAATAACACTAGTAAAACTGAGGAATTCCACATTGGATTAACCATGGCCGGAGCAGTTTCTGCAGGATGCTATACCGCAGGAGCGATGGATTATCTGTTTGAAATTTTGGATTTGTGGGAAAATTCTAAAGAAAATAAACTTCCTGAGGGTTGGTATGAAGAAATTTTAAAATACATCCCAAAACATAACGTAATTATTGATGTAATGGGTGGTGCTTCTGCTGGAGGAATGACCACGGCAATGGCTACCATTTATGCCTTGAAGGGAAAGATTAATCCTGTTGTTGACCCAACCAATATAACTGCTATTAAAGATAATTTGCTCTATGATAGTTGGGTTTTAATGGGAGATAAAGAAAATGAAAAGATAAAATTGTTTGAAAAAACATTTGCCCTTGACGATTTATCATCGGATAAAATCCCTTCGCTTTTAAATTCCAATTTTATTGATGCCATTTGTGATGCTGCTTTTATTGATGATGTTGGAGAAAGCAAAAAAATGCCAAACTATATTTCTAAAGAATTAGAAATTCTGCTGTCGCAAACTATGTTAAGAAGTGTGCCTTTGCCAATTGACTTTTCTACTCCGTTTGGAACTTTAAAAATTAAAAAGGACAATCCAAAATACAACACGTTTGAACATTTTGTGATTTCTCATTTTAAATTAGATTACGATGCTTCAAATCCTTTACACAAAGACTTTTATCTCCCGTTAGACCCTTTTGTCAATAAAAAAGAAGTTGAACGATTGAAATTAGCGACCATTGCTACTGGTGCTTTTCCGATAGGCTTGAGTTTTAGAAAGTTTTTTAATGATGAGTTTACGGTGGAGTACATTAAAAATAATTCCAGAAAATTAATTAACGATAAAATACAACCAGAGAATATTCCTCAAAATCCTAGAATTGAGTTTGATACTCTTTCTAATCCCTTTCAATTTATAGGGGTTGATGGTGGCGCAATCAATAACGAACCCATCGGAGAAGTGTTGAATGTTTTAAAAGAACGTTATGGAGAAAAGAAAGAAGGCGATTATGATAAGTTTGGATTAATCATGATTGATCCCTTTCCGGATCATGACTATAATTTAACAGAATACAAACAACCCGACGACATTTTTAGTGTTATTCCATCAATATTAGGTACGCTTCAAGACCAATCGAAAGTTAAAAGAAGGGAAATGCTAGAATTTCATACCCAACATTATTTGCGAGGTGAAATTTACCCGGTTAGGTATTACAAAGATGAAGTGGACAAAAAATTTAAACTGGAACCCCATGCCATTGCATGTTCTTCTGCTTTTGCCTTTGGCGGTTTTTTGGATATTAATTTTAGACATCACGATTTTTTCTTGGGAAGAGATAACGCTAGAAATTTTTTTAAAGTTTATTTCTCCTTTGAATACGATCCCGAAAATAATAATGTGCATCCGATTCATAGAAATTGGACTCCCGAAATGGTGGAATATTTTAAATTCAATAGAAAAGATTTGGCTACAGGGAAAGAAAAGGTTTTTCTACCTATAATTCCAAATCTATATGAATTGAAAGATAAATTAGAAAAAGTAGATCGAAATCCGTACCAAAGAACTGTTAAAGAATGGCCTATCTACAATCCAGAAGAATTGTTTTCAATAGCACCAAAATTGGAAGAACGAATTAAGAAAATGGTAGATCTTACTATTAATAAATTCAGTGATTCGACTCCGGATAAAAAACATCCTATAACCGAAAATTGGATGGAAAAACACTACCACCAGGGATTCTTTAAAAAAATTACAGGTTGGATGGGTAGCAAAATATTTAATTTGATAATTGCAACCAACAAAACAACTATAGCCAAAAAAGCAGCTAAAGCAGCAATTTCTTGGATACTAAAAGATTTGGAAGATAAAAAACTAATAAAATAAAATACTATGCCTAATTACAAACCCTTAGAATACATTGCGAAAGAAGATAGAATTCATATTATTGAAAATCTCCAAAAGTTACGCTTGAAATTGAAGGACGAAGTGCCTAACAGAACCAACAGAAGTACTTTACTTCTTAGTACATGGAATTTAAGAAAATTTGCCAATAGTGAAAACCGATTGGAAGAATCCTACTGGTATATTGCAGAAATTATTTCGTTTTTTGATTTAATTGCAGTCCAAGAAATTGGCAATGACATGAGTGCTTTAATGAAACTAATGAGCATTTTGGGCTATAAATACGATTATATAGTTACTGATACTCCCAATGCCGAGGGTGGTGGAGAGCGAATTGCTTTTATATTCAATACTGGAAAAGTAAAATTTAAAAACATCGCGGGAGAAGTATATTTAGATACTAAAGAACGAAAAGAGTATGACTTAGAGGAAGGTTTTGCACGACCGCCATTTACGGTGGCCTTTCAAGCAAGTTGGTTTAAATTTAATTTATGTAGTGTTCATATTTACTACGGAACAGAAGAAAAAGAAGCCACAACAGGCGAAAAAGATAATGTGCGTAGACTAAAAGAAATCAAGGCAATTGCTACCAAACTAAACGAAAGAGCCAAAAAAGAAGATGTTTCCTATATATTATTAGGGGATTTTAATATTGAAACCGTTGGTGACCAATATCATAAAGCACTTGTTGGTGATGATAAAAACAAAACAGGTTTTTTCATACACCCACTAAAAGATAAAATTTTTACCAATTCTAGCAAGACAAGAGCCTTTGATCAAATTGCTTTTAACATGAATAATGTAACCCTGACCGATATTGACATCGATAAAGAAAATAAAGAGGTTAAAATTGGCATCGTTAATTTTTATGATGCCGTTTTTAATGATGCCAATTATTATAAAAAAGTTGCAACTGATTTATATAAAAAAGAAAATAAAGCCATGCCAAAAAATTGGAAATTAGAATCTTGGCGCACTTTTCACATGAGCGACCATTTGCCTTTGTGGATTGAATTAAAAATTGATTTCACCGATCAATTTCTTGAGACTTTAAAAACTAAAGGGGCTAAAAGTGCAGATTTAAAAACCGAGACTCCAAAATAATAATATTGTATCAAACCATTTACCAACACTATACATAAAAAACTAAATTTGAATAGTTATAAAAACTAAAGATATGAAACATTTTTTTATTACTGCTTATAACTATTATATTAAGTTGTTGAAGCAAAGACTATGACACACCAACAAACCTAGTTGACCACTGACACCTGTAGATTTTGGAAAAATCAATATCAAGAAATGCAATCTTTGAAACGGAAAGTAATAAAAAACACAGCTTTAATGGCTGTGTTTTTTTCTATTTCTATTTCATTTTAATTATTAATGTTAGTAATAAGTTAAAGCTGTGACATATGTGGTTGGATTTCCTGGTACTGATGAAGTACCACTTGTTGAAAGGGTATATGGAGTTCTTGTCTCTGTATAACTGATTGGATAATCTTGTGAATTATACTGATAAGCGAATTGAGAAATTCTCAAAGTTACTCCTGATTCATTTTTCTCCGTTTCACTTATTTTATTATTGAAACTACCTCCATGTGGATTCTGCCAGGAATAAAAACCTGTAATATTTTTTAATGGATTGTTTTTATTATCATATGTATATATTGTTGAAGAACTAAGAGTCATCACATTATTAATCGAGCTATAATATTCTTGCTTAATACAATTTCCATTAAAATAAAATCGAATTGTTTTATTATTATAATACGATGTGTTTCCAGAAGTATTAGTAAAGGCATCTGAATATAACTCAGTTATACTTCCATCTGAATTATAAGTATAATTTGAATTTGAATTTGAAGCAGAAGAATTAATATTAGAATTAATATTAGAATTTTCTGAGATTAATAAATTATTAGAATAATTCATAATACTTAATTTATGATAATTGCTTCCATTTGTTTCTGCGTTATTTACTAAATCTCCATTATATGTAAGAGTTGAAGTAGTACCATCTAAATCAATTGTATTTATCAACTTATTTCCATTATAATAAAATGTAGAAGTTCCAGAACCATCTGATACTGTCTTTAAAAGCAAACCTGTATTATTAGAATTATTGCTGTTATCATTAGCAGAATTAGTAGAACAAGATATTACAAAAGAGCTTGCTAAAATTATCAAGATAAGTTTTTTCATTTTTATAACATTTTTTACAAATTTAGTAAAACAATTTCACAATTATAGGTTATTTCTAAAAAATAATAATCAACAAAAAACTTAAAAATACGCGCCGATAATTAACTAAAATTTTAACCTTTTATTTAACTATTGGTTAACAAAATATTCAAAATCATCTAAATACATTTGTTTTCAATATAATATTAAATGAAAGAAGTCCCATTCTACAAAATTATCTTATTACCTGCGCTACTGCTAGTGGTATTAACTTCCTGTAATAAGGAATTTTCAGGGGATAACTATGTAGCCTATTTTGGAGGGGAAGTATCTAATCCGAGTAGTCCTTACGTGCTTTTTTGCAAGGATAATGTGGTTATAGATTCTATTTCGTTAAACAAAGACAATACCTTTTCAATAAAATTTGATTCCCTTACTCCTGGACTTTATACGTTTAAAAATGAACCCGAATACCAATACGTTTATTTTGACAAAAACGACAGTATTAATGTACACATAGACTCTAAAGACTTTGACGAATCTATTAATTTTTGTGGTCGCGGTGATCAAAAAAATAATTATTTGATGGAAATGTTCCTCCGAAACGAGAAAGACAAAAACAATATGTTTGAAGTTTTTGACTTTGGAATTGACAAATTCAACAAGTACATCAATAAAACGAATAAAGAAAATGAAAAATTTTATGCTTCTAAAAAAGAAGAAATAAAATGGAGTGAGGAGTTTGATGTATATGCCAAAGGGATTGTTAATTTTCCATATTATACCAAAAAGGAAATTTATCCAATTATTCACAAAATGAGAACTGGAGAAGACGTAACTTGTAAATTACCTAAAGACTATTATTCTTTTCGAAAAGACATTAATTTCAGTAACGAATCTTTAGTAGAATTTTCTCCATTTGTAATGTATTTAGATCATATGCTTAACAATGTTGGTGCCGTTAATTATCATAATCATTTTACGGATGTTGATTTGGCTTTAAAAATAAATATTAATAAACTAAACATTGCAGATACTCTGATAAAAAATAAAAGAGTAAGAAATATTGTTATTAATAATATTGCTTTAAAATATTTATTGGAAGATCAAAACATGGTGAACAACCAAGAATTTTTAAAAACCTACCATAAATATTCAACGGACACGAGCAAAAAGAATGAAATTTTAAAAATAGGAAATGCTATTCAATTGCTTACTGAAGGGAAGAAACTTCCGGAAGTGCAATTAGTAACACCGGATGGAAAAAGTATTTCTTCGGATGCTCTGATTACAAAAAATACCGTTTTATTCTTTTGGACTGAAAAACTAACTTCCCACCTATTGGCAGCTCATAAAAAAGTATTAGACTTTAAAACTAAATATCCCAATTATAACTTTATTGCAATCAACTTAGACGATGATTCGGACAAATGGAAAGCTGCTTTGAAAAAATATAATTTCGGAACCATTACCGAATTACACTGCGCCAATTTTGAAGACATTAAAAACAAATGGGCCATCACTAAAGTTCACCGTTCCCTTATTATTAATGCCGATAAAACAATTAAAAATGGTTTTACGAACATGTTCGATGTGCATTTTGAAGAGGATTTGAAATAGTGTTTTGGGTTTAAGGTATTTTGGCAAAAAACAACATCAAGCCACTACACAAAATGCCTGTTAGCGGTAGTTTATTATTTTTTGGTATAATTCAACGACATATTTTTTTAAGAATTCCGAATTCAGATTCTAATTGTAACTTTTTTTAACTTCTTCAAACCGTCCATCAATTTCATACCTGCTTTGGTCTAAGTAATAATTTTCCTCACCGTTAACTACTTTTCCATTTTCAAATTCAAACACATTTATACGATAACAATACTTAAATTTTAAATTGTTTTCACTTGTTCTAATTTCATTATAGGATTCGCCAATTTTAGAATAAACAACATTCAATTTGAATTTACCTTTCTCAAAGAAACTTTCAGTTTCTATTTTATCTCTGTATACAGAAATCGTAACTTCAATACTATCAATCTTAATACTGCCTGATTTTAATACTTTAGAATTTATAGAAAGGTTCTGTCCAAATGAGAAAAAATTGACAATAAGAAAAAGAAATATTATACTGTTTTTCATAGGTTTTGCTTTTTTATTCGTTGTGAAAAAATTACCGGCAATTTATTTTTTTTTGTTATTCACATTCGTAAATATAACTATTTTAGGCAATTAAGCAACTTTTTATTTCGCTTCGATCTTAAAAATATAGACATTATTCTATAGCTGTAGTTTCTTTTGAATTTCTATTTTCACAAAAGACAAATACCGCTTAGCCCTGACAGGTGCAAGCTACCGTGTAGCGCGGATGGCAGGAATTGCCATTACTAAAACGCCTACTGTTTCGCTCCAAAAAGGAAGCCATATTGGGTAGAAAATAGTAACATTCTTTTTTTGTTGCGAAGCTATTTATTTAATTTCCATACAAGAATTGCAGAAAAAACTAAATAGAATAAATAGTACAAATAAATCTTAGTTAATAAGAAATTACTTACAAATCTTTATATTAATTGTTAAAATTAATTATCAATTAGGTATATTTTTTTTTTATGTAACTATAATTTTATATATTTACTCGTTGTGATTTTTAATTTATAAATCATTATTGTAAATTAAACAATATTTCAATACTTCTACCCCCTTCTACGTATACTGTTTCCTACTAAAATGGATTTAAAAAAAATTAAAACATTTTATTATGAAAAAAAAATTATTATTTTTATCGATGTATTGCTTTGTAATTAACTTACATAGTCAGACTACTTTTAACAACTTTGTTCCAGACCGACTTTTGGGAGACACTTTTTCAATTAGAAACATTGATTTAAACAATGATGGAACATTTGATTTTCGGTTTCATTATGCAGTAGAAGGAACTAATACAATTGTGTATCTGGAAACATTAGAGGAAAACCAAATTTTAGTTCACAATCCAGGATTTGAAACAATTGATCCTTTAGTAACCTCCACATTACTTACTTCCAATCCATATGATTTTGTTGCTCATCCCTCTTTAACACAAGTAAATCAAGAATTAGTTGGAGAGTATTTAAATAGTTATGATCATATTGCATATTGGACCTCTAGTAACTCTGTAAATAAAAATGGTTTAATGATTTCTAACAACCCATCCTATTTAGTTAATTTTTCAGTATCCTCATCTCCGTGCTATGATTATTATTATTGTCGAATTAAAATGCCTGGAATAAGTAATTACTTGTATGGATTCATTCAAGCTTTTGGTTATCAAGCATCTAATGCTGGAGGTGTGCTTTTTATTGGAGGTACTGGCTGTAACACTAACTTAAACCAGACTGCAATTATTGACCCATCTTGTGTTGTTTCAGGTAGTTATGAACCAGGACCACAAACTCCAGAACTTAGCACAAATCAATTTGTAAATGACTCTTCAATTTCAATAATGGCAGTTGCAGATCAAATACAAATTTTTAATAATGGAACAATGACAATAGAAAAAATGCAATTTTCACTTTTTTCAATCACTGGAGCTTTAATATCAAAATCTACCCATTCTATATCTAGTAATAGTCAAATTAACATTGATAAAAATGGGTTAGCAAACGGAATTTATTTAGTAGAATTATCATGGGGAGATTATAAATATTTTAAAAAGTTAGTTCTTTAAAACTTAAATATATAGTAAAGTATATTGGAGATAATAACATCAATTTTCCATAATTAACTGAAAATTTGATTGTAATGGATATAAAATTTATTCTAAAAATAATTAATCGAATTTTTATCGTAGTAAATTCGATTTGAAATATACTTTACATATTTATAATCTTGTGAAAAATTAATTTTGCAATAAGCTACTTTTAAATCACTTTGCAATTATTGTATAGCGGAGTTCAATGAATTTTTGCAATGGAACTCTTGTCATTGCGAAATGTAAAAGTGGTATCCTATTGCATCGTCATTAAAATGACAAATTGGAACGAAAAGCGGGATTGTAGTTTACTAAAATCTCTACTGTTTCAATCTTAAAAAAAAAAGCGATTTTCAAATGAAAATCGCTTTTTTATTGGATTTTTATTTGTGTTAAACGTTAGCTTAATTGAGGATTATTATTGTTCTATTTGGTATTTGCATAGGAAATTGAATTGGAGGTTTTAAAATTCTAATTTTACAAAAGACAAAAACCGCATAGCCCCGATTGCAGTGGAAATCCTTTTTTTATATAGCCCATGGTTTAAACCATGGGCTATATAAAAAAAGATTGCAACGAATGGCAGGAAATACCTTTACTAAAATGCCTACTGTTTCGCTCCTGAAGAAAAAGAAATTAATAATTGGTGATTAGAAATTAGTGATTAGTGATTAGTGAAACACTGAATACTGAACACTGAGCACTAACTACCGAGCACAAAAAACCAACTTCACGATTTTGTCTTTACCGGCGGCAATTGCAGTGGTATTGTCTATAAATCTTAGGGTATATAAAGAAGTATCGGTGCTAAGTTGTTGCCACGAATTCCCGCTATCTTTGGAGTAATACAGGCCACTGGCTCCCACGGAAACTAATTGTTTTCCGTTGCTGTTGGGAACAAATTGTATGCAAGATGCATAACCGAAGCCTTGATTTTCGGCAACTAGTTTCCATGTTTTTCCGCCATTGGTGGTTAGGGCTTTGTTGCCAAAATTTTGTTGGGGTTTTTCGTAATTTCCGCCGGCAATAAATCCGATTTTTTCGTTGTAGAAATCGGCAGTGAATATTCCGGTCATGGTTTCTCCTTGAATTATTGGGGTAGTATAAACTTTCCAAGTGATTCCTTTGTCGGGAGAAATGAAAACTCTAGATTTCTTGCCTCCAGAGACTATCCAAGTGGTAGTTCCCTTTATCACGATGTTGGTATTGCTTGCTGCAAAAGCGGCTTCGCCTTCTTCTACTTGGGGTAAATTATCGCAGGAAACTTTGGTCCAAGTGGTGCCACCATCACGAGTAATCAAGATACTCAAACAATTTTCTATGGGATCGCCAAGTACAATGCCTTCTTGGTCGTTCCAGAACTGCATGCTATCGTAGAATACTTTAGGATTATGTTCTTCGTAAACCAGTTTTTTTATTAGTAAATCCTTAGAAAATTTATAAATAAGAGCTGGGTTTCCTACGTTTACAACAAAAATAGAATTGGTGGTTTGGGCGATACTTCGGAATTCTAACTTTAGTGAATCTTTAGTGGTACTGCTCTCAAATTTTTGAGAATCTTTTAAATGGATACTCCCTACTCTATTTTTATCGGCAGCATACCAAACATTATCTGCCGAGACAGTTATGGGACGAATGCTAATTTTGTCTATTAATAAGGTATCGATTTTCACAGAAGTAAAACAAACCTGAGTTGGTTTACAAGAAATAAAGAAAACGGAAAACAGGAGTAAAATTGTGAGTTTTTTCATATTTAACAATAAATAACCTTGCTAAAATACAGTAATTTTGTTAATGATTTGTGAAAATTTATTCTTGGCACAGAAATTGGATTGGCGGTAGTAACACTATTATGAATCTTAAAATTACATGCTATGAAAACTAAACTATTACTTTCGTCTTTTATGTGTTTGTTGTTTGCAAGTTCTTTTGCACAAGACAAAACCACGGTTAACGCTACTAGTTCTGAAATAAGCGACAATCTAGATCTTAGAGCCGTTGCTTCTATTTTTGGGGAATCCAAAGATTTAGCCGATTTTGAATTCCGTTTGAACGATCCTAAAGAACAAATATCTAATTTGGATTTAAACAACGATAATCAAGTAGATTATTTACGAGTAATTGAATCTATTGAAGGAAATGTTCATTTAATTGTGATTCAAGCCGTATTAGGTCACGATCAATTTCAAGATGTGGCAACTGTTGAAGTGGAAAAAGACAGCAACAATAGGATGCAAGTGCAAGTGGTGGGGGATGTTTATATGTATGGTAGAAACTATATTTACGAACCTGTTTATGTGGGGGTTCCAGTGATTTATAGTTATTTTTGGGTTTCTAACTACCATCCGTATTACTCTGCTTGGAACTGGGGTTACTATCCAACCTATTATTACGGATGGAATCCGTATCCAATTTTTAGATACAGACGTCATATAGGAAATCATATTAATTTTAGTTACCAATACAACTATGTTCAAACTAGAAGATGTGAAAGCGCTTACAACAATTATTATGGTAGAAGAAGCAACTATTATGAAAGAGAGAATCCTAATCGTTCTTTTGAGCACAGAAATTCTGGCTATACTAACCGATATGATTTAGACCAAGCAAGACCAAAACGTGATCTTTATAATGGAAATAACCCAAGAAATTCGGTTAATCCAAGAAGTAACACAAATTCTAACAACGGAAATACCAATAACCCAAGAAACAATAGCGAAAACCCAAGAACAATAAATACTTCTCCACGTTCTTCAGAGCCTAGAGGAACTGATGTAAGTGCTCCAAGAAGTAATTCAGGTGAAACACCTAGAAGTACTACTAGCACTCCGAGAAATAATTCTAATGAATCTCCAAGAAATTCTGGAAACAGTTCTCCAAGTCCTTCTCAACCAAGAAGTAATGGTAACATTAATTCATCTCCTAGAAATAGTGATGGTGGTGGAAGAAGTTCTGGTGGTAGTTCTAACAGTGGCGGAGGAAGAAATTCTGGCGGAGGAAGAAGATAATTAATACTATAATAATGCTAAAGGCACTGGTGAAAATCGGTGCTTTTTTTTATGCCTTTTTTATAAATCTTATTAAGTTAAAAAGCAAATAAATGAATATTCTTTAAATATGTAATTTAAAATGAATATTTATTTCACAAATTGAATTTCAAATATCTAAAAGTAATACATTTGCATTCTTTTAATAAAATTTTATGAGTTCGCATAGTCATCAAAATCTTCACAGTAAGCTTACCGCTGCAGGGTTATTAATTACATTAGGTATAATTTATGGAGATATTGGTACTTCTCCTTTATATGTAATGAATTCCATAATTGGAAATAGTGTTATTTCTAAAGATTTAATTTTAGGAGGTCTATCTTGTATCTTTTGGACATTAACATTACAAACTACTTTAAAGTATGTAATTATCACTTTAAGTGCCGACAATCATGGCGAAGGTGGGATTTTTGCTCTCTATGCTTTGGTTAAAAGAACCAAAATTCAATGGCTTATTGTTCCTGCCATAATTGGAGGAAGTGCCTTACTTGCCGATGGAATCATCACCCCTCCTATTTCGGTTTCTTCGGCTGTAGAAGGATTGCGAATTTTTAAACCAGATATCCCTACCGTTCCTATTGTTATTGCAATTCTGTTTGTATTGTTTACTATTCAGCAATTCGGAACTAAATTAGTTGGGAAATTCTTTGCTCCCATGATGTTAATTTGGTTTTCTATGTTGGCCATTTTAGGAATACTTCAAATAGGTACTAACGTAGAAGTTTTCAAAGCATTAAACCCTTACTACGCATACCATTTATTAACTAGTGATGTAAGCAACCAAGGATTTTTCATATTAGGTGCTGTGTTTTTATGTACTACCGGTGCAGAAGCATTATACTCGGATATGGGCCACTGCGGCAGAAAAAACATACGCATTAGTTGGGCATTTGTTAAAACAACTTTAGTTTTAAATTACTTTGGGCAAGGTGCTTATTTATTATTACACGCTGGAAAAAAATTATCCGAACTTGGAGCAAATAATACCAATCCGTTTTATTTAATTATGGCCGAATGGTTTAAACCTGTTGGAATTGTTGTTGCAACTCTTGCTGCAGTAATTGCTTCTCAAGCCTTAATAAGTGGATCTTTTACTTTGATAAATGAAGCAATGCGCTTGAACTTTTGGCCTAAAGTAAAAATAAAATTCCCTACCGATGTGAAAGGACAACTATATATTCCATCCATTAATTGGTTATTGTTTTTTGGATGTGTTGGAATTGTTTGGCACTTTCAAGAATCCAGTAATATGGAGCATGCTTATGGTTTGGCAATTATTTTATGTATGATAATGACTACCATATTGCTTAATTTTTATTTGATAATGAAAAGAGTAAAATGGTATTTTATTGCACCTTTAATCTTGCTTTACTTAGTTATCGAATTTAGCTTTTTGGCAGCCAATGTTACTAAATTCATGGATGGCGGTTATGTAACCTTATTCATTGCTTCTGTCTTAATAGGAATTATGTCCACGTGGTATTTGGCTAAGAAAATTAGCAAAAATTACACTAAAATGGTTAAGATTGACTCGTACAAAAAAGTATTGGCTGAGTTAAGTTTGGACTTAACCATTCCTAAATACGCTACCCATTTAGTATACATGACCAATTCTAATAGAGTAGATGAAATTGAAGAAAAAGTAATGTATTCTATACTTCAAAAAAGACCAAAAAGAGCCGATTTATATTGGTTTATTCATGTAAATATTTTAAGCGAACCTTACAAAAAAGAATATAAAGTTACCGAAGTTATTAAAGACGATTTATACCGAGTGGATTTCTACCTCGGATTTAGAGAACCTACCAAAATTAACTTAATGTTTAAAGAAGTTATTAAAGATATGGTTAGTAAAGGCGAAATGGATATCACCAGTCGTTATGAATCTTTAAATAAAAATAATATTATTGGAGATTTTAAATTTGTGCTTTCTGAAAAATTCCTTTCTAACGATAGCGATTTAACTTTCTTTGAAAACATTGTTATGAACGCTTATTTCTTTATGAAAAAATTCAGTTTGTCGGAAGAAAAAGGATTCGGATTGGATAGTAGTTCCGTTAAAGTGGAACAATTTCCTATGGTTTTACATCCACCAGAAATTATCAACATGAAACGATTAGAATCTCACGATCATTAATTTTATTTTAAATTATAATAAAAAAGCAAGATACTGAATTCAGAATCTTGCTTTTTTTTAGTTAGAAAAATTTATATTATTAAATTTTTATAAATTTTTTAAATGCTACTTCGTTATTTTCATTACTAATTTTAATAATATAATTTCCGTTAGATAAGCTTTCGGTATTTATATTCTCATTAAAAACGGACTTACCGTTAGTTATAATTCTACCGGTAATGTCTATAATTTGATATTCAAAATTTCCATCTGCATTTGCTTTATTTTGAATAGTAATGAAATTTTTACTTGGGTTTGGTGCAATAGAAATTGAAGATTCTAAACTTCCAAAGGCAGGATTACTTAAAAGATCACAAACGTCTTGTAAAACGTCCAACGGAACATTTAACCAATCCGTAGTTTGCAAAACCCAATCGGTACCGTCAAATCGAAAACCTAACCTTTTACTAGGAACAACAACTTGATCAGTTACTGCATCAACCCCTTCTCTTGAAGAAACAGTTATCCAAGTTCCTGTAGGAACGGGATCGTAATTTGGTAAAAGTACTTTTGCTATTTTAAGACGTGTATAGAGAAGGTCTACATTAGTACCTTGTGCTAATTCTCTATAATTATTAGTATCAATTGTAACGGGTAAAACAATAGGATTATTTACATTAAATGAATTACTAAAACTTGGAATAAAATCAGCCCTTGAAGAAGAAACTAAAAAAGTACCATTACAAACTGCAGTGGGGGCAATTGTTGTATAATCGCCTAAAGTTACAACACCCTCATAAATATATTGATTATCATAAAGTTTGACGGAGCCGTACAAAGAACTAAGAAAAGTATCAAAACTATTACTACCTAGTACATTGCCACTTGAGGCACCATTTCGAAGCACAAAAAACTCAACTTCTGTGTAAGAGGATGCTTGCGTAATTCTTTTTAAAACCTGTTGAGAAAATCCTAAACTAGAGAATAGGATGCAAAAAAATAATGTTTTTTTCATAATAAATAAATTAAAAAATTAATAGTTGTTAGCCATAATTTCGGTAGGTTTAATTTAAATATTTGAGGCGTATTCTACTATAAAACAGTCACGTATAAAATAGTTATGCAAAACTATATATTTTTTTAAAAGTGTGAAATAAATTTCCTAAAATATTTATCTTTTAAAAAAAAAATTAAAAATTAAATAATTCGTATTGAATTAACCTACAACACATCAAGGTTTTTAAGAATACTTCTTAGTTTCTATAAAAAAGCAATATCTTTGCAGGCTGATTCTAAGACAATGTCCGGATCGAACGAAGTTATTTTTTTATACCATGAGATTACACCGAAATTTAGTTTATACTACAATTGATTCCCTAAATGCTATTTTTAACGAAAGTGAATACGCTGATAAAGTGGTTGCACGCGCTTTGAAAAAAGACAAACGTTGGGGAAGTTCTGACAGAAAATTTGTTGCCGAAACCATCTACGAAGTAGTTCGTTGGAAGCGACTTTACGCCGAAATTGCCGAAGTTAAAGAACCTTATAATCGGGAAGATATTTGGCGAATGTTTGCCGTATGGGCTGTTTTACGTGGCTATCCTATTCCCGATTGGAGACAATTGGAAGGAACGCCGGAACGTAAAATTAAAGGTAAATTTGACGAATTATCTAAAGTTAGAAAAATGCGCGAATCCATTCCCGATTGGATGGATGAACTAGGTGCAAAAGAATTAGGGGAAGAACTTTGGACTAAAGAAATTGCGGCGCAAAACAAGCAAGCACAGGTAATATTAAGAGTAAATACTTTAAATACTACTAGAGAAAAATTGCATGCCATTTTAATGGATTTGAATATCGAAACCGAATTCTTACCCAACCAACCGGATGCTTTAGTGCTTAAAGAACGTGCTAACGTTTTCATGACCGATGCTTTTAAACAAGGATTGTTTGAAGTGCAAGATGCTTCTTCGCAATTGGTTGCAGCGTTTCTTGATGTACAACCCGGAATGCGAGTAGTAGATACTTGTGCGGGTGCTGGCGGAAAAACCTTACACATGGCGTCCTTAATGGAAAACAAAGGGCAGTTAATTGCCATGGATTTATACGAAAGTAAATTAAAACAATTGAAACTTCGTGCCAAAAGAAATGGGGCTTTCAATATTGAATATCGAATAATCGACTCTACGAAAGTTATTAAAAAACTGTATGAAAAAGCCGATAGAGTATTAATTGATGCGCCTTGTAGCGGATTGGGAGTTCTAAAAAGAAACCCCGATGCTAAATGGAAATTACAACCAGAATTTATTGATAACATCCGAAAAATACAAAGTGAAGTTTTAGAAAGTTATTCTAAAATTGTAAAACCAGGTGGTAAACTAGTGTATGCCACTTGTTCTATTCTTCCTTCTGAAAATCAAGAACAAATTAAGAAATTCTTGAATACCGAAATTGGAAAAAGTTTTACCTTTATTAAAGATTCTAAAGTATTGGCATCCCAATCTGGTTTTGATGGGTTTTATATGGCACTTTTAGAACGTAAATTATAAAAATTAAATATGAAAAAAATATATTCTTTACTTTTACTATTATCGATAACTATTGGTTTTGCACAAATCCCAACTGGTTATTATAGTACTGCTACTGGAACTGGTTTTACATTAAAAACACAACTATTCAATAAAATAAGTCCACATACCACCTTAATTTATAGTTCTGGATTATGGAATTTATATCCAACTTCGGATGCAAGACCGGATGGATCTGTTTGGGATATTTATTCGACTTGTAATTTTATTTTTGGAACAGTAGCCAATGGTGGAAATCAAGACGATGGTTTATTGGGAACAGCAGAATGTCAACGATTTAATAAAGAACATACCTTTCCTAAAAGCTGGTTTGGTGGAGTTTCTGGTACTTCGATGTATTCGGATGCGTTTCATGTAATGCCTGCCGATAAATTTGACAATGGTAAACGTGGAAGTTTAGCCTATGGAATGGTTGGAACACCAACCTACACCTCTAGTAACGGTAGTAAAATTGGTAATTGTATTACACCAAATTATACTTCTTCTTTAAAAGTTTTGGAACCTGCAGATGAATTTAAAGGAGATATAGCTCGTAATTATTTTTATATGGCAACTTGTTATGAAAATGTAATAGGGAGTTGGCAAACCCTAGATTCTACAGGAAGCGGTGACACCGTATTAGACGGAAGTAATGACAATGTATTTGAACCTTGGTTTTTAAATCAATTATTAATTTGGAACAATCAAGATCCGGTTAGTCAAAAAGAAATCAACAGAAACAATGCGATTTATGCAGTTCAAGGAAACCGTAATCCGTTTATTGACCATCCAGAATATGTATGTCAAATTTGGATAAACGCATGTAATGCTTTAAGCGTGAATTCTATAGAAAGTGCTTCAATAGCGGTTTTTCCTAACCCAAGTACCGATCATAAAATTACTATAAGTACAACTATTGCAATAGATTCTATTCAATTATTCAACCTTAATGGCCAATTATTATTGGAAGTTAAAAATCCAATTTTCAACAATACTACTTATACTTTAGAAAATTTACCTCAAGGATTTTACTTCCTTAAATTAAGTTCCAACAACCAATCGTTAACTAAGAAAGTTAGTATCAACTAAACGGAAATTATCCTATATAAAAAGAGCTTTAGAAATTTCTAAAGCTCTTTTTTTTTTACACCCTACTTCCACTCTTTTAGTCCTAAAAAAAACATAAATAGTTTGTTAAATTATTTTAAGTTTTTTAAATTTAATATAGAAACGATTAAAAATCGTTTTTTTATTAACCTTAATTTTTTTGTATTATGAGTACACAAAATCAAATTAGCATCAAGATTCCGCAAGACGTAATCAATGATGTAGTAGCAAAACTGCAAGATTGCAAACACCAATTGGAGCCTTACTTACAAGGTCTAACAGCTGATGAACGTCATAAGCTTTTTAAATTGGGAGACAAAACAGTAGCTACTGTTGAAAAAACTAAAGAGTATGTAATTACTAATCCGGAGTTTGTTCCTGCTTACATGGATAAAGAGGAATTTGAAAAAGACGCTGTAGTAGTTTCGCAACTAAAAGCTATTGTAAACTTATCCACCCAACTGGCAACAGATGCCGACGATACTATGATGCTTGCAGGATCGGAAGCGCTTCAAGGAGCTTTGCTGTATTACGGGCAGATTAAAGAAGCACATTACAGAGGTATTCCTACTGCTAAATCTATTTATGAAGACCTAAGCCAGCGTTTTGCAAGAGGTACTTATAAAAAGAAAACACAATAATTAATTTTTAGACTCAATATCTCAAAATTGAGACTCAAAGAGTGAAAATTCAGTTTCAAAGACTGAAATTTCACTCTTTTTTATTGAAAATTGAGTCTAAAAGACTCAATTTTCAGTCTATTAGTCTCAATTTTCAGTCTAAAAGACTCAAATTTCAGTCTAAAAGACTCAAATTTCAGTTCCAACTATGAAAATTGAGTCTTTTAGACTGAAAATTTCAATTATAGAAAAATTACAACTTTTCTAATTTTTCAATCCAAGGATAATAAAAATGGACATTTACAATGTCATACCCAATGTAAAGTGTAAAATATTCATTTGCTAAAGCTCTTTTATATTTAAATGAATTCCATTAACGACTAAGCCCACACAATAAATTTTCTCTTAGAATCTTTATACAAATGAAAAAGTCTTTTCATAAAAAATGAAAAGACTTTTGTCGGGGTGGCAGGATTCGAACCTGCGGCCTCCTGCTCCCAAAGCAGGCGCGATAACCGGGCTACGCTACACCCCGAAAGCGAGTGCAAATATAGACACAATATATCGGTTCTCAAAATGTTTTCTCTTATTAATTTAATTTATTTTACAGTACTATTTCTAATCGCATTTTTAGGAATATATTTCAATAAAAACTTACCTTTGCGTTTATTAATAAATCAAGTTATGTCTGAAACAATTGAAAAAATAAAATGTCTTATTATAGGCTCTGGTCCTGCTGGTTATACCGCTGCAATATATGCTTCAAGAGCCAATATGAATCCGGTTTTGTACCAAGGCACACAGCCTGGTGGACAATTAACAACAACCAATGAGGTAGAAAACTGGCCTGGAAATCCTGAAGGAATTACTGGTCCCGAAATGATGATCAATTTACAACTACAAGCACAACGTTTTGGTACCGATGTTCGGGATGGATGGGCTACTAAGGTAGACTTTTCAGGACCTATACATAAAGTTTGGATTAATGACACTAAAGAATTGCATTGCGAAACAGTGATTATTTCTACTGGTGCTTCCGCAAAATATTTGGGTTTAGATTCTGAACAACATTATTTAAAAACAGGCGGTGGTGTTTCGGCATGTGCTGTTTGCGATGGTTTTTTCTACAGAAATCAAGAAGTAGTAATTGTTGGAGCTGGAGATTCGGCTTGTGAGGAAGCACATTATCTTTCTAAGCTTTGTAAAAAAGTTACTATGCTGGTACGAAGTGAGCAATTTAGAGCTTCTAAAATCATGGCAGAGCGCGTTAGAAAAACAGAAAATATTGAAATATTATTGAATACCGAAACAGACGAAGTATTAGGAGACGGACAAGTGGTAACTGCTGTTCGTGTTAAAAATAGAACTTCTGGGGAAACCAATGAAATTCCTGCAACTGGGTTTTTCGTAGCAATTGGACATAAACCTAATACCGATATTTTCAAAGACTTTATCACCCTAGACGAAACAGGATATATAGTAAGCATTCCTGGAACTTCTAAGACCAATGTTGCTGGAGTATTTGTAGGTGGTGATGCCGCCGATCACGTGTACCGCCAAGCAATTACTGCTGCAGGAACTGGTTGTATGGCTGCTTTAGATGCAGAAAGATATTTGGCAAGCAAAGAGTAATTTTTTCTTTACATAATTTTCAACAAAAGAATCCTTCAAAATAATTTATATTTTGAAGGATTTTTTATTGAAACTAATTAAACCTATTTAGAATTTTAAAGTCTAACAAATTAATTGTTTTTTTAACTACCAAATATCCAATAGACTATGGAAGATAATTACTTTTTATTTTATTTTTCTGAAAGTAAACTTAAACAGTTGCTTTTATTGCTTCTTATTTTATTTGCTAATCCAAATCTACAAGCCCAAGAAAAATCCATTATTTTAGGAAGACCTACTAATTCATCTATTACCGCAAGTATTTTATTTGATCAAAATATGCAATACTATTTGGAATATGGAATGCAATCGGACACGTATACTAACACTACCATGGTATACAACAATACATTAAATGTTCCTGATGAAATAGATTTAAACGGATTAGTTCCAAACACAAAATATTTTTATCGAATGCAATATAAGTTGGTTGGAGCAGCAACTTATTCGGTTACTCCAGAGTATCATTTTCAAACCCAACGAACTCCGGGAAGTTCCTTTACATTTACTGTAGAAGCCGATGAACATTTATATAGTGGTTATTCTAATGTTGCGATGTACCAAACTACCCTTGCCAATGAAGCATCCGAAAATCCAGATTTTATGCTATCCTTAGGAGATATATTTGGCGATGACCACGCTCCTACTGTAACGACTAGTAATGACATGGATGTTTTACATAAAAATTACAGACAATATCTTGGAGCGATTTGCCCGTCGGTACCTTTTTATGTTTGTTTAGGAAATCACGAAGGTGAGAACGACTATTACCTTAATGTAAATGGAATATACACTACAGCAACAAACCCATTACCTGCAGCACCAAATGGCATTGGAGTTTGGGGAACACAATGGCGAAAATATTATTACCCTAATCCTTTTCCGAATAGTTTTTATTCTGGAAACGGTACAATTGAAGGTTTTGGCATCGGGATGCCTGAAAATTACTATTCTTGGACTTGGGGAGATGCGCTTTTTGTGGTTTTAGATGTATATAGAACCGAAATATTCCCGGGAGCAACTCCTGCAGATGGTTCAAAACCTAATAATTGGGATTGGACTTTAGGACAATCACAATACCAATGGATGCGAGGAGTATTAGAAAATAGTACTGCTACACACAAATTTGTTTTTGCACACCATTCAAGAGGACAAGGAAGAGGTGGTACTGCATGGGCTACTGGTTATGAATGGGGAGGAATGCAAGGAAATCAGTACAAATTTGACCAATACCGTCCGGGTTGGGGGAAACCAATTCAAAAAGTATTTGAAGATACCGGTGTAGATATTTTCTTTCAAGGACACGATCATTTATTTGCTAAAGAGCAATTAAATGGCGTAGTTTATCAAGAAGTTCCGATGCCAAGTGATGCCACTTATACTTTTGGTTATGCTGCAAATGCCGATGCCTATACCAATGTAATTTTAGATGGAACTGGACATGTCAAAGTTAACGTTACTTCCGATTGTGTTTCTGTGGATTATGTAAAATCGTATATCCCAGGAACTACAGGATCTGCCGGACATACTAATGGAGAAATTGGGTATTCCTATACGGTTGGCGCCTGTTTATTACAATCCAATGAAGTTGCTTCTGCGGATTCGAAAATTAATGTTTATCCAAATCCTGCCAACGATAAATTGACTATTTATTTTTCAGATGCTACTACGAATCACCAATTTGAATTAACCACTATTCTTGGTCAAACGATACTTCGATTGGAATCGAATGAATTAGATACTTCCAAAATTCCGGATGGAATTTACTTTTTAAGAATAGACGAAAATACAAGTTTAACCAAAAAAATTATTATCAAACACTAACCTAAATAATTATGAAAAAATATTTTCTTCTAGTAATTACACTTTTCTTAGTTTATAATAGTAAATCACAAACCATAAGCAGACAAGAAGTTTTAGGAAAACCCACCAATTCAAGTATTTCTCTTAAAATGTTTTTTTCAACTCCGGCAGAAATGGCGTTGCAATACGGAACTACTAGTGGTGTTTATCCATCGCAAACAACTTGGCAAACCTTTGCAGCGAATGATCCAGCAGAACTAAGTCTAAACGGATTGCAACCAGATACCAAATATTACTATAGAGTTATTTATAGAAACCCAGGAGATACCAATTTTACCACTAGAGCCGAGCATTATTTTCACACGCAAAGACAAATTGGAAGTGGATTTACTTTTGTAGTGCAAGCCGATCCTCATATGGATGCATCGACGGATGTTGCTTTATATCAGCGATGTTTACAAAACCAACTAGAAGATAATCCTGATTTTATGATTGATTTAGGCGATTTTTTAATGACCGATAAATTAAAAAATTTAACTACTAACCAAATTCCACACGATACTATTGGGTACCGTTGCAACCTACTTCGCTCCAATTATGAAACTATTTGCCATTCTGTTCCTTTATTCATTGCTTTAGGAAACCATGAAGGAGAAGCAGGTTGGAATTTAAACGGAACCGCAGACAACATTGCAGTATGGAACACCCAAGAACGTCAAAAGTATTTTTTAAATCCGGGTCCAGATGGATTTTATACCGGAGATACAACCCTGCAAAACTTTGTCGGACCAAATAACACGCCTGCCCAACGAAAAGCCTATTATTCGTGGACTTGGGGTGATGCCCTTTTTATTGTAATTGACCCATATTGGAATACCAATCCGAAGCCAAATGCTAATGCAAATACGGGTTGGAATTGGTCATTAGGAACAACTCAATACAATTGGCTTAGAACTACTTTGGAAGGTAGTACCGCAAAATTCAAATTTATTTTCTCGCATCAAATTGTTGGTGGTGATCCCGAAGGTCGTGGCGGAACGGAATATGCCGATAAATACGAATGGGGTGGCAAGAACTATGACGGAATAACTAACGGTTTTGCGTCCTACAGACCTGGATGGTACAAACCTATTAAAGATTTATTGACTGAAAATCATGTAACTATTTTTTTCCACGGTCACGATCATTTGTTTGTAAAACAAGACAAAGATTGTTTAGTATATCAAGAAACGCCACAACCAAGTTTGCCTAATTTTAATTATCCTTCCCAAGCAGCAACTTATGGCTATTTAGCCGGACAAATTGTAGGGAATTCTGGCCATCTACGAGTTACCGTTACTGCAACAGGACTTCAAGTAGATTATGTTCGCGCCTTCTTGCCTGCAAGTGAAAATAGCACTCGACATAATAAAGATATTTCTGCCACTTATACCATAGGACTAAATAATTGCTACAATCTAAGCACTAATTCGGCTGTGATTTGGAATAGTAATTATGCGGATGAAATTGCCTATCCGAATCCTTTTTCAAAAGAAACAACTATTGCATTTACTTTAAATACAGCACAAACTATTTCGATTACGATTTATAATGCACTCGGTCAAATTGTAAAAAATTTAACTACGGGAAATTATGTTAACGAAGGGAAGTTTCAAGTAGTTTGGGACGGAACCAATAACGGTGGTGGAGAAGTAAGTAATGGTGCTTATTTTTACAAAATCTCAGGAGAAAACGGGGAAATAAAATCGGGGAAATTACTATTAAAAAGGTGATTTTTAAGAAAAATAACTATATTGTGCAAGTAATTTATCGAAAAGGTGTCTTAATATAAAATGAAATTTATGAAAAAAATTATCCTATTGTTAGTTTGTATGTTAAGTGGCTTTATGTTCTCGCATACCTTAAATTATAACAAAATTGTTTTAAGACATTGGTCCATTCAGAAAAACAATACTTTTATTGACGGTTCTTTTAGTAAATATAAAAATGGATTAGTATCTATTGAAGATGCCCAAAATAGAATTATTGACGTGCCTTTACAATCCCTTTCAGCAGAAGATCAATTATATGTAAAGAAAAGAGAAGATGCAATTATTGCCATAAATACTTCTTTATCTACTGTAAATAAAGCAGAAAACGTTACCCCTTTCCTAATAAAATCGATTCTTATAGCATTATTTTTATTTGTTTTTGGAATCTATATTTTCCGAAATATCGAAAGCAAAAAAAGAAACTATTTAATCCCTATAGTTTCTGCAGGAATTATTATGACCTTGTTTAGTTTTGGAAAAAAAATGCTAACTACAACCGATCCAAACTTTATAAATTCTGCTTTTATCCCTTTTATTCCAAACGTGCATACTTCTTGGGATAGCAATTATTTTTATGTGGAAAGTAAAGGAATTCCTAACCATACTATGATGGTCGGAATTTCCAATCATGGTTGGCAACAACAAGTACCCAACCCGCAATGTTATATTGGAACCAACCATTGGAGTATTCCTCTAAACCCTATAATTGCTGCAACTCCAACACTAATTGATAACGTACATTTTACTAGAGGTGCCATTGCTCTTGCGGCTAACGGAGTGCCTATTTTTAATTACCATACCAATACTGGTGTCGATTCTTACTTAGATGGACAACTGGATAATTATGGAGGTCACTGCGGCAAAGGGGATGATTACCACTACCATACAGCACCAATTCATTTATATACTTTAGGACAAACTACCACTAACCTTCCTTGTGCTTTTGCTTTAGATGGTTTTGCCGTTTATGGAAGCGTGGAACCAAACGGAACTGCAATGACAACCCTAGATACCAATCATGGTCATTATGGAACTAATGGTGTGTATCATTACCACGGAACTTCTACTGCTCCTTATATGATAGGAAGTTTTGTTGGACAAGTTACCGAAGATGCTACCAACCAATTAATTCCGCAAGCAGCAGCACATCCGGTTCGAAATGAAAATTGGGGGCCTCTTGCAGGTGCATTAATAACTTCTTGCGTAGCAAATGCAAACAATAACGGTTACAACCTTTCCTATACTTTAAACGGCACACCGGGTTATGCTACTAATTTTAGTTGGAGTGGCACTACGTACACCTTCAATTATGTAACGCCATCCCTAACTACACCTACTAATTACAATGGCTTCTCACAATGTACGGTTCCTCTTGCAAACAATGCTTTTGCTTTAGATAATGCAATTACATTATATCCAAATCCTGCAAAAGATATTCTTCAAATTAATATTGGAAATGCTGTTTTAGAAAATGACATTCAAAATATTACTATCTATGGCATTAAAGGCGATTTGATTTTGAAAACCGATTATTTTAAATCTACTCTTGATATTAAAAACTTGGCATCTGGAACTTATTTTGTGAAATTTCAATTTGAAAATGCACAAATAACTAAAAAACTACTAGTTAAATAACGATGAAAAAAATAGCATTTCTTTTTCTATCCACTATATCCTTTGCACAAAGCGTTACTAAATCCATAGTTTTATTGCCCGATACTGGTCAAACTACTAGTTATACTTCCACCTTTGGCGAAGACCACGATTACAGTATCAATGTGCCTTCGTTTACCAATAATGGGAATGGTACGATAACCGATAATGTAACTCAATTAATGTGGCAACAAACCGATGGTGGCGAAATGACTATTGAAAATGCCATTACTTATTGCAGTACACTTGCACTTGGAGGCTATTCCGGATGGAGATTACCTACCCCAATGGAGGCCATGAGTATTCTGAACTTACAAAAAAATAATCCTGCAGAAGATGTGGTTTATTTTCCATCTACAGGCGCCGAATATTGGTGGACCAACACGTTTCAAGTTGGCGATAATAGTAAAGTGTGGTGCACTAACTCAGGCGGAGGAATTGGCAACAAACCCAAAGCAGAAACCATCAGTGCTGGTGGAACCAAAAGTTATCATGTAAGAGCCGTTAGAGATATAACTACTCCAACAATTTTACCAAATCATTTTACAGATAATGGCAATGGTACCATAACCGATAATGTAACGCAATTGGTTTGGCAAAAAGTGCCTAATGCTAACCTATTCAACTGGGAACAAGCCATTACTTATGCGGAAGGTTTAACCTTAGCAAGTGCAACCGATTGGAGACTACCAAACATCAAAGAACTGCAATCGTTAAACACGGAAAGCACTTCCAGTCCTTCGGTAAATACTGCTTTTTTTAGTTCCATTGGAGTTCATAACTATTGGTCTTCTACTACGCTTTTACCTAATCCTGCCAATTTAACGAGTGCATGGTATTGGAATACCCAATTTGGAATTACTACTTACGATACCAAAACGAACACCAATTATGTCATCTGTGTTCGAGGAAATCCAACTTTGAGTTCAACGGAATTCTCTGTAGAAAATAATATAAAAGTTTATCCAAATCCTGCATCTAATTATGTAATAATTAATTTTGCAAAAGTTTTAAATTCGGTGCAAATTGAAATGACCGATATTTTCGGGAAAATTGTTTTTTCTAAAGAAGAAAAATCTAGTTCCAACGAATTTAAAATCGATGTTAAAGAGTTTTCAGATGGAATTTATTTTATTAATATAAAAAGTGATAATTTAAAACAAACCTATAAAGTACTTGTAAAAAAATAAACAATGATTAAAAAAAATCTCCTTTTTGTTCTATTTCTTATTGGATTTACCAATTATGCACAACAACGCAATGTGGTTTTAATTGTTGCCGACGATTTAGGAAAAGATTATTGTGACATTTATCCCGATCATGCAGCCAATGTTGTTAATTTAACTAATGTTAGACGTCTTTTACCTCGAGGAGTTGTCTTTAACAATGCTTGGTCTAATCCACTTTGTTCACCAACTCGTGCCGGAATCTTAACCGGTAGATATAGTTTTAGAACCGGTGTTGGCGATGTAGTGGATGGTGGAAATACAAAATTAAATATCAATGAAAACATAATTCCTAAGGTGCTAAATATCTATTCGCCAAATGGAATATCTAAAGCCTGCATTGGAAAATGGCATTTAACAACCTTTGCTCCATTAGGTTACAACTACCCTACTACCATGGGATTTGACCACTTTGAAGGAAGTTTAACTGGTGCTTTAGGACAACCCGGACAATTAGTTACTGGATTTTATAATTGGTCAAAAATAACCAATGGCGTAAGTTCAACTTGTACCAATTATGCTACAACTGAAAATGTTAATAATGCAATTTCGTATATTAATAGTCAACCTACAACAAAACCATTCTTTTTATATTTAGCATTTAATGCACCACATACTCCTTATCATTTACCGCCTGCCAACTTGATTACTAATACTGGTTTATCTGGAACTCAAGCAGATATTACTGCCAATCCGGTTCCTTATTTTCAAGCCATGACGGAGGCTATGGATAAAGAAATTGGACGCTTTTTTGACTATTTAATTAGTTCTGGAAAATGGGACACCACCGATATTATATTCATTGGCGACAATGGTGATGATTCTTTAGTGGCACAAAGCAATCCTTCAAAAGGAAGCATATACCAAGGCGGAGTAACGGTTCCGTTTATTGTTTCGGGTCCCGATGTTGTAAATCCCAACAGAACCAATAACTCTTTTGTGAATACCGCCGATTTATTTGCTACAATTTTAGAACTTTTTGGTGATACTAATTGGCAAAGTCAAATACCAACAACTGTTGTTGATAGTCACAGTTTAATGCCAATACTATTAAACCAATCTGCATCTGTAAGACCTTGGGAATTTTCAGAAATTTTCAAACTTACCCCTACTTCTGGAGATGGTAAAACAATGAGAAATACCGATTACAAATTGATGAAATTTGACGATGGTACAGAAAAGTTTTTCAACTTAACCAATAATGTTGCCGAGACAAATAATCTAAATTTACTCTTGGGAACCCTTACTCCTATACAAAGTTCTAATTACAGTTATTTATGTAGTGAAATGACTAACTTAGTTGGAGGAACTTCCTATTGCAATCCGCTTCTTTCGGTCGATACTTCTACTTTTGAAACCAATGAAATAAAGGTATTCCCAAATCCTTTTCATTTCAAAATAAATTTAAAATCGTATACCGGAAATGAAAATTACGAACTTTATTCTAATTTAGGTCAACTCATTTTTAAAGGAAAATCTATTGAGAATCAAGATTTTTCAGCTTTAGCAAATGGAATCTATTTCTTAAAAATAATAGACAAAACAAGTACTACCTTTAAGTTGGTTAAAGATTAAATGATGAATTATCTCCATACTATTGAGCAGTATATCGCATTAGGATTTACTCATGTTCTTCCGTATGGTTTTGATCACCTTCTTTTTATCTTAAGTATCTTTTTTCTGAATTCAAAATTGAAGTCGGTAGTGATTCAATGTTCGGTTTTTACATTGGCGCATAGTCTATCCTTGGGATTAGCAGCATCCGGAATATTGATGCCTAATTCCAATTACATTGAACCTTTAATTGCATTTTCAATACTTTTTACATCCTTGGGAAACATCATCCACAGCAAAGTAAATCCGTACCGATTGTTTATACTTTTTGGATTTGGATTAATTCACGGAATGGGTTTTGCAACCGCTTTAAAAGAAATCGGAATTCCTAAAGAACAGTTTTTTACTTCTTTATTTTCTTTTAATATTGGTGTAGAATTAGGACAAATTGTGGTACTACTCCTGGCTTATTTTTTAATTAGCAAATGGTTCGCACACAAAATTTGGTACAAAGAACGAGTAGTTTACCCAATCTCTAGTTTAATAGGATGCGTAGTGTTTTATTGGACAATTGAAAGGATATTATTGCTGTAATTTATCCTCAATTGGTATATTCAATTTGCTGTTCTTACGGCTATAACCAAAATAAATTATTAAGCCAATTACCAACCAACAACCAAACCATATCCAATTGGAAACTGCCATTCCGGTTAGTAAATAACAACAAGAAACCAATCCTAGAAGCGGAATTAGAGATAAATTTTTGATAAAAGATACAACCATCATCACTAAACAAACTAATAAAAAAACTAGCATTGGAAGATTGGTTGCCATTTTCCCATCCGAAAAATCAAAAATATCGGTAAAAAAAGTAGGAAGGTATTTTAGTGTTAAGCCAGTTCCAATTATAACTAATAACGGAAAAATAAACTTAGAATTAACATAGGGAATTCTGAATTTTCCTTTGGTTGCTCTCTCTGCAAGTTCCGATTCACTTTGTGGAGAAAGCATTAAAACACCTCCACAAACCAATACAAAAGCAAATAAAGTACCTATGGATGTAAAGTCTAAAACAAAGTTTTCATCGGTGAAAAATATTGGAATTCCAACAACCAAACCTGTTACAATAGTAGCAAATCCTGGTGTTTTGTATTTTGGATGTATTTCAGAAAATTTCTTTGGCATCAATCCATCTCGGCTCATGGTCATCCAAATTCTAGGTTGCCCCATTTGAAAAACTAATAAAACACTAGTCATAGCAACTACAGCAGCTATTGACACAATAAACAACATCCATTTTACACCTTTTAATGCGAAAATTTCCGCCAATGGATCACTAACTCCAAGCAATTGATACGAAACCATTCCGGTAATTACTAAAGCTAAAACAATGAAAACAATGGTGCAAATTACTAACGAATAAATCATTCCTTTTGGTAAATCACGTTGCGGATTTTTACTTTCTTCTGCCAAAGTGGAAACCGCATCAAATCCTATATAAGCAAAGAAAACTGCCGAAACGCCCCCCATTACCCCACTAAAACCATTAGGCATAAACGGAGTCCAATTATCAATATCAATATAAAAAGCTCCTACCACAATTACCAAGGCTATAATTACTAACTTTATATAAACCATTATGTTGCTAAAATTCTTAGATTCTTTAGTGCCTCGGTAAACTAGATAAGTAATTAGTAAATTAATGACCACGGCTGGTAAATCAAAAATTATTCTTAATCCACCAAAAACAGGTGCGTTTTTCCATGCCATCAAGCCTTCAGTGCCTTTATTTGCAATAAATGCATCTTGTGCCGATTTGTAATTTATTGTCAACCATTCGGGCAAATGAAGTCCGAAAGTATCTAATAAATTAGTGAAATAGCCACTCCAAGAAAAAGCAATGTAAATATTTCCTATCGAATATTCCATAATTAATGCCCAACCAATAATCCATGCAAAAATTTCACCAAAAGAAACATAAGCATACGTATAAGCACTTCCAGAAACAGGAACTCGAGAAGCAAATTCGGCATAACACATTGCTGTAAATCCGCAGGCTATAGCACACATAATATACAATATGACAACTGCAGGACCACCAGAAAAACAAGCATTACCAATGGCACTAAAAGTACCTCCGCCGATAATAGCTGCTATTCCGAAAAAGGTTAAGTCTTTAACGGTTAAGACTTTATTTAAGCCGGAGTGTTCACCATCTCCGCCTTCTTGAAGGATAACTTTTGTAGATTTTTTTCGAAATAAATTGGAAAAATTCATATATTATAAATTGTTTTTGTAAAAATTATGAAAAACAAATATAATACAATAATAGTTGCTTTAAAAAAAATATAAAGAGGTAAGCTGGAGTTGCAATCAATAGAAGATTTATTACGAAATTTTGATCTTAATTTTTGAGGTTTTTTTAGGTCACTAATTTTTCATTACCAAGTTATTCTTTAAATATAAAAAAACGGATAAAATGAAATTTTATTTTTCGTCTATCTTTTTCAAAATTTTGTCTTTATATTCTATCAATATTCTGGCTTTAAAGCCAATTCCTAAATTCCAATATTGATTTGTAACAAACTCTTTATTCTCATCATAAAAGGTAAACTGACCTGTATTTGGAGATAATTCACCATAATTAAGAGCTTCAATTTCTATAACATTAACACCTTTATCTAAATCTAAAACAATTTCTTGGAATTTAGCATCCAAAAAAATACGATTAGTTTCTATCTTCCCGTTAACCCAAACCCGAACAATATCGCCATCAATAGCACCATAATCGCGGGAATTTAAATTTATCTTAGGAGTATAGACAACAAATTGCCCTAAATTCATATCTCTGTTAAACAACTCCGGGCGAATACCATCTTCCTTTAGTTGTTGGTTAAATTTCTCGGTATAATCTTCTGCAGGATTTTTTAAAGCATACGATTTTGGGTTTTGAACCTCTCCTACTTTAGGAATTTCAGGCAATCCTTTTAAAAACTTATCCTCTGGTTTTTTTAATATCTGACTTTCAAATTTAATATCAGGAAAAAACGATTTTCGTGATTTTTCAGGAACATTTGCTTTCTGTTTTGGAGCCTTATTTGGAACTGCGCTAATATTTACTTTTCTTTTAGATGCTTCAAATTGTGCTTGAACATTAAAAGAAAAATAGAATAAGAAAAGAAGTAAAAAAGAAATTCTCATTGGTGTTTCTATAGTTTGTAAAAGTATCTAAAAATTATTTACAACCCTTTAATTATTAACCATACATTAACATATTTAAAGTATCAGAAATTATATATTTTTATCAAATTTGCAAATCTAAATTAAGTACTATGCGTTTAAAAAATACTGTTATCCTTCTGCTTTCTTTATTTGCCTTTAGCAGTGGTTTTTCTCAAGAAAAATTCACCTTGAGTGGCACCATTTCCGATAAAAAAAATAACGAAACCCTGATTGGTGTAAGCATTGCCATTAAAGGAACTAATGCATTTGCCACAACCAATGAATATGGTTTTTATTCCCTAACGTTACCAAAAGGGGATTACGAAATAAACATCCGTTATGTTAGTTACGAAACCATTACAGAAAAAATAGCCCTCAGCCAAAACCTTCGCAAGAATTATAGTTTGACAGAAGTGGGTCAGGTATTAGAAGAAGTGGTCTTCTCCGAAAAAAATAAAACCAACACTAGAAAACCCGAAATGAGTGTTAATAAATTGTCTATTTCTGCCATCAAACAAATGCCTGTAGTTCTTGGTGAAGTTGATATTATAAAATCTATTTTGTTTTTGCCAGGGGTTACTAATGCTGGCGAAGGACAATCGGGGTTTAATGTTCGTGGTGGTGGTGCTGATCAAAATTTAATTCTTTTAGACGAAGCCACTATTTTTAATTCCTCCCATTTATTCGGATTCTTTTCGGTTTTCAATCCGGATGCGATTAAAGACTTGAAACTTTACAAAGGTGGTATTCCTGCACGATTTGGAGGAAGAGCCTCTACGGTTTTGGATATTTATCAAAAAGATGGAAACAGCAACAGTTTTCACATGAACGGAGGTATCGGATTAATTTCTAGTCGATTACTTGCAGAAGGTCCTATCGTAAAAGACAAAGGTTCCTTCCTTATTGGCGGTAGGGCATCCTATGCGCATTTATTTTTGAAATTATCCAACAATAAAAACTCGGCTTATTTTTATGATTTGAACACCAAATTAAATTACAAATTCAATAAAAGCAATAATTTGTTCCTTTCGGGATATTTTGGTAGAGATGTCTTTTCTTTAAACCAAAGTTTCACCAATACGTATGGAAATTCTACTTTAAACTTGCGTTGGAATCATTTATATACCGATAAGTTATTTTCAAATTTATCGATGATTTATAGCGACTATTACTATGGTTTAAATTTAGATTTTGTAGGTTTCAACTGGGATTCTGGAATAAAAAATTATAATTTAAAATACGATTTTAAATATTATTTATCCAATAAAATCAAGTTGAATTATGGTGCAAATGCTATTTATTACGATTTCAATCCAGGAACGATAAACCCATCGAATTCTAGTTCTGGAATTAATTTCAAACAAATAGAAAAAAAATATGCGGTGGAACCTTCTATTTATTTGGATGCCGAACAAAAAGTAACCGATAAAATCAGTGTAGAATATGGTTTTAGATACAGTATGTTTTCCCGATTAGGAAGTTCTACTAAAAATCTATATGCCAATAACCAAGCCGTTACGTACGATTCAGATTTGAAAATTTACGAAAAAGCAACTCCTATCAGAACGGAATTCTACGGCAGAAATAAATCGATGGCCAACTTCAATAATTTTGAACCTCGCTTTTCAGTGGCCTATGAATTAGCAGAAAACAAATCGGTGAAAGCAAGTTATAACAGAATGGTGCAATATTTACAATTGGTTTCTAATACTGCTTCACCAACGCCACTTGATGTTTGGACGCCAAGTGATAGTTACATAAAACCTCAAATTGCCGATCAATTTGCAGTTGGTTATTTCACAAATTTTAAAGACGATACCTATTCGCTAGAAGTAGAAAGTTATTACAAGAAAATTAAAAATCGCATGGACTATATTGATGGTGCGAATTTAATTGCAAATGAAGCCATCGAACAAGTAGTACTAAACGGCGAAATGCGTTCGTATGGATTGGAATTCATGTTGCGAAAAAACACCGGAAAATTAAGTGGTTGGATTGCATATACCCTTTCTCGTTCGGAGCAAAGAACTCCTGGCAGAACTGCTAGTGAAAATGGAATTAACAATGGTAATTGGTACCGTTCGGCTTATGATAAAACCCATAATTTAGCCATTACAAGTTCCTATAAATACAATAAAAAATGGAATTTTGGAGCCAATTTCATCTTACAAACGGGCCAACCTGTAACCTATCCAAACGGACAATATACCTACCAAGGAATTACCGTGCCGAGTTATGGAATGCGCAATGAAAACAACCTTCCGTTGTACCACCACTTAGATATTTCGGCTACCTTAACTCCAAAGCACAACGAAGCAAAAAAATGGAAAGGCGAATGGGTTTTTAGTATCTATAACCTTTATTCTAGAAAGAATGCGGCATCTATTAGTTTCCGTCAAAACCAAGATTCAGGGCAAAACGAAGCAATAAAATTATCCATTTTCGGAATGGTGCCAGCAGTTTCCTATAACTTTAAATTCTAAAAATATGAAAAATATAATCTACCTTTTAGCAATCGTATTATTCGCAAGTTGTGAAACTAAAGTGGATATTCCTTTGGATACTGCCAACCCAAAACTGGTAATTGATGCCAACATTTTATGGCAAAAAGGCACTTCTGGAAGTACCCAAAAAATCAAACTTACCACAACCACCGATTTTTATAGTTCCTTAATTCCTGTAGTTTCAGGTGCAACGGTACTAGTTACCAATAGTACCAATACTATTTTCACATTTACAGAAACTCTCAATACAGGTGAGTATATTTGTACTAATTTCAACCCAGTTATAAATGAAAGTTATACTTTGACTATTCAATATGCTGGGCAAAACTATTCTTCTACCGAAAAACTTTTGGCTACTCCATCAATCCATCCAACTATAGAACAAACTACGGTACCAGGATTTGGAGGCGATGTTATTCAGGTGAAATTCTTTTTTCAAGATAATGGTTTAGAAATAAATAATTATCTAATTGGAATTAAAAATCCAGCAGTAGTAGCACCTGAATACCGAGCACAAAAAGATGAATTTTTCCAAGGAAATCAAATGTTTGGCTTTTATTCGGATAAAGATTTAAAAGCAGGAGATCAATTACTATTTAGTTTAGAAGGGATTTCTTTGCGGTATTATAATTATATGGAAAAATTACTTAACATATCAGGAAGTGGCGGCGGAAGCCCCTTCTCTACTCCACCTGCAACTCTTCGTGGCAATATTATCAATCAATCCAATGAAAACGATTACCCTTTAGGATATTTCCATTTATCGGAAATAGACACAAGGAATTACACCGTTAATTAGGTTATAAAGTTTCGGGTTGCGAGTTTCGGGTTTCGGGTTGCGAGTTTCGAGTTTCGAGTTTAAAAAAAGTATATATTACTAATAAAATATTACTTTTGAAATATTATAAACTTTAAACTTTAAACTTTAAACTTTGAACTTTGAACTTTGAACTTTCAACTTTGAACTTGAAACATTAAACCCGAAACAAAAAAAATGTCCTCACACCATATAGTTCGCGACGATCAAGAACCTGCATTAATTATTGCTAATGGGACTTCTTGTAGTTTTGAGTTACTAGGGCAATTACTAGAATGGTCGCCTATTGTGGTAGTTTTAGATAGTGCTATCGAACGCGTTTTACAATTAGACATCAAAGTAGATGTGCTTTTAGGAGATTTTGATGGCGATTTTAATCCCGAAATTTACAAAGAAAAACAGTATCCTTTAGAAATTGTGCACACCCCAAACCAAGACAAAACCGACTTAGAAAAAGCCTTAGACTACCTTATAGAAAAAGGACACAAAGCAGTAAATATCGTATGGGCAACGGGAAAACGAGCCGATCATACCATAACCAATATCACCAATATTATTCGATACCGAAATAAACTAAAAATTGTAATTCTAGACGACCATTCTAAAATATTTTTATTACCAAATAAATTCGAAAAATGGTATACTGCTAGCACTCCGATTTCGTTAATCCCAATTGGGAAAGTATCCGGAATTACAACCCAAAACCTGTTTTATCCCTTGCAAAACGAAGAATTAACAATGGGATACCGCACCGGAAGCAGTAACCATGTCGCCAAAGATGGTATCGTTTCCATAACACATCAAGAAGGGGATTTATTATTAATGGAATGTTTGGATTAAAACATTTGCATTAAGAGTAATTTTCTTATATTTGATACAGAGAAATAAAAAATGAAGAACAAAATTACGGTCGAAAAAACTACTTTACACCCAAGAAACATACATCGATTTTCCTACGATTTCAAAAAATTAATTGACAGTTCCCCCGAATTGGAAGCATTTGTTTTTACAAACGAACACGAAATTGAATCTATAGATTTTAGTAATCCTAATGCGGTAAAAGCCCTCAACAAGGCGTTACTAATTTCCGATTATGATATCAATTATTGGGATATCCCTAAAGATTATCTTTGCCCTCCTATTCCAGGAAGGGCAGATTATATTCATTATATAGCCGATTTATTAGGCGAATCCAATAACGGAACTATTCCCGAAGGAGAAAATGTTATTGGCTTGGATATTGGTATTGGAGCCAATTGTATTTATCCAATTATTGGTTTTTCTGCCTACAATTGGTGTTTCGTTGGAACGGATATTGATGAAAATGCGATTCAAAATTGCAAGAAAATCATAACTGAAAATCCAAAATTAATAGATGCTATTAGTTTGCAATTGCAAGCCGAACCAAGATATATTTTCAAAAATATTATTCTTCCAGAAGATAAATTTGCTTTTACAATTTGCAATCCGCCTTTCCATTCCTCTCAAGATGAGGCTACCAAAGTAACAATACGAAAACTAAACAACCTTGAAAACACTAGAACTACTAAGCCAGTATTGAATTTTGGCGGACAAAATGCCGAACTTTGGTGCAGTGGTGGCGAAATTGGTTTTATTACCCAAATGATTTATGAAAGTGTAAAATACCCATTGCAATGCTTTTGGTTTACCACATTAGTTTCTAAAAAAGACAATTTAAAAAGCCTTTACAAAACTTTAAACAAAGTTGGCGCTGTAGAAATAAAAACTATCGAAATGGCTCAAGGCCAAAAAACTAGCCGCATTGTAGCATGGACTTTCTTGAGTGAGAAACAACAGAAAGATTGGAAGTTTAACATCGACTAATTATTATTTTTATTAAATTTGTTTTAAATAAAATTATTATGAGTACCGTTGAATTACAAAATCTTTTAATTTCTAAAATATCCCAAATTGATGATGAAGCCTTTTTGACGGCTATTAATACTATTTTGGATAATAAATCTGAAAAAAAAATAATTCTTAATCAAAATCAAATAGAGGACATTTTAATTTCTAGAACTGAAATTAATAATGGTTTAGGAATTGATAACGAGGAGTTAGATTTAGAAATTAAAAAATGGTTTCAAGAAAAATAATTTGGTCACCAAGATCTAAAAAAAGATTATATGAAATTCTAGATTTTTTTAACCAAAGAAATCAAAGTACTATCTATTCAAGAAAATTGTATAAAAGTTTTCAGAAAGAATTATCCTTATTAAAACTCCAACCTCACATTGGTGTTAAAACAAATTTTGAAAATGTACGCGGACTAATTGTTGGCGATTACATTTTATTTTATGAAATCGAACCAAAACAAATTAATATAATTACAGTCTGGGATAGTCGTCAAAATCCAGAAGATTTAAAAATCATTTGAATTTATAACAACTAATGAAATTCCAAGTCGTATCCGATTACAAACCTACAGGCGATCAGCCACAAGCCATTGAAAAACTTTCAAAAGGAATTATCAATGGCGAAAAATACCAAACTTTATTGGGAGTTACCGGCTCGGGTAAAACGTTTACCGTTGCCAATGTCATTCAAAATGTAGAAAAACCAACCTTAGTTTTAGCACATAATAAAACTTTGGCTGCCCAATTATATTCGGAATTCAAACAGTTTTTTCCGAACAATTCGGTGCAGTATTTTGTTTCCTATTACGATTATTACCAACCCGAAGCATTCATTCCGGTAACGGGAACCTATATAGAAAAAGATTTATCCATTAACGAAGAACTCGAAAAACTCCGATTAAGCACCACTTCGGCATTACTTTCGGGTCGTCGGGACATCATTGTTATTTCATCGGTTTCTTGCCTTTACGGAATTGGAAATCCAGTTGAGTTCCAAAAGAACGTGGTTACGGTGGAAAAGAATCAAATCATTTCCAGAACCAAATTATTACACCAATTGGTGCAAAGTTTGTATTCTAGAACCGAAGCCGATTTCACTCCTGGTAACTTCCGAATTAAAGGCGATACCGTAGAAATTTTCCCTAGTTATGGTGATGAACCTTTTAGAATTCACTTTTTTGGTGATGAGATTGAAGAAATCGAAGCCTTTGATGCTCGAACTTCGCAGGTATTAGAAAAATACGAAAACCTAACCATTTATCCCGCCAATATGTTTGTGACTTCGCAAGATGTTTTGCAAGCCGCCATTTGGGATATCCAACAAGATTTAGTAAAACAAGTGGATTATTTCAAGGAAATTGGCAAACATCTGGAAGCCAAACGACTCGAAGAACGAACCAATTTCGATTTAGAAATGATTCGCGAATTGGGCTATTGCTCTGGAATTGAAAATTATTCCCGCTATTTAGACAGACGTCTTCCTGGCACACGACCTTTCTGTTTACTAGATTATTTCCCAGACGATTTCTTGATGGTGGTAGATGAAAGTCACGTAACGATTTCGCAGGTGCATGCCATGTATGGTGGCGATAGAAGCCGTAAAGAGAATTTGGTGGAATATGGTTTCCGACTTCCAGCAGCAATGGACAACCGTCCGTTGAAGTTTGAAGAATTTGAAAGCATGCAAAACCAAGTAATTTATGTATCGGCAACTCCAGCCGATTATGAATTGCAAAAATCCGAAGGGGTTTATGTGGAACAAGTAATTCGCCCAACAGGGTTGCTCGATCCTGTTATAGAAGTACGCCCAAGTTTGAATCAAATTGACGATTTAATCGAAGAAATTCAATTGCGATGTGAAGTTGATGAACGTGTTTTAGTAACGACTTTAACCAAAAGAATGGCAGAAGAATTGACCAAATATCTAACTAAAGTTTCCATTCGTTGCCGATACATTCATAGTGATGTAGACACTTTAGAGCGTGTGGAAATCATGCAAGATTTACGAAAAGGATTGTTCGATGTTTTGATTGGAGTTAATTTACTTCGAGAAGGATTGGACTTACCCGAAGTATCTCTAGTTGCCATTTTGGATGCCGATAAAGAAGGATTTTTAAGAAGTCATCGTTCGCTTACGCAAACGGTTGGTCGGGCGGCACGAAACATTAATGGAAAAGCCATTATGTATGGAGATAAAATTACGGCTTCCATGCAAAAAACCATTGACGAAACCAACTACCGCAGAGAAAAACAAATCAATTACAACACCCTTCACGGCACCGAACCTAAAGCCCTAAATAAAAGTTTGGGAAGTGCTTTAGGAAACAACTCGGTTTCTACACAATACTACGAAAACCAAGCATTAAAAGCAGCCGAACCCGAAAGTTTGTACTTATCCAAACCCGAAATAGAAAAGAAAATTAGGGAAGCCCGAAAAGCCATGGAAAAAGCAGCCAAAGATTTAGATTTTATGCAGGCAGCAAAATTTAGAGATGAGATAAAAATGTTGCAAGAGAAGATTTGATACATTTTTAAACTATTAAGTTTTTAAGTTTGGCTTCGAAACTACTTGAAAGTGAAACGGATTAAAGTTACATTAAAGAATTACTAGTTCCTAGAAGTAGCAAACCTCCTAAATATAAACCAATCAAAGTAAAAAAGTATTCGATAAATAAAAAGTCATTTTGATGATTTGTAATATTTTTTTATACTTTAGCTAAATAAAAACCAAAGCCTTTTATGGCCTGTATTTACAAGTTATTTGAGTGTATAAAAGTGAATCATACCCAAAAAGTTGATTAAAATAAACCATATGAAAAAATTTATTTACGATTTAATTAGAAAAGGGATAAAACTATTTATTAAAGGGGAGATTATTAGTAAAAAATATGATAAATACAACAAAGTATTATATTATGAACGGGGACAACATCTTACTTTTTTATTTCAATCAAAAATAAAGTATGAAGAAAACATACAAGATAAATTGAGTCAGTACATAAAAAAAGAGGACCTTGTTTTTGATATTGGTGGAAATATTGGACAATATGCTATTCCTTTTAGCGAATTAGTTGGGCATAAGGGACGTGTTATTTCAATTGAACCTGATTATAAAAATTTTTCATTTCTGCAATTTAACATTAATATTAATAGATGTACAAATGTTACTTGTCTGAATTATGGCTTAGGTAACAATGATGTAAAGCAAGAATTTTTTAGAGACACAAAAACTGGCGGAAGAATGGGTTCGTTCAAAAAAGAATTTGTGGGAAACAATTTTGAAGGATACACAGATACCGTCATTATAAAGAAGTTTGATAGCTTAATTTCAGAATATGGAATACCTGCATTTATAAAAATTGATGTAGAAGGGTTTGAAAAAGAAGTCCTTTCGGGATTAACCCTTAACTTTCAAAACAGTATATTTTTAATAGAAGTAAGAGAAGAAACGAAGAATTTCATATTTAACTTTTTTAAAGAAAAAGGCTATCAATGTATATGGGTAGATGGTGATGATAAATTGATAAACAGCACAGAAGAACTACCTGGATTTGCAAACTTGATATTTAAAAATGCAAGCAGTTGAAATTGGTTTGGCAATAGGACAACATAAGACATTCTAATGAACATTAGTTATACAAATAAGCCACATCAGCAAGTCCCGACCGTTGAAAAACCGAAAAGTTTGAACCAACCCAGACCCGAAATAGAAAATCAGAGAAGCCCGAAAAGCCATGGAAAAAGCAGCCAAAGATTTAGATTTTATGCAGGCTGCAAAATTTAGAGATGAGATAAAAATGTTGCAAGAGAAGATTTAATGGCTTTGTTTTATATTTGAAAAAAAGTAATATTGATCTTTATATTCAAATTGATTAGATAGAAAAACAATATTTTAAAAGTATTCAAGTTTTTATTAATATTAATAAAAAGAAATAATAAAAAATGAGAAATTCAAAAGGACAATTCGAAATTGGAAGGCAAGAAACTTTTGAAGAAAAAGAAATTAGAATAAAGGCATTAGTTAATAGTTGGAAAAATAGAACTGATTATATAGCAGATATAGATAATAAAAAAATCTATAATTGTTGGAGAAGTTTTATGTTTACAATTAAAGGAAAAAAAATTGGGTGTAGTAAAGAATGGACAGATTATCGAACTTTTTATAATGATGTAATAGAAACATTCATTGAGGGTTATATTTTTTCCAGAATCGATAAAACTAAACCTTTTTCGAAAGAAAATTTTATGTGGCTTGATAAAGATGTTGCAGGAAATATTAGAGATAACATTATTAAAATTGAATATAATGGAGAAACTAAAACATTAAAAGAATGGTCTATTCAATTTAAATTAAGTGTCAATGGTATTAGATTGAGATTTCATAGAGATAAAAATTTAACAAGTGAAGAAATTATATTCGGAAAGAAAAAGCAATCAAAAAGTGATTTATTATCAGCGCATGATTTAGATAAACAAAAATTAAGAAATAAAGCATCTAAAATGTGCTCTTCATATAAAATTAAAGACAAAAAAAAACGATTTGAATTTGATTTAAATATTATGGCTAATTGAAAATATTCTATTTAAAAATTGCACTTATTGCGGAACCGATAAATATATAGGATGTGACAGAATAGATAATAATAAAGGTCACATAAAAACGAATGTTGTTCCTTGTTGCGTAAAATGTAATACTGTTAGAGGTAATAATTTTACTTTTGATGAAATGAAAATATTAGGAAAAACTATAGCAGATTTAAAAAAATAAAAATGGAAAAATTATAAAACCCCTAATTACTCTGCTCTTGAAAAACTTCCAATAAATAATCAGGAGAAACCATTCTTGTTGGCGATTGTTCCATTGCTTTTAAAACGCGTTTCATGGCAAACGGATTTAAACCCATGTTAATTCCTATTTCGTGGATTTTAATTTCTTCCCGTTCGTGTAACACTCCATCGCAATGCATCAACAATGCCAATCGATAAAATTGTTGGATACGTTCAAATTCGTTTTTAATTACTTCACTAGGATTTTCCTCATGAAATAGTTGCTTGAATTCTTGTTTGTCAATTCCTAATTCTATGGCAATTAATGAAAGAAAATTATATTCTCTTTCGTGCAATTCACCATCTACAATTGCAAATGCAATCATGTCTAGCAATAAACTTACCTTTTGTGCTTTAGTTTTACTCAAAATGATTATTTTGGCTAAAATATTCTTTTTATTTATATTCTAAAAATTATTGAATTGAAATTTACTATAACTTTTTTATCTCTACTCCTTTTTGGATTTGCCAATGCACAGCAAAGTACGGCCAGTAAACACGTTACCACTTTTTCCATAGATGCTCCACAACTAAAAACTAGTAAGAAAATTTGGGTGTATTTACCAGAAAATTATGCTAGTTCTACTAAAAAATTTCCGGTTATCTATATGCACGATGGGCAAAATCTTATGGATGCCAAAACTTCCTATGTTGGCGAATGGAATGTAGACGAAACCCTTGACAGTATTCATGCCCAAGTAATTGTTATTGGCATTGAGCATGGCGGAGAAAAACGTATGGAAGAATTAACCCCTTACAAAAACGAAAAATACGGTGGTGGAAATGCCGACAATTACCTGAAATTTATTGTAGAAACCTTAAAGCCTTATGTAGATAAAACTTACAGAACCAAGCCTAATGCTAAAAACACCTGCCTTTGGGGAAGTTCCCTTGGCGGATTGATTTCCTTTTATGGTGCTTTAAAATATCCCGAAGTTTTTGGTAAAATTGGATGTTTCTCCCCTTCTTTTTGGTTCAACCGAAAAGAAATTTTTGAACTAATGAATACTACCAAATCCTTCAAAACGAAAGTCTATTTTCTTTGTGGCGATACCGAAGGAGATGCCGATATGGTGCAAGATGTAAATAAAATGGAATACCAAATTAATACCAAACGCTGCGAATGCCAAATGCTCAATAAAAAAATCATAGTCAAAGGTGGACAACACAACGAAAAATTATGGCGGGAAGGTTTTAAAAAAGCGTATCTTTGGCTTTTCTAATTGGTAGGCAGTTTGTAGTTTATGGTTTTGTGTTTATGGTTAAAAACAACAAACTACAAACAATAAACCCTAAACTAAAAACAACAATAATGACAAATAACGATATTTTCAAGAAACTACGTGTTGCCTTAATGCTTCGCGACGATCAAATAGAAGAAATTTTAACTTTGGTAGATTTCCGAATGTCTAAAGGCGAAATAGGAAACTTTTTCAGAAGCGAAGACCATCCAAAATACATGGAATGTGGCGATCAAGTGTTGCGTAATTTCCTTAACGGATTAGTAATTCACTTACGTGGAACCAAAGAAAACCCAAAAATTCCTATGGAGGTTATTGCGGTTCATAAAACGGAAGCGCGCCCTAAAGAATTTACAAAATCGGAAGGAGCACCTAAAAATGACTTCAAACCAAAAACCGATTTTAAGAAAAAACCAGGTACTAATCCGAAATTCAAGGATAAAAAACCAACCAAGAAAATTGAAATTGTAGAAAAAGTGCAATACAAGAATGGTAAAAACACTAAAGGTTAAATCATTAATCTAAATCGCAAAGTCACAAATTGAACACACTTTTCTTCGTGCATTTGTTTCTTGTCGAAAAACAAACCAAAAAAAAACGGTCTGAAATAATTTTCAGACCGTTTTCTATTTTTATTGAACTGGACCCGCTTTTTTCTTTTCTAGCAAATTCACTTCCGGTTTCACAATAACTTCGCCCTTAATTTTCAAGGCTACCATCCCTCCTTCTACATTCACCGCATTAGTTTCCACGGTAATCGTTTTCCGAATCGGACCCGGATTCATATTGTATTTCACCGAAATCACTTCCGATTTTCCTGGCAAAATTTCACCCGTAGGTTTACTCGGAACCGTACAACCACAAGTAGATTGCACATTTTTTATAATCAAAGGCTGATCGCCCGTGTTGGTAAACTCAAATTTTCTAACTCCATCGTCCGAATCCTTAGAAACAGTACCATAATCAATAGTATTATCCTTATCTTTAAAGACAATCTTTGCCCCACTTTGAGCAAAAACAAAACTATTTGCTATCATAAAAGCAACAACGAATACATTTTTCATAAGTCTAAATTTTAATTATTTTACTTTAGTAAAAATAGCACTTTAAATTAAAAAATAAAATTTTAATTCTTAATTTTTTATAAAACTACTAATTACCTACTTTTGCAGATAGATACACAAATAATATACCAAACTTAATTTTAGTAGTTTCGGTAAATTCAGGAGCGAATGGCTCGGGCTTTACCAGTATACCATTTTCCTGCTATCCGCTACAATACTTGCAGAAAAAGCAAGTATTTTCGCTACTATCAGGGCTAATAAGTTAAAGGTATTTCATTTTTGTACAATATATAAAAACACTTTCAGCATATACCTGAAATCTAATATCTAAAATCTGAAATCTAAAATTATATGATTCCTGCACAATTTAATTCCAAAGAAGTAGAACAAAAATGGTACGACTACTGGATGAAAAACGATTATTTCACTTCCAAACCCGACCATAGAACGCCTTACACCATTGTAATTCCGCCTCCCAACGTGACCGGAGTATTACACATGGGGCACATGCTTAACAATACCATCCAAGATGTATTAATTCGTCGTGCACGTTTAAAAGGATTCAATGCTTGTTGGGTACCAGGAACCGACCATGCCTCTATTGCTACCGAAGCCAAAGTAGTTGCAAAACTAAAAAGCGAAGGCATCAACAAAAACGATTTAACGCGTGACGAATTCCTTAAACACGCTTGGGATTGGACCAATAAATACGGAGGAACCATTCTAGAACAACTAAAACAATTAGGTTGTTCTTGCGATTGGAGCCGAACCAAATTTACCATGGATGCCGATATGTCAGCCTCTGTTATCCATTCGTTTGTAGACTTATACAACAAAGGATTAATCTACCGTGGCTACCGAATGGTAAACTGGGATCCAGAAGCCAAAACCACCCTATCCGACGAAGAAGTAATCTTTGAAGAACGCCAAGGAAAATTATATTTCATAAAGTACAAAATTGAAGGATCCGAAGATTTCTTGACAGTAGCAACAACACGTCCTGAAACTATATTTGGTGATTCTGCTATTTGCATCAATCCCAACGACGAACGTTTCACTCATTTAAAAGGAAAGAAAGCAATAGTGCCTATTTGCGGACGCGTAATCCCAATTATTGAAGACGAATATGTAGATATTGAATTCGGAACAGGATGTTTAAAAGTTACTCCTGCTCACGATATGAACGATAAAACCTTGGGAGAAAAACACCAATTGGAAATCATTGATATTTTCAATGAAGATGCTTCCCTAAATTCATTTGGAATGCAGTACCAAGGAAAAGATCGATTTGTAGTGCGTGACGAAATTGCAATTGAATTAGAAACAATCGGAGCATTAGCCAAAACCGAAATCCACCTAAATAAAGTAGGAACTTCCGAAAGAACCAAAGCAGTTATTGAACCACGCTTATCCGACCAATGGTTTTTAAGCATGGAAGAATTGGTAAAACCAGCCATCAAAGCCGTACTAGAAACTCAGGAAGTAAAATTATACCCAAGCCGATTCAACAATACCTACAAACATTGGTTAGAAAACATTCGCGATTGGAACATCTCCCGTCAATTATGGTGGGGACAACAAATTCCGGCCTATTTTTATGGCGATGGAAAAGAAGATTTTGTAGTTGCTGAAAATATTGAAAAAGCATTAGAACTTGCTAAAGAAAAAACTTCCAACTCCCAACTTCAAACTTCCGACTTAAAACAAGACGTTGATGCTTTAGATACTTGGTTCTCCTCTTGGCTTTGGCCAATGGCTGTTTTTGGAGGAATTACCAATCCAGAAAACGAAGATTTTAAATACTATTATCCAACCAACGATTTAGTAACAGGTCCAGATATTTTATTCTTTTGGGTAGCCCGTATGATTATTGCTGGATACGAATATGCAGGTGAAAAACCATTTACCAATGTTTATTTAACAGGTTTAGTTCGTGATAAACAACGTCGCAAGATGTCCAAATCGTTAGGGAATTCGCCAGAACCATTAGAATTAATTGAAAAATTTGGTGCCGATGGTGTTCGTGTAGGTTTGCTTTTAAGTGCTTCTGCTGGAAACGATATCATGTTTGACGAAGAATTGTGCAACCAAGGAAAAGCATTTACCAACAAAATTTGGAATGCCTTTAAATTAATTAAAGGCTGGGAAGTTTCGGATGCAATTCCGCAACCAGAATCCTCTAAAGTAGCCATCGAATGGTACGAAACCAAATTGCAAAGAACCTTAACCGAAATTGAAGAAAATTTTGATAAATATAGAATTTCCGATGCGTTAATGGCAATTTACAAACTTGTTTGGGATGATTTCTGTTCGTGGTTTTTAGAAATGATTAAACCGGCTTACCAACAACCAATTGACAAAGTTACCTTTGAAAAAGCAATTGAAATGTTGGAAAATAATTTAAAATTATTACATCCGTTCATGCCGTTCTTAACCGAAGAAATTTGGCAACATATTGCCGAAAGAACTCCAGAACAAGCATTAATTGTTTCGGAATGGCCAAAAGCAAATGCTTATAATGAAAAATTAATTTCCGATTTCGAATTTACCATTGAAGTAATTTCCGGTATTAGAACCATCCGTAAAGACAAAAACATTCCGTTTAAAGATACTATGGAATTGCGAGTGGTAAACAATGAAAATGCTAGTACTTATTTTGATTCGGTTATTTCCAAATTAGGAAACATCACCTCATTAGAATATGTATCCGACAAAGTAGATGGGGCTTTATCCTACAGAGTAAAATCAAATGAATATTTTATTCCAATTACTGGAAACATTGATGTAGAAGCCGAAATTGCAAAATTAACCGAAGAGTTAAATTACACCAAAGGATTCTTGAAATCCGTAGAAGCAAAATTATCTAATGAGAAATTTGTTGCAGGTGCTCCAGAAAAAGTATTAGAAATGGAACGCAAAAAACAAGCCGACTCCTTAGCAAAAATTGCAACTATGGAGCAAAGTATTGCAGGATTGCAATAAAATTAAAACACATAGTAAGAAAAAAAAGCATTGAGAAATCAATGCTTTTTTTGTTTAAGTATCCTTGTATAAGTAAAATTTTAAAATAAAATAAAATAAATCAACTAAAATATAAAATTAATGTAGTTCCTTTATTTTCTTCACTAGTTATTGCAATTTCAATATTTAATACATCGCACAATCTTTTAGCAATTGATAACCCAAGTCCTATTCCTTCTAATTCGGGGTGATTGGTAGTGTAAGTTGTTCTGTAAAAAGAATTGAAAACTTTATCAATTTCATCTTTTGAAATTCCAATTCCCTCATCTACAATTTTCAAAACAGTTTTAGAATCAGAGGAATCAATAAGCATCTTTATAGTCCCATTTTCTTTGGAATATTTTATAGCATTGGAAATTAAATTGTGAAGAACAATAGTAAGTAAATATTTATCGGTATTTATAAAATATACATTTTCATTATTTTGAGAAATGGAAATATGTCGTTCCAATATTTTATCTGTGAATTGAAATAAAGTTTCATTTAAAATTTCATTAAGATTTTGCTTTTCAATTCGCAGAAATAGCTTTTGATTTTCAAATCGAGCCAACAGAAGTAATTGATCAACTAAATCATTCATTCGGTCAATTTCAGAAATACAAAAATTTACTTTTTGTTGGTATTCTTCTGTATTTCGAGGCTTGCGTATTAAAACTTCCAAAGTTCCTTTAATTACCGCTAATGGAGTTCTTAATTCATGGGAAGCATCCGAGGTAAATTGTTTTTCCCTTTCAATAGTATTTGCAATTCTATCTAAAAGATTATTAATTGTTTTGGAAAGTTTATATAATTCGTCTTTGTTTTTAGGTAACGGAATGCGAGTCTTTAAATTGTTGTTATTAATAGAATCGGATACAGCAATTATAGAATTAATAGGTTTGATACTTCTACCAGCAATAAATTGGGCTATAAAAAATAATAAAACTAAAACGAATGGAAAAAGAATGAATAAAATAGTACTTAATTTTTCTTGAATTGCATTTTCTTCTTCAATTGAAACAGCAACCATTAAATACCCTATAATTTTTTCATTATTATATAGGGGAACTTGAATTTGACGAATACTTTTACCCGTAAACTTAAAGTTGGATATTCTTTGAATCTGAAGTTTCTTTTCAAATAATAATTCTTTATTCTTAAGGTTTCCCGATTTCTCAATTACAGTTCCATCTGGATTGGTTATTTGTAAGAAAACAGGATCTACAAATACTTCATTATGTTCTCTATTTTCCCATTCTTCGTGATCAATAAACTCTATTTCTTCATCTTCTTCATAACTTAATTTATGTTGGTATTCTTTTACCTCAGACAATAAATGGTCGTTTATGTTTTTATTTACTGTTATAGAAACAATATTATAAATAGAGAAAAATACAACAAAAATTAATAATGCTGCAGATATAATATAGTAAAACGCTATTCGATTTTTTAAAGAAAAATTATTCATAATTAAATATCGTTAGCAATATATCCTACACCTCGGATGGTTTTTACACAATCGTTGTCTTTGTTAATATTTAGTTTTTTTCTGATGGAATTCATAAAAACATCAATAACTCCGGTATCGTATTCAAAATAAATATTCCAAACCTTTTCTATTATTTCGGTTCTTGTACAAACTCGCCCTTTGTTTTTTACCAAATAGGTTAAAAGTTCATATTCTCTTTGGGTAAAGGAAACTATTTTACCATCACAAACTACTTCGTGTTTTGCAAGATTTATTTTTATAGTACCCAAAGTTAGCATTTCCTCAGAAGCACTATTTCTGAAGTGAATTTTAATTCGCTCTAATAACTCTTCAAAACTAAAAGGTTTCTTGATGTAATCATTTGCACCTTCTTTTAATCCTTCAATAGTTTCTTGAATAGTATCTCTAGCAGTTAAAAACAAAATGGGAACTTGTTTATTTTTTTCTCTAATCTTTTTGCATACTTCAATACCCGACATTTTTGGCAACATCCAATCTAGTAAAATTAAATCTACCGTTTGATTTAATGCTAACTCAAGACCAGTTAGTCCATTATTGGCTACAATAATTTCATATCCCTCCTCTTCCAAACCTTGGGTTAAAAAATTAGAAATTCCTATTTCATCTTCTATAATTAATATTTTTGCCATAAAAGTTATTTATAATACAAATTTAAAATTAAAGGTAACAATATTGGCTTTTAAGCCATCATTCCGTTGGTAATTATTATACCGAAAGTCAATATTTTTCAATCCGAAACCAAAAAGGTTAAAATTAGTAAAAATATCTAAATAGGTTGCACCAAAACCATATTGATTGCTATTAAACTTAGATAAATCATAATCGGAAGTGTAAAATATCTCGGTAGATAGATGTTGTTCAAAAGGAGCAAAATATTTAGAAGCATTTTGGGTATAATAACGATACATAGGATAAACCGTGTACTTATCGTTTATTTTAATTGGAATTTCAACATTAAACGTTTGGGCGTTAATTCCCCAATCGTCTGTATAGTAGCGATAATAGGTTCTTAATTTAAATCTTTCATTTATGTAATAATTGGATCTAATTCCAATAGGGAATTTCACTCTTGTACTTGGCAACCGCTCAATATCATCTGCTAATCGATATACTCCAACATTAGAAGAAGATTCATAATTTGGGATGTACTGTTTCTGTCCTATATAATAATTGGCCACATCAGCAAAATAAATTCGTTGGTAAGGTGTTGACAATAATCCTTCTTGACGTAATAAATCAAAGAATAAAGAGAATTGTAATTTACGCGATACTATTTGCGAAAAACTAAAAGAAGCCGAATAGGAATTTCTTTTTTCTACGTCTAACGTTGTAAATTTTATTGGTTTATATAAGGTACTGGGCGCGCCATTTTCATTCAGTATAGTAACTCCTGCTAAATAACCATTGTACTGAAAAGTGTTACCATACTTAGCATATTCATGTAATTCGGTTGGGTAAATTGGTCGCCATTTATCTAAATATATATTGGTTTTCAAACTCAACTCGGTATTCTTCTTGTTAAATAATTTGGTAATACCACCACCAAAACCAAAAGAAGTATAATCGTATTCATTGGAAACAGAAATATCTGCATTCCAAATAAAATTTCTATTGTTGCTACTATGGCTATAATTCCCACTCAAAGTCAACAATTGATCGGAAGCCGAAGCTCCAGAAGAAGCCAGCCAAGGAGTTCCAACAGGAGGCGAGGTTGTAGTAGTTGAATGTCCAGAAGCACCAGAACTTGTACTATTGCTATTAAAAGGATTAATATTACTAGAAGAAGCCGAAGTATAAGCCGAAATTCCAGTATCAATCGTCAATACATCATCCTCATTCATTGGTACTGCCACCACAATATTAGTAGCGAAATCAGATAATTTTTCCGACCCCATTCCTCCTGAAACTGCCGAGTGGATTCCGTCTTGCTTGTAATAACTCATTAAAATGTCGGCTTCAGTACTTTCCAAAACTGCTTTTTTGAATTTCACGACCGTATCCTTTACTTTTTCCTGTGAAAAAGAAACCAATGAAATTAATAAAACTAAAAGTGTTAGTTGCTTTTTCATAAATTAATTACAGCCACAGCCTCCACCTGATTTTCCTCCGTTAGCACCAGCAGCAGCTTCTCTGTAAACTTGAAAAGTAACTTCATATTTCTCTGAAGTTCTCGCTCCTAGTTTCATTTCGGGATCATTAATCAACTCTTTTTCATACTCTTTAACGGCTACGCAAGAAGTCATCGAAGCAGCAAATACTAACAACACAAAATACTTAATCATTTTTATAATTTTTTAAATCTATATTATTAGAAGAAGTTACTTTTCCGGTATCGTCTACCATAATGCAACCAATTCCGGGTAATCTATTTACTAAGGCCATTCCTTTTTCTTTTCCTAAAACAAAAACTCCTGTTGCAAGTGCATCTGCAACTTCGGTAGTTTTTGCAAAAACCGATACACTCACCAAGCCTTGTGCAGGATACCCTGTTCGAGTATCGATAATATGGGAATACCGAATTCCGTTGAAAATTACATATTTCTCATAACTACCAGAAGTTTCTACAGCCGAATCTTCTAGCGGAAACATTGCGAATATCTTATTTTTATTCATTGGATTTTTGATACCAACTTTCCACTGTTGCCCATTAGGTTGTTTTCCCCAAGTGCTTATATCCCCAGAAACATTAATAATTCCAGAAGTTACTCCTTTTGATTTCAACAAAATAGCAACCCTATCCGCAATATAACCCTGCCCTATTCCTCCTAAACCCAATTTCATTCCCGGTAATTTTAAGAAAATAGTGCTGTTTTTTTTATCTAAAATAATATTCTTATACCCAACTTTAGAAACCGATTCTTTTATGGCTGCTTCTGTTGGCATTTCTTTCATGCTGCCATCAAATTTCCAAATTTTATCCAACGATGCGTAACTAATATCAAAAGCACCATCGGTAATCATTGAAATTTTTATGGCTCTATCTACCAAATTATACAATTCATCCGAAACTTTAATTGGCTTTATTCCTGCATTTCTATTGATTTCGGAAATTGGGGTAGTTGGAATCCAATCGGAAATTAAATTTTCTATTCGTCTTACTTCAGCAACTCCTATGTCTATATTTTCATTGACTTCGATGGTGTCTTTTCCTACCAACGTAATCTCAAACGGACTTCCAAGTAAACTTAGAACTCTTTTATGGATTACTTGAGCAGAAAGCGAACTAACACTTAAAAGTAGTAATAAAAATACTATTTTCTTCATTTATTTTTTATCTAATTCTTTTATTCGGTCCAAATATTCGGAGGCTTCCAAATCTAAATACCCTAAAACACCTAATACTTTTCCATCACTATCCAATAGCAAAACTAAAGGATAGTTTCCATCTTCATTGTATTTTTCTGCCAAGGCTAAATTTTGTTTTCGCGATTCTTCTGGTAATTGATTGGTTTTTTTCTTAGGAAAATCGGCACGGTATAAAACATAATTATCTTTGGCATACTTATTAAATTCTGACGATTGCCAAACATTTTTATCCAATTTTATACACGGTCCACACCAATCAGAACCTGAAAAAACCAAAACTATTCGTTTATTTTGTGCTTTTGCTTCTGTTTTAGCCTCTTCAAAATTGGTTTTCCATTGTTGTGCGTTAGCAACCACAGAAAATAGTGCGATTAAGAAAGTAACTACTACTTGTTTTTTCATGTTTTTATAACTTTTTTGATGCTAAAATAAAGAGGTTTCATTTGCTTGTAAACCTAACGATAATCGAATATTATTAGTATAAATTAATGTTAATATTAAATAATTTTAAGGGAATCTTAATTTACAGAATACTACTTTTATAGAGCGCTATTTTTTATACATTTGTAAAAATTAAAAACAATGCAGTTATTTCAAAAAAAATCCCCCTTTTATAATCTGGCTTTATTTTATATATTAATAAGTCTTATTACTAGAATTGTACTTCTTTTTCATCCAATTACCCAAACTAGTTTCACTGTTGTTGATAGTATAAAAATATTTGTACTAGGATTAGTATCCGATGCTTTTGTATTCTTAGTTGCAAGTGTATTACTATGGTTGTATTTATTATTTTTATCCAATTCTAAGTTCGAGAAACCCTGGGGATATATCTTCTTTGGTGGCTTGGTTTTACTATTACTATATGCCAGTTCTGGAAAATCGATACTGCAGGAATATGGCGGATCTTTGCCAGAAATTGGAATTTCCTTTATTGCTTTAAAAACCATTTTATTCGGATTATTATTATTCTTACCTAAATACAGAAGCAAAATCCGATTTGCCTTGTATTCCATAACTATATTTATTTTTGTTTTGGTTATTGTACAAAACGCTGTGAGTGAATTCTTTTTTTGGAATGAATTTGGTGTGCGTTACAACTTTATTGCGGTAGATTATTTGGTTTACACCAATACCGTAATCGGGAATATTATGGAATCCTATCCCGTAATTCCTTTGTTTATAGGAGTTGGGCTTGTGTCCTTAATTGCTACCATTATTATCGTAAAAAAATCAAGCAATTATTTAGACCATCTTCCAAATGGATTGGATAAGATTAAGAATTTCGGACTTTACGGTATCTTATTTGTAATTTCCTTATTTGTAATTCCTACTGTTGCAAAATTACAAAATTCGACTAATGTGTTTGCCAATGAATTGCAGTCGAATGGACTTTACCGATTCTATTTGGCATTTATGAATAGCGAATTGGATTACGATAAATTCTACAAAACTCTTCCCGAAAAAGAGGCTTTTGCATTACTACAAAAACAAATTCCAGGAATTGAAAATGATAGTCCGTTAAGACAAATAAATAGTGCTGCTGCCGAAAATCATAAAAATGTAGTGCTAATTACTATTGAAAGTTACAGTGCCGATTTCTTAAAGGCTTACGGAAACGATCAAAAAATCACTCCTTTTATAGATTCTTTGGCTACCCAAAGTTTGTTATTTACCAATCTTTATGCCGTTGGAAACCGCACCGTTCGTGGGTTAGAAGCCGTTACCTTGTGCTTTCCTCCTACTGCTGGCGAAAGCGTGGTGAAACGGGTAGATAATAAAAATAAATTTTCCACTGGAAGTCTTTTCAAACAAAGAGGTTATGCTACCAAATTCTTATATGGTGGGGATGCATATTTTGATAATATGGGCGATTTCTTTTCTGGAAATGGCTATGCTATTGTAGATAAAAAAGCGTTCCAACCTAATGAAATTTCTTTTGCAAATATTTGGGGCGTATGTGATGAAGACATGGCCAATAAAGCAATTCAGGTGATGAACCAAGAAGCAAGTTCGGGCAAACCCTTCTTTAACCATTGGATGACGGTCAGTAACCACCGACCTTTTACCTATCCTGACGGAAAAATTGATATTGATGCGCACGCAAAATCTCGGGAAGGTGGCGTAAAATATACCGATTATGCGCTGAGAAAATTCTTTGCTATGGCAGAAAAACAACCTTGGTTTAAAAATACGGTATTTGTAATTCTAGCCGATCATTGTGCTTCTAGTTCTGGTAAAACCGAACTTCCAGCCGATAAATATAGAATTCCAGCCATGATTTATGCACCAGGATTTGTAGCGCCAAAACGATACACTAATTTGATGTCGCAAATTGATGTAATGCCTACTTTATTTGGTTTATTGAATTTCAATTATGCTAGTAAATTTTACGGACAAGATGTTCTTAAACCCGATTATAAACCGCGTGCTTTAATTGCAACCTACCAAGATTTAGGCTTGATAAAAGACAATGTATTGACGATTATCTCACCGGTTAAAAAGGCAAAACAGTTCCAATTGACTTTACAACCTAAGGAAGGAATAGAATCGGATTTTCAATTGTATTACAATCAAAAGCCTTTGGTAAAAGAACGAACCGATTTAATCAATGAAACTATTTCGTATTATCAAACTGCGTCCTATTTGCTTAAGAAAAAGAAATACCAGAAATAGAATTATTGAAATATTTAGTAATTAGTAAGCATAAAAAAATCCGGATTTACTTATCGTAATCCGGATTTTTTTGTTGCAATTATATTGGTGAGTAACTTATAGTTTTACATCATTATAACTTACAAAAATCATTTTACCATCAGTAAATCGTTTAGCAAACAACATGGCATTTCTATCTGGAAAGTAAGTGAAAAGTTGGTTGATGTATTCACCATATTGATAATCTCTAAACTCCGAATTATAATCTAAAGATATTTTAGTTTCTCTAGTATCTAAGTTAGGAGAGTTTAATTTAAAGAAACCACCATGGTACCCTAAATTGATATAATAATCACCACGGTTTTTAAGCAAACCGAAAGAATCATTATAGATATTAGTTTCATCACCTAAATTAATTTTTTTCTTAAATTTCCCATCCATTCCAAGAACAATAACGCTAGAATGACCAAATCTAAATAAAGGAATTGTAAAACTTGTATTTGGGAACGCAGGATCTGGCATGGTACCCGCTTGGTATTTACAATCTGCAAATAACTGAATTTCGTTATTTTGAATAGTAACATTTCTAAAGACTACCTCGTTAATATCTTTGATACTATTAAATCCTTCCATATCATTATTTTGAAGCATTTTACCCAATTGGATATCGTACAACATTAAATAACCATAATCGCCTCTACGGATTCCTTTTGCAGAGTAATTAAAGGCAACCAGATAATCTTGGGTTCCTATGGAAATTGCAATAGGTTTTTGAAGTTTGATAACCGCACCAAAATCTTTGTTTTCAATTGCGTTAGCATCTACCATGGCTAAAACATGGTTGCTACCAACTTCTTTAATGGTTCTAACGAAAGCAAATCTACCAGAATTGGTAAGCACTCTTTCGTTAGTATTGGATTCTATTGGAAAAGAAATAGTTTTCTTCCAAACTTCGTTTAAAGTACTTCCGTCTAGAACTAAACAATCGCTTTCTTCTGGATCTTTCTTAGTACCGTATTTTTGAAATACAATTCCAATATATTTTCCATTTTCCGAACGCATCGTATAGATGTCTCCCGATTTGGATAACGATAAAATAGGATATTCAAAAACAGTAGTGGTAGTAAAAGTTCCAGTAGTTTTATCAAAAACAATTTTGTCAAACTGCGCTTTTTTAGTTTTATTGGAATACGAATGCGTGAAAACTACAAATTTACTATCCCCCAATTGGAAACTTCCTTTGTAGAAATGCAAAGTAAACATATCTGCCAACGGAAAGTTTTGTGTGAAGGTATTCACCAATTGATTTTTTTGGTCAAATTTTCTAATTATCACTTGGTTTTGAGCCAACATTCCGTCATGGTTAACCACAGAAGCCATATAGTAATTGTAGTTATCTTTCATAACTAATTGCAGGTCCAATTCTGATTTGGTATCCACATCAAACTTGGTACCCCAATCCACTTTACTTTGGCCAATCATGCTTGTTATTACTAACAAAGCTGTACTTAAAAATAGTTTTAATTTCATATATTTTAAAAAAAATGGGCAAAGTAGCTACGCTAAATTGCCCAAGGTTATTGTTTTTTTATTTGTAAATTCCTGTTTCTAAACGTTTCAATTCATTTTCATCATCGTAAGACAATTTCATATAAATTTGATTTTCTTGAAACTCGTTTAAGTATTTTTCAGCTTCAGTTTTATCTCCTAAAGCAATATTTAAACGAATCAAATTAAAATATACAAACTCAGCAATTTTAGCATTAAAATCGGCATTTTTGTCTTTATAAACTACTTTAGTTAAAGTTTCTTTCCAAATAGCAATACCTTTTTGCATGTTGGTCATTGCACTAGCACTGATTTGTGGATTTTGCGGGTTTAACTTTCTTAAATTAGTAGTAACGTAAATATCTGCTTTTTCTAAATCGTCAAATTTTCCTTTATTTTTTACACTTTGAATTTTCACAGTTCCTTTAACGCTTTGGTATCCAAAATTATCATTTAAATATTGGTTGATAAAAGCCATCACTTTATTTAGGTGATTTTTTTCTTCCAATGGTTTGTTAATATTGTTTGTTGGAGAAGAAGAAATAAACTTAAATTCTTGAAAAAATGTAGTATTTGTTTTTTCAACACCATTAACTTTTACAACAAGTTTCGTTGGTTGATTAGCATACGTTTGGCCAGCGTTATCCTGGAAATTCAGTTTTTGAATATCAAGACTAACAGTAACATAATTTCCATCACGCGTAAAACCATCAATTGTAACTTGCGATGCCAATACATTGTTATCTACAATGATATAATCGTTTAAATTTGGATCTCTATAAACCGGAGGTTGTGGTTTGTAGTAAACTGGTTTTGTAGGAGTAACCAAATGTGGGTTTTTACCTTGATCTGTCATTGTCAAACGCTCCAACATGGATAATTTTTTAAACTCTGCTGATTCCATAGCAAACTTTTCTTTTGCTTTAAGAACATCAGAATCATAATCTTTTTCCTTTGTTTGAAATTCTTTAACGCTTTCTGCTACAACATTATCATAGTTTTTTAATGCACTTTGAAAATCAACTTTAGATTGCGCAATCACATCTTCTGCTTTAAGATTGTAAGGAGAGGTAACAGTAACTTTTAATTGTCTGGAAGCTGCATCAATAGGCGTTTTAGGTGCTTTTAGCATTTGAAACTCTATAAGTTCTGAAGAAACGCTTTGTGCATTTACTGAAGAAACTGCAGCGAATACAAATAAGGTAAGTAGTAATTTGGGGAATTTCATTGTTTATTTGTTTAAAATTTGATGCAAATATAAACAATTATTCAATATCAAAAAGTTCGGAAAATTGATTTTGAAGTCTATTCTTTTCTGTATGAAATACCAAATTCTGTGCGTTTAATTCTTGAACTGCTTTTACCAAAGAACAGCTGATTCTTCATAACACAATTCTAATGAACAAGTCAATGTTCTCAGGTTTATAAACATCACTAAAACATAACCAACTTTTTATGCTTTTCGTTATAATTTCATTGTTTAAACCAAAATAAATATTAGAATATATAAAAATTTACAACAACCCATTATATTTCCTAATAAACCATTCGCTAGCAAGTGTTATAGTAATAAGAACTAGCAACCAATACCAATCAATTAATGGTGTTTTTTGCACTACGGCTTTCTGTACCGCTTTATAATCTGCATTGTCCAGCAAGACTTTTATAAGTGCATCTACTTGATTTGGAACATAAACGGCACCTTTGGTTTGGGATGCCAATTGTTTCAGTTTTGACACATCAGGATTTACAAATTGTTTTTCAATATCAAAATCAATTACTTCAAAAGTACTCGAATAACTAGCATTAGAATTCAATTCTTTTACCGAAAACGAATAACTTCCAGGTGCCAATCCGTCAAGGTTTACTTTAAAATTAGAGGTAGTTTTTAATAAATCGTATTTCTTAACTTGCTTCGTTTTTGTATTCGTAACAGCAATTGTTAAACGTGCTTTTTCGTCTAATTCGTAATTCTTATTGAAATATTGCGCTGTTATCTCCAAAGCATCCCCCGAATTATAAAATCGTTCATGGTTTACAATTAACGATTTCTTAGAATCGTTAGAAGACAAAAATTGAATCGTTTTGTCTATGAAAACATCAAATGCTTCAAAAGATTTTTTGCTAACAAAACTTTCGGCACGCCATTTCCAGATGTTTTCACCAAATAAATAGGCACTACGTTTTCCTGCAGCATCCGTAAATGCTAATAATGGTGCGTTGGTAGATACATTTCTAATACTGGAAGTTAGCAATACCGAAACGTTAGGCTTGGCAGTAATAGTTCCGTAAGGGTTTTCTAAAGGTGGGAAATTTTCAAAACCAATATTTTCGGTGGCAAACACATTAAAATCGCTATTGAAATTGGCTAAATAATCTTCTTTTTGGGATGACATTTTAAATTCAAAGTCTGCTTGTTGTTGGTTCAAGAATCCAAAATCAGTTTTATTTCCTGTAAGGATAAAGGTATTTATTTTAAGATTTTTATTGGCTTCCAAAACCGACTTGAATTCGGCAGTTGGTTGGTACAAAATTAAAACATTATAATTATTTAAACTATTGACTTGATTTGGTTTAAGTATCGTTACCTTACGTTGTGCATTAGTTTCAATGGCGCGTTTTAAAGCACCTAAATCGGGATGGTTAATTGCTGAAATTAAAGCGATTTCCGATTTTTGGTCGATAACTTCTACAGCAAATTTCTTAGAATTATTATAGGTATTTTTTTCTGTTTCCGAAGAAGAAATTTTAGCATTATAAATTTGCAACCCCGATTTATCTGCAGGTAATAATACATTAATTACTTCCGATTTTTTAGATGGAGAAAAGGAAATGTTTTGAGTTGTAAGCACTTCGTTTCCTTGGGTAATTGAAAATTTAGCCGTTACCGATTTAGTTCCTGCGTATTGCAAAAATACTTCCACTGGAAATTTATTCTTATGGAAGGCATATTTATTAACGTTAATCGTATTGATTTTTAAATCCAAATAAGTGGTGGTATCCCCTACTACTAAAGGATAGACTTTATTAGTAGCATCAAAACTAAAAACATAATCCGAACCTGTAGTTTGGTTTCCATCGGAAATTAATACCGTTGGAAAGGAACGATTTTTATAGATGCTTTTTAAATTCTCTGCTACAGCATCCAAATTGGTTTGTGTTCCTTTAAAATCAAAGGCTTCTGCCGATTGAAATTCGGAGTCAAAACGATACGTTTGAACCTCAAACTTATTCTTTAAATCGGAATTGGAATTTAATTTCTCATAAACTTCTTGCGCGATTGCATTGGCTTTCAAATCTACAATGGAACTCGAATTATCCACTACAATTGGCAAAGGCGTTTTTATAGTTTCAAAAGTGCTTCGGCTTACAATTGGGTTTATCAACAACAATAACAATCCGAAAATAGTTAGAAAACGCAAAAAAGCCAAAAGTTTAGTCGTATTCGACCTACTTTTGACTTTAAAAAAATATTGAAAATAAGACAAACCACCAGCTATTACAACGGATAGAAGTACTAAAAGTATCGTGGAATTGTTCATATGTAGTATTCTAAATAATAAATCTTAAACGTTGAAATCTCAATATTACGTAAGCATTCCTCCGCAAACGTTCATAACTTGCCCAGAAACATAAGCGCTCATATCGGAAGCAAAGAAAAGACAAGCATTAGCAACGTCTTCGGGAGTTCCACCGCGTTTTAACGGAATAGAATCTCTCCAACCTTGCACCACATCTTCATTTAATTTGGCAGTCATTTCGGTTTCAATAAATCCGGGAGCAATAGCATTACAACGAATATTTCTAGACCCTAATTCTAAGGCAATAGATTTAGTAAAACCAATCATTCCTGCTTTAGACGCAGCATAATTCGACTGTCCGGCATTACCCTTCACTCCTACTACACTACTCATATTTACTATAGAACCTTTACGGTTTTTAAGCATAATTTTTTGTACCGCCTTAGTCATATTAAAAACCGACTTCAAGTTGATTTCAATTACTTTATCAAAATCTTCTTCACTCATTCGCATAAGTAAATTATCTTTGGTAACTCCGGCATTGTTAATCAATACATCTACAGTTCCAAATTCGGCTAATACATCGTCTACTAATTTTTGCGCTTCATTAAAATCAGCAGCATTTGATTTGTATCCTTTTGCTTTAATTCCTAAAGCATTCAATTCATTTTCTAAAACCAAAGCAGATTCTGCAGAGGCACTGTAAGTAAATGCTACATTAGCACCATGTTGTGCAAATACTCTTGCAATTCCACTTCCAATTCCGCGACTTGCTCCAGTTATAATAGCAACTTTTCCTTCCAATAATTTCATATCAATAATAGTGTTTATTTGTTTATTGCGTTGCAAATATAAGAAATACAATTTAAGTTAATAAGTTTGAATTCGGCTAATTTTATGCTAAAAATTAAGAATAAACTCTTTTGCCTAAAATCGGATAGAAATACTATTGAATAAGATTTAAGTTAAACAATTAAGAACCAATCTATTTTACGTTGAAACTATGTTTAAAATATAAAATATAATTTCTTTTATTATATTTACGAACAAATAATTATCCCATGAAATCATTTAGAATTATTAGTTTATTAATAATCAGCATCTTAATTTCTTCTTGCAGTAAATCGGACGGGACCTATGAAGAGGTCATTAAGTATCCTAATGTTAAAGCGGCTTTTGGAACAAAAGTAGATTTAGACAATCTAATTGATTATGCAGGGCAAACCGTGCCACCTTATATTACCAAAGACAATACAACACTTGGAAATTCGATAACTAATAAAGGTGCTACATTAGGTAGGGTTTTATTTTATGATAAAAATTTATCCTTCAACAATAGTGTTTCATGTTCTTCATGTCACCAGCAAGCCAATGCTTTTGGCGATGTTGCGGTAGCAAGTCTAGGAGCAAACGGAAGCACTGCAAGACATTCGATGCGACTTATTAATACTCGTTTTGCTTCTGAATTTAAATTCTTTTGGGATGAAAGAGCCACTTCATTAGAAATGCAATCGACAATGCCAATTAAAAACCATGATGAAATGGGATATAGTGGACTTAATGGCGATGCAACTTTTGCAGATTTAATTACTAAATTGAGTGCTATTGGTTACTATAAAGAATTATTTAAATTTGTTTATGGTACCGAAGAAATTACCGAAAGCAAAATGCAATTGGCATTGGCTCAATTTGTAAAAAGTATTCAATCTTTTGATTCTAAATACGATGCAGGAAGAATTCAAGTTGCAAGTGATAGCGATGTTTTTCCAAATTTTACGAATGAAGAAAATGATGGTAAAAATTTATTTCTAACTTCACCCGTTTTTGACAACACTGGAAACCGAATTTCTGGAGGTGTAGGATGTGCACAATGTCATAAAGTACCTGAATTTGATATTTCTGTTAACTCTCATAACAATGGTGTTATTGGCACTATAAGTGGTGTAGGTATTGATCTTACTGTTACAAGAGCCCCAACTTTGCGAAACCTTGTAAAACCAAATGGAAGTCTTATTGGCCCAATGATGCATACAGGAGTTTTTACAACTTTAGAACAAGTTCTTAATCATTATGGAACGATTACAGTTGCTCCTGGAAATACGAATTTGGATCAAAAACTAAATCCAACAGGAATAGGACAACAATTGCATTTAACTTCTACCGAAGTAAATTCGGTTGTTGCATTTATCAAAACATTATCAGGAACGGCTGTGTATACAGACACAAAGTGGTCTAATCCGTTTTTAAATTAGAATTTAAATAAAATACTCACCAATTTACAACCACAAAAAAAGCCTTGAATTTCTTCAAGGCTTTTTAATTAAGGGTGGATGACCGGGTTCGAACCGGCGACTTCCGGCACCACAAACCAGCGCTCTAACCAGCTGAGCTACAACCACCATTTTAACGAGTGCAAATATATTGTAAAAGTTTTCTTTTCGCAAGAAAAAAATGAAAAAATTACACCAAATCGCTTAAACTATTGACTGCCAAATACCTTTCTACAGTAAAACCTTCAGCATGCTCCACTCCTATAATCCTACCCAAATCTTGAGCGCGATATTTTACACTATCTAGGAAGTTTTTAGACGTAATTGGCGATTCTGGCTCCTTAGTGTTTTCCTTGTAAAACTGAGAACTATAGGCTAAAATAGATTCCATTTTAACATCAAGAAAGCCTGAAATATCTACCACAAAATCGGGAGTGATATTTTCCCATTGAATGTAATGATAAACAACTTTTGGGCGCCATGCTTCTTGAATTCTACCATTAATAGAAGTTTCTATTTTACGCAATCCTGATAAGAAACAAGCATCCGAAACCAATTTACTTCCTTTTCCGTGATCAATATGCCTGTCCTGAACTGCATTACATATAACAATTTCGGGTTGGTACTTTCTAATCATTTCAATAACTTTCATTTGGTGTTCTTCATCATTAATGAAAAAACCGTCCCGCATGTCTAGATTTTCTCTAACCGAAATTCCTAAAATTTCAGAAGCATTTGCAGATTCCGAGTTCCGAATAGCAACCGAACCTCGAGTTCCTAATTCCCCACGTGTTAAATCGATAATTCCAACTTTTTTTCCCAAGCTAATTTCTTTTGCAAGGGTTCCACTACATCCTAATTCTACATCATCTGGGTGGGCTCCAAAGGCCAGTATGTCTAATTTCATAATCAAAATATTAATGTGCAAAGTTAGTTATAAACTACTTACAAGATTTTTTTTATTGTGTGCGATTTATTCACGGTTTCCAAAAACTCTTTTTTGGGGTCACTCCCACTATTAATTCCACAACCTATAAACAATTGCGCTTGTGTAACTTTTGATTTCGAATCCATCCCAAGTTTCATACAACGTAAATTTACAAATAAATCGTAAGTTCCTTCCTTATACGTTAAAAAATCTTTGTTCCATTCTCCTAAATATCCTGCGTAAAATTCTCTTTCGTAGCCTTCATTTTTCAAAATAAACTCTTTTGCTGTCTCTTTAGGAAACCCACAAACTGCAGGAGTAGGATGCAATAAATTTATTATTTTTGGCACATCCAATTGGGAATTTAAAGTAGCTTCAATATCGGTTTTAATATGAACTATAGATCCTGCCTGAAAAGGGTAAGGCTCTGATTTTGTAACTTCACTTGAAATCGTTTGTAGTAAATTTACAATAAAATCCGTAACGGTTTGCTGTTCTTTTATTTCTTTTTCTTCCCATCTTACCTTTTGTAAATCAGTACATAACTGGGTTCCGGCTAAAGCAACAGTTTTAATTATTTTGTTTTCAATTTTAACAAATTGTTCAGGGGTGGCTCCCATCCAAAAACCAACTTTAGGATGGTAAAAACAATAGTTGAATGCTGTTGGATAATTTGAAACCAAGGATTTAAAAACCAATTCCAATTGAAAATTATCCAAATCAATTAACTCCTTTCTGGATAAAACTACTTTTTCAAAAGAACCGTTTTCAATTTCTTGAAGCGCTTTTTTTACCAGGTTTTCAAAATTATCTTTGGCAGTAGTATCTGTAATATATTCTTTAGAATTAGAAAATACGTAATCTAAATTAGTAACCGTTTCGACATAAACATCCGAATGTTTTTCTGGAATTAAATACTTTTTTTCATTATCAAAAGACACAAAAGCAAAACCAGTACTTGCATCCTCCAACAAAAATAATTCGTCATTTTTTTGAAAAAGTGCAATTATTTTATCCGAATTGGGTTTGCAATAAAACACAAACGGTAATTTAGAATTGAATTGTTCGGCTATCTTTTGAAATAAAACACTCATTATCTTCTAGGTAAAACCATATTAGTCAATTTACAAAGCGAAATTAACTTCTCCTTTTCATCTACAATTCTAATTTCCCACAAGTGAATACTTGCACCTTTATGAAGAATCTTTGCTGTTGCAGTAACTATCCCTTCTTTTTTACTTCTAACATGATTTGCAGAAATTTCAATTCCACGAACTTCTTGCTTTTCCGGATTGATAAACATTAAAGAAGCAGCACTACCTACACTTTCTGCCAAAGCTGCCGAAGCACCACCATGCAACAACCCCATTGGTTGATGAACCCTTGAGTTTACAGGCATTGTTGCCACCAGAAAATCTTCGCCAGCATCGGTATATTCAATTTCTAAAGTTTGCATTAAGGTGTTTTTAGACCAATCATTACAAAGTTGTAGCATTTTTTCTCTATCAAAAACCATGGGTATCTTTTTTTGGTAAAATTAGTGTTTTTTAATAGAATGAAGAATTTGTTTAACGTTTACAAACTAAAATGCCTCTTTTCACGTTATCTATTTTAGAAATTGCAGTTTTGAATTTTCAAATAATTACCTACATTTACCAAATTAGAATTTTAGATATGCGTAAATTACTTTTTTTACTCCTTGCAGGAATTGCCATTAGCCTAACCTCTTGCCGAAATGACTTTGCTTTTGAACCTAGCACTGGCGGCTTAGAATTCTCAAAAGACACCGTTTATTTAGATACTGTTTTCACCAATATTGGGTCCAGTACTTATACTTTAAAAGTCTATAACCGCAGTAATAAAGACATTTCAATTCCGAAAATTCAACTCGGAAAAGGTCTTAATTCCAAATACCGAATTATGGTAGACGGAATGACTGGTGATGCGGGTGCTCAAGGCAAAATATTTAGCAATGTAGAACTTTTGGCTAAGGACAGTCTTTTCATTTTTGTGGAAGTTACTAGCGATGTTGCAAGTGCAAACCCAACCGATTTTTTATATACCGATCAAATTCAGTTTTCCAATATTACTGGAGGGCCTCAAACTGTGGAATTAGTGACGTTAATTCAAGATGCCTATTTTATTTTCCCACATCGAACTCAAAATGCCGACAATACTTTTACCTATGAAGGTATCAATTTAGGTACCGATGACACGAACCAACCCGTAACTATTGTTGGAAGTACTTTAGATCACAACGACCCTATAAATCAGGATGAATATATTTGGAAAAATGATAAACCATATGTAGTTTATGGTTATGCCTTAGTGCCCGATAACGAAACTTTGATTGTTACTAGTGGAGCACGAGTTCATTTTCATGCTAATTCGGGTTTGATTATTGCCAAAAATGGAACTCTAAAAATAAATGGATTACCTTCGGCTACAAATGATCCTGAAGATTTATCTAAAGAGGTTATTTTTGAAGGTGATCGACTGGAACCAGATTACTCGGATGTTCCTGGTCAATGGTCTGCAATTATCAATTTTTCTACTTTATCAAATAATGTAATTGAACATCTTACTTTAAAGAATGCATCGGTTGGTATTTTATCTAATAATTTAGCACTAACCACAGATAACTCTTTTACAAAATTCACCATTAAAGATTCCCAAATTTACAATTGTTCTAACTATGGAATATTAGGTAGAACGGCTCAAATTACCGCAGATAATTTAGTGGTTAACAATAGCGGTCAAGCCAATGTTGCAGCAACTTATGGAGGTACCTATAATTTCTCCAACTGCACTTTCAACAACAATTGGAACAGTTCTAAGCAGGCAGCAGTTATTTTAAATGACTATCTAGAAACCGATACCGCCTATTTAGTTAAACCAACTACCATAGCAATGACCAATTGTATTGTATATGGTTCTAATAGCACTGAAATATCTTTAGAGAAAAAAGGAACTTCTTTCGCAACAACCTTTTTTAATTGTTTGTTTAAAGTGAATGATTTAAGTTCGGCTTTAATTGCAAACCCTTTATATGACAGCATTCGTTTAGAACAAAATGGCAACAAAAAGAATATCAATCCAAAGTTTAAAAATATTGACAAAAATCAAATGTGGCCTACCGAAGATTTATTTGCAAAAGTAGCCCCTGCTGCCGCTAGCCTATTCGATATTTTAAATAAACCAAGAAATTCTACCAATACCAATATTGGTGCCTACCAATTTATTGCAAACTAATTTTAGAAGCCTTCTTTCGAAGGCTTTTTTGTTATCTTAGAATTGTCGAAAACCCGTTAAAAACTATTGATAACTCATTTTGCTACTTCTGTTTTTTAAACTAAATTTGCATTAATGTACGGACAAGTCGCGACTTGTCCCTACGGATACAACACACAACACACAACGTGCGGATAAGTCGCGACTTGTCCCTACCAATACAACACAACACAATGATTCACTTTTTCGGTAACGAAACCGCTACTGTATTTGCTGTTCACACGAGCAACAGCGAACTGGCGCAGCATACACAAAATGAACTTTCAACAGAAACAATTTCTAAATTAAATTGGCTTTTTGGTAACGCAACTAAAATAGAGAAATCCGTGCTTACGGATTTTTTTGTTGGTCCTCGTGCTGCAATGGTAACGCCTTGGAGCACCAATGCTGTTGAAATTACTCAAAATATGGGCATTGAAGGAATTATTCGAATAGAAGAATTTGAAAAAGTTGCTGCTGATTTTATTGCTTTTGATCCAATGCTTTCGCAAAAATATTCCAAATTGCACCAAGATATTTTTACGATAAATATCCAACCGGAAGCCATTATAGAAATTGAAGATATTGCCGTTTATAACCAACAAGAAGGTTTGTCTTTAAGTGCTGACGAAGTAACCTATTTAGAAAATCTATCTAAAAAATTAAATAGAAAACTTACTGATTCGGAAGTGTTTGGATTCTCTCAAGTGAATTCGGAACACTGTCGTCATAAAATTTTCAACGGAACGTTTGTAATTGATGGAGTAGAAAAACCTTCCTCTTTATTCAAATTAATTAAGAAAACTGCAGCTGAAAATCCGAATGATATTGTTTCTGCATACAAAGATAATGTAGCTTTCATTAAAGGGCCAACCGTGGAGCAATTTGCACCAAATACAGCCGACAAGCCTGATTTTTACACCAAAAAACAATTCGATTCAGTTATTTCCTTAAAAGCAGAAACGCATAACTTTCCAACTACCGTAGAACCTTTTAATGGTGCTGCAACAGGTTCGGGAGGTGAAATTCGTGATAGATTGGCTGGTGGTCAAGGTTCATTGCCATTGGCTGGAACCGCGGTTTACATGACTGCCTATTCTAGATTAGAAGAAAATAGAAATTGGGAAAATGGTATGACCGAACGAAAATGGTTGTACCAAACGCCAATGAATATTTTGATCAAAGCCTCTAATGGTGCTTCCGATTTTGGGAATAAATTTGGGCAACCCTTAATTACTGGTTCTATTTTGACTTTTGAACACGATGAAGACAACCGCAAATTAGGTTACGATAAAGTCATCATGCAAGCGGGTGGAATTGGTTACGGAAAAGCATCGCAAGCACAAAAACAAAAACCAAAAACAGGAGATAAAATCGTGATTCTTGGTGGTGAAAATTATAGAATTGGTATGGGTGGTGCTGCAGTTTCCTCAGCCGATACGGGTGCTTTAGGTTCTGGCATCGAATTGAATGCTATCCAACGATCTAATCCTGAAATGCAAAAACGTGCTGCAAATGCCATTCGTGGTTTGGTAGAAAGCGACGTAAACCCTATTGTTTCTATTCACGATCATGGTGCTGGTGGGCATTTAAATTGCTTATCGGAATTAGTAGAAGAAACCGGTGGATTAATCGATTTAGATAAATTGCCCGTTGGTGATCCTACCCTATCCGCAAAGGAAATCATAGGAAACGAAAGCCAAGAACGTATGGGATTGGTTATTGGACAAAAGGATATAGATACCTTGCAACGTATTGCCGACAGAGAGCGTTCGCCAATGTACCAAGTTGGGGAAGTTACAGACAATCATCGTTTTACTTTTAAAAGTAAAACAACAGGAGAAAAACCAATGGATTTTGCTTTAGAAGACCTATTTGGAAGTTCACCAAAAGTGGTCATGAACGACAAAACTGTGGTTAGAAAATATACTGATTTAGAATATACTACCGAAAATATACCAACCTATTTAGAAAATGTACTGCAACTAGAAGCAGTTGCTTGTAAAGATTGGCTGACTAATAAAGTCGATCGTTGTGTGGGCGGAAAAGTAGCCAAACAACAATGTGTTGGTCCTTTGCAATTGCCGTTGAACAATGTTGGCGTAATGGCTTTAGATTATAACGGAAAAGAAGGAATTGCAACATCTATTGGGCACGCTCCTATTTCGGCATTGATTGACCCAAAAGCCGGTAGTAGAAATGCTATTGGGGAAGCGTTGTCGAATATTGTTTTTGCTCCGTTAAAAGATAATTTGCAAAGCGTTTCGCTTTCTGCCAACTGGATGTGGGCTTGTAAAAATGAAGGCGAAGATGCTCGATTGTATGAAGCCGTTCAAGCGTGTTCGGACTTTGCTATCGAATTGGGAATCAATATTCCAACTGGGAAAGATTCGCTATCCATGAAGCAAAAATATCCGAATGACGAAGTGATTGCTCCAGGAACGGTTATTATTTCTGCAGGTGGAAATTGTTCGAATATTACTAAGGTGGTAGAACCTGTTTTGCAACGCAATGGAGGTTCTATTTATTATATTAATTTATCGCAAGATGATTTTAAATTAGGTGGAAGTTCGTTTGCACAAACTTTAAATAAAATTGGAACGGAAACTCCTACTATTAAGGATTCTAACTATTTTAAAAATGCGTTTAATACCATTCAAAATTTAATTAAAGATAGACAAATCCTTGCAGGACATGACATAGGAAGTGGTGGATTAATTACTACTTTATTGGAAATGTGTTTTGCCGATGTGAATTTGGGTGCTACCATTTCATTTGATTCTTTTACAGAAAAAGATTTAGTTAAGATTTTATTTTCTGAAAATATTGGAGTTGTGCTTCAAGCAAAAGACGATGCTACTTTTGAAAAAGCATTTGAAGGAATGGAGTTTTTCAAAATTGGAAAAGTTGCAGAAAGTAATTTGTTGGAAGTTGGAAGTTGGAAGTTGGAAGTGAGTAAACACAGAGATATTTGGTTTAAAACTTCGTATTTATTAGACCAAAAACAAACAAAAAATAATAAGGCAAAAGAGCGTTTTGATAATTATAAAAATCAAGCCTTACACTATACTTTTCCGAAACACTTTACGGGAGATTCTTCGTTCCTCAGAATGACAAATAGTACGCGCCCGAAAGCAGCGATTATTCGTGAAAAAGGAAGTAATAGTGAGCGCGAAATGGCGAATGCTATGTACTTGGCAGGGTTTGATGTGAAAGACGTTCACATGACCGATTTAATTTCGGGACGTGAAAATTTAGAAGATATTCAGTTTATTGGTGCTGTTGGTGGATTTTCTAATTCGGATGTTTTGGGTTCGGCTAAAGGTTGGGCTGGTGCATTTTTATATAATGAAAAAGCAAAAACTGCATTGCAAAATTTCTTTAAAAGAGAAGATACCCTTTCGGTTGGGATTTGTAATGGTTGCCAATTGTTTATGGAATTAGAATTGGTTAATCCGGAGCATGAAATTCACGGAAAAATGCTGCATAACGACTCGCACAAACACGAAAGTATTTTTACTTCGGTACAAGTACAAGAGAACCATTCGGTGATGTTATCGTCATTGGCTGGAAGCACTCTTGGGGTTTGGGTTTCGCATGGGGAAGGAAAATTCAACTTGCCTTACGAAGAAAGTAACTATAATATTGTAGCCAAATATGGTTATGAAGGTTATCCCGCGAATCCGAATGGTTCGGATTATAATACAGCTATGATGTGTGATGCAACAGGTCGTCATTTGGTAATGATGCCACACATTGAGCGTTCGACTTTCCCTTGGAACTGGGCTTATTATCCTAGTGATAAAAAAGACGAAGTTTCTCCTTGGATTGAAGCATTTGTGAATGCAAGGCTTTGGGTGGAAAAACACTAATTGCAAAATAAAATCATAAAAAAGGACAATCCTCTATTTAATTTATTGATTTGCTGCAGTATAAAAAAAGTCCTGAAGTAAATTTACTTCAGGACTTTATTTTTAAAAAATTATTATTTGTATTAAAGAACCTCTTTTAAAAATTGCAACATTGCTTTCCAAGAGCGTTTATCAGCGTTTTCGTTATAAGCGGCACCTTTACTATTATCTTTTCCGGCACCTTTATCGGTAAATGAATGCACTGCATTAGCATAATAAACCATCTCCCAATCTGCTTTAGCAAGTCGCATTTCATTTTGAAAAGCTTTTATTTCGGTTTCACTTTCGTAAGGATCGTCCGCTCCGTGTAATACTAAAAGTCTTACAGATATTGTATCAATTGTTCTTATTTCGTCACGACCTAAACCGCCGTGAAACGATACAATTCCTTTTACTTTCATGTTGGTTCGTGCTGCTTCAATTGCACCAGTCCCTCCAAAACAATATCCCATAACAACTATATTGTCTGGATTAGCACCTTGCACTATCAATTGGTCTAGAGCTAGTTGAATTCTTTTTTGGTATTCTTTAATATTTTTCTTGAAATAACCTGCTTTTTGTCCTGCTTCGCTATAATCTTTGGGTTTATTTCCTACACCATAAATATCTGCAACAAAAGTAAAGTAACCTAATTTAGACAATTCGGCAGCACTTTCTTTAGCGTGATCGTCAATACCCATCCAAGCAGGAAGAATTAAAATACCCGCTTTATTTTTCAAAGATTTAGCTGGTTTAGAAACAAATCCGCTAAGTTTTTGGTCGCCATCTTTATAATCAATTGGCTTTAGTTGTGCGATTGAAATTGCAGGAAGTACCATCGCCAATACTAATAATAGTGTAAGTTTATTTTTCATAATTTTTATTGTAAGTTTAAATATATACTTAGAAAACATATGTTAATTATTAAAAAATATAGAAAAGCTATTTTTTACTCAGTATGTTTTCATGTCGAATGGTTTTAGCATTTATCACAAAATATACCGACTCGGCAATATTAGTACAATGATCCCCTACCCTTTCTAGATGTTTTAATATCATAACTAGATTAGTTCCTGATACTACTAATTGAGAATTTTTTGTCATTTCAGAAATAATCTCTGGAATTGTTTCTTCAATTTTGTTTTTAATATCTTTATTAATAATAAAAACTTCTTCAATTTCTTTATTATCAAACGTTTGAAAACAAACATTTGTTTTAATTATAATAGATTCAATAGCTCTAGCAATAGCAGTAATATTAAACTTTTCTATTACATTTTGTTTTTTACTGATGCTTTTATTCAGTTTAATAATATTAATTGAAAAATCTCCAATTCTTTCAATTTCATTACTTATATGCATTGCCGACATAATAAACCTTAAATCGGAAGCAACAGGTTGTTGTAGAGCAAAAACATTTTGACAAATTTCTTCAATTTTAGAATCTAATTTATCAATTTTATGTTCTGTTTTTTTAATTACTTTTTTTTCAGAAATTGGTTCTGACAATAAAATACCCATTGCTTCAAATACTTGATTTTCTGCAAGGTTAGTTATTTTAATAATTGTATTTCTGAGTTTATCTAATTCTAATTCTAAATGTGATGCCATATTTTTTATTTAAATATATAAAAAAATTCTAGGTAAAAAAAATTAACCAAATCTACCTGTTATATAATCTTCAGTTTGTTTTTTGGATGGTTTAGTAAAGATACTTTTAGTTTTATCCATTTCTATTAACTCACCTAAATAAAAGAATGCAGTATAGTCACTAGTTCTAGCAGCTTGTTGCATGTTATGGGTTACAATAATAATGGTATATTTATCTTTAAGTTGGTGTACTAATTCTTCTATTTTTGAAGTAGAAATAGGATCTAATGCACTTGCTGGTTCATCCATTAATATAATATCTGGATTTACAGCCATAGTTCTTGCAATGCACAACCTTTGTTGTTGCCCTCCAGAAAGTCCCATTGCAGAATCTCCCAATCGATCTTTTACTTCATCCCAAATAGCTGCTTGATGTAATGATGTTTCTACAATTTCATCAAGTACTTTTTTATCTTTAATACCATTAATTCTTGGTCCATAAGCAATGTTTTCATAAATAGATTTTGGAAAAGGATTTGATTTTTGAAAAACCATCCCAATTTTCTTTCTAATATTAACAACATCTACATCTTTATCATAGATATCTATTCCTTCAACTAGCATTTCACCTGTTATTTTCACAGAAGGAATAAGGTCATTCATTCTATTTATACTTCGCAAAAATGTAGATTTTCCGCAACCCGAAGGACCAATAAGTGCTGTGACTTTATTTCTAGGAATTTGCATAGAAATATTTTTCAATGCTTGTTTTTCTCCATAATATAAAGACAAATTATTGACTTCTATTTTAACATCTTTCATCGTAACTAATTGGTGTTTTTTATTAATAAATTGAAATTATTAAATCTTTTTTCTTCTAATTCTAGAACGAATTATTACTGCAACAATATTTAATGAAATTGTAAGCATTAATAAAACTAATGTAGTAGCAAATTGAATTGGCATTGTTTTTTCTACGTCTGTAGATTGTGTTGACATTATATAAATATGATACCCCAAATTCATAAATTGGTCGCTTACTGATTTTGGAAGTGTAGCCAAATAGTAAGCTGCTCCTGTAAACAAAATTGGCGCAACCTCTCCTGCTCCACGACTTATTGCTAAAATTGTACCCGTCATAATTCCAGAAACCGACCCTGGTAATACCACTTTTTTAATTGTTTGCCATTTGGTTGCTCCAAGTGCTAAACTTGCTTCTCTTAATTCTCTTGGTACCGTTTTCAAAGCTTCTTCAACAGAAACAATTATAACGGGTAATGTTAATAAAGCCATGGTTAAACTTGCCCATAATATATTAGGCTGCGCCCAATGTAACTGACCATCATTAAAGGTACTATCCATTCCTTTTCCTATGAATTGAATAAAGAAACCCAACCCAAAAAGCCCAAAGATAATCGAAGGAACGACTGCCAAAGTTCGTACAGAAAATCGTACTGCCGCAGCAAATTTTGAATTTTCTTTAGCATATTCGGTTAAATAAAGTGCGGTTATAGTCCCAAAAGGAACTGCAGCTATTGACATTACAATAACTAAAATAAAAGTTCCAATAATAGCTGGAAATATTCCTCCCTTAGTCATTCCATCTGTTGGAAAAGTAGAGATGAATTTCCAAGAGAACAAATCCCATCCGTTATAAACAATGATTCCAATAATAAGAAATAATACTGAAATTATTAGGATAACCGATCCCAAAGTGGAACCTATAATTATCTTTTCTTTTATTGCTGCTGATTTATTTGGAGAAGAAAAAAAAGTATTTTCTTCGGTCGTAGTATTATTTTTCATAACTATTTACCTTGAATTCTTTTAATTAATTTTCCTTTTACATAAAATTCTGCAAGTGCATTTAATCCGAAAGAAAAAATGAAAAGCAACGAACCTATAAAAAACAACACACTATAATGGGTATCTCCAAAAACAGTTTCTGCCATTTCGGATCCAATTGTAGCAGCAAAAGTACGAACACTTTCAAAAGGGTTAGCCGAATTTATAGCTGCATTTCCTGTTGCCATTAGAGCAATCATCGTTTCTCCAAAAACACGCCCAATTCCTAAAAGAATTGCAGCAAATATCCCTGGAATAGCAGCCGGTAATACTACAAAAAATGCTGTTTGCCATTTACTAGCACCCAAAGCTAAACTAGCTTCGGTATAGGTTGGTGGAACCGCAGAAAGTGCATCTTCTGAAATGGTATATATTATAGGAATAGCTGCAAGAGCCATTGCTACCCCACCAACAAATGCATTTAATCTTGTTTCGTATCCAAAAATATCTTGAAAGAAAGTGGCTAATACCATTAAGGCAAAAAATCCAATAACTACCGATGGAAATGCTGCTAGTAACTCAATAATTGGTTTAATAATTTCTTTGGCTCTTTTAGAAGCAAAAGTAGAAGTATATAAAGCTGCTAAAACTGCTATTGGTCCAGCAAATAACATAGCTATAATGGTAACTTTTAAGGTTCCGACAAGCAATGCAATTAATCCAAAACGTGGTTTATCAGAAACTGGTACCCATTCGGTAGTAAGAAAACTATTCCAAGTATTATTGGCTCCATCATCTTCCGATTCTTTTACAGCTTCCTCAATTGGAGCAGCTGCATCTGCAACTACTTCTCCATAGGTTTCAGGTTTCAACTCTTTTGTATCGGAAGAAGTATCTGTTCCGTAAGTTTCTGGTTTTAAAGGTTCTTCTGTAATGTCACCACCATAGGTTTCTGGCTTTAAATGCTCTTCTGTAGTGTCACCACCATAGGTTTCTGGTTTTTCTGAGGTACTATTGGAATTTGAAATTTCCGTTTTAGCTTTTTCTTGTTTACCAAATTTAAAAATTGGCAAAGACTCTTTAAATACAAAGAAAAATATCAGAATAATTATAGCTATTGAAAAATAAGCAACAGAAGTTATTATTTTTTCGGCAAAAAATTCAGAAAAACGAAACTGCTTTTTTAGCTTTTCGCGTGTGAAATTATTTTCTGGTATGTTAGATTTCATTTATTAGAAATAGCTTTGAATTAAAGAAGAAACAGATGTTTTTTATTTTATTGGAAAATATCCAACTTGAGAAGTTATTTTTTGCCCTTCTGGACTCAAAACCCAGTCAATGAATTTTTTGTTAGCACCTGTAGGTTTTGTTGCCAAATACATATATAAATATCTTGTAATTGGATATGTTTTATTTCTAATAGTTTCTTCATTAGCAACTAAAGCTGGGCTATTTGCATCTTTTTTAATTTTACAATCTTTAACTCCAGTGTCATAAGCAGAACCTCCGTAACCGATTCCGTTTTTATCTTTTTTTACTGCATTTACAATAGCAGCAGTTCCTGGTAAAGTTTGACAAGTTAATGCGTAATCTTTTTTCACTACGTTATCTTTAAAATAAACATAAGTTCCTGAACTGTTTTCACGACCATAAAGTTTGATGTTAGCATCCACTCCACCAACTTCTTTCCAATTGGTGATTTTACCTGAATAAATATCTCCTAATTGTTTTAGAGTAAGTACATCTACTCCATTTGCTTTATTTAAATAAATAGTAATACCATCTTTGGCACAAGCAACTTCTACTCCTAAAGTACCATAACGTCCTTTAATTTTTTCCAATTCAGATGTTTTTAAGGGTCTACTAGAGGTAGCAATATCAGTTGAACCATTAATTAAAGCAGAAAGGCCAACACCCGATCCTCCACCTGTAACTTGAATAGCTGTATTTGGATTTTTGGACATATAAACTTCCGCCCATTTTTGAGCCAAAATAACCATGGTATCGGAACCTTTAATAGTTATTTTATCTACTGTTGTGAAGGAAAAACCAATAGTCATTACAACTAATAACAATAATGCGATTTTAATTTTTGAAGTATTCATTTTTAAATTTTTTTATATTTATTATTAATTAGAATCTAGCTTGAAGACGTATTGAGAAGGTACTGTCTTTACGGTCTTTTGCGCTTGTAAGATAATCTCCTCCTACCACATCACTTTTTTCATTTACTGGCATAGAATACCCTAAGACTACTTTTATGTTTTCATCATAAAAATATTGCCAAGCAAATGTCCAAGTATGGTATTTTAAATCATCAGCTCTTGTAACATCATTTCCAGATAATTTAGTATTGGGATCGTAACTATCGTATCGAATTGCCGCTTGTAAATATTTTCCAACATTTTTAGTAAACGAAAGATAAAAACCATCAAATTTTCTAACTTTATTAGCTCCAAAAGCAGAATAAGTTTCTAAAGCATTAGTACTTCCAGATATTGTTCCTGTAATATATTCCCCTTTTAAAGAAGTTCCGCCAAGAAAGTCATAATATATTTGTGCCTCTGCGCCAAACCAGTCTTTTTTTAGAGTTTCTCCAACACTTGGAGTGAATGAAACATTATTTACATCTGAAAAAACAGCAGGAGGTGTTATAGGATTAGTGACTGGTTGTGGTAAAACTTTAGTTGATCCAAAATAACCATGCCCTCCTATATCTATTCCCAAGCCTTTACTAGGAAATTGAAAAGAATAAGTAGCTCTTGCCATAACATCTTTATTACTATCTATATCTCGAACTTGATTCGCAATTGCGCCTTCTCCAAAGTTACCATTAAACACTGCTAATTGAAGCTTTAATGGAATATTATATTTATTAACAAAATTTGCTTCCAATTTCGCACCCATATCGCGTTCGTTAGGATATAAAGTGGTAGTCATTCGAGCTCTTTCAAGAAATTCTCTAGTATTAGATGTAAATTCTACATCATAATTTAATCGGTTAAATTGACCAACTGTTAAGGAATAGGTTTGCATGAACCAACGATCATTAAGTACAACATAGGCATCTTTTAAGGATACTTTATCAACTGCAAAATCAGGTTGTAAAACAAATTTAATACCTTCTAAAGTTTCGTAAACAAATTTTACTCTGGCTCTTCTTATGTAAAATGAATTAGAAACTGGTGCAGTAGCAGACGAACCTGCAACAGGTCCTTTTCCATCCTGAAAATCATACATGTCATATTGAGTTTGAATGTATCCAGATATTTTAATTTTAGTCAGCTTTGCTAAATCACTTTCAATAGTGGCTAATCTTTCGTCAGTATCTCCAAATTTCATGGTATGATCATCTACCATTTGTTTTAATGAATCAATAGAGATTTTTTTAACAGAATCTGTAGCTATTTCTTGTGCATTAATCATTTGAAAACCAAAAAAAAAGAAAATTAACATTGTTTTTTTCATCTTTGTAATGCTTAATTGTTGTTTGATGGGGCAAAGATGAAACTGCAATGTTAATTAAACGTTAACTAAATAACAATATAAAGTTAATGTTATTTAAGTATTATTTAAAGAATAATTTTATGTTAATTTTAATAGAAAAAAAATTACAAATAATACAAATTTAATTTAAAAGATAATGTTTTGTAAAATTAATTAATATCGTAGAAATAAATGTTAATTATGCAAAAAAAAAATGCGTTCGAAATTCGAACGCATTAAAAATTAATTATTTTATTTGTTATAAAAATAATTTTACAATATAATATGTAATAGCTGCTATTACTGCTGAAACTGGAATGGTTAGCACCCAAGCCCACAATAAATTAACAGTAACACCCCAACGAACAGCAGAAACCCTTTTAGTTACTCCTACTCCAATAATAGACCCTGTAATAGTGTGTGTTGTAGATACAGGTATTTTAAAATGCTCTGTCATAAACAACGTTAATGCACCTGCAGATTCAGCAACAACCCCTTCAAAGGCAGTTACTTTGGTGATTTTAGATCCCATAGTTTTTACAATCTTCCAACCACCACTTAAAGTTCCTGCTGCAATAGCAGAATAACAAGCTATTGGAATCCATTCTGGCATTTGTGCCTTTATACCGTCTTTTTCATTAGGTAACACTACTTGCAACCATTCAGGCATTGAATCTACTGATACGCCATTGCTATGAATATAAACTGCAACTGCTGCTGCAATAATACCCATAACTTTTTGAGAATCATTTCCACCATGACCTAAACTAAAAGATGCTGAAGAAATTAATTGCATTCTTTTTAAAACTTTTTCTGCCTTAGCAGTTGAATAGCTACTAAATCGTAAATTGAATATGGCTAAACTAAAAAAGATAAATCCTACTAACAACCATTTAATATTAGATGGTTCTGTGATAATAGCTAAAAAGTGATTTTCAAATCTAGGTTTTTCAATATCAAATTTCATTACTGCAGATAAAAACCAAACTACCAAAGCCATTAAAACTAAGGTAACTATTTTTGGTCCAATTATCTTTTTGGAAGCATACATCATCCAAATTGAAATAAAATAGGAAATAATCATTCCTAATAATGGTGCTAGTACAATAAAAGCAATAACCACAGCAACACCAGAAGGCAATGCACCATCTTCACCTGGTTTGTACCAGTTTACAACATGAAATCCAGCATGAGCAATAGCTGCACCTGCAAAACCACCAATTAAAGTATGGGAGGAAGAAGAAGGAATTCCTTTCCACCAGGTAATTAAATTCCAAATAATTGCAGCAATAACTCCAGCAAGAATTACAGATAAATCTATATTTTCCGATTTTGCTGTTTTCGCTACAGTATCAGCAACACCAAATCCGAAAACCCAGTAAGCCAAAAAATTAAAAAAAGCAGCCCACAAAACAGCTTGAAAAGGTGTTAATACTTTAGTAGCAACAATGGTAGCAATAGAATTGGCTGCATCATGAAAACCATTAATATAATCAAATATTAAGGCTAGTACTATAATAACTATAAGTAAAGTCATATTGGTATGTCTAAATTATAATTATTATTAAGAATGTTTAACAGAAATTTGTTCCATAACATTTGAAACACTTTTACACTTATCGGATGCCGATTCTAATGCAGAAAGTACTTCTTTATATTTGATGATGTTTTTGGCATCATTTTCATTTTCAAAAATATCAGCAACTGCTTTATCAAAAACAGAATCCGCTTTGCTTTCTAATTTATTAATTTTCTTGCAAGTATCTTTAATTACTTTATGGTCTTTCATGTCTCTTAATTCTCTAACACCAACACCAATCAACTGACAAGCTTCCAAATTAATTTCAGTTAACTTTCTAATTGATTTTGTGATTTTTTCAACTTGATACAAACGCATTTTACTAGCAGCACTATGCATGTAATCGGCAACATTATCAATCGATTTAATTAAAGAGTGAATATCTTCTCTATCAAATGGAGTAATGAAATTTCTACTTAATTCTAAATGCGTTTTGTGTGTAATTTCCTCAATTACAGCTTCTAATTCTTCAATTTTTTTAAAATAATCTTCACGTTCTGCTTTTGGAGCATTAACTGCTTCATGCAAAGTTTCTGCAAGAGTTATTAAATTAGCAGAAGCTTGTTCAAATAATGGAAAGAACTTTTTATCTTTCGGAACTAAAAATTGAAAAATACTGTTTAAAGACATAATAGTGGTTATTTAATGTTTGCAAAACTATCTATTTAATGTTAAGTTAATGTTAAGTTAACAATAATAAGGCGTTATTAATTGTGGTGAGTTTTGTCAAAAACACAAAAAAATAAAGTTTTGAAAACATATTGCTTTTGATTCGTATTTTTTATACCATATTTCAAAGGTTTTCGTATTTTAGCAAAACATAATATATAAATTACACATCCCATATATGGACTTAAACTTCAATAAAAACGAAGATCATAATAAACTTTTATTATCCGATTTAAAACACCAATTTGCCAAAGTAAAACTTGGTGGAGGAGAAAAAAGAATAGAAAAATTGCATGCCGAAGGTAAAATGACGGCTAGAGAACGAATAGATTATTTATTGGATGCCAAAGCAAAATGCATTGAAATTGGCGGTTTTGTTGGAGACGGAATGTATGCCGAACATGGTGGTTGCCCATCTGGTGGTGTAGTCGTTAAAATTGGTTACATCCAAGGAAAACAATGTATCGTGGTTGCTAATGATGCTACCGTTAAAGCCGGCGCTTGGTTCCCTATTACTGCTAAGAAAAATCTTCGTGCGCAAGAAATTGCCATGGAAAATCGTTTACCTATTATTTATTTAGTCGATTCTGCAGGGGTTTATTTGCCAATGCAAGATGAAATTTTCCCCGATAAAGAACATTTCGGACGAATTTTTAGAAACAATGCCCAAATGAGTAGCATGGGAATTACCCAAATTGCTGCCGTTATGGGAAGTTGCGTTGCAGGTGGCGCTTACCTCCCTATTATGAGCGACGAAGCTATGATTGTTGATAAAACCGGAAGTATTTTTCTTGCCGGAAGTTATTTAGTGAAAGCCGCTATTGGCGAAAATATTGACAACGAAACTCTTGGTGGCGCTACCACCCATTGTGAAATTTCGGGGGTAACCGATTATAAAGCCAAAGACGATAAAGATGCTTTGGATAGAATTAAAAGCATCGTAGGTAAAATTGGGGATTATGATAAAGCAGGATTTAACCGAATTAAATCAGAAAAACCAACTTTAGACGAACAAGATATTTACGGAATTATTCCTAAAGCCCGCACCGAACAATACGACATGCTAGAAATCATCAAGCGATTGGTAGACAATTCGGAGATGGATATGTATAAAGAAGATTATGGCAAATCAATTATAACCTGTTATGCCAGAATTGATGGTTGGGCAGTTGGAATTGTAGCCAACCAACGTATTGTTTCTAAAACTAAAAAAGGTGAAATTCAATTTGGCGGAGTAATCTATTCGGATTCTGCAGATAAAGCCACTCGATTTATTGCCAATTGTAACCAAAAGAAAATTCCGTTAGTTTTTGTGCAAGACGTTACCGGATTTATGGTAGGATCTAAAAGCGAACATGGTGGAATCATAAAAGATGGTGCCAAAATGGTTAATGCCGTAGCCAATTCGGTGGTACCAAAATTCACGGTTATTGTAGGGAATTCCTATGGAGCAGGAAATTATGCCATGTGTGGAAAAGCCTACGACCCTCGATTAATTTTTGCATGGCCAAGTGCCGAACTTGCCGTAATGGGTGGCACACAAGCCGCTAAAGTATTGGCGCAAATTGAAGCCTCCTCACTTAAAGCCAAAGGCGAAGTGATTGATGAAGTGAAAGAAAAAGAATTATTTGACAAAATCAAAGCCCGCTACGACGAGCAAGTTTCGCCTTATTATGCAGCCTCAAGATTATGGACCGACGCCATAATTGATCCTTTAGATACTAGAACCTGGATTTCTATGGGAATTGAAGCAGCCAACCACTCTCCTATTGAAAAGAAGTTTAATTTGGGAGTGATACAAGTATAGCCTATACCATACTGGTTTTATTTTACGCAGTAGAAATCCCATCTTTACTATTAGGATGGGATTTTTCTTTGGAATTAAAAATGTATATAATGAATTTATATCTTCAAAAACCCAAATTCATTAACCAACGGATATATTGCGTAGGTACATCACGTATGGGCATCACGTATGGGCATCACGTACGGACAGGTCGCGACCTGTCCCTACAGTTGGCAACGGGAATTGAAGCAGCCACAATCCATCCTATTTGTCCTTAATGACAAAGTGACTTACTTTATTTTACTAAAAACGCCAAACTTCACGTTCTAATCGTGAAATTTCACGTTTATGACGTGAAATTTGGCGTTGTGTATCGTAAAACTTGACGTCATAAACGTGAAACTTTAGGTTATAGACGTGAAATTTTGCGTTACTTAACCTAAAACTTTGGGTTGCCAACGTGAACTTTTACGTTATTAGCAACTTTGTAGAGCCAAAAAAAATGCCCTTTCAAATAATTGAAAGGGCATACTATAAAATAAAATATATTATTATGGTGTTGCAGTGGAATCTGGCAACTGTTTAGTGGCTGTTCCTGTTCTGCTAAAGAATTGAGACAGTTCGTTAACTTTAGTTTCAAATCCTGCAGTTTTTGTACCCGCTTTGTACTGGCTGTAACCATAATCCGTTAATGACGCTTGGTAATTATCATAATCATGCAACACTTTGGTATTATCCAATCCATTCATCAGGCTCTGCAATCGTGCCATTAGGGATTGAATAAAAGTTCTAGAGTCATAATCCTTATTAAACTCCTCCCAATCCACATCGGCAGAACTTAAATTGGGTTGATTATTGTTGTAATCATAAACCTTGTTAACAATGAGTTTATTTTGTTCATTAATGCTCCCATAACGCACACGCTCTTCGGGAGATAAATTTCTTAACTTAGGAACTAAAATAGTTTCTAATGTTTTAATGGCATCATTTGCAGAAGTTTTTTCCTCTGACGTGTAATGATTGTTGTTTAAATTGTCAAATGGCATAATAAGTATTTTTAGTTAATAAAACATTTGTTACTTAAATTTAAGAAATTAATTTTAAATAAGAAAATAATTTTTAGACCTAACAGGTATTTAAAAACTTTTCAAATCTAAAAACTAAACTATATTTGTACTATTATACTTGTTAGGTTTTAAAAACCTGTCAGGTATAAATAAAACTATAATCATGAAAAAAATAGCACTTATTACCATGGCTTTTTTAGGTTTCCAAAGTCTCTCAGCCCAAGAAACCACTACCAGAAAAGACACACTACAAGGAGGTTTGCGAGCCGAACGAACTTGTTATGATGTGTTGCGATACGACTTAAATATCAAAATCAATATTCAGGATAAATCAATTGTTGGGTATAATGACATTAGTTTTAAAGTAGTATCCAATACTAAAAAAATTCAGGTCGATTTATTTGATAATATGCAAGTGGATTCAATTGTATTTCATTCCAAAAAATTAGAATATAAAAGAGAATTCAATGCAGTTTTTATTGATTTTCCTACTAATTTGAATAGTGGTAACGAGGAGAAAATTCGCTTTTACTATTCTGGAAAACCTATAGTTACCAACCACTCCCCAATTGATAAAAAGTTTAATTTGGATAGGATACGAGTATAGATTTTTAGACTTCTCAGACATATTTAGATATTTAAAACAAAAGCTCTTCAATACAGAGCTTTTGTTTGATTAATCTATTTTACTCTTTAATAAACCTTCCACTACCAGTCCCTTTATCCGTAATTATATAAATAAAGTAAGTGCCTGCAGTTAAATTAGAAACATCTATCGTATTATTTGGGTTAGAATTCACCAGCATTACTTGTCCTAATGTATTGATGATGCTTATTGAGGATATAGTAATATCTTTTTTGGTGTTAATGTTTAATACTCCTTTTGATGGAACTGGCGATAAGAAAAAGTAATCATTAAATACAACTGTAGGATTAACTAATGCTACAATTGATGTAGATGCAGTGTTAGTTACTATCGGTGCATTATAATCAAAATAAATATTTGCAGTATTGCTAAAGATATTTCCTAAAACTAATGTTGGTTTGGTTTTAATTTCAAATGCTACATAACCTCTATTAGAACCAATACTAAAAGGTAGATTAATGTTTTCAAAGATAAATTCAGCTTGATTTACATTTGTGACTCTTGCATAAACGTTAGAACTTGAACTTATAATGTTTAAAGATGAAATATCAAACTTTGTAGTATCAAAAATATCTCTTACCACAACGTTTTTAGCAATTCCAGTTCCGTCATTTTCAAAATTAACTACATAGTGAACATATTTTCCAACTAAACTAGGCGATATACTTACACCTTCTGCACAAATTTTGTTATTCGGATCATAAGAATTTTGTACGGTTTCGTTTAAAATGCAAATATTATTATCTGGATTTTCATCTGCAGAAGAACCTATTATTGAAGAGCTGTAATGTAAAATATTACCACTATTTACAGGAGGAATTTGTGTTGGTGTATTTATTTTAAAAGTAAAATCGATTTCTCTCGTTTCAAACGGCAATAGATTAGAAAATGACCATTGTAAAGCATTTGCTGGAGTGCTGTTAGGAATAGGATTGGATACCAATAAATCCATTATTGAATCATCAAAGTTAAAATTTATGTTTCCAGATTGAATTTGATTTCCGTTATTTTTATAAATTAACTTATAATAAGAATCAAAGCCAGGAACAGGAGCGTGGGTTGGTAATAATGTTATCTGTAAATCATTATGAATACCCGAAGGTGCCAGGCATAAATTAACATTACTAACATTTACATTGGAACTAAAATTTATTGTTATAGGAGATGTTAAACCAAAATCAAATAATGGAAACAAATTATTTTCTGGGGTAAGTGTTATAGAATTATTTTGAGTATATAAAATAAAATTCCCATTTGAATCAGTAAAAGTATAACAATCTGGACTAGTACAATTGTAATGTATTTTAATACCGCTAACTCCTATATTATTTTGACAGCCATCTCCTTCTATATCAAATTTTACATTTCCTATAATTGTATTATAGGAACAATTCGGAGTAAAATTATAATATGGACTTTGTTGTATTGTAGTATCTAGGAAATTGAAATTTTCACCAAAATCAACTCCAACCAAAGTTAATAAAGGACAAGAGTAAAAGCTAAATAAACCTGCAGATAAACTTGTTTCATTTACACCATTTTTGAGGTTAATCCTGTGAAGATTATTGCAATTTTGAACTCTAATCTGATTATAATTGCTTGAGCAAGATAAATCTAACTCTGTTAAATATGCATTAGAATTAATAATAACATCTTTTAAACTAGTGCAATTATTTAAATTAATTGTTTGTAATCCAGTGTTAGTAAAAATATCGTCATTACCATTACAGTCCAAATAAGTTAGATTAGATAGGTTAGATAAATCTAAGTTTTGGATTACATTTGTTGAACATATTAATTTATTCAAATTGGTACAACCCTGAACATTAAGACTTGTGAAATTATAGGAAAAAGAAGTATTGGCATTATCACAATAAAGTTGAATTAAAGAAGTCATGTTTGAAAAATCTAGTCCATGAAATTTATTCCAACCCAAATCAACAATTTTTAAATTTGTAAAAAGACTTTTATCAAATGTTGTTAAATCACTGGAACTGACATTTAAAGTTTCAATAATATTATTTGGCATGAAAGTTAATGTTGAAAAAGTATTTTGGTTTAAATCAACAATTTTTAAATTTGGTTTATTACTCAAGTCAACATTTGTTGCTGTCGATTTATAACCTGCATAACCATGCATTTCCTCTAAACTTGTTATAGAATCAAGTGTATTTGCAGAAAATTTACAACCTGAAAACGTTATAAATTTTAAAGAAGGTAAATTTAAAAAAGTATATAAAGGAGTAGATGTATTTTGTCCAGCTGAAGCACAATTTAAAGTTGTTAATGCTGGTAAATTTTTCAATATCAAAGTAAATAAATATTGACTGTTATTACTACAGTTAAGGTTTGTTAAATATTGTAAACCCTCAATATCAATACTTCCAATAGAATTGTTTTGAACATCTAAAACAGTTAAATTATTAAAACTTGAAATTCCAACAATACTAGTAATATATAAAGGAGTTCCACCTACTGGTTCATTCAAATTTAATTCTGAAACAGCATCTGCCTCAATTTGTTGAATTTGTCCATCACTATTTGCGTCAATTTTAAAAAAAACACCACTTAAGTTTTTAGCAATGTGATAAGTTGGGCTAGAATTCAATAAAGCAGATTTAAAAGTAGCATTAGGTATATCAATAACTTGTGCCTCTAGTCCACTAAAGACTACTAATCCAATTAAAACAAAATATAGTTTTTTCATAATTTATGTAATTTAAATTTCAAATATAAACAAAAAAAGGAACTTACAACATGATAACTTTAATTTCAAATCCAATATAATTGTACCAAATATCGATTTGCTTGACAACTATTTTAAAGTTAATTATATCTAATCAATTGAAAAACTAAACTATATTTGTAATAATCGAATCGCACAAGAAAATAACCATTTGTATTATCTATTTATTCAATTTGAAATTGTATATATGAAAAAACTACTTTTTATCACCATGGCTTTTTTAGGTTTCCAAAGTCTCTCAGCCCAAGAAACGACTACCAGAAAAGACACACTACAAGGAGGTTTGCGAGCCGAACGAACTTGTTATGATGTCTTGCGATACGACTTAAATATCAAAATCAATATTCAGGATAAATCAATTGTTGGGTATAATGGTATTAGTTTTAAAGTAGTGTCCAATACTAAAAAAATTCAGGTAGATTTATTTGAAAATATGCAAGTGGATTCTATAGTTTTCAATTCAAAGAAATTAAATTACAAAAGAGAATTCAATGCGGTTTTTATTGATTTTCCTACTAATTTGAATAGTGGTAATGAAGAGAAAATTTGTTTTTACTATTCTGGAAAACCTATAGTTGCCAAAAATGCACCTTGGGATGGCGGATTTGTTTTCACCAAAGACAAACAAGGAAAACCATGGGTAGCGGTGGCTTGCCAAGGTACTGGTGCTAGTTTATGGTATCCTGTTAAAGATTCGCAAAGCGATGAACCTGATAATGGTGCGACCATAAAAGTGGCTGTTCCAAACGGGTTAATGGATGTTTCTAACGGAAGATTAATGGGTAGTGAAGACTTGAAAAATGGTTATACTCGTTGGGATTGGGAAGTTAAAAACCCAATTAACACCTATGATATTACTGTAAATATTGCCGATTTTGCACACATACACGATAATTTAGACGATTTAGATTTAGATTATTATGTATTGAAAGAAAATGAAGTGAAAGCCAAATCCCATTTTGAAGAAGCGAAACTAATGCTAACGTGTTTTCAAAGTAAATTTGGAACTTACCCTTTTAAAGAAGATGGTTACAAATTAGTGGAAACTCCTTATTTAGGTATGGAACACCAAAGCGCTGTTGCTTATGGTAATAAATACAAAAATGGTTACTTAGGAAGCGATTTATCTGGAACCGGAATTGGGCTATTATTTGACTACATCACTATTCACGAAAGTGGTCACGAATGGTTTGGAAATAGCATCACTTCCAAAGATATTGCCGATATGTGGATTCACGAGGGCTTCACCATGTACACTGAAGTAGTCTATTTGGAATGTCAATTTGGTGCTGAAAAAGCACAGAAATACATGAATGGGATGAAGCAAAACGTAAGTAATGACGAACCTATTATTGGACCTTTCGGAGTAAACAAAGAAGGATCAGGAGATATGTATTACAAAGGTGCCTTGCTGTTAAATACTTTACGTCATGTTATAAAAAATGAGGATTTGTGGTGGAAGATTTTATTGGATTATTCCAACACCTTCCGTCATAAAATAATTGATACTGCAACGGTTATAAATTTCTTTAACACCGAAAGTGGCATGGATTTAACCCCTATTTTTAATCAGTATTTAAGATACACTACTATTCCCGAACTATTTATTCAAATCAATAAAAATAAATTAGAATACCGTTGGAATGCTTCCGAACCCAATTTTAATATGCCAATAGACATTAAAGTTAACGGAAAACAAATACGAATTCAGCCAACCTTGGAGTGGCATATATCCAACATCAAAATAAAATCCCTTGATGAAGTCGAAGTGCTTACCAATGATTTTTATGTGGATTTAATTAAGGAGTAAAAGTTTTTTCAAAACGAATTCCACGAATTCCACGAATTTACACTAATCTATTTTAGATTATTAATTACACTAATTTACTTAGTAAATTAAATTCATGTAATTTCAATTCTTACTAATTCGTGACAATTAGTGAAATTCGTGTCAACTTTTTAAACACGAATTCCACGAATTTACACAAATAAATTTTTCTTAATTAATTTCACTCATTTGCTAAAAGCAAATTAAATTTGTGTAATTTCAAGTTTTACTAATTTGTGCCAATTCGTGGAATTCGTGTTAACTTTTTTATAAATTATTTTAAACTTTCTTTACGCAATACTTTACCGTTTTCAGTTTCTTTAAACTTAGACACAAAAAGGATTTCTCTTGGATGTTCGTATTTATCCAAGCAATCAAAAATAGTAGTATCAATGTCAAAGGAATCCCCTTCTACTACTAATACTACTTTTTCTCCCAATTCTTTATCCTCTTTAGAAGTGATAAAAAATCGTCTATCTAGTTTTCCGTCCAGTTTTTGTTCTACTTGTTCGGGCATAATTTTTACGCCACCGCTGTTAATTACGTTATCAATTCGACCTAAAAACTTAAATTGATTTTCATTAACCAATTCAACCAAGTCATTAGTAACTACAGTGTCTTCAGCAATGATTTTAGGCGCATGAATTACCAAACAATTTCTATCGTCGTACGAAATAGTTACATGCGGTAAAACAGTAAATACCTTCTCTCCTACTCGTTTGGCGGCAATATGGGTTATGGTTTCGGTCATGCCGTAGGTTTCATAAACCTCGGTTGGCAATTTCATCAACTCTTTTTCAAGAGAAGCACTAATTCTAGCACCACCAACAATAAGTTTTTTTACATTGCGCAATTCTTTAAGCGAGTTTTGCGCTTGCATTGGCACCATAGCAACAAAGTCGTATTTTTCTTCCAAGCCTTCCATTGGATGGGAAGTTGGAGCGACAAAATCTAAATCTAATCCTAAAACAATAGATCGAATTAACATCATTTTTCCAGCAACATACTTCACAGGCAAACATTGTAAGGCTCTGTTTCCAGATTGTAAACCAAAGAAATCTCCCGTTGCAATAGCCGAATTCACCATGGCTTGTTTATCTACTTTAATGGTTTTAGGAGTTCCTGTTGAACCAGATGTTTGCATTTCAATATAAGGCTTGCTGTCAAACCAATCTAAAAGGAAATCGCCAACTGGTTTTTCAAAATCTTCGCCTTCTTTAATAAAACTATAAGCAACACGGCATAAATCTTCTCTATCAAGGTGAAAACCATTTAATTTAAAATGATTGTGTACATTTTCATACGTTGGATTAATCATGATATTTGGTATTAATATTATTATCTAATGTTATGTTTCCTGTTAATTTTTCTTTCCAATTGGTCCATTGGTATTTCTTACTAAATATAAATAATAGAATTGGATAAATTACCAACACTGGAATAAAAATTTCCATCATACCGCCGGGTGTGGAAGTATCTTTGAATATAGAATTGGTTCGTAATGCAGTCCAATCGGAAGTTACTAATAGTGCGGTAATTAGGTTATTGGCCGCATGAAAACCAAGCGATAATTCCATGCCTTCATCCATCAAAGTTAAAATACCTAAAAACAATCCGGTACCTATATAATAAACCAATACAACATACCCAAGTTTACCAACTTCTGGATTTAATATGTGCATGGAGCCAAATATAACCGAGGTCATCACTAATGGAAACCATTTATTCTTAGCCAAATTAGCAAATCCTTGCATTAAATAACCTCTAAAAACATATTCTTCCGTACTCGTTTGAATAGGAATTAAAAGGGTTGCAATAACAAATAAAATGGCAAACGGAACGGGTTTGAAATTCCAAACTAACTCTCCTGGATTAGCATAATAAGTTATCAAAGTAGTTACAATAGAAAACAAAGCCCATAATCCGAAGGAGAAAAATATTCTACTCCAATCTACTTTTTTTCTAGAAGTAGTAACTTCTAGTAAAGTTTGTTTATGAAAATATTTCACTACAAATACAAGTCCTATAAATCCAAAAACAAAAGACAACATTATTAAAAATAAAGACAGATTGGAATCTAATAAATTAATAGCAGTATTAGTGTCTGTTGGAATTTTACCCGATTTTAAAGACTTAAAAGCAACTGCCATTCCCAAAGGAATCTGTCCCAAAGTAGAAGCCGCAATAATAAGAATGGAACCTAAAATATATTTCCAAAATTCATTGCTTTTTTTTATTCCTTGTTCAATAAACATAGTTTAATTTTAAATTATATAGCACAACAAATACTACATTTGCAACGACTAAAATACTACAAAAAATACATATATTCTTACTTTAATTAAAAAAATGATAACAATTTACCACAATCCACGATGCGGAAAATCTAGAGAATGTTTGGCATTCTTAGAAACATCCAATCATACTTTTGAAGTTGTAAAATATCTCGAAAATCCATTAAATTTCAAGGAATTAAGTGAAATAATTAGCAAACTAAAAATAACTCCAATCGAATTAATTAGAATAAAAGAATCCATTTGGGTAGAAAATTATAAAGGTAAAAATTTATCCGATAAAGATATCATTCAAACCATGGTAGAGTATCCTATTTTAATGGAACGCCCAATTGCTGCCAACAGAGAAAAAGCAGTAATAGCAAGACCTTTGGAGAAAATTAAAGAAATTCTATAATGTTTTTTAGGTACTTTTAACAAACCTTTATGATTGGTTACTTAAACGAATGTTTAATTTTGTGGTCTTATATGCATATCGAAAAATTAACACCCAATCATGAAAAAAATTAAATTTTATTTAACTTTAAGTTTATTATTAGCCACTTTAATTAATTATTCCCAAAAAAGACCGGAAGGAGTTAAAATTAAAATAACTGGAAAAGTTATCGAAAAAGGCACTTCACAACCTTTAGAATATAGTACCATTTCTATTATAAATACTACTACCAACAAAGTTACTTCAGGAGGAATAACCAATGCAACTGGTGATTTTAATTTTGATGCTACTCCGGGAGTTTACAATATTAAGGTAGAATTTATATCTTTCAAATCTTTAGAAATTAAAGGAAAAACCTTAACTACAGATACCAATCTTGGAACAATTTCCTTACAACCCGATGCCACCCAACTTAAGGATGTAGTTATTACTAGAGAAAAATCTACAGTAGAAATAAAACTAGATAAAAAAATATACAATGTAGGGCAAGATATGACCGTTAAAGGTGGTACTGCTAGTGATGTATTAGATAATGTACCTTCCGTTTCTGTGGATGGCGACGGAAATGTAAGTTTGCGTGGAAACGATAATGTAAAAATATTAATTGATGGACGCCCTTCCAATTCCATCAATATTGCCGATGCTTTGAAAAGTATTTCGGCAGATGCTTTAGATAAAGTAGAAGTAATTACCAATCCATCTGCCCGTTATGATGCCGAAGGTGGTGCAGGAATTATTAATATTGTTCTTAAGAAAGGTAAAAATAATGGACTTAATGGAACTTTCATTGCCACTGCAGGAAATCCAAAAAACTATAGCACTACTGGAACCATCAATTTTAGAAGTCAAAATTTCAATGTCTTCACTACTATAGGATATAATGATAGTAAAGCACCCGGAAAAACGTTAACCGATTCCGATTACATCAACTCAGCTGGAACTGTCTACCAAACAACAAACGAAAGAATTGATCGTGTCTCTGGAAGAAAAGGATATAACTACAACTTTGGAGTAGATTGGTTTTTAGATAAAACCTTAACTTGGACCAACGGATTTTCCTACCGAAAAAGTGATGGAGCAAGTCCTATTAATGATGTAATTAACAATTACGCGGCTAATAACAATTTCGTATCTAATAGATTTAACGATCAGTTTACGTATACTAACGACATTGAATACACAACTAATTTTACAAAAAAATTTAAAAAAGAGGGACATAAACTTACCGTTGACGGTGCGGTTTCTAAAAATTTTGATAATGATTTTTCTACCATTACCAATTCGTATGTTGGCGCTGTAAGTAATACATTTATTGAGGCTTCCAAAAATTATCAAACACAAAACAGAACCTTATTACAAACGGATTACGTATTACCAATTAAAAAAAATAGCCAATTTGAAGCAGGTTACAAAGGAAATTTTACTGAAATGAATAATGATTTTAGAGTTGGAAGTGTTGATGCAGCAGGGGCTTATAGTCCTTATTCCAACTTTACCAATGTGTTTGATTACAAAGAAAGAATTAACTCGTTGTACACGCAATTTGGTTCCAAAATAAGCAAATTCTCTTATTTATTAGGATTGCGCTATGAGAACTCCTCTATTGAAAGTAAGTTGTTACTAACTGATTTTTACAAAAATAAAAAATACAGCAACTTCTTTCCAAGTGCTTTTTTAACGTATCAAATTACAGAACAAAGTACCGTTTCTATAAACTATAGCAAACGTATAGAAAGACCTAGAAATAGATTTATTATTCCGTTTCCGAATAACTACACCAGTAACATCAACCTATTTATAGGAAATCCAGATTTGAACCCATCCTTTACCGATGCATTAGATTTTGGTTATATGAATAAATTTAAAAAAGTAACAGTAACCACTTCAGTATATTACAATAAAACTAAAAATCCATACCAATTTGTAAAAAGACCTACTGGTGATATCGTGAGTACTATTGTTAATGGGGTTCCAGTTGATACTCCGGTTTACGTTTCTACTTCTATTAATTTAGATAATGATACTCGTTACGGATTTGAGTTTAATATGAATTACACCCCTTTTAAATGGTGGAAACTAAACGGCAATTTCAACTTTTTTAGAAGTACTGTTGTTGGTAATTTTCAATATACTCCAATTGGCTCTTTAGACGTAATAAGTCAAGACATAAATAAAGCATCCTCTAGTTGGTTTACTAGAGTTTCCTCTAAAGTTACTTTGCCCTACAAAATTGATTGGCAAACAAATGCTACTTATAATGCGCCACAAAACACCTTTCAAGGAAAAAGTCTTGGTGTTCTTGCTGCTAATTTAGCATTTAGCAAAGATGTTATGAAAGATAAAGCAACGATTTCTTTAAACGTAAACGATTTTTTTAATTCTAGAAAAAGAATTTCTCAAACGAATTTACCTACTTTGAGTTCGTATAGTGAAATGCAATACAGACAACGTCAAATAAACTTATCATTCACTTATCGTTTTAACAAACAAAAAAGCGACAAAGAAAAACAACCTAAAAGAGAAGGTGAAGGTGATAACGGTGATTTTGGAGGATAACAATTTAAACTCTAACTAAAATATTTACTCAATCTAATAATTACAAAATAGTCGGAAATCTTGTTATTAAAGTGGAATACAAACGCATAATGACTTTCCAATAAACTTATAGATCTATTTGAATTCATTTAAACTATTGTGAAAAATAATTCTTAGTGAAACATTGTGTTTCTTAAAACTCTTGGTGAAAAAACGTTCATTTCACGAAGTTGCACGAAGATTCCACAAAGAAACACAAAGTTGTTTTTATACTTAAATAGAAAGGCTAATAACAACCAAAAAAAGCGCTACATTTCTGTAGCGCTTTTAGTATTTATAAGAATAAGAGAATTAGTTTCCTCCTTTTTCCATTTTAGCTTTCAATTCAGCAAGAATATCATTGTTATCTCCTAAAGTAGAAGTTGACGCTGAATTGTTGTTAGATGAAACAGATTCTGAAACTGCTTTCACGTTTTTCTCTTCTTCTTCTCTAAAGATAGCAGTATGAGAAGCAACAACTCTTTTGAATTCTTTATTGAATTCGATAACTTTGAAATCAGCTACATCGCCTTTTTTCAATTTTTTACCGTCTTCTTTTTCTAAGTGACGCGTTGGAATAAACGCAACAACATCTTCTCCGAAATCTACTGTAGCACCTTTGTCAACAATTTCAGCGATTGTTCCGTTGTGGATAGTTCCAACAGCAAAAGCAGCTTCATGTTTGTCCCAAGGATTAGCAGTAGTTTGTTTATGACCTAAAGATAATTTACGTCCATCAACATCTAATTCTAATACTACTACATCTAGTTTGTCTCCTACGTTTACAAATTCGGATGGATGTTTGATTTTTTTAGTCCAAGATAAATCAGAGATATAAACCAAACCATCAATACCTTCTTCTAATTCAACGAAGATACCAAAGTTAGTAAAGTTTCTAACGATTCCAGTATGTTTAGAACCTACAGGATATTTAGAAGTAATATCAGTCCAAGGATCTTGCGATAATTGTTTGATACCTAAAGACATTTTTCTTTCGTCTCTATCTAAAGTTAAGATAACAGCTTCCACTACATCTCCAACTTTAACGAAATCTTGAGCACTACGTAAATGCGTAGACCATGACATTTCAGAAACGTGAATTAAACCTTCAACACCTTCAGCAACTTCAATGAAAGCACCGTAATCAGCAATAACTACTACTTTACCTTTCACTTTGTCACCAACTTTAAGTTCCGCACCAAGTGCATCCCATGGGTGAGCGTTTAATTGTTTTAAACCTAATTGGATTCTTGTTTTCTCATCATCAAAATCAAGAATAACTACGTTTAATTTTTGATCCAACTCAAGAACTTCACTTGGGTGATTAATTCTTGACCAAGAAAGGTCTGTAATGTGGATTAATCCATCAACACCACCTAAGTCAATAAACACACCATAAGAAGTAATGTTTTTAACAACACCTTCCAATACTTGTCCTTTTTCTAATTGACCAATAATTTCTTTTTTCTGAACTTCGATATCTGCTTCAATAAGCGCTTTATGCGAAACTACAACGTTTTTAAATTCGTGATTAAT